>NZ_JAATUR010000046.1 GCF_011881725.1 Escherichia coli | reverse complement strand
CGGTCAGACGCACCAATTTACCCTGTAATTTATCCAGATCCTGCGCCGTCGGACGCTGATTGTTTTCACCCAGACCAATAAAAAGATAACCGTCACCGTCGAATACCAGTCGACCGCCAAAATGGTTGCCGGTAGACAGTTTTGGCATTTGGCGAAAGACGGTGCGGAAGTCGGTCACTTTTGAGAGATCATCACTTAAGCGGCCATAACCCACGGCAGTCCCGGCTTTGCCATCATCGCCAACTTCGGAATAGCTTAACCAGATGCGGCGCGACTGAGCAAAATCTGGCGCCAAAGCCACATCCAGCAGGCCGCCCTGCCCGTGTGACCAGACTTCCGGCACTCCGGAAAGCGGCGCAGATAATCCTTTTCCTTCTTGCCAGTGACGCAACTCGCCGCCGCGCAGCGTGATTAACATACCGTGATTATCGGGCAAAAAGGCCAGCGACCAGGGATGGTCTAGTTTGTCTTGCAGCACATCGACATTTACCGTTGCAGGAGCCGCCCAGAGAGCGGAGGAAATACAGAGAAGGGGCAAAAGGAAAAAGGATTGTCGATGCATAACGCCTCCGGGTTGACTCTGACTTAAAGCGTAGTCAGTCAAAGGCGTAACAAATTCATTTTTACAAAAACTTAAACATGAAGGGGGAGATGCTTTCTCCCCCTTTGTTTTCAGGCCTGCTCAAGCATGGCATGCTTCTGTAGGCTCTGGATACTCAGCGTTAAGCTCATCAGACAATTTTCAAGCTTATCGGCGTTGACGGTAATAAAACTTGGGCAATCATGATACCCACTCATCAAACATACTGCGGCTGTCGCTAATGCTTCTTCAGCGTGATGAAGAGCACTCCACTCTTCCTGATCCAGATGAAGATTCAACCGCAGCGATTTATCGTGCAGCTCGCGATGCAGTTTAAAAAAGTTATCTCGTAGATGATTGCTTTCGCTGACGGACATGTATCCTTTGGCCTTCCTCAGATGCACGTATGTAGCGAGATCAACTTGTGCGTCGTTCAACCGGTTCAGTAGGTCGATTCGCTGTCTGTCAACGAACATAATTCGATCCTCCTCTTTCCAGCCTTGTTGCAATTAAATAGTATGTCTATTTTTTGAGCAATTTTCTGTCGAAGATCAATTTTTCACACTACATTAACAAAATTTACATTACTTCTCTCTCCAGTACCTCGCATCCCCATGGCATAAGTTCTAATTCTTGTGAACACGTCATGCCTGTTTCCGCCACACGCCACGAACCAGAAAGCGCAACATTTTGTACATGTGCAGTGTAATTTTGTACAAAAACCCATTCCTGATTACCATCTGTACGACGCGTTGCAACAACACCAACTGGAAGTTTAGTTGTAAGTGCTTTTGGAAGATGAAGCGTGTTGATCAACATAGCCGCAAACGCTTGATGAAATGACGCATCATTACGCGAAGCCACATAGAAAGCACGACCTTGTCCAACGTGATTGACTGTTAACGCAGGCGTACCTGCATAAAAATCCTCACCATACCTCGCCAGAACCTGTGCTCCTTCGGCGTGAATAACCGCACATAATTCCCTTGCCTGCCATTTACCACTCAGTCCGAACTCATTTGGCTCGCAGATAACTTCGTTGTGCTGGTAATCATTGAGGCTATCAATCTCTTCAGCCCACACGCCCATCAGCTCACGCAGCGGTCCCGGAAAGCCCCCCAGATGACATAGATCGGTTTCGTTGACAATCCCGGACCAGTAAGTGGTGACAAAATTGCCACCTGCTTCGACATAGGCTCGCACACGGTCAGCAAATCCATCACGAACCATATAAATCATTGGGGCGATAACTAACTGATAACCCGCAAGATCACAATCAGCGTTGATGATATCGACCGCCACACCCTGCTCCCAGAAAGGCCTGTAATGATCCACTACTGTTTGCTCGTAGTGGATACCACAATTGCGCGGTCCGGCAGCATCATTTACCGCCCAGCGGTTTTCCCAGTCGAAAATAATGGCAACTTTTGCTTGCGTTTTCGCCCCAACCAACTGCTTAAGATGTGCCAGTCGTTGCCCTAGCTGTATAACTTCGCGACCGGTACGCGTCTCCAGATGGCCGACGTGATCAATTACCGCACCATGAAACTTCTCCACAGCGCCACGGCTCTTACGCCACTGAAAATAATGCACACCATCTGCGCCATGAGCGACAGCCTGTAAGGAAGAAAGAATATTCATTCCCGGCTTTTTCAGTTTGCTGGTTGGCTGCCAGCTTGTTTGACTGGGGGTAGATTCCATCAGAATGAACGGCTTATTTTTCAAGGTACGCATCAGATCGTGATACATCGCTGTTTTACAAGCAACGTCGCGTTCATCTTCCTGTTTGTGCCACATGGGATAGCTATCCCAGCTTACAAAATCGACAACCTCGGCCAATGACCAGTAGTCATAGTCATTGAAATACCACATAAAATTGGTCGTTGCAGGTAACTCGGGGCGTTCTGCTTTTAATGGCGTGATTTCCATTTGATAGAACGCTTTTACCTGTGAGGTGACAAAACGCCGCCAGTCAAGATTCAGACCGTGATTAGACATCTCACCCACTGATGATGGGGATTCAATTTGTGACCAGTCACTGTATGTATGACTCCAGAAGCCAGTCCACCATGCCTGATTAAGCGCCGCAAGCGTGGTGTAACGAGTTTGCAACCAACGACGAAACGCCTGCTGACAACCGTTACAATGACACTCGCCGCCATACTCATTACTGATATGCCATCCCAGGACCGCCGGATGATTAGCGTATCGCTGCGCCAGTTTACGGTTAATTTGCGTCACTTTTTCTTTATAGACTGTCGAAGAGAGACAGTGATTATGGCGACCACCATGAAGCATTTTCACACGAGAGGCACTCACTCTCAGAACCTCGGGATAACGTGCGGCAAGCCAGGCGGGTTTGGCTCCACTCGGGGTTGCGAGGAAAACAGAGATCCCGCCAGCATGAAGTTTATCCAGCACCTCATCCAGCCAGTCAAAGCAATATTCACCTTCTGTTGGTTCCAGCACTGACCAACTAAAGATACCCACTGACATGGTGTTACAGCCAGCTTGTTGCATCATGGCGATATCTTTCTCCAGGATACCGGGGACATGTAGCCATTGTTCCGGATTGTAATCAGCACCATGAAGTAACCATGAAGCTCTGGGGATGATAGGTGAATGCTTGTCCATGCTGACTCCTGAATTGTTTTAAATAGACAAAAAATGTTATTCGTTCACATTCGTATCATCTAGTAATTAATCGCTTTTTTATGCAAGAAATGTTCGGTAAAAATGTGAGCGATGACGCGTTTTACTATTTAAACAGAGTCCACGCTTCGGTTTACATATGTTGACACAGGTGAGCGTGATACGTATGACATTCACTACGGTATACTGGAGCAAATCTTTTAGACGGGGCGAGTATGAAAACCAAAGCTGCAACCCTTGCCGATGTTGCCCGCCATGCCAATGTTTCTTATCAGACTGTGTCGCGGGTTCTTAATAACTCAGCAAACGTGTCCGCCAAAACACGTCAAAAAATTGAACAAGCCATTGCCGAACTTAAGTACGTTCCTAATCGCGTAGCTCAACAGCTGGTAGGGAAAGAGAACAAAACGGTGGGACTGGTCACAATCTCACTCGCTCTACACGCCCCTTCGCAAATTGCAGCGTCGGTGAAAAAATATGCTGGAGAACAAGGATATCAGGTGCTGATATCCATGATTGATGATGTTGATATTAAAAATATTCAGGCTGCGATTAATGATTTAAAAGCGCAACGGGTAACAAAGATTATCATCAATGCACCGCTGGAAACGGTATCGGCTGAAACTCTGGTTGCGGAAAACAGCGATGTATTGTGTCTCTTCCTCGACGTAGATCCTTATAGCCCGGTATTTAATGTCACATTCAATCCCGCAGAAGGCGCACGTGCCAGCGTGAAATACCTTTACGATTTGGGACATCGTCAATTTTGCTTAATCTCTGGCCCTGAAAATTCAGTACCCGCGCGGTTACGCCTCAATACCTGGCGCGATACCCTCTCCTCACTCCAGCTGACGCCACTGGCCATACATTACGGTAATTGGGATGCTCAAAGCGGCTATCTCGCAACATTACATATGCTACGTGAAACTCCGCAGACAACAGCTCTTCTGATTGCGAATGACCAGATGGCGTTGGGGGCGTTAAGCGCCTTACATCAACACAAACGCAAAATCCCACAAGACATTTCTGTCATTGGCTATGACGACACCTATGAAAGCGCATTTTTCGAACCTGCACTGACGACCGTTGCAATCGACTTTGATTTACAAGGCAAAATTGCTATTCAACAAATTTTACAGCCGAACGATGTACAACCAATGTTACGTCCCTCAACCATCCTTCCCAGTCGCCTGATCGTGCGGAACTCTGCAGGCCCTCTGCACTCACCACAGGCTGATCTTATGAATATTGCCGAACACCTTCGCACACTGGCAGATGAGCTAACACGAAAAGCATAAAAGTAATACGTTCTCACAAAAAAGATTTAGTGATCTGTTTCGCTAAATCTTTTTTATTATCAGTAATAATTGTGATCTAAATCTCAAACATTCGTTTAACACATTGCCTAATCATCGTGGTCAGGGTCAGAGTAAAAATGAAATTGTTAACGTATGACATTTCCGGAGATGCATACCAGAACAATAACCAGTAAGCACAGCTGATGCCTGTGCCAACGGTAAATGACCCAACGCCAGTGATTGAGGATATGGCTATGTTATTGCCCGGTAAACGTAATTATATTTTGCTCAGTATTTTCGATTTTCTATACCTCTTTGCCTGGTCGGCAACGATGGCATTTTTTGTCATATGGACGACACAACATCTGGAAATTACCGCCACACGCACAGGCTTGCTTTATTCTGTTAATGCTTTCATTGCGTTATTAATGCAGCCGTTCTTCGGTTTCATCTCCGATAAATTTGGTCTTAAGAAACAACTCATCTGGATCCTCGTCGCATTATTACTTCCTGTAGGTCCATTCTTTATTTATGTATATGCCCCGCTTCTGGTTCATAACTTCTGGCTGGGCGCTGTTTTGGGTGGCGTTTACCTGGGGATCATTTTTAATTCTGGCTGTGGCGTTCTGGATTCCTGGATAGATAAAGTTTCGCGTCGTTATAATTTTGAATATGGTCGCGTAAGAATGTGGGGATCTCTGGGATGGGCCGCCGCCGCGTGGATTGTTGGTAAATACATCGATACCAGCCCTAATCTCTCTTTCTGGCTGGCAAGTTGCGCCATCGTTGTCGCCGCAATCTGTTTTATGTTTACCAAAATCGAACTTACCGATGAGGAAATTGAAAAAACCAATTCGCTGAAAGCTATCCATGCGCTTGAACTGGCGAAAAATAGTCAATTCTGGTTTTTATTAATGTTCACACTGTTCGTAACGCAAATTTATGACACCTACGATCAACAGTTCGCACAATATTTTTCGCTGCAATTTCCGACGCCAGAAGAAGGCAATCGCTGGTACGGGATTCTGGCTTCTGTCCAGGTCTGTGGAGAAACGTTATTTCTCTGTCTGATGCCGTGGTTTGTTAACCGTACTGGTGCAAAATGGGCATTAGTCATTGCCGGAACCATTATGTCGTTACGTATTGCCGGTTCTGCTATCCAACTGGGACCGGTTTGGATAGCGGCCGTTAAAATGATGCACGCCATCGAAAAACCCTTGATCCTGGTGTCTGTTTTTAAATTTATCGCGGCTAACTTTGATCATAAACTCTCTTCGACAGTCTACCTGCTGGTGCTTTTTGTGGCATCCATCGCCACGGCAATCTATTCACCTATTGCAGGATATCTGTATGACACTATAGGCTTTGCTGAAACCTATTTAATCCTGGGAGCTATTGCCGGTTTCTTTACTCTTATTTCAGTCTTTACGTTGCGAGATAATTCCAGCAACCGGCCTGCGGGAGTACTAACTGAAAACTCAGTAGCATGACCATCATTTGCGCCCCTCTATTTGGGGCGCTTTCCTCACCGGTTAACCAAATTGCTATACAAATTTTATCCAGAACTCTGTAGAATCCCTGCCCTGACCTTTCCTGTAACTGAATATTTTTTAAGCTATGAGCAAAGTAACTCCCCAGCCGAAAATCGGCTTTGTTTCCCTCGGCTGTCCGAAAAACCTCGTCGACTCAGAGCGCATTCTGACTGAACTGCGTACTGAAGGTTATGACGTAGTACCGAGCTATGACGACGCAGATATGGTGATCGTTAACACCTGCGGCTTTATTGACAGCGCGGTGCAAGAGTCTCTGGAAGCCATTGGCGAAGCGTTGAATGAAAACGGCAAGGTGATTGTGACCGGTTGTCTGGGGGCAAAAGAAGACCAAATCCGCGAAGTCCACCCGAAAGTACTGGAAATCACCGGGCCTCATAGCTACGAGCAGGTTCTGGAGCACGTTCATCACTACGTGCCAAAACCGAAACACAATCCGTTCCTGAGCCTGGTGCCGGAACAGGGTGTGAAGCTGACACCGCGTCATTATGCTTATCTGAAGATTTCTGAAGGCTGTAACCACCGCTGCACCTTCTGCATTATTCCGTCCATGCGTGGCGATCTGGTGAGCCGCCCGATTGGCGAAGTGTTAAGCGAAGCGAAACGTCTGGTTGATGCGGGCGTTAAAGAAATTCTGGTGATCTCCCAGGATACTTCCGCCTATGGTGTTGATGTTAAACACCGTACGGGCTTCCATAACGGCGAGCCGGTAAAAACCAGCATGGTCAGCCTGTGCGAACAATTATCGAAACTGGGGATCTGGACGCGTCTGCACTATGTTTATCCTTATCCGCATGTGGATGACGTTATCCCGCTGATGGCTGAAGGCAAAATCCTGCCATATCTGGACATTCCGTTGCAGCACGCCAGCCCGCGCATTCTCAAACTGATGAAGCGCCCGGGTTCAGTGGACCGCCAACTGGCACGCATCAAAAAATGGCGTGAAATCTGCCCGGAACTGACCCTGCGCTCAACCTTTATTGTCGGCTTCCCTGGCGAGACGGAAGAAGATTTCCAGATGCTACTCGACTTCCTGAAAGAAGCACGTCTGGATCGCGTTGGCTGCTTTAAATACAGCCCGGTTGAAGGCGCTGACGCCAATGCTCTGCCGGATCAGGTTCCGGAAGAAGTGAAAGAAGAACGCTGGAACCGTTTCATGCAACTGCAACAGCAGATTTCCGCCGAACGTCTGCAAGAGAAAGTAGGCCGTGAAATCCTGGTGATCATCGACGAAGTGGATGAAGAAGGCGCGATTGGACGTAGTATGGCTGATGCACCGGAAATCGACGGCGCGGTCTATCTCAACGGTGAAACCAACGTTAAGCCAGGCGATATCCTGCGTGTGAAAGTCGAGCACGCCGATGAGTACGATTTGTGGGGTAGTCGGGTTTAATTAATTCAGGCCGGGCAAAATCATTTGCCCGGCCTGCTAATACACATTATTGCCAGCTAATCTGCGCCCTGCCGTTTTTCTTACTCTTATACAGCCGCTCATCCGCCAGCATTTTCAACCGTTCAACGGTGGTACATTCATTTGAATGTGCTACGCCGATACTGGTGCTTAAATTAATGCTCCCTACCTGGAAATGGACGATTTCTTTTAGAATCGATAGCAACTCTTCCAGTGTTCCGCCAGTATAAATCACCGCAAATTCGTCGCCGCCAAAACGGTAGACTTTACCCTTATCCACCGGAATTTGTGATTTAAGGATTTTCACAACCTTAATCAACACTTCATCGCCCAGCAAATGACCAAAGGTGTCGTTAATATTTTTGAATTTATCGACGTCAAACAGACACAAATAACCGCCTTTTTCTGGCAGGGCTTTTAAATCTTCGTCAAAGGATTTTCTGCCCATCGCTTTGGTCAGATCGTCAAGGAACGCTGAGTTATACATACTGTAGAGTTTTTTGACATCAGCAGCCGAGAAGAAAAGCCCACTATCCAGTACGCGTTCAAAATGGTTATTGATAATGGCTTCTTTCTCTAAAATGCCACGATTGATCACTCTGCGCACCAGATAGAGGCAACTGGCACCCGATATCACTGCCACAAATGCGGCAAAGAAAATAATCAGCGTACAGACCTGCAAATAAACGTCTTTTTTATAAGCAAATACATACAATCCCGTTGGTAAATAAGCAAAGTGCTCCATTGCTTCCGAAACGGTGAAAATGGCGTTTTTGGCGTTATATTCATCACCGGTCACGGGTTTGCCGTTCTTGAACAGGGAGAACATCAGATTCTCGCTATCCATCGCCAGCGACTTTGATAGTAAAGAGAAACGCTCCAGGCCAAGCAAAAATATCAGGCTGCGATCGTGAGTCACCGGGTAGAGGTAATAGGCGAAGGTTTTACCGTCAATAGAGATAAACCCTGTATTTTTAACATGCCGATACTTAATAACCTGCATAATATCTGCACAATAATTTTTCTCGAACTCCTTTACCTGAATACATTCGTCACTGGAAATCAGATAAGGACCGACATCGTACAAATAAGAAGGTGAAATCGAGTCGGTGTAAGCTGTACGCAAGCCAACCAACAACTGCTCCTCCGTTGGATTTAACGTCTTGATGAGATCAATTGCCACACTACGCCGATACTCAGCAATATTTGCCACCGCAAAAGCAGTATCAATAACCGACTGTTTCAGGCTATACACCCTTTCCTTTACCATTTGAGTGTAGATCCCGCAGGCAACTGCTGAAATCATGATAAAAATCAGCAAACTGACTGTAAGTACGAATTTATTGATTCTGGACATACGTAATTTACTCTTTTACTAATTTTCCACTTTTATCCCAGGCGGAGAATGGCATAGGTTTCTGGTACAGATACCCCTGAGCCTGAACACATCCTAATTTGATTAATTCACGTGCAACGTCTTCGCTCTCCACGCCTTCTGCAATCACCGGGATCCGGTTATAGCGTGCCAGGTCGAAGATAATGCGAACAATTTTTCCCGCAGTACCGAAAATATCGCCGGTAAATTGCGAGTCCACTTTAATACTGTCAGGATTAATTTCATAAAAACGTTTCAGGTTAGACAGCCCGGTGCCAAAATCATCAATCGATACCCGTACCCCTTGTTTGCGCAGTTGTTTAATATTGAGATAAAAATGTTCATTAATTCGCTCGATCACGGTTTCCGTAATCTCAACGCAGAGGCAGTTCGCTTTCAGGCCATTTTCTTTCATGAGCGTGGTAAAACGCTCATGAAAGTGTGGTTCGTTTAGTTGCCAGGGCGAAACATTAATATGCAGTAAGAAGTCATCCTTCAGTGACGCACGCTGGCTAAAATGCCTGAATTCACCCATTGCCATTTTAATAATTCGATAGCCTAATTCATTGATAAAGCCGATATCTTCGGCAATGCTAATGAACTTCAGCGGTGAAATCGTTCCCCGCTCCGCAGATACCCAACGGCATAACGCCTCTGCACCAAGAATGGCACGGGTGTTAATATCAACAATCGGTTGATAGACCAGAAATAGCTCGCCTGTTTCCATTGCATGGCGGATATTACGCGCAATCCAGATGTTCTCTTCTATTTCATTGAGTTTCGCGTCATCACAGAAAATAAACTCAGAGAACATATGGTCACGGATACTGGAAATCGCCAGTTTCAGTTTTTCCGCATAGCTCCAGGCGTTCTCCCCCTTCAAAGATTCACAAATGGCAGATTTGTGTATGCGCAGATTGCGATAACCAAAGCTGCTATCGAAATCATTTATCATTGCTATTTTACGGGTAAATGTCTGAACATTTTCCCTACATAATATAAAATAGAGATCGGCACTGAATGTCACGATATCGCAGCAATGCGCATATTTCTCGGCAATTTTCTGACACAATTTTCTGACGATTTTATTGCGTTCTTCGAGGCCAAATACGGCTTCAACGGCTTCCAGCCCACACAGCTTAATGATCCCAACGGCCAGATACGAATTATTGTTTGACTCAATAATCGCCATATTTTTGATAAACCCGCTTTCCTGATCGTAGGAGATCAGTGAGAGCAATTTATTCGAACGTTCAATTTCGGCATCTTTCATTTCTGCGATCGAATTTTTTATTCTGATAATCTCTTTCGCATCGCCTTCACGAATTTTTAGGGCCTGCATTTGATCCGTAGCGTCGGGTAAAAACTCCAATGTGTTAACCAGTTCCGTCATTTCAGAAAATTGTCGACGGAATACACGAGTGGTCATTAAATAAAGCACCAGCAATACGATAATAATAAAAACAAACGGCAGATAAAAAAGTTTATCTGAAGCGTTCAATAAATTGCCTGCGGGATAATAAAAATAGCTCTCGAATAATGCGTCGTTTGGCACTGTTGATGTTTTTTCGATATACTCAGTATCGGCAGAATCAATAATATTATAATTACCTTCGCTGTTATAAATAATCAGTTTTTCACGAGCGAGTTGGTTCTTGGCTATAATCTCATTACCTTGTTTCAGAAAAAGAATTTCATCATTGGTGGTGATTTGGTCAAGATATTCGTTCAGGTATCGCCAATTTAAATCGACATGAATTTTATCCACCGCCAGTAAATCACGATCTTTGCCGTTGATGTGTAGCGTAAAAGAGATACATTTTTTGCCCGGACGATCAAAGCAATTATATGCTGGATTCCAGCTATTGTTAGAGTCATCCGAAACCACCGCCCACGGTCGTTGCGACGGGCTAAAATCAGAAAAAATAACACGCCCCGCGTCATCGATAAGAGGTCCGTTGACCTTTTCTTGATGATAAGCAGCGATTGTATCATTCGCTCGGCGTGAAAAGAGATAATATTTATTATCATCCAGGATCAGTCCTACCGAGTCTAAAAATGGCATCATTTCCATTTTCAGCATCACGGCCCGTTTTATCTCCTCAGTGTTTTTTAATAAATACAGCGAATCCTTTATCGTCAGGGCTGAACGTTCAATATCTTTAAAAAAATAGTCAATATTTTTCTGAATAAGTTCAAAGCGGCTATCGGCTCGTTTTACCGCGCGTTCCGATACCAGTTGATAGTTAATGATGAAAAAAAAGCCAATAAATGACAACGCTGCCATTAAAAATAAAATTATCAGCCTTATCTTTATCTTTTCGTATAAACTCAGCATGTTAATACATTTTACAAAATAACTATCAGAACGCTGCGCAACTGCTTAAATAGTCCTCAGCAGCGGCTTTTTAACCAATTTACTCGATTCTACAAAATTAGCAGAAAGTTACAACATTTGCTTAAGGCAATAATTTCCTGTGAGGTGATTACCCTTTTAAGCAATATTTAAGCAAAATTAAAGCATAATTATCCTTTAATTTTGGGGTCCAGCGCATCGCGTAAACCGTCGCCCAGCAAATTGAACGCCAGTACGGTCAGAAAAATAGCCAGGGCAGGAAAAACAGCGACATGCGGCGCGATAACCATATCCGCTCGCGCCTCATTGAGCATAGCCCCCCATTCTGGTGTCGGCGGCTGCGCGCCGAGGCCGAGAAACGACAGGCTGGCGGCAGAGATGATCGACGTGCCAATACGCATAGTGAAAAAGACGACAATGGAAGAGACAGTCCCGGGCAAGATATGACGCAACAAAATGGTCATATCGCTGGCACCAATACTGCGTGCTGACTCAATAAACGTTTGCTGCTTCAACACCAGTGTGTTGCCACGCACCAGTCGGGCAAACGCGGGAATGGAAAAAATAGCGACGGCGATAATCACGTTAGCAATGCCGCTTCCTAACACCGCAACGACAGCAATCGCCAGTAATATGCCAGGGAAAGCAAACAGCACATCGCAAATACGCATAATTAACCGATCCCACCAGCCTTCGTAATACCCCGCCAATAAGCCCAATAGCGTACCGATCGCTGCACCAATAAAGACAGCAAACACACCCGCCGCCAGCGAGATTTGCGCGCCAACAAGGACACGGCTGAAAATATCACGCCCCAGCGAGTCGACACCAAACCAGTGTTGAAAAGAAGGCCCGTTATTCAGATTGTCATAATCGAAATAATTTTCGGCATCATAGGGAGCGATCCAGCGGGCAAAAATTGCCACCACAATCAACAAAATGACGAACAATGCGGCGGTCATCGCCATATGCTGACGGCGAAAACGTCGCCAGAACTCATGCCACGGTGTACGTACCTGGTCAGGTTTGACCAGTGGCATGGCGTTTAACACTGCCTGACGACGCCAGTTAAATAGTCGCATCCTTACTTGTACCTGATAGCCGGGTTAATGGCAGCGTAAAGCACATCTACCACTAAGTTGATAAGAATAAACTCCAGCGAGAAGAGCAGAATTTCCGCCTGAATTACCGGGTAATCGCGCATTTCTACAGAGTCAACGAGTAAACGCCCAAGTCCAGGCCAGTTGAAGACTTTCTCCACCACAATGGAACCACCAAGCAAAAAGCCAAATTGTAAGCCCATCATAGTGACTACCGGGATCATCGCGTTGCGTAGCCCGTGTTTGAGAATGACCCAGGTTTCGCTCACCCCTTTCGCCCTCGCGGTACGCATATAATCTTCGCTTAAGACATCGACAAACGAGGCGCGGGTAAAACGCGCCATCACGGCTGCCACTGCCGCACCAAGCGTGAGGGAGGGTAAAATATAGTGCTGCCAACTGTCTGCACCTACGGTAGGCAACCAGCCCAGTTCAACGGAGAAAACCTGAATCAAAAGCATCCCCAAAGCAAATGCCGGGAAAGAGATCCCCGACACTGCGATGGTCATGCTCAATCGATCCGGCCAACGATTACGCCAGACGGCGGCAATAATCCCGGCCGACATGCCGAACAGCACCGCCCAGACCATACTGGTTATGGTCAGCCACAGCGTGGGCATGAAGCGGCTGGCAATTTCATCAGCAACCGGACGACGCGATACCATCGACAGGCCAAAATCTCCCTGTATGGCGTTGGTGATGTAGTGCCAGAACTGGAGATACAACGGCTGATCCAGCCCCAGTTGCTGACGCACCAGTTCAATGACCTGCACATCCGCTTCGGGTCCGGCAATCAATCGCGCCGGATCGCCAGGCAGCATATGGATAAATAAAAACACCAGCACCGAGACGATAAACAGTGTCGGAATCAATCCCAGTAAGCGTTTTATAACGTAATTAAGCATTCAACTCCCTGCGTTGCTTATTGCAAATCCGCATCTTCAAAGCTAAAGCCTGTGTCTGGCATGATCCAAAAACCGGTTAGCTTCTTACTGTGCGCCGACACCAGTTTCTCAACCACCAGTGGGATCCACGGCGACTCTTGCCAGATGATATCCTGCGCCGCCTTATACAAACGGGCTTTTTCCGCTGGATCGTTGGTTTTCAGTGCGTTGGCGAGATCGTCATCCACCTGTTTATTGCTGTAAAACGCAGTATTGAACAGCGTCGGCGGCCAGTTCTGCGAGGCAAACAGCGGCGATAGCGCCCAGTCAGCTTCACCGGTCGAGGCTGACCAGCCGGTGTAGAACATTCGCACGCCGCTCTCTTTCTGCCCTTTACCTTCAACTTCTGCCGCTCGCTGTCCGGCATCCATCGCCGTTACCTGGGCTTTAATCCCCACCTGCGCTAGCTGTTGCTGGGTAAATTGCAGCACTTTCTGCGCGGTACTGTGATTATGTGATGACCACAATGTGGTACTGAAACCGTTGGGATATCCCGCCTCTTTCAATAGTTCGCGCGCTTTCGCCGGGTCGTAAGGCCATGGTTGATAACTTTGCGCGTAGGCAATACTCGGTGGCACCACACCAGTGGCAGGAACTGCATAGCCCGCGAAGGCCACTTTCACCAGCGCCTGACGGTTAATGGCATAATTCAGCGCCTCACGCACTTTTGGGTTATCGAATGGTTTCTGCGTCACGTTCATGCTGATATACCGCTGCATAATCGACGGGCTGGCCATCAACTCGATATTTTTGTTCTTTTCCAGTAGTGCTGCTTGTTCATAAGGGATGGGGAAAGCAAACTGCGCTTCACCGGTTTGCAGCATTGCCGCGCGGGTGTTGTTATCCGCCACCGGACGCCAGGTAATGCTGTCCAGTTTGGGCAGCCCCGTCTGCCAGTAACCAGCGAATTTCTTCACCTTCACAAAATCGGTCTGATTCCAGGTATCCAGTTGATACGGTCCGGTTCCGACCGGATGAAAACCGATCTCCTTGCCATATTTTTCCAGCGCCACAGGTGAAATCATCGCTGTCGCCGGGTGAGCGAGGATGTTAATAAACGCGGAGAACGGTTGCTTTAGCGTAATCTTCACCGTGGTCGGATCGACCGCTTCAGTTTTGGCAATATTTTTGTACAGGTTATAGCGTTTTAGATGATTTGCCGGATCGCTGGCCCGATCCAGGTTCGCTTTCACCGCCGCCGCGTTGAAGTCAGTGCCGTCCTGGAACTTAACCCCTTCGCGCAATTTTACGGTGTAAGTGAGGCCGTCATCGGAGACGGTATAACTCTCCGCCAGCACGTTTTTCAGTTTCATCTCTTTATCCAGGCCGAACAGTCCTTGATAAAAAGATTTCGCCACTGCCTGCGACAACGTGTCATTCGCGTCATACGGATCGAGCGTAGTGAAGTTCGATCCCACTGCTACAACCACATCTTTGGCAGCGAATGCACAAGATGCCATCAACGCTGTGGCTATGCCCAGCGCCACTAACCCACTACGGTGTACAGCTCTTGCCATTTTCTTCTCCGCCTGAATGTTATCTACGTAAAAATGCGTACTCTGATTGTGGTTGTGCGACGTAATGCCCTGGCCCGACGCATTGCAACGAGACGGCGGTAACCTCTTCACCACGCCGATAAATATTGCTGGGAAGATCGTCCGATAGCAGCACGCGCTGCGGTCGCAGTCGGGATGGTTCAGCGACCGGTACTGCCGCCAGTAATTTACGCGTATAAGGATGTTGCGGATTTTCAAAGACCGCGCGACGTGGGCCAATCTCGACGATTTGCCCGAGATACATCACCGCTACACGATGGCTGATACGCTCCACAACCGCCATATCGTGGGAGATAAACAGATATGCGATGCCAAAATCACGCTGGAGATCGAGCAACAAGTTGATAATCTGCCCACGAATAGAAACGTCCAGCGCCGACACAGCCTCATCGGCAATGATCACTTTAGGATTCAATGCCAGCGCGCGGGCAATACAGATACGCTGACGCTGGCCGCCGGAAAACTCATGCGGATAACGCCACGCATGTTCAGGTAACAGGCCAACGCGATCAAGCAACCACGCAACGCGTGTAGCGGCTTCTTTACCCTGCAATAAACCGTGAACACGCAGCGGTTCGATAATCGAATCCCCGATGGTCTGGCGTGGATCCAGCGAAGCGTAAGGATCCTGAAAAATGAACTGGATGTCGCGGCGCAATGCCTGAAGTTTGCCGGGAGAAAGGGTATCGATTCGCTGACCGTTGAAGATAATTTCGCCGCCCTGCGATTCAACCAGGCGCAACAACGCCCGCCCGGTTGTAGATTTACCGCTGCCAGACTCCCCCACCAACGACAACGTTTCGCCTGACCAGAGATCAAAACTGACCTTCTCAACCGCATGCACTTCCCGTGTTACACGATTCAACAAACCGCTACGTAAAGGAAAACGGGTGACCAGATTACGCACCTGTAAAACCGGTTCGCCATCGACTACTGTTCTCTGCTCAATGGAGCATTCCTGTTTAGCCGGATGTTCAAGTGATATCAACGGAAAATGTCGGGGATAATCCAGCCCTTTCATCGCGCCAAGTTGCGGAACCGCAGCCAGCAGCGAACGGGTGTAGGGATGTTGCGGTGCATGAAAAATCTGTTCGACACTGCCCGTTTCAACCGCCTCGCCCTGATACATCACAAGTACCCGATCGGCAATCTCCGCCACCACGCCCATGTCGTGAGTGATAAAGATGACGCCCATCGCCATCTCTTTTTGCAACACTTTGATTAATTGCAGGATCTGTGCCTGAATGGTGACATCCAACGCGGTGGTCGGTTCATCGGCGATCAGTACCGCCGGATGGCATGACAGCGCCATTGCAATCATGACTCGCTGGCGCATCCCGCCGGAGAGTTGATGCGGATAACGCGAAAGAATAGTTTGTGCTTCCGGGATGCGAACTTGATCCAACATCCGCTTAGCCTCAGCCATCGCCCCTTCATGACCTACGTTCTGATGCAGACGGATTGACTCGGCAATCTGTTCGCCAACAGTAAATACCGGATTCAACGAGGTCATCGGCTCCTGAAAAATCATCGCGATATCCGCGCCACGCACATGCTGCATTTGCCTGGCATTCTGCTCGTTAAGCTCAATCACTTCATGATTGCGCCGCCGCAACAGCATTTTATCGCACTGCACTAAACCGCCCGCCTGTTCCAACAGACGCATCAACGCCAGCGCAGTAACTGACTTACCGGAACCGGATTCACCAACAATCGCCAGCGTTTCACCGCGTCGCAAGCTAAAAGAGAGATTGCGCACCACAGCCATTTTCTGCTGGTCTTGCATAAAGGAAATATTGAGATTATCGACCGCCAGTACATCACCGGCATCAAGTTCATCACTGTGTGGCAACGGTGTCCCCTTTTTCGCGGTAGATACCGGTAGTTGGTGTATCGCCTGCGTAACCCCAGGCGCGATACATTCCTTCGGTGTTAAACGATAGTGCGACGTTTCCTTCATGATCGACAGCGATTAAGCCGCCGCTGCCGCCCAGCGCGGGGAGTTTTTCCATCACCACCCGCTCGCAGGCTTCCGCGAGGCTCAAACCACCGTAATCCATCAACGCGGCGATGTCATACGCCGCCAGTGTACGAATAAAGATTTCGCCCGTACCGGTACAAGAAACCGCCACGCTGGCGTTGTTAGCGTAGCATCCGGCCCCCACTAAAGGACTGTCGCCCACTCGTCCGGGTAATTTATTGGTCATTCCGCCCGTGGACGTGGCTGCCGCCAGATTGCCGTGTAAATCCAACGCTACGGCCCCCACCGTGCCCATTTTCTGTTTTTCATCCAGCGGAGCGCCGCTATGGTCGAGGACAGTTTCCCCTCCCTCACGCGCCGCCAGCAGCTGTTCATAACGTAAAGGGGTGGAGAAAATTTCCGGCGAGACGCGCTCCATGCCATGAGCAAAAGCAAAGTTTTCCGCCCCTTCGCCAATCATCATCACATGCGGGCTTTGTTCCATCACCAGACGGGCAGCAAGAACAGGATTGCGCAGATGGTTGACGCCCGCCACCGCACCCGCTTTCAGGGTGTTGCCATCCATCACACAGGCATCCAGCTCGTGAGTTTCATCACGCGTAAAAACGGCGCCAATTCCGGCGTTAAACAGTGGGCACTCTTCCAGCAAACGCACCGCTTCCGTCACCACATCCAGCGCGCTTTCGCCCGCTTCGAGCATTTGCTGCCCGGTTTCAACAATGGCAGACAGCGCCTCAATGTAGCGTAATTCCTGTTGCAAACTCATCTGCGCGCGGCTAATTGCACCTGCGCCGCCGTGAATTGCAATAACTGCTTTGCCCATAGTATTCATCCATTAAGGGTGGCTAGCTGCGTTTGCTATAAATATCAGAATTTTTATGAATTACTCATTCAATTTTTGAATATAGAAAGACGCATATGGCATGTAAAGGCAGGAACCCACGCTACGACCGAGGTGGCATACAGTCTGTGACGTTTTTCTGACATAATAGACAAATTCGATTTTGCCTCCGCAGGAGTGTTTTCATGGAATTTACCACCGGATTGATGTCGCTCGACACCGCGCTTAATGAGATGCTTTCTCGCATTACCCCACTGACTGCCCAGGAAACGCTGCCGCTGGTACAGTGTTTTGGTCGTATTCTGGCGAGCGATGTCGTTTCGCCGCTGGATGTCCCGGGGTTTGATAACTCTGCAATGGATGGCTACGCGGTACGTTTAGCCGATATTGCCTCCGGGCAACCGCTGCCCGTTGCCGGTAAATCCTTTGCCGGTCAGCCATATCATGGCGAGTGGCCCGCTGGCACTTGCATCCGTATTATGACTGGCGCGCCAGTACCGAACGGCTGCGAAGCAGTGGTAATGCAGGAACAGACTGAACAAACAGACAATGGCGTGTGTTTTACGGCTGAAGTGCGTAGCGGGCAAAATATTCGTCGGCGCGGTGAAGATATCTCTGCGGGCGCAGTTGTTTTCCCGGCGGGCACTCGCCTGACTACCGCTGAACTGCCCGTGATTGCTTCGCTGGGGATTGCCGAAGTTCCGGTGATTCGTAAAGTGCGTGTAGCGCTATTTTCCACAGGCGATGAGTTACAGTTACCCGGTCAGCCGCTGGGAGACGGGCAAATTTATGATACCAACCGCCTTGCGGTGCATTTGATGTTAGAACAGCTGGGTTGCGAGGTAATCAACTTAGGGATCATTCGCGACGACCCACATGCCCTGCGCGCCGCATTTATTGAAGCCGACAGTCAGGCGGATGTGGTGATCAGTTCCGGCGGTGTTTCGGTGGGTGAAGCGGATTACACGAAAAATATTCTCGATGAACTCGGCGAGATTGCTTTCTGGAAACTGGCGATTAAACCGGGCAAACCGTTCGCATTCGGTAAACTGTCTAATAGCTGGTTCTGCGGCCTGCCGGGAAATCCGGTTTCCGCGACGCTGACCTTCTATCAATTAGTACAACCTTTGCTGGCCAAATTAAGCGGCAACACCGCCAGTGGCCTGCCCGCCCGCCAGCGCGTCCGCACGGCATCGCGTCTGAAGAAATCCCCGGGACGCCTTGATTTCCAGCGCGGCGTGCTGCAACGCAACGCCGACGGCGAACTTGAAGTCACCACTACAGGGCATCAGGGCTCGCATATTTTTAGTTCATTTAGTCTCGGCAACTGCTTTATCGTGCTGGAGCGCGATCGCGGCAATGTTGAAGCAGGCGAATGGGTGGAAGTTGAGCCATTTAACGCGTTGTTCGGAGGCCTGTAATGGCAGAACTCAGCGATCAGGAGATGCTGCGCTACAACCGGCAAATAATTCTGCGCGGTTTTGATTTTGACGGCCAGGAAGCATTGAAAGATTCTCGCGTGCTGGTCGTTGGCCTGGGCGGCCTCGGCTGTGCGGCCTCGCAATATCTGGCGAGCGCCGGCGTCGGCAACCTGACGCTGCTCGACTTCGACACGGTTTCGCTCTCGAATCTGCAACGCCAGACGCTACATAGCGATGCCACGGTTGGGCAACCGAAAGTTGAATCCGCCCGTGATGCCCTGGCGCGGATCAATCCCCATATCGCGATTACGCCGGTAAATGCGTTGCTTGATGATGCTGAACTGGCTGCGCTGATCGCGAAACACGATCTGGTGCTCGACTGTACGGATAACGTTGCGGTACGTAATCAACTTAATGCAGGCTGTTTTGCCGCAAAGGTGCCACTGGTTTCCGGCGCGGCAATTCGCATGGAGGGGCAGATCACCGTCTTTACCTGGCAGGACGGTGAGCCGTGTTATCGCTGCCTTAGCCGGTTGTTTGGCGAAAACGCGCTAACCTGTGTAGAAGCGGGCGTGATGGCACCGTTGATCGGCGTAATTGGTTCGTTGCAGGCAATGGAAGCGATTAAACTGCTGGCCGGTTATGGCAAACCTGCCAGCGGCAAAATCGTCATGTACGATGCGATGACCTGTCAGTTCCGTGAAATGAAACTGATGCGTAATCCGGGGTGTGAGGTGTGTGGGCAGTAATTGTCGCCCCAGGTGTTACATCCGGCATTGTGCTCCAGGTGTCGGATGCGGCGTAAACGCCTTATCCGACCAACGGTTCGGGCATCGGTGCACACCAACAATTTATGAGGATGACAACCGCCCCATTAAATCGACGCTCTGCCAAAAGCTCCCTGCCAGTCCTGCTCAAACTTCGCTACGGCGGCATCAACTGCCGGATAGCTGATCATCTGTTGCGCGACATCCAGCGGCAGCGTGATTGATTCACATCCTGCCAGTAAGCAGTCCAGCGCCTGACGCGGGGTTTTGAAACTGGCTGCCAGCACTTTCGCCTGTGGCGCGTGCATTTTCAATAACTGGTGCAAATCGGTCACAGTCTGAATACCGCTACCGCCCTGGGCATCAATTCGGTTGACGTAAGGCGCAACATATTCCGCACCCGCCAGCGCCGACAGCAGCCCTTGCGCCGCACCATACACTGCCGTACCCAGCGTCGGAATACCTTCTGCTTTTAACATTTTAATAGCAGCCAGCCCCTCGGCGGTCACCGGTACTTTAACCACGATATCCGCAATAATAGAACGCAGTTTACGCGCATCATTCACCATCCCTTCGGCAGTGGTAGCCATGACCTGGGCAAACAAACGCCCCTGACCGCCCAACGCTTCTTGAAGTTCCGGAAGCACAACGTCCAATGGTTTTTTACCTGCGGCGATAATGCTTGGGTTAGTGGTCACACCTGCCAACGGAAAAACACGCGCCAGCGCCTTCACCGCAACAACGTCTGAAGTATCGAGATACAGTTCCATACTCATCCTCTAAATCTACTTTTTGTCTGAATGCAGACTATCACGAGAAAACTCTCCGAACAGTTGACTTACATCAAATTAACTTTCATTCGAAAGCATTCTAATGTTTGAACGAAACAGAGAGGCATCTATGATTTTCAATATTCAGCGCTATTCGACCCACGACGGTCCCGGCATCCGAACGGTCGTTTTTCTTAAGGGTTGCTCACTGGGCTGCCGCTGGTGTCAGAACCCGGAAAGCCGCGCCCGCACGCAGGATCTGCTGTATGACGCGCGTCTGTGCCTGGAAGGCTGCGAACTGTGCGCTAAGGCCGCTCCAGGGGTGATTGAACGCGCGCTGAATGGTTTGCTTATCCATCGGGAAAAGTTAACGCCTGAACATCTGACAGCATTAAACGACTGCTGCCCAACCCAGGCATTAACCGTGTGTGGTGAAGTGAAAAGCGTTGAAGAGATCATGGCGACTGTCCTGCGCGATAAACCGTTTTACGATCGCAGCGGCGGCGGCTTAACGCTTTCTGGCGGTGAACCCTTTATGCAGCCGGAAATGGCGACGGAGCTACTGCAAGCCAGCCACGAGGCCGGTATTCATACTGCAGTAGAAACCTGTCTGCATGTGCCGTGGAAATATATCGCCCCTTCTTTGCCTTATATCGATCTGTTTCTCGCCGATTTAAAACACGTTGCCGACACGCCGTTCAAACAGTGGACTGACGGTAACGCCGCCAGAGTACTGGATAACCTGAAAAAACTCTCGGCGGCGGGCAAAAAAATCATTATTCGCGTGCCGCTGATTCAGGGCTTTAATGCCGATGAAGCCGCAGTGAAAGCCATTACTGATTTTGCCGCCGACGAGCTGCACGTTAACGAAATTCATTTCCTGCCCTACCACACGCTGGGCATCAACAAATATCACTTACTTAATCTGCCCTATGACGCCCCGGAAAAACCGCTTGATGCGCCAGAACTGCTCGACTTTGCCCAGCAGTATGCCTGCCAGAAAGGGTTAACCGCGACTTTACGAGGATAACAATCATGACAACACTGAAACTGGACACGCTCAGCGACCGCATTAAAGCGCACAAAAATGCGCTGGTGCATATTGTGAAACCGCCGGTCTGTACCGAACGTGCACAGCACTATACCGAGATGTATCAACAACATCTCGATAAGCCGATCCCGGTTCGTCGCGCACTGGCGCTTGCGCATCACCTGGCAAATCGCACTATCTGGATCAAGCACGATGAGCTGATCATCGGCAACCAGGCAAGCGAAGTTCGTGCCGCGCCGATCTTCCCGGAATATACCGTGTCGTGGATCGAAAAAGAGATTGATGATCTGGCGGATCGTCCCGGCGCAGGTTTTGCGGTGAGCGAAGAGAACAAACGTGTTCTGCATGAAGTGTGCCCGTGGTGGCGCGGTCAGACCGTACAGGATCGCTGCTATGGCATGTTTACCGATGAGCAAAAAGGCCTGCTGGCAACCGGTATTATTAAAGCGGAAGGCAATATGACCTCCGGCGACGCGCACCTGGCGGTCAATTTCCCGCTGCTGCTGGAAAAAGGGCTTGATGGTCTGCGTGAGAAAGTGGCGGAGCGTCGCTCGCGTATCAATCTGACTGTGCTGGAAGATCTTCACGGCGAACAGTTCCTGAAAGCGATTGATATTGTGCTGGTGGCCGTCAGTGAACACATTGAACGTTTCGCGGCTCTGGCGCGTGAAATGGCCGCCACCGATACCCGCGAAAGCCGCCGTGATGAACTGCTGGCAATGGCAGAAAACTGCGACCTTATCGCCCACCAGCCGCCGCAGACTTTCTGGCAGGCACTGCAACTGTGCTACTTCATCCAGTTGATTTTGCAGATCGAATCTAACGGTCACTCAGTTTCATTTGGTCGTATGGACCAGTATCTCTATCCGTACTATCGCCGCGACGTTGAACTCAACCAGACACTGGATCGTGAACACGCGATCGAGATGCTGCATAGTTGCTGGCTGAAACTGCTGGAGGTAAACAAGATCCGCTCCGGCTCTCACTCGAAAGCCTCTGCGGGAAGCCCGCTGTATCAGAACGTCACCATTGGCGGGCAAAATCTGGTTGATGGTCAGCCGATGGACGCCGTGAATCCACTCTCCTACGCGATCCTCGAATCCTGCGGTCGCCTGCGTTCGACTCAGCCTAACCTCAGCGTGCGTTACCATGCGGGAATGAGCAACGATTTCCTCGACGCCTGTGTGCAGGTGATCCGCTGCGGCTTCGGGATGCCAGCGTTCAACAACGACGAAATCGTGATCCCGGAGTTTATTAAACTCGGTATTGAACCGCAGGATGCGTACGATTACGCGGCGATTGGCTGTATCGAAACCGCCGTCGGCGGTAAATGGGGCTATCGCTGCACCGGCATGAGCTTCATCAACTTCGCCCGCGTGATGCTGGCGGCACTGGAAGGTGGTCGTGACGCCACCAGCGGTAAAGTCTTCCTGCCGCAAGAAAAAGCGTTGTCAGCGGGTAATTTCAACAACTTCGATGAAGTGATGGGCGCGTGGGATACGCAAATCCGTTACTACACCCGTAAATCGATCGAAATCGAATATGTCGTCGACACCATGCTGGAAGAAAACGTGCACGATATTCTCTGCTCGGCGCTGGTGGATGACTGCATTGAGCGAGCGAAAAGTATCAAGCAGGGCGGCGCGAAGTATGACTGGGTTTCTGGCCTGCAGGTCGGTATTGCCAACCTCGGCAACAGCCTGGCGGCAGTGAAGAAACTGGTATTTGAACAGGGCGCGATTGGTCAGCAACAACTGGCTGCCGCACTGGCAGATGACTTCGACGGCCTGACTCACGAGCAGCTACGTCAGCGTCTGATCAACGGCGCACCGAAGTACGGCAACGACGATGATACCGTCGATACACTGTTGGCTCGCGCGTATCAGACCTATATCGACGAACTGAAGCAGTACCACAACCCGCGCTACGGTCGTGGCCCAACCGGCGGCAACTATTACGCGGGTACGTCGTCTATTTCCGCTAACGTACCGTTTGGCGCGCAGACAATGGCAACACCGGACGGACGTAAAGCCCATACTCCGCTGGCAGAAGGCGCAAGCCCGGCCTCCGGCACTGACCATCTTGGCCCAACGGCGGTCATCGGCTCAGTAGGTAAACTGCCTACCGCTGCGATTCTCGGCGGCGTGTTGCTCAACCAGAAACTGAATCCGGCGACGCTGGAGAATGAATCGGACAAGCAGAAACTGATGATCCTACTGCGTACCTTCTTTGAGGTGCATAAAGGCTGGCATATCCAGTACAACATTGTTTCCCGCGAAACATTGCTGGAAGCGAAAAAACATCCTGACCAATACCGCGATCTGGTGGTGCGTGTCGCGGGCTATTCCGCCTTCTTCACCGCCCTGTCCCCGGAAGCGCAGGACGATATCATCGCCCGTACCGAACATATGCTGTAAACCTTCCGCCCGGCGGCGGCTGTCGCCGGGCTAAATCATTCACATCATCAATTTCCCATCACTTTCATTCGAAATATAATTTGTGCTCCGTGTCACATTGTCATTACACTGTTACGGTTTCATTTTCGAGCCAGGAGCACACCTATGAGCGTAAAAGTTATCGTCACAGACATGGACGGTACTTTTCTAAACGACGCCAAAACGTACAACCAACCACGTTTTATGGCGCAATATCAGGAGCTGAAAAATCGCGGCATTGAGTTCGTTGTCGCCAGTGGTAATCAGTATTACCAGCTTATTTCGTTCTTTCCTGAGCTAAAGGATGAGATCTCTTTTGTCGCGGAAAACGGCGCTCTGGTTTATGAACATGGCAAGCAGCTGTTCCACGGCGAACTCACCCGTCATGAATCGCGGATTGTTATTGGCGAGTTGCTGAAAGATAAACAACTCAATTTTGTCGCCTGTGGCCTGCAAAGTGCCTATGTCAGTGAAAATGCACCAGAAGCATTCGTTGCGCTGATGGCAAAACACTACCATCGCCTGAAACCAGTGAAGGATTACCAGGAGATTGATGACGTCCTGTTCAAGTTTTCGCTCAACCTGCCGGATGAACAAATCCCGTTAGTGATCGACAAACTGCACGTTGCGCTCGATGGCATTATGAAACCCGTCACCAGCGGCTTTGGCTTTATCGACCTGATTATTCCCGGCCTGCATAAAGCAAACGGCATTACGCGGTTGTTAAAACGCTGGGATCTGTCGCCGCAAAATGTGGTGGCAATTGGCGACAGCGGTAACGATGCCGAAATGCTCAAAATGGCGCGTTATTCCTTTGCGATGAGCAATGCTGCGGAAAACATTAAACAAATCGCCCGTTACGCTACCGATGACAATAATCATGAAGGCGCGCTGAATGTGATTCAGGCGGTGCTGGATAACACCGTTCCTTTCAATAATTAATCTTCTCCCGGCCGGAGCGACCGCTCCGGCATCTCTTTTTTTGCTCACTTTGTGCACTTACTCAAGGTTTTTATCTTGCGTTAACCTTTTTTTAACTTAAAGTATCAATCATAATCATTTTACTTTCGAACGAAAGATTAGAGGTTGATATGACTTTTACCTATGAGACGCTGCCAACAGATGCGAAAACGGCTATTCGTAAGATGAAAGCAGAGCTGCGACAGCAGATCGGTGATGTACAACAGGTCTTCGATAAACTCACGGCAAAAATCGAAGCGCGTGTAGCAGAAATCGACGCCCTGAAAGTACAGGGATTGCCGGTTTGGCCGGAAGTCCCTTATAGCGACATTGCAGCAGGTACAGTGAGTGAAGACACTCGCACTGAGATAAAACATCGCGGCTGTGCAGTAATAAAAGGCCATTTCCCTCGCGAGCAGGCGCTGGCGTGGGATCGCGCCATGCTCGATTATCTCGATATCAATCATTTTGATGATGTTTATAAAGGCCCTGGCGATAGCTTTTTCGGCTCACTGGAGGCTTCTCGTCCCGAAATCTATCCCATTTACTGGTCACAGGCGCAAATGCAGGCGCGGCAGAGCGACAATATGGCAGCAGTGCAATCTTTCCTTAACCGCCTGTGGAAGTCTGAAAGCAACGGCAAACAGTGGTTTGATCCCGATATCAGTGTGATTTACCCAGACAGGATCCGCCGCCGCCCACCAGGCACAACCTCTAAAGGTCTGGGCGCGCATACCGATTCTGGTGCACTGGAACGGTGGTTGCTACCCGCCTATCAGCGCGTTTTTGCCAATGTTTTCAACGGGAGTTTCGATGAGTACGATCCCTGGGATGCTGCACACCGTACCGATGTCGAAGAGTACACGGTGGATAACACCACCAAATGTTCGGTGTTTCGCACGTTTCAGGGATGGACTGCGCTCTCTGATATGTTATCGGGTCAGGGATTGTTACACGTGGTGCCGATCCCGGAAGCGATGGCGTATGTTTTATTGCGCCCGTTACTGGATGACGTGCCGGACGACGAGCTGTGCGGTGTAGCGCCTGGCAAAGTTCTGCCCATTTCAGAGAAATGGCATCCACTGTTGATAAAAGCACTGACGTCCATTCCTGCGATAACAGCGGGGGATTCCGTCTGGTGGCACTGTGATGTGATCCACTCTGTCGCGCCAGTAGACAATCAACAAGGCTGGGGCAACGTGATGTATATCCCTGCTGCACCAATGTGTGCGAAAAATCAGGCTTATGCACACAAAGTCAGAAAAGCACTGGAAAAAGGCGCATCACCAGGTGATTTCCCGCGTGAAGATTATGAAGCGAACTGGGAAGGCCGATTTACACTGGATGATCTGAACATTCACGGTAAGCGTGCGCTTGGCATGGACGTTTGAACGCTGATGGATTATTGGAAGTGAATTTTAGGAAGCGTCACCCCGACTGTATCGGGGTGACGGACAATAACTTACTCGATCCCTTTACTACGCAGGTAATCGTCATAATTACCGCTAAAGTCGATCACGCGTTCCGGAGTAATTTCCAGAATGCGGGTCGCCAGGGAACTTACAAACTCACGGTCGTGAGAAACAAAGATCAGCGTGCCCTGGTACAGTTCCAGCGCCATGTTCAGCGACTCGATGGATTCCATATCCAGGTGGTTGGTCGGTTCGTCCATGATCAGAATGTTCGGTTTCTGCATCATTAACTTACCAAACAGCATCCGCCCTTTTTCCCCACCGGAAAGCACTTTCGCAGGCTTTTTGATATCATCCTGGCTGAACAACAAACGACCGAGAATGCTGCGCACCGCCTGCTCGTCATCGCCTTCCTGCTTCCACTGACTCATCCATTCGAACACGGTCAGATCATTTTCAAACTCATATTCGTGGTCCTGGGCGTAGTAACCAATGCGCGCGTTCTCGGACCATTTTACGGTGCCGCTATCCGGTTGCAGATCGCCTACCAGCGTTTTCAACAGCGTTGATTTACCGACGCCGTTGGTGCCGAGCACCGCCAGTTTTTCACCGACTTCCAGCAGCAGGTTGAGATTTTTAAACAGTGGACCGTTATCAAATCCTTTAGTCAGACCTTCCACTTCCAGCGCGTTACGGAACAGTTTCTTATCCTGCTCAAAACGGATGAACGGGTTCTGACGGCTGGAGGCTTTCACCTCTTCCAGTTTGATTTTATCAATCTGACGCGCACGCGAAGTCGCCTGACGAGATTTCGAAGCGTTGGCGCTAAAGCGGCTTACAAAGGATTGCAACTCGGCAATCTGCGCTTTCTTCTTGGCGTTATCGGCCAACAGACGTTCACGCGCCTGAGTCGCCGCCGTCATGTACTCATCGTAGTTGCCCGGATAAACGCGCAGTTCGCCGTAATCCAGATCCGCCATATGAGTACACACCATGTTAAGGAAGTGACGGTCATGCGAGATGATGATCATGGTACTGTCACGCTCGTTCAGCACCTGCTCCAGCCAGCGAATGGTGTCGATGTCCAGGTTGTTGGTCGGTTCGTCGAGCAGAAGAATGTCCGGATCAGCAAACAACGCCTGTGCCAGCAGCACACGCAGCTTCCAGCCAGGAGCAACTTCACTCATCGGGCCGTAGTGTTGTTCCACTGGAATGCCCACGCCAAGCAACAGTTCACCGGCGCGAGCTTCCGCAGAGTAACCGTCCATTTCGCCGTATTTCACTTCCAGATCGGCCACTTTGTAGCCATCTTCTTCGCTCATTTCCGGCAAAGCATAGATGCGGTCGCGCTCTTGCTTCACTTCCCACAACTCTTTATGCCCCATGATCACCGTATCCAGCACGGTGTACTCTTCAAAGGCAAATTGATCCTGACGCAACTTACCAATGCGCTCGTTGGGATCGAGGGAAACGTTACCCAGCGTCGGCTCAAGGTCGCCGCCGAGGATTTTCATAAAGGTGGATTTACCACTACCGTTCGCGCCAATCAGGCCGTAACGGTTGCCGCCGCCAAATTTGACGGAAATGTTTTCAAACAACGGCTTACTGCCGAACTGCATGGTGACGTTACTGGAAACTAACACAGGCGTATCCTGAAAAGAGATATGACAAACCGCGCATTATGCCATAAGTCTGAAAGAAGATCCTGTCCGTCGCTTAAGGACTACACTCAAGCCAAAGGCAAAAAATGTGATTTCGTACACATCTGATTTCACTGTTAGCAGGAATGAACATATAATGCGCTTCCAGTACTCTAATATTCTCAACCTAATGGCCTGCCAGGCACTAAATCTCGCTTAACATGAATATGAAATTGAAAACATTATTCGCAGCGGCCTTCGCTGTTGTCGGCTTTTGCAGTACCGCCTCTGCGGTAACTTATCCTCTGCCAACCGACGGGAGTCGCCTGGTTGGTCAGAATCAGGTGATCACCATCCCTGAAGGTAACACTCAGCCGCTGGAGTATTTTGCTGCCGAGTACCAGATGGGCCTTTCCAACATGATGGAAGCTAACCCGGGCGTGGATACCTTCCTGCCGAAAGGCGGCACTGTACTGAACATTCCGCAACAGCTAATCCTGCCGGATACCGTTCATGAAGGCATCGTCATTAACAGCGCAGAGATGCGTCTCTATTACTATCCGAAAGGGACCAATACCGTTATCGTGCTGCCGATCGGGATTGGTCAGTTAGGTAAAGACACACCTATCAACTGGACCACCAAAGTAGAACGTAAGAAAGCAGGCCCGACCTGGACACCGACCGCCAAAATGCACGCAGAGTACCGCGCTGCGGGGGAACCGCTTCCGGCTGTCGTTCCGGCTGGCCCGGATAACCCGATGGGACTGTATGCACTGTACATTGGTCGTCTGTACGCTATCCACGGCACCAACGCTAACTTCGGTATCGGTCTACGCGTAAGCCACGGCTGTGTGCGTCTGCGTAACGAAGACATTAAATTCCTGTTCGAGAAAGTGCCAGTCGGTACTCGTGTACAGTTTATTGATGAGCCGGTGAAAGCGACTACCGAACCAGACGGCAGCCGTTACATTGAAGTCCATAACCCGCTGTCTACCACTGAAGCCCAGTTTGAAGGTCAGGAAATTGTACCTATTACCCTGACGAAGAGCGTGCAGACAGTGACCGGCCAGCCAGATGTTGACCAGGCTGTTCTGGACCAGGCTATTCAAAACCGTTCCGGGATGCCGGTTCGTCTGAATTAATCATCACAGACTGAATGCAAAAGGCGGACTGATAATCCGCCTTTTTTATTCGCCAGACCTTACCCCGCCACGGTAGTAACCAACAAAACATATCCCACCAGCGCCGCCCACAACAGCATCGGTATTGAATAGAGATGGAAACGCCACCAGATCCGGCGATCATTCGCCATCCGTAGCGCTATCAAATTTGCCAGCGAGCCGGGTAATAAACCAAAGCCACCTACATTTACCGCCCATGCCAGTAATAAAGACGGTGGCACATAATTGAGCAGCAAAATCGTGCTCGGCACGTTACTGATTACCTGTGATAAACCAATCGCAGTCAGCCATAATCCAGGATCAGATAAATGACTCACGTTGCTCAACACACCCTGTAATGCCGGAAGTTGGGTTAGTAAATGGACGTCAATAAACATCGCCATAAATACCAGCAGCAGCGTCCAGTCCACACTCAGCACCACACGACGTGCCAGCAGTGCAAAGCCCACCGCCACAATCACCAGTCCCCACAGTTCTTGTTTAAACTCAAGCGCCGTCAGAAAGACGATATACAGCCCCAGACAACTCCACACCAGCCTCGGTTTCCACTCCGGCGTTTGCGTACCCGTATGATATTGCAGGGCCTTTCCAGGGAAACAACACCAGCACAGCAGCAGGAGTGTCAGCATCATCGCGCCAGCCAGCGGTGCCATTTGGGCAATAAATCCGGCAAACGAAAGACCAGAACGTCCCCAGATAAGAATATTTTGCGGGTTGCCAATCGGCGTCAGCAGCGATCCGGCGTTGACTGCCAGCGCCTCAAAAATAATCAGCCGGTTAACCGGGATCTCACACAGTCTTTTTAGCGTGATAGTCAGCGGAACAACAATAAACAGCGCGACATCGTTGGTCAGAAATGTAGAAAGCAGCGCCGCCGCCAGCACCATAAACATCGCCAGCCGACGCTCAGTTGCAAAACGGCGTACCATTTTGCGACCCAGCACATCAAAATAACCACTTAACTCAACACCTTTGGTCAGCAGCATCAGGCCACTCAAGGTGATGATGGTGTGCCAGTCGATAGCATCGGGCCAGGATTTCGGTGCAAAGGGAACGAAAAAACTTAATCCGATACCAACAAGAATTAATAACTGAAAAAAGCGATCGCCTTGCAGCGTGCGTAAAAAAGGCAGGCTCATTTGGCACCGTGTTTCTGGGTAAATAAACGAAAGGCGTCCAGCGTCTCTTCACTGACATGGTGCTCCATGCCTTCCGCATCGCGACGGGCGATTTCCGGGCTGACGCCCAACACTAACAAGAAGTTTTCGACTATCTGATGACGCTCGCGGCTTTCCTGCGCCAGTTTCTCCCCTTCCGCCGTTAAAAACACGCCACGCCAGGGGATCATTTCAATCAAGCCGATGGTTGCCAGTCGCTTAAGCATTTTAGCCACCGTAGGTTGAGAGACCCCCAGACGAGCAGCCATATCAACCTGACGGGCTTCCCCCACTTCCCTGATCAAGTCCGAAATCAGCTCAACGTAATCATCGATAAGCTCACGGCGATGCGCCTCTCTGACCTGGCGGAATCCTTCAACGTGCTCTTCCACGTTGACTAACTGCGTCACTTTTTTTGCTGTTGGCGTACCTGCGCGACGACTCATTGTGCTTCCTCATTATGGTGACGCATTCATAGCGTTCTCATTTCGTGCGCACATTGTAAACCAGAGTTGCGAAGGCACAAAAAATTAACGTTTTAGCAATAGCTATATAATATAGCCTGTGCTATATCTGTATGTAATGCAATCATCCCTCAAGGACCGACGGGATTAGCCAGTCAGGAGGTCTTATGAATGAGTTCAAGAGGTGTATGCGCGTGTTTAGTCATTCTCCCTTTAAAGTACGGTTAATGCTGCTCTCTATGTTGTGCGATATGGTCAACAACAAACCGCAGCAGGATAAACCTTCCGATAAATAGCGGCGTCGCGGTACGCCGCCTCACACCTGCTTTATGCCTGCATAAAGCGTTTTAGCCTGAAAAACCCCACTTTTTGTCGGATTTGCAATCTTCTTCGCAAAAGAATTGTTCGTCAGTAGTTGACCTGAACAGCGGCTCGCTCTATCTTCTTGCTGCCCTGCGTATATTGCGGCTCGCGGATGCGGACCCATTCCCCTCTTCACGCACTCTTGCAGGTATTGACCCTTGACGCCAGGGTAAGCACATGGCGTTTGTTACAATAGTGGCATATGAACTTAACCCTCAAAGAATCGCTTGTTGCCCGTAGCCGGGTCTTTAGCCCGTGGACTGCGTTCTACTTTTTACAGTCGCTATTGATTAACCTCGGCTTAGGTTATCCCTTTAGTTTGCTCTACACCGCCGCATTTACGGCTATTTTACTTTTGCTATGGCGAACATTGCCTCGCGTACAAAAAGTTCTGGTCGGCGTCAGCTCACTGGTAGCAGCTTGTTATTTCCCTTTTGCTCAGGCCTACGGCGCACCTAACTTCAATACATTGCTGGCATTGCACTCCACAAACATGGAAGAATCGACCGAAATCCTGACGATTTTCCCGTGGTACAGCTATCTGGTCGGCCTATTTATTTTTGCGCTCGGCGTAATTGCCGTCAGGCGGAAAAAAGAGGATGAAAAAGCACGCTGGAATACCTTCGACAGCCTGTGTCTGGTATTCAGCGTGGCGACATTTTTTGTCGCTCCGGTTCAAAATCTCGCCTGGGGCGGCGTATTTAAACTGAAAGATACTGGCTATCCGATATTTCGTTTTGCTAAGGATGTCATCGTCAACAATAACGAGGTGATTGAAGAGCAAGAACGGATGGCGAAACTTGCCGGGATGAAAGACACCTGGACAGTCACTGCAGTTAAACCCAAATATCACACTTATGTGGTGGTCATTGGCGAAAGCGCACGTCGCGATGCCCTCGGTGCCTTTGGCGGTCACTGGAACA
>NZ_JAATUR010000045.1 GCF_011881725.1 Escherichia coli | reverse complement strand
GAGCCTCCCTGCCGTAACTGTGCACTATTATTAGCGCCAGTTTGACCAATTATGGCTGCCTGATTAAATGAAGACTTACTCAATTCATTTACCGCAAAGTTATACTCTGAATTAGCTAAATCATAACCTGCCGCGGCTGCAATCCCAGGCGCACCCAGTACTGTTAACATCATAAATAACAATTTGTTTTTCATGTTGTCACCCTGGACCTGGTCGTACATTTAAGAAATTAAATCATTTCAACTTGGTTGTTAACGCAAACCGTTTTTTGTTAACGCTGCGTTACGATGGAAAGTATGTCTGCGGAAATATTTTTAATAACTCACCCGCGCGTTGTATTTTTCTTTTTTTGCTCATGCCAAAGTATTAAAACTCGCGTAAATACGCTGTTATTTACGCAAAAATTATTTTATTTATTTTTGAACCGTCGTTTTTTGACCGCGAAAATTCGTCAAACTATCTCCCCGCATGATGCGCGAAGATTCTGTCGATATGTTTACCTGACAAGCCGTGACAAACCTCGTCTTTTTGCAGCAAAAATTTGTCCATGGAGATAATCTGAAAAAGTAGACAGTTTTAGCGCTACGAAAGGACCAGAGATAAATAATTTTTACGTTTATAATTATATAGTTATATTGATTTGTATAACTTTTCAAAATTGTGCAATAAAAGCCATATGTACAACTTTTCTATCATTACCAAACTTAACAACCTCTCACGATTAACAAATTTAAATGTCGGATTACATTTTGTTACACGTTTAACACTTGATTTAAGATTTGTAATAGCTAGATTGAAATCAGATGTAATCCATTAGTTTTATTTTTTACCCATTTAGGGTTGATTTATTACTACACACAGCAGTGCAACATCTGTCAGTACTTCTGGTGCCTTCATTTAATAAAGGCAGCTGTCAGGTGTGCGATTAATAAAAAGAGCGGGGTTTCATCATGTTTAATGAAGTCCATAGTATTCATGGTAATACATTGCTATTAATCACTAAACCTTCCTTGCAGGCGACCGCGTTATTGCAGCATTTAAAACAATCGCTGACAATCACAGGAAAACTGCATAACATTCAACGTTCTCTGGACGATATATCTTCTGGCTGCATTATTCTGTTGGATATGATGGAAGCAGATAAAAAACTCATCCATTACTGGCAGGATACATTAAGCAGAAAACATAACAACATCAAAACACTGTTGTTAAATACTCCAGACGATTACCCGTACCGCGACATTGAAAACTGGCCTCATATCAACGGTGTTTTTTACGCCCTGGAGGATCAAGAACGTGTCATAAATGGGTTGCAAGGCGTCTTACGCGGGGAATGCTACTTTACGCAAAAACTTGCCAGCTATCTGATCACACATTCTGGTAACTATCGTTATAACAGCACGGAATCAGCTCTCCTTACTCATAGGGAAAAAGAGATCCTTAATAAACTGCGTATCGGCGCCTCCAATAACGAGATTGCTCGTTCGCTGTTCATCAGCGAAAATACGGTAAAAACGCATCTTTATAATCTTTTCAAGAAGATAGCAGTAAAGAACCGGACTCAAGCAGTCTCATGGGCAAACGATAACCTCAGGCGATAAAGCCATGAAACGTTATTTACGCTGGATTGTGGCGGCAGAATTTCTGCTCGCCGCAGGGAATCTTCACGCCGTTGAGGTAGAAGTCCCGGGGTTGTTAACTGACCATACGGTTTCATCTATTGGCCACGATTTTTACCGGGCTTTTAGTGATAAATGGGAAAGTGACTATACCGGTAACTTAACGATTAATGAAAGGCCCAGTGCACGATGGGGAAGCTGGATCACAATAACGGTGAATCAGGACGTTATTTTCCAGACTTTTTTATTCCCATTGAAAAGAGACTTCGAGAAAACTGTCGTCTTTGCACTGGCACAAACTGAAGAGGCACTAAATCGTCGCCAGATAAATCAGGCGTTATTGAGTACGGGCGATTTGGCGCATGATGAATTTTAAATAAAAATTGTTCGGAGGCTGCAATGCGTGTCAAACATGCAGTAGTTCTAGTCATGCTTATTTCGCCATTAAGTTGGGCGGGAAATATGACCTTCCAGTTCCGTAATCCAAACTTTGGTGGTAACCCAAATAACGGCGCTTTTTTACTTAACAGCGCCCAGGCACAGAACTCGTATAAAGACCCAAGTTATGATGATGACTTTGGTATTGAGACGCCCTCGGCGTTAGATAACTTCACTCAGGCCATCCAGTCACAAATTCTGGGCGGATTGCTGTCGAATATTAACACTGGCAAACCAGGGCGAATGGTGACTAACGAATATATCGTCGATATTGCCAACCGGGATGGTCAACTGCAACTGAACGTAACCGATCGTAAAACGGGTCAAACCTCCACGATTCAGGTTTCGGGATTACAAAATAACTCAACCGATTTTTAAGCCCCAGCTTTGTAAGGAAAATAATATGCAGCGCTTATTTGTTTTGGTTGCAGTCATATTGCTGAGTGGATGCTTAACAGCACCACCAAAAGAAGCCGCCAAGCCGACATTAATGCCCCGAGCTCAAAGCTACAAAGATTTAACCCATTTGCCTGCGCCAACGGGTAAAATTTTTGTCTCGGTATACAATATCCAGGATGAAACTGGACAATTTAAACCCTATCCGGCAAGTAACTTCTCCACCGCAGTTCCGCAAAGCGCGACCGCAATGCTGGTCACCGCATTGAAAGACTCGCGTTGGTTTGTACCGCTGGAGCGTCAGGGCCTACAAAACTTACTGAACGAACGTAAGATTATTCGTGCAGCACAGGAAAATGGCACTGTTGCGGTCAATAACCGGATCCCGCTACAGTCGCTGACGGCAGCCAATATCATGGTTGAAGGGTCGATTATTGGTTATGAAAGTAACGTGAAATCAGGCGGTGTCGGAGCGAGATATTTCGGTATTGGCGCCGATACGCAGTACCAACTTGACCAAATCGCGGTTAACTTGCGTGTAGTTAATGTCAGCACCGGTGAAATCCTGTCCTCAGTGAACACCAGTAAGACCATACTTTCCTATGAAGTCCAGGCCGGCGTCTTCCGATTTATCGACTACCAGAGGTTACTGGAAGGGGAAGTGGGTTATACCTCGAACGAACCTGTTATGCTATGCCTGATGTCTGCGATTGAAACCGGTGTTATCTTCCTGATTAATGACGGTATCGACCGCGGTCTGTGGGACTTGCAGAATAAATCAGATCGGCAGAATGACATTCTGGTGAAATACCGCCATCTGTCAGTACCGCCGGAATCCTGATCCATAAAAAAACCGGAGTTTTAATCCGGCTTTTACGTATTCAATATAAAGCGTGATTATCTCACGCTTTATTTTTTACTTGTTGCTTATGGTGAGCGGTTTTAGTACTGCGTGCTGCCAACCAGAGCCCACTGTTTTTCATCGCGTAACCAAACACCAGCCCAAGCGCCAGAGATGGCAATACCAGCTTCCAGTTTCCCTGCGCGGCAAACGTCGCACACGCGCCGATAAATGTCCCCGGAACAAATGACAGCAATAGCTGTTTAGCCTGAATACACATCAGGAAAGCGACAATACCAGTCATGACGTAGCCAACAATTTCCAGATGGGGTGCCAGCGCACTACCGTTAATAATGACCATTGCCCACACTACACCGCTAAGCAGCGTTGCAGCGGAGATCGCCAATCCTTTCAGCCCACCCTGCGGGCAGGCAAAGTAGGCCGTACAGCCCAGGAAGCCCGCCCAGCTGAGTAAGCCCAGGGAAACAGCCACCCAGCCCCAGATACCGGAGAGAATGCCTGTTGTAATTGCAATAGAGAGAAGTATGTTCATGACGCGCATGATAGCAGAAAACGCGGTCACGAATGAGATCGAGCACACATTTTATGCAACAGACATTAATCTGTTGCAATGGTAAGTGACTTAGATCACATTTACTCTTCTGAATCTTCTTCCAGCTCGTCCCACATTGCACTGATGGCATCGCGGGTCAGGGGTGCCATGGTGCGCCAGAACGGCGTGGTTGCATGGGCTTCCACTTTACCAAGGAACGCACCACACCAGGGTAACAGATACTCGCTGAACAGCGTTTCCAGTGCTTCGCTTTCATCTTCCTTTGACTGATCTTCCAACCAGGAAGCCGCAAGCAGCAGTGTACCAATGTGATCGGCTGGCGTATCTGCTAATGGCATTCCTCGTTCGGAAAGAAAAGCGCGCACTTCCGCTTCCGTCGCTCCCTCAACCCATGCGCTGCGATAAGGCGGCACGGCACATTCATCACCAATAAACAGCGCATTGTAATCGGCAGAGACTTGCGCCATATCACAGCTTTTCTGCAAACGCGTCAGTAACTCATCCTGCTCCAGTGGCCAGCTCGCTGCCAGTTTCCCCTCACGAATCAGAGTAAACAGCGGAACCAGCAAAGGATCTTGCGGTTGGCGGTAATAGAGCGAACCCAGCACCCGGCAGAGGATAGAAAACTCGTTCATTAATATATTTCCATTACTAGTAATTAAAGGTCAGCAAATTCTGTAATCGGTACCATACCGCGAGATTCAAGGAAGTTCAGTAAACGGCGCGGTGAAACATTCAAAATGCGTTCTTGCGGAAAATCTACCGCGTCGAGGATTTTACGACACTCTTCAAACTCCCCTACGGTAAACGCGGTGTGAGAATCCGAGCCTAATGCCACCCAACCGCCAGCATCGCGCACTGCAGCAGCGACTGCACGGCAGTTATCTTCACTGCCCTTACGTGAATGTAAAAACGAGGAATTATTGATTTCCAGCGCGACCTGGTGTTTCGCGGCGGCTTCAGCTACTGCTTTGAAATCAATAGGATATTTCGGATTTCCCGGATGGCTTATAATGTGCACATTGCCGCTGGCGATAGTCGCAATCATCGCTTGTGTATTGGTCGCTTTATCATGTGGCGCAAAAACCGGTTCATGAAAACCAGCAATGATTAAATCCAGCGAATCAAACATTTTGCCGCTGCAATCAATTTCGCCATCAACATTTTTAATGTTCGCTTCAATACCGCGCAGGATCCCTACCCCATCAACCACTCGCGGCCAGATACGCATATTAATGAAATGCCAGTGATGCGGTGCATCTTCCATATCCGGTCCATGATCGGTAATCGCAAAAAGCTTGATTCCTTTCTGTTTAGCCTCGGCAATGTAATCACTTAATGTGCTGTATGCATGCGTGCTGGCAACGGTATGCATATGAAGGTCGACGGGATACATAACTCTCTCCTGTATTCAATTACCGCCAAGGATAGCAGGAATCCTGATGCTTTATTAGTAGCCTCGTGCGCGGTCGACTTGACCACAAGCCGCCTCCCCTTTTTCGAGTTGTGCAATGGTGCGAGAAATGTACTCAACCGCTTCAATGGGTCGGGTAATCGCGGCGACATGTGGTGTTATCGTCACGCGTGGATGCTGCCAGAGCGGGCTTTCCGCCGGTAAGGGTTCACGATTAAAAACATCCAGCATTGCACCTTTAACCTTGCCGCTATCCAGCGCAGCAAGCAGGTCATCTTCCACGACATGAACGCCACGCGCCAGGTTGAGGAGATACGCGCCATCCGGTAATTTTTCGAGTAATTGTTGATTAATAATGCCGACGGTTTCAGGCGTATTCGGTAACAGATTAATCAATACCCGACATTGGCTGAGAAATGCCGGGAGCTCTTCACGTCCAGCAAAACTTTGCACGCCAGGCCACGATTTATGGATACGGCTCCAGCAACGCAGCGGAAAGCGCCAGGTTTGTAAACTCTGTGCAACTTTACTGCCCAACACGCCTGCGCCCAAAATGCCAATGGTATAATCTTCCCGATGATATTCAGGCAGAGGTTGCCAGTGCGAACTATTTTGCTGAAATCGATAATCGTCAAAGCGTCGGAACCAATGTAGAACCTGGCTAACAGCATATTCCTGCATTTGCTCACCCATACCGGTATCTTCCAGGCGAAAAAGTGGAACAGAAGGCTTCAACATTTCAGGGTGTGCCTTTAGTTTGCTCAAAATAGAATCAACACCGGCCCCGAGAGCAAACACCGCTTTAAGATCGCGCCCTGCCAGCATTTCAACAGGAGGATGCCAGACTAAAGCATAATCAGCTGATTCATTGTCTCCGTTTTTCCAGGCTCTGACTCTGGCGTGAGGTATCGCTTTCCCCAGCGCGTCAATCCACCATTTAGTATCGAAGGTTGGGTGATAAAAGATGATATCCATACTGACTCCCAAAAGCGTTGAGCGAAATTTATTCGCACTTATCGTTATGATCGACAAAGATTACCAGCATAACAAATCCGCGTTCGGTGGCAAAAAAAGCAGATTTCGCTTATTAAAACTGCATATTGATTGAAGTTTGAATAAACGCGCGATTTTTTTAAAAAGTTTGTTGACCTCAGGTCGTGATTTCCCTAAATTAGCGCCCGTTACAGCAAGACAGGAACGACAATTTGGTGAGGTGTCCGAGTGGCTGAAGGAGCACGCCTGGAAAGTGTGTATACGGCAACGTATCGGGGGTTCGAATCCCCCCCTCACCGCCATATTTAAAGAGGAGCTCGTACGAAAGTACGGGCTTTTTTTCGTATGTTGCACATGCCGGGGGGATGAGAAGCCCCGACCGGGGTTCGAATCCCCCCCTCACCGCCATATTTAAAGAGGAGCTCGTACGAAAGTACGGGCTTTTTTTCGTATGTTGCACATGCCGGGGGGATGAGAAGCCCCGACCGGGGTTCGACAACTGGCGACTGCCAGTTGGACAGACCGTGAACGCAGTAAGCGGGCTGCCCGCAGGGCGAGCGAAGCGAGTCAATCCCCCCCTCACCGCCATATTTAAAGAAGAGCTCGTACGAAAGTACGGGCTTTTTTTTCGTATGTTGCACATGCCGGGGGGATGAGAAGCCCCGACCAGCGGTTCGACAACTGGCGACAGAATTAATCATCATCCTTCCAGTTCATAAGATTTTCTGCCTCCGTCATAACAACCTTGTTACGTCCTGACTCTTTCGCGTTATAAAGCGCTTTATCAGCCAACCGATAAATCTCATTCGGTTTTAACGTATTTCCATGCATCACCACGGCACCAATGCTAATCGTTACTTTTTGTGGGATGGCATATTCAGGATTATCTCCCGTCAAACGCTCAACATTTGCCCGAATCCTTTCAGCTAAGGCTTCCGCATTTTCATAATCGATCTCCGTCAACATAACACCAAACTCTTCTCCGCCAACGCGTGCTAAAAGATCGTTTGGCCGTATACTTTTCCCAATGATTTTCACCACTGTTTTAATCACTTGATCGCCAACCGGATGCCCCCAGGTGTCATTGACTTTTTTGAAGTGGTCAATATCCATAATCATGACGCAGTACGGTTTTTTTTTGGCTAATGCTGATTGATTTTTCAGTTCATTGAAAAAATAATTTCTGTTAAAAATATTGGTTAATGGATCGCGATGTGCAATATCCTTTGTCACGCGCAACGCACTGAATACATGACACATGAATATCGCCATAACTGTTAACTTGCTGAACAACTCAATAGTTCGACTAATATACCAAATGGATACACTATACCTCCCTATAAATAAAAGAGAGACATTATATAGCACAGCACAAAAAGCAATCACCGATACCCCATTCCAGATATCACTACGCAAACGATTGAAATATAAATTAACTGCCAACAGCATTAACCACATAAATATCAGCACGATAACATAAGACGTTTTCCACACAACTCGGCCATTTTTATTTAATAACTCAGCTATAGTTAAACTATAGTTCTCACATTGGCTACTAAATATGAAAGCAATAATGGGCAGGCCAACTATAAAAATCACACTGATGTAAAAAACGATTCTTTTATGCCACCTTTCACACAAATCATTTTTTTCATTCAACTTAATTACCAGCGCCAGATTAATCAATAAACATAAGCTTACCTGCCTGAAAAAATAATAAATAGCAGTATCATTTTGAATAATGCTGTTAGTTAGCCCCCCCTCAATAGGTTGCTGAATGATAATGACTGTTTTAATGAAGTAAATCAGACAGCTAAGAAAGGCTAAACCAAGTATACAGTTTGAAAATTGTCGACGATCATAAATGAAATATAACTGCATAAAAATGAATGCTATTATATCAATAACAAACAAAGCAATCATAACCATCAGATATGTCGATTGCGGAACAGTCTCCTTAACAGTCGGCTGATGAAACCAACTATTCACCAAAATAAATGCAAGCCCGAACAACAAACTCACAAATACCGTACTACCAATTCCAAAATAGTCCTTCATCATAAAACCACTCCAACCTGAAGGCTGTAAAATCCCTTTACACTATTAATAGATATAATAAACATGCCATTGTCAATATAAATAGCTAAATATAATAGATACTAACGAGCATAGTTACACAGGTAAACAATCACCATCTTAATATTTTACAGATTCACTACTGCAATAAGTTGTAAAAACTCATAAATCATTATACCCCCCCATAAAACAATAATTCATATAGTCATCAAGAGTAATTATCACAGAAAATAATGCTGCAACACCGCATTGAATCAGGGTTTTCGAAAAATCCGAAATCACCACTCGGAATTTACTGATTTAATTATTTTAATCCTGTATTACTTTGAAAGACGCATAGGGAATTATGCAGAATCCCCGTAGTCCTTCCCTTTTGGGATGGATTTTCGAGGAAAGTAAAGGATTTGATATGAACACTCAGCTCACCATTTCTTCATCTCACTATCAACAATTCGCGTCTTTATTCCTCGTTTAATTACGGGTTTTTGATGTGAATAAATCTTTTCTTTTCAGCCAACTGGACATTCGCGAAGAGAGTATTTTTGCAATACATGGAGTAATACAGGATGTATTCAAGTAGTAAAAAAAGGTGCCCAAAAACCAAATTGGTTTTGAATTTTCTTACCGCTGCATTTTTAGCGTCGAGTCCCGTTGCGAATAGTGCAGTTAATAACGCCTATGATGCATTGATTATTGAAGCTCGCAAGGGTAATACTCAGCCAGCTTTAACATGGTTTGCACAAAAGTCTGTACTCAGTAATAACCAGATTGCTGACTGGCTACAGATTGCCTTATGGGCTGGACAAGATAAACAGGTTATTAGCGTTTACAACCGCTACCGTCACCAGCAATTACCCGCGCGCGCTTATGCGGCTGCCGCCATCGCTTATCGTAACATGCAGCAATGGCAAAACTCACTGACACTGTGGCAAAAGACTCTCTCTCTGGAGCCGCAAAATAAAGATTATCAACGGGGACAAATTTTAACCCTGGCAGATGCGGGTCACTATGACACTGCACTGGTTAAACTTCAGCAGATTGAGTCCAGTGCGCCGGACAAAGCCAATTTACTCGCAGAAGCCTATATCTATAAACTGGCAGGTCGTCATCAAGATGAATTACGGGCAATGACAGAATCATTACCTGAAAATTCCTCTACGCAATATTCGGAAGAATACGTACAGGCATTACGTAATAATCAGCTTTCTGCCGCCATTGACGATGCCAATTTAACGCCGGATATTCGCGCTGATATTCATGCCGAATTGGTCAGACTGTCATTTATGCCTACGCGCAGTGAAAGTGAACGCTATGCCATTGCCGATCGCGCCCTCGCCCAATACACCGCATTAGATATTCTGTGGCAAAACAACCCAGACCGAATTGCACAATACCAGCGTATTCAGGTTGACCATCTTGGCGCGTTGTTAACCCGCGAACGCTACAAAGATGTTATTTCTCATTATCAGCGTTTACAAAATACAGGGCAATCTGTTCCCCCCTGGGCACAGTATTGGGTTGCTTCCGCTTATCTGCACGATCGTCAACCGGGAAAAGCACAAGCGATGATGACCCAACTGTTCTATCACCAGGCACAACCAAATATTGAATTATCCGAAGAAGAGCGTGCAGATCTCTTTTACAGCCATCTGGAAAGTGAGAATTATAGTGGGGTGTTAATGCTCACTGATCACACCATTACTACAGCATCTCCATACCGTCGGATTATGGGTTCTCCTGTAACGATACCTAATGACAAGTGGCTACAGGGTTATTCGTTCCTTTCAGCGGCTGCGCAATACGGTAATGATTTACCACAAGCTGAAGCAATAACCCGAAATATGAGCAATAACGCACCGGGTAATCAGGGATTACGCATCGACTACGCCAGCGTATTACAGGCTCGTGGTTTCCCTCGTGCTGCAGAAACAGAATTAAAAAAAGCCGAACTACTTGAGCCAAGAAATATACTGCTGGAGGTTGAACAGGCCTGGAATGCATTAACATTGCAGGAGTGGAAACAGGCGAAAGTATTAACTGAAGATGTGGTCACCCGCAATCCTGAAGCCCCCGCGGTAAAACGTATACAGCGTGCGCTTGAAGTACATGACATGGCTGAACTACGTATTTCAGGTTCTTCTGGATTGGATTCCGAAGGTCCGGATAATGGCAAACATGATGTGAATTTTACCAGCGTTGTGTACTCACCACCGCTGAATGAAAACTGGCGTGCTTTTGCTGGTTTTGGCTATGCTGATGGTCAATTCAGCGAGGGGAAAGGGATTGTTCGTGACTGGTTAACTGGCCTCGAATGGCGTTCGCGCGACATCTGGCTGGAAGCAGAATTTGCTGGACGTTATTTTAATGGCGAACATAAACCCGGTGCACGTTTATCAGGCTGGTACGATTTTAACGACAACTGGCGACTTGGTGCTGAACTGGAACGCATCTCTCATCGAGTCCCCCTACGGGCAATGAAAAATGGCATAACCGGCAACAGTGCTCAGGCATATTTACGCTGGTATCAGAATGAGCGTCGTCAATACAGCAGCTCATGGGCATTTACTGATTTTTCCGATGGAAACCAACGTCACGAAGTATTTATCAATGGTAGTGAACGGATGTGGTCTTCATCCCGACTGATTATTGATTTTCAGCCCACAATTTATTACGGCCAGAATACAAAAAAAGACACCCCCTATTTTAACCCGGAAAAAACGCTCGATATTGTTCCGGCACTGGAGGCAAGCCATTTATTGTGGCGTAAATACGAGAATAGCTGGCAGCAAATATTTAGCGCAGGCGCTGGTACCTCATGGCAAAAAAATTATGGTACCGATCTAGTTACACAGCTGGGGTATGGGCAACGCGTTGCGTGGAATGACGTAATAGATGCCGGTGCAACGGTACGTTGGGAAAAGCGGCCTTATGACGGCAACAGAGAGCATAATTTATATGTTGAATTTGATATGACATTCAAATTTTAAGGATCATTATGTTACGTAAAGGAATAAGATATCTGTTTTTGTTGATTAGCATTGCTATGCTTTCTGCATGTTTTAATCATCAAAACAATAAGTTTACGCCACCACAAAGTCGAGAATCTTTAAAGGCAGAACATCCGTGGCCACAAAATAACTTTGTAGCCATCTCCTGGCATAATGTTGAAGACGATACTGCTGATCAGCGTTTCATGTCAGTGCGAACTTCTGCGCTTCGTGAACAATTTGCATGGCTGCGCGAAAATGGCTATCACCCCGTCAGCGTTGACCAAATTCGGGAAGCTCACCGTGGGGGAAAACCGCTACCTAATAAAGCAGTTTTACTCTCCTTTGATGATGGATTTCAGAGTTTTTACACCCGTGTATTCCCTATTCTGCAAGCATTCCAGTGGCCCGCATTATGGGCACCGGTTGGCAGTTGGATAGACACGCCGATGAATCAACAAGTTAAATTTGGCGATGAAATGGTAGACAGAGACTATTTTGCCACCTGGCAACAAGTGCGTGAAATAGGACGTTCGAAGTTGGTTGAAATAGCCTCGCATACCTGGAATTTTCACTACGGTATTGAGGCTAATCCCACTGGCAGCAAATTACCCGCTTTTGTTAATCGCATGTATTTTTCAAATAATGAGCGATACGAAACCGAAGCGGAATATCGCAGCCGCATTCGTCAGGATGCCGTAAAAATGACCGAGAAGTTGAAAACAAATGCTGGCGTAAATGCCCAGGTTTTTGTCTGGCCCTATGGTGCAGCAAACGGTATTGCGATTGAGGAATTAAAAAAACTGGGTTATGACATGTTCTTCACTCTGGAGTCCGGACTGGGAAATACTTCCCAGTTAGATTCTATTCCGCGCGTATTAATCGCCAATAATCCATCACTTAAAGAGTTTGCTCAGCAAATTATTGGTGTGCAGGAAACATCACCAGAGCGAGTTATGCACATCGATCTCGATTATGTTTATGATGCTGACCGCCAACAGCTGGAGCGAAATCTGGATGTGTTGATTCAGCGGGTGAAAGATATGCAAATTTCCAGTGTGTATTTGCAGGCTTTCGCCGACCCAGCAGGTGATGGTCTGGTTAAAGAGGTCTGGTTTCCTAATCGCCTGTTACCCATGAAAGCGGATTTGTTTAACCGTGTTGCATGGCAATTAAGGACTCGTGCCGGAGTGGCCGTTTACGCCTGGATGCCGGTATTGAGTTGGGATTTAGATCCCGCATTACCCCGGGTGGAATATTTGCCATTTGATAAGCAAGCATCACAAATTCATCCAGCGCAATACCGTCGTCTCTCCCTTTTCGATGACCGGGTACGTGAACAAATTAGTACCCTTTATGAGGATCTTGCAGGTCATGCGTCTTTTGATGGCATTTTGTTTCATGACGATGCCGTGTTGTCAGATTACGAAGATGCCAGTGCTCCAGCAATAGCTGCTTATAAGAAAGCAGGATTTGCGACGAGTATTCGTGAAATCCGCGAGGATCCTGAGCAATTTAAACGCTGGACGCAATTTAAACGCAAGGCCTTAACAGACTTCACATTAGCGCTAAGTGCCAAAGTCAAGGCTGTTCGCGGCCCACAAATTAAGACTGCGCGAAATATTTTTGCCCTCCCCGTTATGCAGCCAGAAAGTGAAGCATGGTTTGCCCAAAACTATGCCGATTTTCTACAAAGCTATGACTGGACGGCAATCATGGCAATGCCCTATATGGAAGGAGTTGATGAGAAATCTGCTGATCAATGGTTAATACAACTGGTCAATCAGATTAAAAGCATCCCTCAAGCAAAAGATAAATCTATTTTAGAATTACAGGCACAAAACTGGCAGAACAATGGTCAGCATCAGGCTATTTCTTCGCAAAAACTTGCTCACTGGATGAGCCTTTTCCAACTGAATGGAGTGAAAAATTATGGTTATTATCCCGATAACTTCCTGCATAACAAACCTGAAATAGACGTTATTCGTCCTGAGTTTTCCACAGCCTGGTATCCGAAAAATGATTAATCGTATCGTATCGTTTTTTATATTATGTCTGGTGTTATGCATACCCCTATGTGTAGCGTACTTTCATTCTGGCGAATTGATGATGAGGTTCGTTTTCTTCTGGCCATTTTTTATGTCCATTCTGTGGATTGTTGGCGGAGTCTATTTCTGGGCCTATCGTGAACGCCATTGGCCGTGGGGAGAAAACGCACCAGCTCCACAGCTGAAAGATAATCCGTCTATCTCCATTATCATTCCCTGTTTTAATGAGGAGAAAAACGTTGAGGAAACCATACACGCAGCTCTGGCACAGCGTTATGAGAACATTGAAGTTATTGCTGTAAATGACGGTTCAACAGACAAAACCCGTGCGATCCTGGATCAACTGGCTGCGGAAATTCCCCGTCTGCGAGTCATTCATCTGGCGCAAAATCAGGGGAAAGCCATTGCGCTTAAAACCGGAGCAGCCGCGGCGAAAAGCGAATATCTGGTGTGTATCGATGGCGACGCGTTATTAGATCGCGATGCGGCGGCGTATATTGTTGAACCAATGTTATACAACCCTCGCGTGGGTGCTGTAACCGGTAATCCTCGCATACGTACACGTTCAACTCTGATAGGTAAAATTCAGGTTGGCGAGTTTTCCTCAATTATTGGTTTGATCAAACGCACCCAGCGTATCTATGGAAACGTATTTACTGTTTCCGGCGTTATCGCTGCATTTCGTCGCAGTGCCCTGGCTGAAGTGGGTTACTGGAGTGACGATATGATCACCGAAGATATTGATATTAGTTGGAAGCTGCAGTTGAATCAGTGGACAATTTTTTACGAGCCACGGGCGCTGTGCTGGATATTAATGCCGGAAACATTAAAAGGGCTATGGAAACAACGCCTGCGCTGGGCCCAGGGTGGTGCAGAAGTATTCCTCAAAAATATGACCAGATTATGGCGTAAAGAAAACGTACGAATGTGGCCGTTGTTTTTTGAATATTGCCTGACGACAATATGGGCCTTTACCTGTCTTGTTGGTTTCATTATTTACGTGGTCCAGCTTGCAGGTGTACCGTTAAATATTGAATTGACACATATCGCCGAGACACATACTGCAGGAATATTATTATGTGCGTTATGTTTAGTACAATTTATTGTCAGTCTGGTAATTGAGAATCGCTATGAGCATAATCTTGCTTCATCGCTTCTCTGGATTATCTGGTTCCCGGTCATTTTCTGGGTACTGAGTCTTGCAACGACGTTGGTTTCATTTACACGAGTCATGTTGATGCATAAAAAGCAACGCGCCCGTTGGATAAGCCCAGATCGTGGTATTCTGAGAGGTTAATATGAACAATTTAATTATTACGACCCGACAATCGCCAGTACATTTATTGGTTGATTATGTAGCTACGACTATCCTGTGGGCGTTATTTGCTTTGTTTATATTCTTATTCGCCATGGATCTGCTGTCGGGTTATTACTGGCAAAGCGATGCCCGAAGCAGACTTCAGTTCTATTTTTTCGTGGCGGTGACGAATGCCGTCGTGTTAATTATCTGGGCGCTGTACAACAAGCTGCGTTATCAAAAACAGCAGCATCATGCAGCATACCAATACACGCCGCAAGAATATGCAGAGAGCTTAGCAATACCTGATGAACTCTATCAGCAACTGCAAAAAAACCACAGGATGAGCGTACACTTCACTAACCATGGGAAAATAAAAATGGTGGTGTCAGAAAAAGCGCTGGTCCGGACATACCCCCCTCAAAACGGAGCCCGGTACGCCCGGGCTCTGCACCAATAATACGCTTAACTGTATGCATGTAGCGTACGTTGGCAAAGTGCCGAACGTACGCAATCCTCTTTACCGAATCGGACAATCCCGACCATTTCATCTTCTTCGAAACGTTCCAGCGCGTCACTTAATCCGGAGCGCGCGCCGCGAGGTAAATCGCATTGCGTGATATCACCGTTGACAATAACCGTCACATTTTCCCCGAGGCGGGTTAAAAACATTTTCATTTGTGCGGCAGTCACATTCTGCGCCTCGTCAAGAATGACGACTGCATTTTCAAAGGTACGTCCACGCATATAGGCGAACGGCGCGATTTCCACCTTCCCTATTTCCGGTCGCAGGCAATACTGCATAAAGGAAGCCCCTAAGCGCCGCAGCAGCACGTCGTAGACCGGGCGAAAATAGGGAGCAAACTTTTCTGCGATATCTCCAGGTAAGAAGCCAAGATCCTCATCGGCTTGCAATACTGGACGGGTGACGATAATCCTGTCGACATCCTTATGTATCAGGGCCTCTGCCGCTTTTGCCGCACTGATCCAGGTTTTTCCGCACCCGGCTTCGCCCGTGGCGAATATCAGCTGCTTACTCTCAATAGCCTTCAGATAGTGCAATTGCGCTTCATTTCGCGCGAGGATGGGCGAGGTATCGCGACTATCGCGGGCCATACCAATGGCTTCTACGCCGCTCATCTGCACAAGCGATGTGACCGATTCTTCTTCACGCTGTTTATGGCTGCGCGAATCCCGTCTCAGCACACGTTTTGCCTCGCGACGAGCTTTGATCACTGCTTTTTGTCTTCCCATGGAGAGCACCTTGAGTTGTTTGTATTCATCACACGCGCCGTTGGCAGCGCGATTATGCGCACGAACATCAGAGGGTTGGCTTCCTTGTAAGCCATAGTTTGCTTTTGGAGAAAATGCCAAAAAACGGCTACGCACACCGTTTTCGGCGTCAGTAACACGAACAAAGAATGGAAGTGGGTGAAAATACAGAGTGACGAAGTGACTACCGGAGGAGAAGTCTCCGCGTTTGGTGGAGCGTTGATTGTCAAAAACATGTCCAGTACAGGACGTTACCATCCGCGATCTCCATAGTGACTGACTATCACTGCCGGGAACTACCGCTGTTACATAATAAGTACAACAGATCTCGCATTAATTGCAACAATATATTTACTTATATTTAACTGCAAACAACCATTTTAGTGACATTAGCTTGTATTGCAAAGATGACAGTGTGATGACAGAGGCGAGCAATTTGGATCGAATTATGTGCGCTCCTGCTCACGGTTAGGGAGCATGCCCCCAGACATGAGAAGACGCATAAGCGTCACATCAGGCACCGGAGCACAAATGCCGGATGCGGCGCTGACGCGCCTTATCCAGCCTACCGATCCGGTACCGATTGTAGGCATGATAAGATGCGCAAGCGTCGCATCCGGCATCAGCGCACGAACGCCTTATCCGCCTAAAAACATTAACCCCGCAACAGCGCCCTTCCCAGGTAATCGTTCTCATCCTTAACACCTGGCAGCGCAAAGAAATAACCACCGCCGATGGGTTTGACATACTCTTCAAGCGCCTCGCCGTTCAGCCTTTTTTGTACAGTCAGGAACCCCTGTTCCAGATCGTGTTGGTAACAGACAAACAGTAGTCCCATATCCAGTTGCCCGGAATTGGTGACACCCAACGAATAACTGTAGCCGCGACGCAACATCAGGCTGGACTCACTCTCCGGCGTGCGGGGATTCGCCAGCCGAATATGGCTATCCAGCGCAATCACCTTCCCTTCCGGATCGCTGGCGTAATCGGGCACATCATGCTCGTGTTGCATTCCCAGCGGTGCGCCTGTTTGTTTGTCACGACCGAAAATCGTCTGCTGCTCTTTTAGTGGCGTGCGATCCCAGAACTCCACGCGAAACTGAATCAAGCGCACGGCCTGGTAGCTGCCGCCAATAGTCCACGCAGGCTCCTGCTGATCTGCCGTTACCCACACCACGTTTTGCATCAGCTTCGCATTCTGGCTGTCGGGATTAGCAGTGCCGTCTTTGAAACCCAGCAAATTAATCGGCGTCTCTTTACCTTTACTGCGAGCGGCGTGGTCGGAAATAAATCCTTCCCGCTTCCAGCGCACGCTCAGTAAATCTGGCGTGTGTTTGATGATATCGCGCAGCGCATGGATCACCGTATCCTGAGTGTTGGCGCATATCTGGAGCAACACATCACCATGACATAACGCTGCATCCAGCGAGTCGTTAGGGAAACGCGCCATCTTCTGCAACTTTTTCGGCATCTGCGGTGCAAGGCCAAACCGCTCATCAAACAACGAGTGGCCCACAGATAGTGTAATGGTGAGGTTATCAGGCGCAATGTAGCCACCAAGAATGCCGGAATCGAGTGGCGGCAGGCGCGGATTTGGCGTTTCAGGTGCCGTTCCGCCCTGAGTCAGAAAAGCAAACCGCTGAGTCAACAAGCGAAACAATCGCTCAAGATCGGCTTTATTACTGGCAAGCACATCAAACGCTACCAACATCATTGCAGCCTGCTGCGGTGTCAGAATACCCGCCTGATGCTCGCCATAAAAAGGCTGCGCTTCATTGCGCGCATCCGGTGAAAGCGTACCCGGCGCACTTTGTGGTTTTTGTGCATGAGCGATCGGACAACTTCCCGCCAGCGCCAGCGCGCCAATCCCTTTCAGTAAACGTCGGCGTGACGGTTCATTCACGCCGTTTTCATTTTCATACTGCATAACGATTAATCCAGTCCCAGCACACCACGAAGTTGCGCCAGATCTTCCGCCAGTGCAGTAATCGGCCCTTTCAGCGCGTTACGGTCAGCATCGGTCAGTTTGTCGTAGGTTTCAAAACCGTCTTTAGTACGGTACTTCGCCAGAATGGTATCGACCTTTTTGAAATTGGCATCGACTTTTGCCAACAGTTCCGGATTGGCTTTTTGCAGTTGCGGACGCAGCAGATCAACAATTTTCTGCGAGCCTTCAACGTTGGCCTGGAAATCCCACAGATCGGTGTGGCTGTAGCGATCTTCTTCACCGCTGATTTTGCTGGCTGCCACTTCCTCAATTAGTCCGGCTGCGCCGCCGACCACTTTTGATGGTGGGAAAGCCAGTTCACTGATGCGTTTATGCAAATCGACCACATCGGTATAAAGCTGGTCGGCGTACTTATCCATTCCTTTGGTGGTGTTGTCGCCAAACAAGGCTTTTTCCAGACGGTGGAAACCGGTGAATTTCGGATCGGCGGCTTTTTGCTCGTAATCATCTTCACGGGCGTCAATACTGCCATCCAGATCGGAGAACAATTCAGCAATCGGTTCAATGCGCTCGTAATGTTGACGTGTTGGCGCGTACAGCGCTTTTGCTTTTTCGATATCGCCCGCTTTAATAGCGTCGGTAAAGGCTTTGGTGTCAGTAACCAGCTGCGTGGTTTCCGCCATGACATATGCTTTATATGCGGTAATTGCACCGCCAAGACTTAACAGTGCCTCGCTTTGTGCCGCATCCGCCGTTGCCTCACCTTTAACGATCAACTTCCCTTTCGGATTAGTCAGCAGACCGCACGTCATATCGTATTCGCCAGGCTGTAAATTCGCCGTCATTTTCTGGCTAAAACCAGGGGCGATATTTTCACGCTCTTCAACCACCATCACGCCTTTGAGGATCTCCCACTCCAGCGCCTTCTGGCTGTGGTTCTGAATGATGAACTGCGTTTTACCGGCATTAACCGTAATGGTCATTGGTTCGCACCGCTTATCCGTCACGGTCACTTTGACCTGCGGAACATCAGCAGCGTTAGCCATAAAAGCAGAAGAGAACAGCGCTGCCACGCTCAGGTGCAGTGCGCTACGGCGGAAGTTAATGGTCATGACGAGACTATCCCTTTAAAGTATGTTGTAACTAAGCAAGAGTTTGCGTCGTATTCGTTACGCGGAGCGAGACGCTGTCGCCCCTGCACGTGGTGGCAGCGCAAACGCCACCAGCGCCGGGATAAGATAGATAAACCAGACGGCCACTTCGCTGACGCTCGGGGCTTCCTGATAACCAAAAATACCTTCCATCAGCGTGCCGAACAGCGAGTGAGTTGAGAGCACAGCGCTCATATCGAAGGCGATTTCCTGAAAGTGGTTCCACAATCCGGCTTCATGAAATGCACGAATCGCACCTGCTGCCAGCCCTGCGGCGACGAAGAGAATAAACAGGCTGGTCCATTTGAAAAATGCGCCAAGATTGAGGCGAATACCGCCCCAGTAAAGCAGGAAACCGAGCACCACGGCAGTGGCAAGACCGAGCAATGCGCCGAGCGGCGGCCAGATCCCGACATCTTGCTGAAATGCCGCCAGCAGGAAAAAGACTGACTCCAGCCCTTCCCTTGCAACGGCAAAAAAGACCATCATCACCAGCGCCCAGCCATGATGATTCCCACGTTGCAATGCGCTATCGACCGCCTGCTCCAGTTGCACTTTGACGTTGCGCGACACTTTGCGCATCCAGAAAACCATCCAGGTGAGGATCACCACGGCGATCACCGCCACAATCCCTTCAAACAGTTCCTGTTCTTTTTGCGGAAATTCGCCGGTGGTTTCATTAATGAAGATGCCCAAGCCCAGGCACAACGCAGCGGCGAGCAACACGCCAATCCACATCACACCAATCCATCGGCCTCGCTGGGTACGCTTAAGATAGCTGGCAATCAGGCTGACAATCAGCGCGGCTTCAAGTCCTTCGCGCAACATAATGAGAAACGGAACAAACATGCCACCCACCCTTAAACGTTTTTCTGAGTCAATCTATGCAAAGAAAAGTAAATCACAGTGATAGCGATTATCATTACGCTGAAGAAAAACACAAGCGGAAATGTAATGATAATGATGAAGGAATGTAAAAATAGTTTGAGAGAAATACAGAGGGCAATCACTGATTGCCCTCTGCCTGATCCCCATTATGACGTGGGATTTTTGGTATATAGCCTTCCCTTACCCTTCCTGCAACCGTGATGGCGGCGCCGAATGATAGTGCGCATCGGCCTCGGCAAAGCGTTTTTGCATCGCCGCTGACGGCGCTTTACCCAGCAAACTAAACACTACAATCCCAATGCTGCCAAAGATAAAGCCCGGAATAATTTCGTACAGACCCAGCCAGCCGAACTGTTTCCAGACGATAACCGTCAGCGCACCGATGATCATCCCCGCCAGCGCACCGTTACGCGTCATGCGTGACCACATCACCGAGAATAGCACCACCGGACCAAACGCCGCACCAAAGCCTGCCCACGCGTAGCTCACTAAGCCCAGCACGCGGTTTTCCGGGTTTGCCGCCAGCGCAATCGCCACCAGCGCGACTACCAGCACCATCACACGCCCTACCCACACCAGCTCTTTCTGGCTGGCATGTTTACGCAGAAACGCTTTGTATAAATCTTCGGTAATCGCACTGGAACATACCAGCAACTGGCAACTTAAGGTTGACATTACCGCCGCCAGAATCGCCGACAGCAGGATCCCGGCAATCCACGGGTTAAACAGAATTTGCGCCAGTTCGATAAACACGCGCTCGGCGTTCTGGTTTACCGCGCCTGCTACCGCCGGGTGCTCATTAAAGTAAGCAATACCAAAGAAGCCGACAGCCACTGCCCCTGCCAGGCAGAGGATCATCCAGGTCATACTGATACGACGCGCATGAACAATACTATGGTGAGAATCCGCCGCCATAAAACGCGCCAGGATATGCGGCTGTCCGAAGTAACCCAGTCCCCAGCCCATCAGCGAGATAATGGCAACAAAGTTCAGTCCTTTGAGCATATCAACGTTTTCAATGCTCTTTTGTTTAATCACTTCCAGTGAATCGCCAAACCCGCCGACGCTAATAATCACGATAACCGGCGTCAGGATCAGAGCAAAAATCATCAGGCTGGCCTGTACGGTATCGGTCCAGCTCACCGCAAGGAAACCGCCAATAAAGGTATAAAGGATGGTCGCCGCCGCGCCCGCCCAAAGTGCGGTTTCGTAGCTCATGCCGAAGGTGCTTTCAAACAGACGTGCGCCAGCCACAATGCCCGAAGCACAATAAATAGTGAAGAACAACAAAATAACCAGCGCGGAGATAATGCGCAAAATACGGCTTTTATCTTCAAAGCGCCCGGTAAAATAATCCGGCAGAGTTAAAGCATTATTATTGTATTCGGTGTGAACACGTAACCGCCCGGCCACCAGCTTCCAGTTAATCCATGCACCTAGCGTCAGGCCGATGGCGATCCAGCTTTCCGAAATCCCGGAAAGAAAGACTGCACCCGGCAACCCCATTAATAACCAGCCGCTCATGTCCGACGCGCCTGCCGATAAGGCCGTCACGAATGGCCCAAGACTGCGACCGCCCAGAATATAGTCGTCAAAGTTTTTGGTTGATCGCCAGGCGATAAACCCAATCAATATCATGCCAAAAATATAGACACAAAATGTCACCAACATCGGTGTGCTAATAGCCATCTAAAGTCTCCAAAAAATTATTATCGGCAATGTCGAAACTTGCCGTTATATCTGCCACCGGAACGGGGTAACAGAGTTTATGTTTTACCAGGGCGACCGTATCCTGCCGGAAGTGCTGGTTATTCACAATCGATTTAACACATCATTTACATCAATTTTTATTACCCAGCGATACTATTTTTCATCAGGTTGCACTTCCTCACATTTTTTGCGGTTGCACCTTTCAAAAATGTTAACTGCCGCAGAGAAAAAGTCTGCTTTATTTTTTTAATCCCTGTCATATCGATTTCTTTTATTAACATTTCATTCATTTTTAAGCTTGCTACGCATGTCACAATTAACATGGTTGCACAAAGTTGCAACATAATGGATATTTCAGGATAACGTTAAGTTGCACCTTTCAGAACAACAGGAGTAATGGCATGGGAACCACCACCATGGGGGTTAAGCTGGACGACGCGACGCGTGAGCGCATTAAGTCTGCCGCGACACGTATCGATCGCACACCGCACTGGTTAATTAAGCAGGCAATTTTTTCTTATCTTGAACAGCTGGAAAACAGCGATACCTTGCCGGAGCTGCCTGCGCTGCTTTCTGGCGCGGCCAATGAGAGCGATGAAGCGCCGAATCCGGCAGATGAACCACACCAGCCATTCCTCGACTTTGCCGAGCAAATTTTGCCACAGTCGGTTTCCCGCGCCGCCATCACCGCCGCGTATCGCCGCCCGGAAACAGAAGCTGTTTCTATGCTGCTGGAACAAGCGCGTTTACCGCAGCCGGTTGCTGAACAGGCGCATAAACTGGCGTATCAACTGGCGGATAAACTGCGTAATCAAAAAAATACCGGTGGTCGTGCCGGCATGGTCCAGGGGTTATTACAGGAGTTTTCACTGTCATCGCAGGAAGGCGTGGCGCTGATGTGTCTGGCGGAAGCGTTGTTGCGTATTCCCGACAAAGCCACCCGGGACGCGTTAATTCGCGACAAAATCAGCAACGGTAACTGGCAGTCACATATTGGTCGTAGCCCGTCGCTGTTTGTTAATGCCGCCACCTGGGGGCTTCTCTTTACCGGCAAACTGGTTTCTACCCATAACGAAGCCAGCCTCTCCCGTTCGCTGAATCGCATTATCGGTAAGAGCGGTGAGCCACTGATCCGCAAAGGTGTGGATATGGCGATGCGTCTGATGGGCGAGCAGTTCGTCACCGGCGAAACCATCGCGGAAGCGTTAGCCAATGCCCGTAAGCTGGAAGAGAAAGGTTTCCGTTACTCATACGATATGCTGGGTGAGGCCGCGCTGACCGCTGCGGACGCACAGGCGTATATGGTTTCCTATCAGCAAGCTATCCACGCCATTGGTAAAGCCTCCAATGGTCGTGGCATCTATGAAGGGCCGGGCATTTCAATCAAGCTGTCGGCGCTGCATCCGCGCTACAGCCGCGCCCAGTACGACCGGGTGATGGAAGAGCTTTACCCGCGACTGAAATCATTAACCTTGCTGGCGCGTCAGTACGATATTGGCATTAACATCGACGCCGAAGAGGCGGATCGTCTGGAGATCTCTCTCGATCTGCTGGAAAAACTCTGTTTCGAGCCAGAACTGGCAGGCTGGAACGGCATCGGTTTTGTTATTCAGGCTTATCAAAAACGCTGCCCGCTGGTGATCGATTATCTGATTGATCTGGCGACCCGTAGTCGTCGCCGTCTGATGATTCGTCTGGTGAAAGGCGCGTACTGGGATAGCGAAATCAAGCGTGCGCAGATGGATGGCCTTGAAGGCTATCCGGTTTATACCCGCAAGGTGTATACCGACGTTTCTTATCTCGCGTGTGCGAAAAAGCTGCTGGCAGTACCGAATTTAATCTACCCACAGTTTGCGACGCACAACGCCCACACGCTCGCGGCGATTTATCAACTGGCGGGTCAGAACTACTATCCGGGTCAGTATGAGTTCCAGTGCCTGCACGGCATGGGAGAGCCACTCTATGAGCAGGTCACCGGAAAAGTCGCCGACGGTAAACTTAACCGTCCGTGTCGTATTTATGCTCCGGTCGGCACACATGAAACGCTGCTGGCGTATCTGGTACGTCGCCTGCTGGAAAACGGTGCCAACACCTCGTTTGTTAACCGTATTGCCGATACCTCTTTGCCGCTGGATGAACTGGTTGCCGATCCGGTCGCTGCCGTAGAAAAACTGGCACAGCAAGAAGGGCAAACAGGATTACCGCATCCGAAAATTCCCCTGCCGCGCGATCTCTACGGTCACGGGCGCGACAACTCGGCAGGGCTGGATCTCGCCAACGAACACCGTCTGGCATCGCTCTCCTCTGCCCTGCTCAACAGCGCACTGCAAAAATGGCAGGCTTTGCCAATACTGGAGCAGCCGGTTGCGCCAGGCGAAATGTCGCCCGTAATCAACCCGGCGGAACCGAAAGATATTGTGGGCTATGTGCGTGAAGCCACACCGCGTGAAGTGGAAAAGGCGCTGGAAAGCGCGGTTAATAACGCGCCAATCTGGTTTGCCACTCCTCCGGCTGAACGCGCGGCGATTTTACATCGCGCTGCCGTTTTAATGGAAAGCCAGATGCAGCAACTGATCGGTATTCTGGTGCGTGAAGCCGGAAAAACCTTCAGTAACGCCATCGCCGAAGTGCGTGAAGCGGTCGATTTTCTCCACTACTACGCCGGACAAGTGCGTGATGATTTCGCGAACGAAACCCATCGTCCATTAGGGCCAGTGGTCTGTATCAGTCCGTGGAACTTCCCGCTGGCGATTTTCACCGGGCAAATAGCTGCCGCACTGGCGGCAGGTAACAGCGTACTGGCAAAACCGGCAGAACAAACGCCGCTGATTGCCGCGCAAGGGATCGCCATCTTACTGGAAGCGGGCGTACCGCCAGGCGTGGTGCAGTTGTTGCCCGGTCAGGGTGAAACCGTAGGCGCGCAACTGACGGGTGATGATCGCGTGCGCGGGGTGATGTTTACCGGTTCAACCGAAGTCGCCACGTTACTGCAACGCAATATCGCCAGCCACCTGGACGCTCAGGGTCGCCCAATTCCACTCATTGCGGAAACCGGCGGCATGAATGCGATGATTGTCGATTCCTCCGCCCTGACCGAACAGGTCGTCGTGGATGTACTGGCCTCGGCCTTCGACAGTGCAGGTCAGCGTTGTTCAGCGCTGCGCGTGCTGTGTCTGCAAGATGAAATTGCCGACCACACGTTAAAAATGCTCCGCGGCGCAATGGCCGAGTGCCGGATGGGTAATCCGGGTCGCCTGACCACTGATATCGGGCCGGTGATTGATAGCGAAGCGAAAGCCAATATTGAGCGTCATATTCAGACCATGCGCAGCAAAGGCCGTCCGGTGTTCCAGGCAGTACGGGAAAACAGCGAAGATGCCCCCGAATGGCAAAGCGGCACCTTTGTCGCCCCGACGCTGATCGAACTGGAAAACTTCACCGAATTGCAAAAAGAGGTCTTTGGTCCGGTGCTGCATGTAGTGCGTTACAACCGCAATCAACTACCGGAACTGATCGAGCAGATTAACGCTTCCGGCTATGGCCTGACGCTCGGTGTCCATACACGTATTGATGAAACCATCGCCCAGGTCACTGGCTCGGCCCATGTCGGTAACTTGTATGTTAACCGCAATATGGTTGGCGCGGTGGTTGGGGTGCAGCCGTTCGGCGGCGAAGGATTGTCCGGCACTGGTCCGAAGGCAGGCGGTCCGCTCTATCTCTACCGTCTGCTGGCGAATCGCCCGGAAAACGCGCTGTCGGTGACGCTCGCACGTCAGGATGCGGAGTACCCTGTCGATGCCCAACTGAAGGCCGTATTGATTCAGCCACTGAATGCACTACGGGAATGGGCGGCAAACCAGACCGAATTGCAGGCGCTATGTACACAATATGGCGAGCTGGCACAGGCAGGAACACAGCGGTTGCTGCCGGGGCCAACGGGTGAACGTAATACCTGGACGTTGCTGCCGCGTGAGCGCGTGTTGTGTCTTGCCGATGATGAACAGGATGCGCTAACCCAACTCGCCGCCGTGCTGGCAGTGGGCAGCCAGGTGCTGTGGCCGGATGACGCGCTGCATCGTCAGTTAGTGAAAGCATTGCCATCGGCAGTCAGCGAACGTATTCAACTGGCGAAAGCGGAAAATATTACCGCTCAACCGTTTGATGCGGTGATCTTCCACGGTGATTCGGATCAGCTTCGCGCATTATGTGAAGCGGTTGCCGCGCGGGATGGTGCAATTGTTTCGGTGCAGGGTTTTGCCCGTGGCGAAAGCAATATCCTTCTGGAACGGCTGTATATCGAACGTTCGCTGAGTGTGAATACCGCTGCTGCTGGCGGTAACGCCAGTTTAATGACAATCGGTTAAGCCGGTTGCCGGAGGATGTTACAACCTCCTCCGGCATCTTTAACGTGGTCGAATCCCTTCAATAATAATCCGCTGCACGTTTTCAACTGTTTGATTGAAAAACACTTCATCGCGCAACGTAGCGCCTGTCACCGCCTCCACCTGGGCGGCGAAATCGGCATAATGCTGGGTGGAAGCCCAAATCATAAAAATCAGATGCTGCGGGTCAATCGGTGCGAGTTTGCCACTCTTGACCCAACCGGCAATCAGCGCCGACTTTTCATCAATTAACGTTTTCAAATCGCCCGTTAGCTCATCCATTAATAACGGCGCGCCTGCCAGCATCTCCATACAGAACAGGCGCGAAGCCTGCGGATAATCGCGGGAGACCTCCAGTTTCAAACGAATGTACTCTTTGATCGCCGCCAGCGGGGCGAAATCTTCACGAAACGCCTTTAATGGTGCCAGCCAGATATCCAGAATTTGCCGCAGGACCGCAATATACAGTGCCTCTTTCGACGGGAAGTAATACAACAGATTGGTTTTAGAAACGCCTGCCAACTCTGCTATCTGCTCCAGTCTTGTGCCGTGAAAACCGAATTGTGAAAAAGTGTCCAGTGCTGCGCTAAGAATCGCTTTTTTCTTCGCGCTTACTGCGCGTGATCGTTTACCCGTTGTTTTCACTGCGCCTTGCGTCATGCGCTCTCCCCTCTTGTAGATTGTTAACAGGATAGCAAAACCCCCGCCCGGCCTCGACCTTCTGCACTCTCATCGCGCACGAATGCATGTTTTATGTGCAACTGTTTTGACCGTTTAGTCCACTTTTTATCAGGAATATTCGACAACTAAATATTAACACATTAATAACATTAGCTTTTTAAAAACTGGCATCCGCTTTGCAAACAAGCCATTACGAGGCTGAAAAGGATATGCAGGATGCAGTGCCGCGTCGGACTTTCACTTTATGAGACAAAGAGAGGTTGATGATGAAAATTGGCGTATTCGTACCTATCGGCAACAACGGCTGGTTGATCTCGACCCACGCACCGCAGTACATGCCGACCTTTGAACTGAATAAAGCCATTGTTCAAAAAGCGGAGCACTACCATTTCGATTTCGCTCTGTCGATGATCAAACTGCGTGGTTTTGGCGGCAAAACTGAGTTCTGGGATCACAACCTTGAGTCGTTCACCTTGATGGCGGGGCTGGCAGCCGTGACTTCTCGTATTCAAATTTATGCCACTGCCGCCACCTTAACGTTGCCTCCGGCCATCGTCGCCCGAATGGCCGCTACCATAGACTCCATCTCTGGCGGGCGTTTTGGCGTCAACCTGGTGACCGGCTGGCAAAAGCCTGAATATGAGCAGATGGGCATCTGGCCTGGCGATGATTATTTCTCCCGTCGTTACGACTATCTCACCGAATATGTCCAGGTACTGCGCGACCTGTGGGGAACGGGAAAAAGCGATTTTAAAGGTGATTTTTTCACCATGAATGATTGCCGCGTCAGCCCACAACCGGGCGTACCGATGAAAGTGATCTGTGCCGGGCAAAGCGATGCTGGTATGGCGTTCTCCGCCCAGTATGCTGATTTCAACTTCTGTTTCGGGAAAGGGGTAAACACGCCCACGGCTTTCGCCCCGACCGCCGCGCGGATGAAACAGGCCGCAGAGCAAACCGGGCGCGACGTTGGCTCTTATGTGTTGTTTATGGTGATTGCCGACGAAACCGACGATGCCGCTCGCGCCAAATGGGAACACTATAAAGCAGGCGCTGATGAAGAGGCGTTAAGCTGGCTGACCGAACAAAGTCAGAAAGATACCCGCTCCGGCACCGATACCAACGTCCGCCAGATGGCCGATCCTACCTCGGCGGTGAATATCAATATGGGGACGTTAGTCGGTTCTTACGCCAGCGTCGCCCGCATGTTAGATGAAGTAGCAAGCGTGCCTGGCGCCGAAGGCGTGCTGCTAACCTTTGATGATTTTCTGCTGGGTGTCGAAACCTTCGGCGAGCGTATTCAGCCGCTAATGCAGTGCCGCGCCCATCTCCCTGCACTTACTCAGGAGGTAGCGTGATGACAACCTTAACCGCACGGCCGGAAGCCATTTCCTTCGAACCGCAGCAAAGTGCGCTGATCGTGGTGGATATGCAAAATGCTTACGCCACGCCAGGAGGCTACTTAGATCTCGCCGGGTTTGATGTCTCAACCACTCGCCCGGTCATTGCCAATATTCAAACCGCTGTGACCGCGGCGCGGGCGGCAGGCATGTTGATCATCTGGTTTCAGAATGGCTGGGATGAACAGTATGTCGAAGCAGGCGGCCCTGGCTCACCTAACTTTTATAAATCGAACGCCCTGAAGACCATGCGTAAACAGCCGCAACTGCAGGGGAAATTGCTGGCGAAAGGTTCATGGGATTATCAACTGGTAGATGAACTGGTGCCGCAGCCTGACGATATTGTGCTGCCGAAGCCGCGCTATAGCGGTTTCTTCAATACGCCGCTGGACAGCATTTTACGCAGCCGCGGAATACGCCATCTTATTTTCACCGGTATCGCCACCAACGTCTGTGTCGAATCAACGCTGCGCGACGGTTTCTTTCTGGAATATTTCGGTGTGGTGCTGGAAGACGCCACTCACCAGGCTGGGCCGGAATTTGCGCAGAAAGCCGCGTTGTTCAATATCGAAACTTTTTTTGGCTGGGTCAGCGATGTCGAAACGTTCTGCGACGCGCTTTCGCCCACGTCTCTTGCCCGTATAGCCTGAGGAACTTATTTATGCCGAAATCCGTGATTATTCCCACAGGCAGCAGCGCGCCGCTGGCACCGTTCGTTCCCGGCACACTGGCTGATGGCGTGGTGTATGTCTCCGGTACGCTGGCCTTTGATCAATACAATAACGTGCTGTTTGCCGATGACCCAAAGGCGCAAACCCGCCACGTGCTGGAGACCATTCGCAAGGTGATCGAAACAGCGGGTGGCACGATGGCGGACGTGACCTTCAACAGCATCTTTATTACCGACTGGAAAAATTACGCCGCGATTAACGAAATCTACGCCGAGTTTTTCCCTGGCGATAAACCAGCGCGATTCTGCATTCAGTGCGGGTTGGTAAAGCCTGACGCGCTGGTAGAAATCGCCACGATTGCGCATATCGCTAAGTGAGGTGGCGATGAAACTTTCACTCTCTCCTCCCCCTTATGCTGATGCGCCCGTAGTGGTATTGATTTCAGGTCTTGGCGGCAGCGGCAGTTACTGGTTGCCGCAACTGACGGTACTGGAGCAGGAGTATCAGGTTGTCTGTTACGACCAGCGCGGCACCGGGAATAATCCCGACACGCTGGCGGAAGATTACAGTATGGCGCAGATGGCAGAGGAACTGCATCTGGCGTTGATGAATGCGGGGATTGAGCGTTATGCGGTGGTCGGGCATGCGCTTGGCGCCCTCGTGGGAATGCAACTGGCGTTGGATCACCCCACATCGGTCACTGCGCTGGTCAGCGTAAATGGCTGGCTACGACTAAATACTCATACTCGCCGCTGTTTTCAGGTTCGCGAACGGCTACTGCATAGCGGCGGCCCGCAGGCATGGGTGGAAGCGCAGCCGTTGTTCCTCTACCCCGCCGACTGGATGGCGGCCCGCGCACCTCGTCTGGAAGCGGAAGATGCGCTGGCACTGGCGCATTTTCAGGGCAAAAACAATTTACTGCGTCGGCTTAACGCCCTCAAACACGCTGATTTTAGCCGTCATGCAGCTCGCATTCGCTGCCCGGTGCAAATCATCTGCGCCAGTGATGATTTGCTGGTGCCATCAGCATGTTCCAGTGAACTCCATGCCGCCCTGCCCGAGAGCCAAAAAATGGTGATGCGCTATGGCGGACACGCCTGCAACGTGACCGATCCCGAAACGTTTAATGCTCTGTTACTCAACGGGCTAACCAGCCTGCTACATCACCGTGAAGCTGCTCTGTAAGGAATGACTATGAACGAAGCCGTTAACCCTGGTGCGCTTAGTACCCTGTTTATCGACGCCCGCACTCATAACGGATGGCGGGAGACGCCCGTCAGCGATGAGACGTTACGGGAAATTTACTCCCTGATGAAATGGGGGCCAACGTCAGCTAACTGTTCTCCGGCACGTATCGTGTTTATCCGCACTGCAGAAGGAAAAGAACGCCTGCGTCCGGCGCTTTCCAGCGGCAATCTGCAAAAAACACTGACCGCGCCCATCACCGCTATCGTCGCCTGGGACAGTGAATTTTTTGAACAGTTACCACAACTGTTTCCCCACGGCGATGCCCGCAGTTGGTTTACCTCCAGCCCACAACTTGCTGAAGAAACGGCGTTTCGCAACAGCTCCATGCAGGCGGCCTATCTGATCGTGGCCTGCCGTGCGCTGGGACTGGATACCGGCCCGATGTCCGGTTTTGACCGTCAAAAAGTGGACGACGCCTTTTTCGCGGGCAGCACGCTGAAAAGCAATCTGCTGATTAATATCGGCTACGGCGATAGCAGCAAACTTTATGCGCGCCTGCCACGTCTGTCCTTTGAAGAAGCCTGCGGGCTGTTGTAAGGAGCAAACCATGAACATTGTCGATCAACAAACCTTTCGCGATGCGATGTCCTGTATGGGCGCGGCAGTCAATATCATCACCACGGACGGCCCGGCCGGGCGCGCCGGATTCACCGCCAGCGCAGTTTGTAGCGTGACCGACACACCGCCCACATTGCTGGTGTGCCTGAACCGCGGGGCTTCCGTCTGGCCGATATTCAATGAAAACCGCACCCTGTGTGTGAATACACTCAGCGCCGGGCAGGAAGCGCTTTCAACTCTTTTTGGCGGCAAAACGCCCATGGAACACCGCTTTGCTGCCGCCCGCTGGCAGACAGGCGTGACCGGATGCCCGCAACTGGAAGAGGCGCTGGTTTCGTTTGACTGCCGTATTAGCCAGGTGGTGAGCGTCGGTACCCACGACATCCTGTTTTGCGCCATTGAGGCAATTCATCGTCACGCTACCCCCTACGGGCTGGTGTGGTTCGATCGCAGTTATCACGCGCTGATGCGCCCTGCTTGTTAACCTCCTTAAGGAGATAGCTGATGGCAATGTTCGGTTTTCCTCACTGGCAGTTGAAATCGACCTCTACAGAGAGCGGCGTGGTCGCGCCGGATGAACGATTGCCGTTTGCTCAGACGGCAGTGATGGGCGTTCAGCATGCGGTGGCGATGTTTGGCGCGACGGTGCTAATGCCGATTCTGATGGGGCTGGATCCCAATCTTTCCATTTTGATGTCGGGGATTGGCACGTTACTGTTTTTCTTTATTACTGGCGGGCGCGTCCCCAGTTATCTTGGCTCCAGCGCGGCGTTTGTCGGCGTGGTGATTGCCGCGACGGGCTTTAACGGTCAGGGCATTAACCCAAATATCAGCATCGCGCTGGGCGGGATTATCGCCTGTGGACTGGTTTATACCATCATTGGTCTGGTGGTGATGAAAATCGGCACGCGCTGGATTGAACGGCTGATGCCGCCTGTAGTGACGGGCGCGGTGGTGATGGCGATTGGCCTGAACTTAGCGCCTATCGCGGTAAAAAGTGTATCGGCTTCGGCCTTTGATAGCTGGATGGCAGTAATGACGGTGCTGTGTATTGGACTGGTGGCGGTGTTTACCCGTGGCATGATCCAGCGGTTATTGATTCTCGTAGGATTAATTGTCGCCTGTCTGCTGTATGGAGTGATGACCAACGTTTTAGGGCTGGGAAAAGCCGTCGATTTTACTCTCGTCAGCCATGCTGCCTGGTTCGGTCTGCCACATTTTTCCACTCCGACTTTTAATGGTCAGGCAATGATGCTGATTGCGCCCGTGGCGGTGATTCTGGTGGCGGAAAACTTAGGTCATCTGAAGGCGGTCGCCGGGATGACCGGACGCAATATGGACCCGTATATGGGGCGGGCATTCGTCGGTGATGGGCTGGCAACGATGCTTTCCGGTTCTGTCGGCGGTAGCGGCGTGACCACCTATGCTGAAAATATCGGTGTGATGGCCGTAACAAAAGTCTACTCGACGCTGGTGTTTGTTGCTGCCGCCGTCATCGCCATGCTGTTGGGTTTTTCACCGAAATTTGGCGCGCTGATCCATACCATTCCGGCCCCGGTGATTGGTGGTGCGTCAATTGTCGTGTTCGGGCTGATTGCTGTAGCAGGCGCACGAATCTGGGTACAAAACCGTGTAGATTTAAGCCAGAACGGTAATTTGATTATGGTCGCAGTCACCTTAGTGCTGGGCGCGGGTGATTTTGCTCTGACGCTGGGCGGCTTTACGTTGGGAGGGATCGGCACGGCGACGTTTGGGGCGATTTTACTCAATGCGTTGTTAAGCAAAAAGCAGGTAAAAGTTCCTCCCCAGGAAATGGTTCATCAGGAACCATAAAGAGAAAACCGCCGGGGTTACCCGGCGGTGGAGACTGATGACAAACGCAAAATTGCCTGATGCGCTACGCTTATCAGGCCTACCCGAGAAATGCACTATATCGAATTTGCATGATCATGTAGGTCGGATAAGGCGTTCACGCCGCATCCGGCATGAACAAAGCGCACTTTGTCAACAATCTGATCCGCCGGGGTTACCCGGCGGTGATGGCTTTTTGACGAGCTTCAGACAAAAATGCATTCGTCCATTCGTCATTGATTAGCCCGGCTAGTTGTCGCTTTTACCGTGACTGCTTTTGCCACCTTTTTTTCCTGCTTCAGATGCGCGCTGCGGGTCATTTTTGAAATTCCCCCCGCTGTGCTGTCCACCTTTTTTACCTGCTTCTGATGCTCTTTCGCGGTCTTCTGCAAAATTGCCGGAACCGCCTCGATGGTTTGCCATTACTGACCTCCGTCTTGATGTAGACATCATATTGCATTGCATAGGATTAACGCGGCGTATGGCGGTTGCCATATTTTCGCTACGTGGGACTAAGCTTAGTGAACTGACACGGGCGGACCCGCATTTGGTAATATCCTGCAACAGGTTCTGAGCGAGAATAGATATCATTTCCAATAATTATCCATAAGCCTCTCTTATGATTAAAAAAACGCTATGGGATAAAAATGTATCATTTTGCGACAAATTTACGCACTTGTGAAAATTGTTATAAATCAAACAAGTGGTTGTGAAATTTGCACTCTGAAAAGGACGTCTTATCTTTAAATAAGTGGTAGCGATTCGCTACGGAATAGAGATAACACGAGGAGTGGTTAGAAATGGCTAAAGTTCTGGTGCTTTATTATTCCATGTACGGACATATCGAGACGATGGCGCGCGCAGTCGCTGAAGGCGCAAGCAAAGTCGATGGCGCAGAAGTTGTTGTTAAGCGTGTACCGGAAACCATGCCGCCGCAAGTATTCGAAAAAGCAGGCGGTAAAACGCAAACTGCACCAGTTGCAACCCCGCAAGAACTGGCCGATTACGACGCCATTATTTTTGGCACACCTACCCGCTTTGGCAACATGTCCGGTCAAATGCGTACCTTCCTCGACCAGACGGGTGGCCTGTGGGCCTCCGGCGCATTGTACGGCAAACTGGCGAGCGTCTTTAGTTCAACTGGTACTGGTGGCGGTCAGGAACAAACCATTACTTCAACCTGGACAACCCTTGCCCACCACGGCATGGTGATTGTCCCCATTGGCTACGCAGCGCAAGAATTATTTGACGTCTCGCAGGTTCGTGGCGGTACGCCGTACGGCGCAACCACCATCGCAGGCGGTGACGGTTCACGCCAGCCTAGCCAGGAAGAACTGTCTATTGCTCGTTATCAGGGGGAATATGTCGCTGGTCTGGCAGTTAAACTTAACGGCTAATCTTCAACAGGAGGACACGCATGCCAACTCAAGAAGCGAAAGCTCATCACGTCGGTGAATGGGCGTCTCTGCGTAATACGTCGCCGGAAATAGCCGAGGCCATTTTCGAAGTCGCCGGGTATGATGAAAAAATGGCGGAAAAGATTTGGGAAGAAGGTAGCGATGAAGTGTTAGTCAAAGCCTTTGCTAAAACCGATAAAGATTCGCTTTTTTGGGGCGAACAGACCATCGAACGTAAAAACGTTTAACCAGCGACTCCCTCGTTTCTCACGGGGGAGTTTTCAAATTATTAACAAAGTGCGCTTTGTTTATGCCGGATGCGGCGTGAACGCCTTATCCGACCTACATGACCGTGCAAATTCGATATAGTGCGATTCTCGG
>NZ_JAATUR010000044.1 GCF_011881725.1 Escherichia coli | reverse complement strand
AACGTTGTAAAAACCGAATGCCCCGACCTTAAAAAACAGGTGGGGCATTCGGTTTCTGATTAATTGCAATAATATATTGGCACTCTATTCATAGTGTTAATAAGATATATGTTATGCAAATGTTATACAATATATCGCGACGCCCTGTAATATCACGATAAGAGATTATTCGCTTGTTATTAATCCCCCCACGTTTTTAAGCACCCTTTTTGTATTATTAATCCGGTCATCCTGAGTGAAGACCATCACTCATTAGCAACCTTTTCTCCCGCTTCGTTTAAATTTATTTATCAATCAATTTGACATAAGAGGGCGGCGTGCTACAGTAATAAAAAGTAATATGTTTATGTAATATTAAGCCAACTATGCAATCATTATATGGGCAATGTCTAATTGCGTACGCAAGACATAAATATATTCTCACCATGGTCAATGGTGAATATCGCTATTTTAATGGCGGTGACCTGATTTTTGCGGATGCAAGTCAAATTCAAGTGGATAAGTGTGTTGAGAATTTCGTATTAGTTTCAAGGGACACGCTTTCATTATTTCTCCCGATGCTCAAGGAGGAGGCATTAAACCTTCATGCTCATAAAAAAGTTCCTTCATTACTCATTCATCATTGTTCCCGGGATATTCCTATTTTTCAGGAAGTTGCGCAACTATCGCGGACAGAGAGTCTTCGCTATGCAGAAATGCTACGTCAAAGAGCATTAATCTTTGCGTTATTATCTGTTTTTCTGGAGGATGAGCAGTTTATACCTCTGCTTCTGAACGTTTTGCAACCGAACATGCGAACACGAGTTTGTACGGTCATCAATAATAATATCGCCCATGAGTGGACATTAGCCCGGATCGCCAGCGAGCTGTTAATGAGCCCAAGCCTCTTAAAGAAAAAATTGCGTGAAGAAGAGACATCATATTCACAGTTGCTTACCGAGTGTAGAATGCAACGTGCTTTACAACTTATTGTTATACATGGATTTTCAATTAAGAGAGTAGCCGTATCCTGTGGTTATCACAGCGTGTCGTATTTTATTTACGTTTTTCGTAATTACTATGGAATGACGCCCACAGAATATCAGGAGCGATCGGCGCAGGGGGTGCCGAATAGTGACTCGGCGGAACGTATTGTTGCGCAAGGGAACTTTCACGGTACTGACCGTTCTGCGGAAGGAATAAGATTATAATTTGCTACACAAACATAAAAAAAACCCGGCATAGGGGACCGGGAAGAGGATAGTCTGCCGTCTCCAGACTAATAAACCGTTATAACACTCCCTGTTGGCACGGGAAACTTTGTGCTCTCAGTACGTTAAATATAACTTTTACTGGGGATAAGATCAGCCATTTTTTTATTAACATAAGCTATACGCTGTGTTGAAATATATCCGTATTACATTTGCTTACTGTCATTAACTGTTATGCAAAACCGCGCGTTAGATAAATTTTGGTCCTACCAAATATGGCAGTTTTTGCACGAAGAAACAGTCAGGCATCATTTCATCAGTATACTGGAATTGAAATGATTGCAGTAATGAAATATAAGGGATAATCATGACTCATGTCTGCTCGGTGATCCTCGTTTGTCGTTCATTCGATATTCATCATGAACAGCAAAAAATATCGTTGCACAACGAGAGTATCCTGCTAGTGGAGAAAAATTTGGCAGATGGTTTTGCTTTTTGTTCACCGGATACGCGACGACTGGATATCGATGAGTTGACAGTTTGCCATTACTTACAAAATATTCGTCAGTTACCACGCAATTTAGGTTTACATAGCAAAGATCGTTTGTTAATTAACCAGTCTCCCCCCATACCTCTGGTGACGGCGATTTTTGATAGTTTCAATAAATCTGGGATAAATTCGCCGATACTGAGCAATATGCTCTACCTTTCCTGTTTATCGATGTTTTCTCACAATAAAGAACTTATCCCTTTACTTTTCAACAGCATTAGTACTGTCTCGGGGAAAGTTGAACGACTTATTAGCTTCGATATAGCGAGACGTTGGTATCTGCGTGATATCGCGGAAAGAATGTATACCAGTGAGAGCCTAATCAAAAAAAAGTTACAGGACGAAAATACCTGTTTCAGCAAAATTTTACTCGCCTCCAGGATGTCGATGGCCAGACGATTACTCGAGTTACGTCAAATTCCTCTGCACACCATTGCTGAAAAATGTGGATATAGCAGTACGTCGTACTTTATAAACACATTTCGACAATATTATGGTGTAACGCCACATCAGTTTGCACAACATTCGCCGGGTACCTTTTCCTGACATATTTCGCATTAGAATATTGGTCAGGATCTCACACCTGTTTCATGTGAAACTCTTTCCTGATGAGCTCTGCCGGGCTACCGGCAAGTTCTCTTTCGCGGTTTGCCAGGCGGTATGCGTATTTTCAGGAGGAAAAGACACGGCATGTTTGGGATTATTAAGCTGACAATTCATACGATTACGGGAATGTGGGTCAGTATTGTGCTGTTCAAATTGATGACTAATGGCTGGAGTGGCTTCTACTTTCAGTGCTGTGTATTAAGCCTGGTATTCCTGACGGTTAGTTGGTTGTTGAATGGTGAATGGTTAGCAGGAAAGAGTAAGGCTGAATTCTCACGTTCAACCTTACTCTCGTTTACACGTTACGCTTTTTTAAAGCGGGCAAAGAGATGTTCCACGACAACGAAAAAGACCGGAACGAAGTAAATTGCCAGCACTGTTGCGGCAAACATCCCGCCCATCACGCCTGTACCTACCGCGTTTTGCGCGCCAGAACCCGCGCCATGACTGATAACCAGCGGCAGTACGCCAAGAATAAAGGCCAGAGAGGTCATCAGGATTGGGCGTAAACGCATCCGCGCCGCTTCGATGATCGCCTCTATTGGCGTTTTGCCTTCTTTCTGCATCATCTCAACTGCAAATTCAACGATCAGGATGGCGTTTTTGGCGGAAAGTCCGATGGTGGTCAGCAGACCAACCTGGAAGTAGACGTCATTACTTAACCCTCGCAGGTCTGTCGCCAGTAACGCGCCAATTACACCAAGCGGTACGACCAACATTACCGAGAACGGAATCGACCAACTCTCATAAAGTGCGGCGAGGGCAAGGAACACCACGACCAGTGAAATGGCATACAGCGCAGGGGCCTGGTTTGAGGATAACGCTTCCTGATATGACAGTCCGGTCCATGAGTAGCCGACACCAGCCGGAAGTTTAGCGACCAGGTCTGCCATAAACTTCATGGCGTCACCGGTACTTTTCCCGGCAGCTGCTTCACCTAAAATCTCCATTGACGGGATACCGTTGTAGCGTTCCAGCCGCGGTGAACCATAGGTCCATTCGGTAGACGAATAGGCAGAAAGCGGTGCCATCGTGCCAGAGGCGTTGCGTACATACCATTGGCTGATGTTATCCGGCAACATACGGAATGGCGTGCCTGCCTGGACATACACTTTTTTCACTCGCCCCTGGTTGAGGAAGTCGTTCACGTAGCTACTGCCGAAGGCGGTGGAAATTGTCTGGTTGATATCAGACAGTGCCACGCCCATTGCCTCGGCTTTCGCTGCATTGACGTTCACTTTGAACATCGGCGTATCTTCCAGCCCATTCGGGCGTACCCCGGTGACCTGATTCGGTGATTGCGCCGCCAGTGATAACAGCTCGTTTCGTGCCTGAGTCAGTTTGTCGTGCCCCAGGTTACCGTTGTCCAGCAGTTCCATATCAAAACCTGATGCGGTACCCAGTTCAGCCACCGCAGGTAAGTTGAACGGGAAGACGACGGCTTTATTAATACTGCTGAGCGCAATCATTGCCCGCTGAATAATCGCGGTCACCGAGTTTTCCTCGCCGACACGTTCAGACCACGGCTTGAGACTGATAAACGCCAGGCCGTTATTTTGCCCCTGACCACTAAAGCCAAAGCCGCCGACGGTAAATACCGACTGGACGTTATCTTTCTCTTTAGTCAAATAATAATCAGTCACCTGTTGCAGCACTTTCGTGGTGTTAACCATCGTAGCACCGGAAGGTAGCTGCGCGGTGGTCATAAACACCCCCTGATCCTCTTCTGGTAAGAAGGAGGTAGGCGTACGCAGAAATAGTACCGCCATCCCGGCGCAAATCAGCAGGTAGACCACCATGTAGCGACCGGTACAACGCAACAGCGAGCGGGTGCTGTCGGTATAGTGCTGAGTTGATTTTTCAAACAGCGTGTTGAAGCGTGCAAACAAGGCGTTAGGTTTGTGACCACCTTCCGGCGCGGCTTTCAGAATGGAGGCGCAAAGGGCAGGGGTCAGACTCATTGCCACAAACACCGAAAGCAGCATGGAGGAGATCAGCGTGATGGAGAACTGGCGGTAAATCTCCCCGGTCGCACCGCTCATAAAGGCCATCGGCATAAACACTGCGGAAAGAACAACGGCAATCCCGACCAGCGCACGTTGGATCTGCCCCATCGATTTATGTGTCGCTTCCTTCGGCGGTAGCTTGTCTTCCGCAATGACACGTTCGACGTTCTCCACCACCACGATGGCGTCATCCACCAGTAACCCTATCGCCAGCACCATCCCGAACATGGTTAACGTGTTGATGGTAAAACCGACCGCTGACAGGATCGCAAACGTCCCAAGAATAACCACCGGTACGGCAATCGTCGGGATAATTGTGGCGCGGAAATTCTGCAAAAACAGATACATGACCAGGAAGACGAGGATGATAGCCTCAACCAGCGTTTTGAAAACTTCCTGAATTGAAATTTCAATAAACGGCGTGGTGTCGTAAGGATAAACCGTCTTCAGACTTGCGGGGAAATAAGCCGATAAGCGGTTCAGCTCCTCTTTGACTGCCCGCGAGGTATCCAGGGCGTTTGCTCCGGCAGCCAGTTTGATGGCGATCCCGGCAGCAGGTTTGCCGTTATAGCGCGCCACGGTGGAATAATTTTCTGCGCCCAACTCGACGCGGGCGACATCACGCAGCAGTACTTGCGAACCATCTTGCTGAACTTTCAGCAGGATTTTGCCAAATTCTTCCGGCGTTTGTAGACGCGTCTGCACAATGATCGAGGCATTCAGTTGCTGGTCTGCTGCCTGTGGCATGCCACCCAGTTGACCACCGGAAATCTGGTTGTTTTGCACCTTAATCTGGGAAATAACATCGGAAGGTACCAGATTGTATTTATTGAGTTTTTGCGGATCGAGCCAGATACGCATGGCATACTCGGAACCAAAGAGCTGTACGCTACCAACGCCCGCAGTACGGCTTAGCGGATCTTTGATATTAGATGCTACATAGTCCGCGATATCGTACTGGTTGAGGCTGCCGTTATCAGAGATAAACGCCGCTACCATCAGGATATTACTGCTCGACTTATCGACACTAATCCCCTGCTGCTGCACCTCTTCAGGTAATGAGGGCATAGCGAGTTGCAGTTTATTTTGCACCTGGACCTGTGCGATATCAGGCGATGTCCCAGTTTCGAAGGTCAGGGTGATGGAAGCATTACCCGCCGCATCGCTGGTTGAAGACATGTACATCAGGCCATCAAGACCATTCATATTTTGCTCAATCACCTGCGTGACCGAGTCTTCTACCGTTTGTGCATCGGCTCCCGGATAGGTAGCGCTGACAGTAATTGTTGGTGGCGCAATCTGTGGATACTGCGCAACCGGTAAGTTCATGATCGCCAGACCACCTGCAAGCATCATAATAATGGCAAGTACCCAGGCAAAAACCGGGCGATCAATAAAATAGTTAGCCATGAAAGTCCCCTTAAGCCTGCAACGTTATTGCTTTGATTCGGTGCTGGCGTTTTCCTGGCTGGAGGAAATTGCGCGTGCTTTGATACCTGGACGAATGCGTTGCAAACCGGAAACGATCACCCGATCACCAGCCTGCAAGCCAGAGGTAACAACCCACTGGTCGCCGATGGCTTTACTGGCATCAATTTCGCGTAATTGCACGACATCGTCTTTATCCAGAATGAGCGCTGTTGCTTTACCCTGGGCGTTGTGGGTGACACCTTCCTGTGGCACCAGTAACACATTCTGGCGGCTACCTTCATCCACTAATGCCGTGACGTACATGCCAGGCAGCAAGTCACCATTCGGGTTGGGGAAAATCGCGCGCAACGTGACCGAGCCGGTAGTTTCATCTACCGTCGGGTCGGAGAATTTCAGCGTGCCGCTCTGGCTGTAACGTTTGCCATTTTCCAGATTAAGTTGTACTGGCGTACTGCCCTGAATCTGTTTGATTTGCCCACTGGCGACCTCTTCTTTCATGCGTAAAAAATCCTGCACTGACTGAGTGAGATCGACATAAATCGGGTCCAGACGCTGCACGGTCACCAGCGAATCTGCCTGATTAGCGGTAACGAGTGCACCGACGGTCACCGACGATTTCCCACTGATGCCAGTAATCGGCGAGGTGACATTCGCGTATCGCAGATTGATCGTCGCCTGCTCAACAGCTGCTTTGGCGACGGTGACATTGGCTTCTGCTTCATTCAACTGGGTGCGCGCGGTGTCGTAATCCTGACGGCTAACGTAGTTGGTCTTCAGCAACGATGCCTGGCGGTTAAAGGTGATGCGAGCATTGCTGGCATTCGAGAGAGCTTTCGCCAGGGAACCTTTGGCGGAGTTTAGCTCTGCCTGTAAAGGCGCTGGATCAATCTGATACAGCGAGTCGCCCTGGTTTACTTTATCGCCTTCGATAAAGTTGCGTTTAATGATTATGCCGCCCACCTGGGGGCGTATCTCGGCAACTTCATAAGGAACGGTTCTACCGGGCAGTTCGCTCAACACATTGACTGAACCGGGGGAAAGTGTGACGACACCTACTTCAGGTGTCATGGCGGCGGCATTTTCTGCCGATTTGTCATCACAGGCGCTGAGCATCGCGCCGCAGAATAACAACGGTATTAACAGTTTTCTTCTTCTGTTCATTTTAGTCCCTGAAAAATTCTTGAGAAATAACGGTTCTTTAAATTGCGCGCGAGGAGAGGTATGAGGGATTTACAGACCAGCGGCATAGTGGGGGTGTTAGCCAGTAAGGTGGAAGACAGACACAGTGATCGACCTGGTGAGATCAACGACAAAAAAAATGTTGCCGTTCTGCTAACAGTTCTTGTCAGCATTCGGGCAACGAAGGGGCCTACTGGTGGATACACATACCAGGGGAATAAAGTCGTTTTCGCCTCTCCTTTAGTAATCACCGGGGGTAATGAAATCAGCATCTGCATCCCTCGTCACGCCAGCCATCAATTTCAGTTGCTTATGTCCTGACTAAAAATAAGATGTGATACCCAGGGTGACGATGTCGCTCATACGTCTTAGTTTCAGCTTGTACATAATGTTGAATTTCTGAATCTTTAATGTTTGTTGCGAAATATTGAGCGTTGACGTGATATTGCTTTCATTTTTGTTTTTCAGAATCAATTGCATAATTTTGAACTGATTATGTGAAAAACATAATTGTGAGTTCTTATGGGGCAAGTGTTTACCATAAGTAATCTCAAGAAGATTTTTGATGCTTTCTTTACGGCTGACAAAATAAATAGGCGCTTTAGCTTTTAGTTTACTGATGTGATAAGGTGCCAAAACAATAATTCTCTCGGCATCTAATTTTTCCAGAAATTTAATCGCTTCTTCATCAAGGATATGATTATGATAGGTATCAATGATAACCTTGAATGGTTTGTTGCCTACTTTTTTGATCTCTGACAGGGAATTGATTTTTATCATTTCGTGATTATCTTTAAACTGCCAAAAGCCCTGTAAAAGAAAAGAATCTTTCGTCATGAGAAAAATCATAACTTGCTCCTTAGCCGTTATCGTTTCGAACATGTCATCCTTTTCATTATTTACATCCCTGTCCGAATCGTTGTTCAATATAGTAAACGCCTATAAGAACTTTGCCCTTCGTGAACTAATACGTCTATTAACACTAATCAATACTTCAGATTTATCCATCACGCACTCCATATATTGATCCTAAGTAAAATTCCTGGTTGTTATCATTTTGTGAAAAATAAACAAAAACTTAACGTTTACAGATTGCTGCCCAAGAATAAGTTATCAATAACCAGTTTGTGATCTCTGAAGAATATTACTAAAGTTAAAATGTAATCCGATTTAAATATCGAGTCTCCTTGTTTCGATTTAGGCTGGCAATTGGATTGCCAGCTTTCTTTTAACGCATTGAAATTACCTGAGTAAATAATTCATGTCTTCAGGTTTTAATACAGTGTCTGGAGACACGGATATTCATGCAATATAATTAACGCTAATTGCAAAAATTGAACCCCGGATTACTTATTTATCCACCCATAGCATCAACGCTTACGGAACCCTGTGTTCACTTTCCCACAGCACTTTTAAAACATTAAACCTGAGTACGTAAAATATCAGCCATGATAATGTTTGAAATGGCTAATTTGCCATGGCGCGGGAAAAAACATATAAAATTCAGTATGTTGAAATAAGCATTGTCAGGTATTTATTACAATAATAGTGCGCAATTGATGTGAAAAATTGTAGAGTGAAGAGAGTATTAATTGGATCATAGTAACATTAAGTGACTATGATCCAAATAGTAATAGGAATAATTATTGCTTTTTAACGAACAAACTGGCGAAGCTGAACAGGCTGGCAGCGCTAAATATCAGTTCAATTCCCACCAGTGTAGAAACCAGCGTTACAGAAACCATCGGCGTGGCGCCAAGGAATATCCAGGCGATGACGATATCCAGCACACCAATAACGAGTTGTAGCCAACTGCCTTTCATTGAACGCTGGCGATACCAACTCATCAGGCGAATAACCCCAGCAACACAGAACAAACCGGCGATAAACGCCGCAATAGCAAAAATTCCGAGCTCCGGTGCGCGGATGAAGAAATAGCCGATCAACAAATAGGCGACAGCGACAAGGAAGCCGGATAATACAGGCCAGAAATTATGACTGCGGTTGCTGAATAAACCGACAATAAGCGCAATGCCTGAGCAGATTAATAATGCGCCAACGACCGTGCTAAGGATATCGCCAGAGACAAACGGAAAGCTTATACATAGCAAACCGACAATAAACAGTAGCACAGCAATAAACTGGATTGCTCTCCGATGCTTTTTAAGCATATCCAGATCAAATTTTAAAATTGTTGCCTTATCTATATATAACATACAACCACCCTATAAAATTAAGAAGAAAACCCCTGCTATCAATCTATGCCAAAAATGCGTCTAAGAATGCAGTCGATTTAATAAAATTTTCCTAATTAAAGTACTTGACGCCTCTGTAACCTATTGTATTGAAATAAAAATATCTGATTTTGATATTTTCCATCAACATGACATACCCAGAAAACCAGGTTATAACCTCAGTGTCGAAATTGATTCGTGGCGGCTCTTTCACTTTATAGTTGAGGATATTACGATGAAAAAAGTATTAGGTGTAATTCTTGGTGGCCTGCTTCTTCTGCCAGTTGTGAGCAATGCAGCAGATGCGCAAAAAGCAGCTGACAATAAAAAACCTGTCAACTCCTGGACCTGTGAAGATTTCCTGGCTGTGGACGAATCCTTCCAGCCGACTGCAGTCGGTTTTGCTGAAGCTCTGAATAACAAAGATAAACCAGAAGATGCGGTTTTAGATGTTCAGGGTATTGCAACCGTAACCCCAGCTATCGTGCAGGCTTGTACTCAAGATAAAAAAGCCAGCTTTAAAGATAAAGTTAAAGGCGAATGGGACAAAGTTAAGAAAGATATGTAATTTCGGGAATGCGTTACATCGTACTTCCTTGCATATTGAACAGGCCGGAATATCTCCTTTAAAAGTAGATGTTCCTCCTTTTCATCTATAATCTCTATATTGAATGGGTTACAAAATGAATATTTCATCTCTCCGTAAAGCGTTTATTTTTATGGGCGCTGTAGCGGCTTTGTCACTGGTGAATGCGCAATCTGCGCTGGCAGCCAATGAATCAGCTAAGGACTTGACTTGTCAGGAATTTATTGATCTGAATCCAAAGGCGATGACACCGGTTGCTTGGTGGATGCTGCATGAAGAAACAGTATATAAAGGTGGTGATACTGTTACCTTAAATGAAACCGATCTTACTCAAATTCCTAAAGTGATTGAATACTGCAAAAAAAATCCGCAGAAAAATTTGTATACCTTCAAAAATCAAGCATCTAATGATTTGCCGAATTAATGAGGTAAAAACAAAAAGGAGTAGCAAGTTATGCCATCTTGCTGCTCCTTTTTGCATTTTTATATGACAGTAGAATTTATTATACGACTTATACTCGCGGCAATCGCCTGTGGTGCTATTGGCATAGAAAGGCAAATGCGCGGTAAAGGTGCGGGGTTACGTACACATGTTTTAATTGGCATGGGAAGTGCCCTGTTTATGATTGTCTCGAAGTATGGCTTTGCTGACGTACTGGCGCTGGATCATGTCGGACTGGACCCCAGCCGTATTGCTGCTCAGGTGGTGACAGGCGTTGGGTTTATCGGTGCAGGTAACATTCTGGTTCGTAACCAAAATATTGTTGGCCTGACAACGGCTGCGGATATCTGGGTCACAGCCGCCATTGGTATGGTGATTGGCAGTGGGATGTATGAACTGGGTATTTATGGTTCCGTGATGACCTTACTGGTGTTGGAAGTCTTCCATCAGTTAACCTTCCGCCTGATGAACAAAAATTACCATTTACAGCTGACATTAGTTAACGGTAATACGGTGTCGATGCTCGATTGGTTTAAGCAGCAAAAAATCAAAACTGGCTTAGTCTCACTGCAAGAAAATGAAGATCATGAAGTGGTTGCGATTGATATCCAGCTTCATGCCACGACGCCGATAGAAGACCTGTTGCGATTATTAAAAGGCATGGCAGGGGTGAAAGGCGTTTCAATTAGCTAATCTGTATCGCTATTTTTTCGGCAGGAGTACCAGAGCGGTACTCCTGTTGGTTTTAATGATCGAGGACGATCAGTGGTGAATGGTTGGCAGGATCTTTGAGCACGGTAATATCCGCGCCATAGAGCATTGTCAGCGCCTGCTGTGTCAATACGTCCTGCGGTTTGCCATTTGCGATAACCTGTCCTTTTTGCATCAATACAACACGGTCTGCATAACGCGCGGCAAGATTTAGATCGTGCAATACGCAGCAGACATTGAACTGCCGTTCGTGAACTAACTGGCGTAATAAACGAAACAGGTGTTGTTGATGGTGAATGTCCAGCGCTGAAGTTGGTTCATCAAGAAATAACCATTTCGGTGAGGGGGTGGGTTCCCAGAGTTGCACCAGCAGGCGTGCCAATTGTACACGCTGTTGTTCACCGCCGGATAATTGCCGGTAGTCGCGGTGTGCCAGCGCCCGACAGTCGCATAACGCCATGATCTGTGTGGTTTCGTCACGCTGGACATTCGTACGATGAGGATGCCGCCCCATCTGGATCACTTCCTGTACGCTGAATGGAAATGCCATATGGCTATTCTGACGCATCACGGCCCGGTGTTTAGCCAGTTCAGTGATTGACCATTCATTTAATGGCTTATTAAACAACCGACATTCGCCGCTATCCGGTTGAAGATAGCCGGTTAACTGGCGAAGCAGTGTAGATTTTCCCGCGCCATTAGGGCCCAGAATGGCCACAATTTCCCCACCGGGAAACGTCAGAGAGACATTGTCAGTCAGGCGTCGCCCCTGGAGGCTATAAACCAGATTCTGGGCGCTGATCATGAGATCCTCCGGTTGCGCAGAATCAACCACATAAAATAAGGACCACCAAGCAGGCTGGTTAATAATCCCACAGGCATTTCTGCTGGCTGTACCAGCGTGCGGGCAAGCGTGTCTGCCATCAGCAATAAACAGGCTCCGGCGAGGGCGGAACAAGGGATTAGCCAGCGGTGATTTGCCCCGCTAGTCATGCGAATCAGATGCGGGATCACCAGACCAATAAAGCCGATAATGCCGCTTACCGATACGGCAGCGCCAACGAGCAGTGAGCTTACTAACAGTAATTGCTGGCGTTTAAGCTTAACGTTCACGCCGAGGTAGTGGGCTTCTTCATCACCGAGCTGGAGTAAATTTAGCGTCCCGGCGAGACAGGTTGTCGCCATAATGGCTGGCAGAATAAAGGAGCTGGCGACGAATAACGTCGGCCATTGCGCCTGTCCGAGATTGCCCATCATCCACAATGTGAGTTGTCGCAATTGTTGCTCATCGCCTATATAACTCAGTATACCGATCGCCGCCCCGCACAAAGCATTGATGGCGATTCCAGCGAGTAACAATTGCATCATGCTGCCATCACGATGGCGCTGCGTGATGAGGAAAATAATGGTACAGACCACTAAACTTCCGGCGATGGCAAAAACCATCTGTTCATAGAGCACCAGTACTACCGGAAAAGAGAAAGGCAGCACAATCGCCACGCCGACCATTAATGCGGAACCGCTGCTGACGCCGAGTAATCCAGGGTCAGCCATGGGGTTGCGAAAAAGCCCCTGCATAATCACCCCGGCGGTTGCCAATGCCGCACCTACCAGCACCGCCAGCAAAACCCGTGGCAGACGAATATTGAGCCAGATATCGCGGTATTCCTCATCAAAAAGGGCACTAAAACTGATTTTTAGTGCACCCTGACTGGCGCCGAACAACACCAGGGCTAGCAATAATAGTGATAGCCCCATAAAGATCCTGGCGGAAGAGAGTGAATCCTTGAGCACGCAAAACTCCGTTACGACATTACGGCGCGGACATGCCGCGCCGGGGGGATTACGCCGGTTTCAGGTCCGGTTCAATCAGACTGTAGATCTGCTTGTTGAGTGCTGGCGCATTTGCCAGTTCATGGATATGTGCGGCGACATCGGCACGGCGGACAAAACCATGACATTCCTGATTTTGTATGCGTTGCGCTCTGCTCGTTGCCTCACCATCAAGCAGGCCGCCAGGACGGAGAATGGCGTAGTCAAGCTGACTGGTTTGCAACCAACTTTCCGCCAGAGTTTTTTCCCGTACCGCCTGACCAAACGCGGCCTTTGCCCGATCCGATAAAAACGGCCAGCTATCGCCGCAGCCCAGTGAAGTCACCAGAATCATGCGTGTGATGCCTGCTTTTTCGGCCTCGTCAATCACCGTTCTGTGGGCCAGATATTCCTGAGCGCCGCCCATTGTTGAGATGACAAGCGCATCCGGGCCAGCCGCGCGGCAGGCGGCTGCGACCACGCTGGCATCACAGGCGTCGCCAGTAAAAAACCGCACGCCTTGTTGCGCCAGTTTCGTCGCGGTATCGGCATTACGAACGACAGCAACGACCGGACGTTGTTCCGCCAGTGCCAGTTCAAGTGTTCTGGCCCCGACGCCTTTTCCACCCGCACCAAACAGTAGCCACGGCGTCATCAGGCTTCTTCCTTCAGGGATGCAGCCAGCACATGGAAAGCATTAACTTGCTCGTTCAGCAGCTGACGATGGTCATCTCTGCCGAGGAAGATTTTCAGCATGGCGCTGCCTTCTTTGTTGAAAAAGAGAATGGATGCGGTGTCCATGCCCATAAATTTACGTTCGACCAGGGCGATATGCGTGCAGTTTTCTGCCTTGATATGCCCGGACATGCCGTGTTTTCCTCGCAGGTTGAAATAGCCGTGGCGATGGAAACCCGAAGGCAGTTCACCGCTAAATTCGAGGATCACATCGGCAGTATGCACCAGTGTAGTGACCTTGCCCCATTCGCAGACGGTATCCCAGACGGTGTCGAATTTATCGCCTGACACTACGGTAGAGGAGGGCAGATTTTTCACTACCTCCAGCAGTGTGGTGTTGTATTGCTCGGCAACCGCCTCCAGCGTACCGTCCGGCTCTGTTTTCAAAAATTCCTGTAACGAGACATGGCTCATAAATTACTCCTGTTATGGTTTTTCACGCGCAATTGCGGGCGCATTAAGTACCTGAATCAGTTCATTAAGAGACTGCAAAATGTTGCTTGCCCAAAAACGCCCCTCATTGGTCAATCGCAGGCAAGTTGACGCATCGCGGCTTAAGCCTTTTTGGTGCCACTGGGCCAGTAACGGTGCAAGTTTTTCGGCATGTGGCGTGAGTTCATCCAGCGGTACACGCGCTGTTTCAATACCTGACTGCAAGGTATGACGCCACTGCGCATTACGTTCGGCGTTACGCATGATCATCATCAGCGGTTTTTTGCCTGCCGCGACGGATTCATGCCAGCTCTGCAGATTGCGTTCGTTCATCCAGGAGTAACCATTAATCGAACCGCCTGCGCCAGAACCAAAGGCAAGGCAGTCGGCACCTTGTTTAATCAGCAGGTTATAGAGATTGCGTTCGCGGGTGGTACGGCCCCAGTGGCTGTTGCTGATGCAGCGCCAACCGGCATCATCCATAAAATCACATCCTTGCAGATAAAGATCGCGACGTTCTGCCGGAGAAGGTACGGTCGTGCGTCCATTTTCCACGGCTTTGCCCAGTGGCGTGTTGGGCAGGACATTGAGCGCATAGAGATCGACGCCGTCGAGGCCGATATTGCGGGCAATAGCCAGATCTTCTCCCCAGGTTTGCGCATCCTGACCTGGCAGGCCAAACAACAGGTCACAGACCACCGCAGCACGGTCGCGTTTGACCAGGTTTTCCATAAACGCAATGGCGGTTGGACCATCCGAGGTGCGTGCCATTTTTTTGCGGATTTTACTGTTAAATGACTGAATACCAATTGAGAAGCGGTTTGCTCCCGCATCAAGGCAAGCGTCTATCCGGTCAGCGTCAAAATTCAGTACCCGGCCTTCAATGGTGATTTCACAGTCGGGTGCCAGTGGTAATTTCTCTCGTAGTGTGGTGATGATTCTTGCCAAATCGCGTGCCGAGAGCGCGGAAGGCGTACCGCCACCGAAATAGACCGCGTGGATGGGCGCGGACTGATGTAATACGCTGTCTGCCTCCAGCTCGATTTCTCGAATCAGAGCATCGGTATAATGCGCACACGCATCTTCAGTAAAACGGTTCTGGTAAAAACCACAAAACGTGCAGTGTGTCGCACAAAAAGGAATGTGTAGGTAAACCAGTCGTTTACGTGGTGATGCCGTTTGATTGATCATCTCTTGCCAGGTCTGTGCCAGTTGCTCTTTGGCGACCGGAATGGCCCCACGAAACGGCATCATGGCGCGCCTGTCTTTAAATGGCTGGTCACCGTCTAAAGCAAAATGTGGTGTGAGATCGAGGGTGTTATTTGTGTTCATACGTCTGATTTAAATCCGTTTATTGCGGCCAGAGCTGCTGGTGTAAAGACTCAACGACATCAGCAATACGCGGGCCCATTCCCAGAATCAGGTTTTGATCAACGGTGATAATGCGCTGGTTCTTCCAGGCGGCGGTGTGGGTAATTCCGGCAATAGAACGTAGCCGATTAATATCGCCATCGACCATTTGTGAGGTTACGACAATCACTTCAGGGTTAGCCGCAATCAGCGATTCCGCGCTGTAGCTTTTGTACTGCTGGTGAGTAGCGACGTTTTCTGCCCCGGCAAGCGACAGAATGGCGTCCGCGACGCTGCCTTTACCAGCAACCTGTGGCGCACTTCCGCCAGCGGAAAGAATAAACATCGCTTTAACCGGGGCTTTTTTTGCCGCCACGCTTTGCTGTACTCGCTCCAGGCGTTGATTGATTTGTGTCACCAGCGCGTCGCCTTGTTCAGGAACCTGTAATGTTTTTGCCAGTTGGCGAATGTTGGCGTACATCTGCTCAAGGGTGGCTGGTACACGTGGCAGAGTGACGACGTTGACCTTTTGCGCCCGTAGCTGGTCGAGCACAATTTGCGGCCCTGCATCCTGCCAGGTAATTACGCTATCCGGGCGAAGTGACAAAATGCCTTCGCTGCTTAGTTGTTTCCAGTAGCCAATATGCGGCAGTTTGGTGGTTTCTGGTGGATAAGATGTCGTTTCATCAACACCAACCACACGCTCGCCAGCACCCATCGCGTAGATCAGTTCCGTCAGTGATCCTCCCGCGACCACAATGCGTTCAGCTGCTGTAGCGCCATAGGCCCAGCTAAGAGCCAACACTGCCGTAAACAGTTTTTTCATGGGGAGACGTTTTGCTGTGTTCTTCGCGGCGGAGGCCGCTACTGAAATGCCCAACGTCAGTGGGGGAAAACGAAGTGGCCTGATGGTGATCCTTGACATCATATGAGAACTCTTATCAAATTGAGAATGATCATGATTATCATTTGAGTTATATATGAAATACAACCGTCGATTCAATATGTAAGGCGTTACAAGCGTATTTATTTTTGATTTTTATCAAGATACTTCGTCAGCTAACCTTCTTTGTAACGACAAAATCTCGGAGTGGAATAAAGCTGGAATCCCAGAGAATTCGCGGATTGCAGAGCGAAGGGAGGTGCCGTTAACTACAAGGCTTTTGTTGCGGGCCAGCGGGAGGAATTACGCCAGTGATGCGACGGTTGATGAGACATAAACAGATTTTATAACCCCCTGTTTACTGTGTGAATAGGGATTAAAAAAAGCTTGATCATAAAAAATTGATCGATAATAATTCTCATTATCACATTTGATTTTAACAAAATATGACATTGTGTATAACAAGTTCGTATCTTTTGTAAGGGATAACGCACAGCACTCTACACCCCAGACGTGGCGAATGACTTTGCCTGACAAAGAGGGCGTGCTTTTGCTGAATTGCCAGAAATATCTGACGATTTCACGGGATATAAACGCCAGTTGATCCCTCAGGCGAGTTTTATCGCCTTGAATCATCAATAAATTTATTTTTCGCCAGCCACCCCGGTTTTTACCCAGGCAGCCAGCATTTTTTATTTTCCTCATGGAGAATCGCTATGTCACGTCCGCAATTTACCTCGTTGCGTTTTAGTTTGTTGGCTTTGGCTGTTTCCGCCACTTTGCCGACGACGGCTTTCGCTACTGAAACCATGACCGTTACAGCAACAGGGAATGCCCGCAGTTCCTTCGAAGCACCAATGATGGTCAGCGTTATCGACACTTCCGCCCCTGAAAACCAAACAGCCACTTCAGCCACCGATCTGCTACGCCATGTTCCTGGAATAACCCTTGATGGTACCGGACGAACCAACGGTCAGGATGTGAACATGCGTGGCTATGACCATCGCGGTGTGCTGACTCTGGTTGATGGTGTTCGTCAGGGAACCGATACAGGACATCTGAATGGTACTTTCCTCGATCCGGCACTGATTAAGCGTGTTGAGATTGTCCGTGGACCTTCAGCATTACTGTATGGCAGTGGTGCGCTGGGTGGGGTGATCTCCTACGATACGGTCGATGCGAAAGATTTATTGCAGGAAGGACAAAGCAGCGGTTTTCGTGTATTTGGTACTGGCGGCACGGGCGATCACAGTCTGGGATTAGGCGCGAGTGCGTTTGGTCGAACTGAAAATCTGGATGGTATTGTGGCCTGGTCCAGTCGCGATCGCGGTGATTTACGCCAGAGTAACGGCGAAACCGCGCCGAATGATGAGTCCATTAACAACATGCTGGCGAAAGGAACCTGGCAAATTGATTCTGCCCAGGCGCTGAGCGGATTAGTGCGTTACTACAACAACGACGCGCGTGAACCAAAAAATCCGCAGACCGTTGAGGCTTCTGATAGCAGCAACCCGATGGTTGATCGTTCAACGATTCAACGCGATGCGCAGCTTGCTTATAAACTCGCTCCGTTGGGTAATGACTGGTTAAATGCCGATGCCAAAGTTTACTGGTCGGAAGTCCGTATTAATGCGCAGAACACGGGGAGTTCCGGCGAGTACCGTGAACAGACAACAAAAGGGGCCAAACTGGAGAACCGTTCCACTCTGTTTGCCGATAGTTTCACTTCTCACTTAATGACGTATGGCGGTGAGTATTATCGTCAGGAACAGCATCCGGGCGGCGCGACGACAGGATTCCCGCAAGCGAAAATCGATTTCAGCTCTGGTTGGCTACAGGATGAGATCACCTTACGCGATCTGCCTATTACTCTGCTCGGCGGAACACGCTATGACAGCTATCGCGGTAGTAGTGACGGTTACAAAGATGTTGATGCCGACAAATGGTCGTCTCGCGCAGGGATGACTATCAACCCGACCCACTGGCTGATGTTATTTGGCTCATATGCCCAGGCATTCCGCGCCCCGACGATGGGCGAAATGTATAACGATTCTAAGCACTTCTCGATTGGTCGCTTCTATACAAACTATTGGGTGCCAAACCCTAACTTACGTCCGGAAACCAACGAAACTCAGGAGTACGGCTTTGGGCTGCGTTTTGATGACCTGATGTTGTCCAATGATGCTCTGGAATTTAAAGCCAGCTACTTTGATACCAAAGCGAAGGATTACATCTCCACAACCGTTGATTTCGCGGCGGCGACAACCATGTCTTATAACGTCCCTAATGCCAAAATCTGGGGCTGGGATGTGATGACGAAATATACCACTGATCTGTTTAGCCTTGATGTAGCCTATAACCGTACCCGTGGCAAAGACACCGATACCGGCGAATATATCTCCAGTATTAACCCGGATACTGTTACCAGCACCCTGAATATTCCCATTGCCCACAGTGGTTTTTCTGTCGGTTGGGTCGGGACGTTTGCCGATCGCTCAACACATATCAGCAGCAGTTACAGCAAACAACCGGGCTACGGCGTGAATGATTTCTACGTCAGTTATCAAGGACAACAGGCGCTAAAAGGTATGACCACCACTCTGGTGTTGGGTAACGCCTTCGATAAAGAGTACTGGTCGCCGCAGGGGATCCCACAGGATGGCCGTAATGGAAAAATTTTCGTGAGTTATCAATGGTAATCATCTGCCCCGATATTTCGGGGCGTTTATCTGGAAGGAAGAGACAATGAACCACTACACACGCTGGCTTGAGTTAAAAGAACAAAATCCTGGAAAGTACGCGCGTGACATCGCAGGTTTAATGAATATTAGCGAAGCAGAGTTGGCATTTGCTCGTGTTACGCATGATGCATGGCGGATGCGTGACGATATTCGTGACATTCTGGCGGCGCTGGAAAGCGTTGGCGAAACCAAATGCATTTGTCGTAATGAATATGCCGTCCATGAGCAAGTTGGAGCGTTCACAAACCAGCACTTGAACGGACATGCTGGATTGATCCTCAATCCGCGCGCGCTGGATCTGCGTCTGTTTCTCAATCAGTGGGCCAGCGTTTTCCATCTAAAAGAAAACACGGCTCGCGGTGAACGCCAGAGTATTCAGTTCTTTGATCATCAGGGCGATGCATTACTGAAAGTTTATGCCACCGACAATACCGATATGGCGGCATGGAGTGAGCTTCTGACACGCTTTATCGTTGAGGAAAACACGCCGCTTGAGTTAACTACGGTTGAAACGCCTACCGGACACACTGACGCCGATGCCCATGCTGTAGAGCAAGAGTGGCGTGCAATGACAGATGTCCATCAGTTTTTTACGCTGCTCAAGCGACACAATTTGACGCGTCAGCAAGCGTTTAATCTGGTGGCAGACGATCTGGCTTGCAAAGTCCCCAACAGTGCGCTGGCGCAGATTCTGGAATCTGCCCAGCAAGATGGAAATGAAATCATGGTGTTTGTCGGCAACCGTGGTTGCGTGCAGATTTTTACTGGTGTGGTCGAAAAAGTGGTGCCAATGAAAGGCTGGCTGAATATTTTCAATCCGACATTTACCCTTCATTTGTTAGAAGAGAGCATTGCTGAAACCTGGATTACCCGTAAACCTGCCAGTGACGGCTATGTGACCAGCCTGGAATTGTTTGCCCATGATGGTACGCAGATAGCGCAACTTTATGGTCAACGTACAGAAGGCGAACCGGAGCAAGCGCAATGGCGTAAGCAGATTGCGGCGCTAACACCAGAAGGCGTTGCTGCATAGCGTATAATTAACGGGAGGTCTGGCTGTCGCTGGGCCTCTTTATATTGATCAATAGATCACACCAGATAATCAATATGCTGATGGCGTACCAATTCATTGATCCGCTTAAGATTGAGGATCATCATGATATTGTGTTTATGGCAGTAGAACGTTTTTAGCGAAATTTTTAACTTATTCAAAATATCTTCCGTCGTCATTTGTTTCGCAATGCAACTCAGTACCTGATGCTGCTTGCGCGAAAGTGACACATCCGCTTCTGGCACAGAGCAGTAACTGCCATTGATAAGAGCAACAAAGTCGATAATGGTGATAGTTCGCGGAACAAAGGTCACCGGTACTTTTCCCAGGCAACGTTTAATATTAAAAGGTGAAAAAATAACGACATGGACAGGTTTTAATCGTTCTATTTTGGTAAGTAAATTAGAATGAAAAATATTATTCATTAATGTATCAATAATAACGAAAGTATTCTGATGCAACATTATGTCGATCTCTTCTTCGTTCTGTATATGAACGATATTACCTTTGCTCAGAATGTTTTTCATCGCGGTGAAGAACATCATATCCCTGGTAATTATAAGAAACATAACCGACTCCTGATGCGGACATTAACTTTATAATCAGTTTGCCAAAGGTAAGTAACAGGACAGGGCTTATAATTATATTAATTGGCTCACTATGTAATTATTTGATGTTATTCAGGATGCAGATGCCAGGAAAGCATCTGCATCTTTCGATAGTGTTATTTGACCAGTTCTGGTGTTACCTGACTCACCGCATTGGTGTAGTAAGGTGCGCCCCAGCCAGGTTCAGGCCAGAATGCACCATAGCCATAATCCCACAGATTATAGGTGGTGTTAACGACTTCTCTCAAATGCCACACCTGGATACCCTGCATATTCACTTCCAGGAAGTTATACGGGACTTTATTGATAAAGCCGGGTTGTTCGCCCTGAATCGTACCGAGGATGGTGACAAAGTGATTACGATAGTTTACCGGATCAAGGAAACCGCTTTGTCTGGCGAGCAGTCGACCCTGATAGTTGGCTTCGATATCAGGTTTAGCATAACTATCCAACGGCAATACGGCGATTTCTAGCAACGTATCTGTTTTGCCATTGATAACGTTGATAACCTTCCCGCCAAAGCGGGCCTGTTGACCAACATATAGCCCTGGCTGGTTATGAACCGCCACGAAACTTTTTTGAATATCAGGCTGGTTATTGCCTTTGATATTTTGTGGAATTGAACTACATGCTGCAAGCAAAAATGAAATGCTGAGGATGAGCGCACCTTTTGTCATTTTCATGTTACTATCCTTATCAATAAATATTAAAACCATAATAGATATTTCTTTATAGTTTTCATCTGATTCTGATGTGATATGCCTGATAGTAACGTAAACCTGTCTGATGTTTATATCTCTTGTATTGAATTCAATTCAGATAATTTTTGCGCGTGACATGATTTTGTGATGCTCCATAATATTAGCGCTTTGTTTTAGTATTACAAACAATCTGTTTTTATTTAATGTCTATAAGCCGATAACTTTTAATATTATGCTAATTGATTTTCGTAATAATTTGACAAACGAATCATTTTGCTGTTCGGCAGTTCGGTGCTCACCCTATAATTCTTCAATGCATTAATTAAATAATTTGTGATTTGTAAGGGATATCCAATCTATGATTTTCAACTTAGAAGGATATGGCGCTAAAAATTCTCTTTATTGTTCGATACTGAAATCTTTTAAAATAGCATCTGAGTCAAATAGCCCATCAAGATAGCCATACCTAAAATAACTGTCAGAAATGCAATTATCATCGGTGTTCTGAACATTGATTTCAGCAATATGACTTCTGTCAGACTTGCTCCGGCACTCCCAATGATTAATGCCATTAATGCCCCCAGTCCCATTCCTTTCGTCATCAGAACTGATGCAAGCGGTATCACTGCCTCAGCCCGGATATACAGCGGAATACCGACAATTGCACTCAGTGGAATGGCAAAGGGATTATCTGCTCCTGCATAAGCGACAATCCATTCTGAAGGGATAAAACCATAAATAAAAGAACCTATTAAAACACCTAACAAAAGATATGGCAGTACGTCTTTAAACTGCTGTAATGCATCTTTTATTGCTACGTTTATTGGAGAATTTGTAGGTGGACAGCATATCGATATTTTCTGCTCGTTTCTTTCTGTTTTAAATTTTAGGGGCATATCGCCGCTTTATTTCAGGCGCTTACCCGTCTTATCAACCACTTTCTCACCATCTTCCTTGGTGAACGCGCCTTGTTGCGCATCTGGCAGAATTCCCAGCACGACTTCTGAAGGGCGGCACAGGCGAGTTCCCAGCGGCGTCACCACAATCGGGCGATTAATCAGGATGGGATATTGCAGCATAAAGTCGATTAACCGATCGTCAGTAAATTTATCTTCTGCAAGGCCCAGTTCCTCATACGGCTCGACGTTTTTACGCAGCAGCGCGCGTACGGAAATCCCCATATCGGCAATAAGTTTGACCAGTTCATCGCGCGTTGGCGGTGTTTCCAGATAATAAATAATGGTCGGTTCTGTACCGCTGTTGCGGATCATCTCCAGCGTATTACGCGACGTGCCGCAGGCCGGGTTGTGATAAATGGTAATGTTGCTCATATCAGTATCTCATTACAAAGTGAAAGAGAGACGTAGCGCCAGCGCAGCGAGCGTCACAAACAGCACAGGCAGGGTCATGATAATCCCTGTACGGAAGTAATATCCCCAGCTTATAGTCATATTCTTCTGCGAAAGTACGTGTAGCCAGAGTAGCGTTGCCAGGCTACCAATTGGGGTAATTTTCGGTCCCAAATCATCTGGCGTACAATTACAAGAATTAGCGATTTATATTTATTCTGCTGGCGGAGGAGGGCTTTCGGTTTCGGTATATATCGCAGCGAAATACGATTTATCTACTTTCACGTGAGCACCGCCGCACTAAGTCTGGTCCGAATCAGGACGTAAAAAAACCGACTTTGCGTCGGTTTTTTACTTTCCAGCCCTGAGTTGGTGGCTCTGACTGGAGTGAGATAGTCATCATCTAACGCATCAATGCTAATACCATACTGAAACTATTGCAAGGACATGCTGGTTTTATAACCCGCAAGTACTGTATGATTATCCAGTTAGCTCTGAGACATTTTCACTCTGGCAATGCGGATAAACGCTTTCAAAGTCCTGGTCAGAAGTACGGGTGGTGCCGTTAACTGATGCTCTGGCCGGAGTGAGATAGTCGTCATCTAACAATGAGACATGCGCTGTGACAGGCAATGGATGAGTAAGCGGATGCATTCTCACTCCATCGCATGGAGAAAACGGGTGATTGATAAAGCAATCATCGTTCTTGGGGCGTTAATTGCGCTGCTGGAACTGATCCGCTTTCTGCTTCAGCTTCTGAACTGATAGCGGAAACGTAACTAAGGGCAAAGAGCACACCACTCTTTGCCCTTTAACATTTAACGCATGGTAACGAACTCTTCTGCCGCCGTTGGGTGAATGGCGACGGTATTGTCGAAGTCTTTCTTGGTGGCGCCCATCTTCAGCGCGACCGCGAAGCCCTGCAACATCTCGTCCATACCAAAACCGATGCCGTGAATACCGACAATCTTCTCTTCCTGCCCAACGCAGACCAGTTTCATGCGGCACGGCTGGCGGTGAGTGGTGACGGCGGTATACATCGCAGTGAAAGAGGATTTATACACTTTCACCTGATCGTCGCCGTACTGCTCACGCGCCTGCGGTTCCGTTAACCCAACAGTACCAATCGGCGGATGGCTGAAGACCACGGTCGGAATGTTGCTGTAATCCAGATGCTCATCCGGCTTGTTATTAAACAGGCGTTCAGAGAGACGGCGACCCGCTGCAACCGCCACCGGCGTCAGTTCCACTGCCCCCGTGTTATCGCCCACTGCGTAAATACCGTCAACGTTGGTGTTTTGATATTTATCGACGACGATATAACCTTTTTCGTTGGTTTTAACGCCAGCGGCTTCGAGGTTGATGTTGTCATTGGCAGGTTCACGACCAATTGCCCAAATCAGGCAATCCACCGTTTCACTGCGACCATCTTCCAGCTCCAGCGTCAGGCTACCATCGGCATTTTTCACTACCGCTTTCGGAATGGCGTTGGTATGCAGTTGCGGGCCTTCGGCGTTCATCACTTCGACCAGCGTTTCAGTGATCATCGGGTCGAAGCTACGCAGCGGCGCGTGTTTACGCACAAACAGATGCGTCTTCGCGCCCAGGCCGTTAATCACGCCCGCCAGTTCCACGGCGATGTAACCCGCACCAACAACCGCCACGCGCTCTGGCAGAGCAGGCAGGGCGAAGAAACCATCGGAATCAATGCCATATTCCACGCCCGGAATATCCGGGTGGCTCGGCCGACCGCCGGTGGCAATCAGAATATGATCGGCCGTGATGGTTTCGCCGTTAACTTCCAACGTTTTGGCATCAACGAAGCGAGCAAAACCTTTGATTACATCAACGTTATTTTTACCGAGTACGTTTTCATAGGAGGTATGAATACGGTCGATATAGGCGGTGCGGCTGGCGATCAACGTGTCCCAGTTGAATTTGTTGATGGTGGTATCGAAACCATAATCCGGGCCGTACATGTGGATCGCTTCACGGATTTGCGCCGCGTGCCACATCACTTTTTTCGGCACGCAGCCGACGTTCACGCAGGTGCCGCCCAGCTCTTTGGCTTCAATCAGCGCGCATTTCTGGCCGTACATAGCCGCGCGGTTAATGGAGGCGATACCGCCGCTGCCGCCGCCGATGGCGATGTAATCATAGTGTTTAGTCATGACAGAGTGTCCTTATCGTTGATTACCGCGATTGTAGCGCGAGACGTAATAGGTGCCAGCGATGGCTGCAATTACTCCGGCACGATCCAACTGACGGTAGCGTGCCCGGTCCCTGCCGGAACCAGCTTGCTGTGCAGCCACGGCAGCACGTTATTCATCTGCTGTTCCAGCTTCCACGGCGGGTTAATCACAATCATACCGGAAGCGGTCATGCCACGGCGATCGCTGTCTGGCAGCACTGCCAGTTCAATTTGCATAATCTTGCGAATACCGGTCGCTTCCAGATCGTGGATCATGCGCTTAATTTGCTGACGCAGCACCACCGGATACCACAGTGCATAGACGCCTGTGGCAAAACGTTTATACCCCTCGTTAATGCCGCTGACCACCGCCTGATAATCCGTTTTCATTTCATACGGCGGGTCGATAAGGATCAGCCCACGGCGCGAAACAGGTGGCAACTTGGCTTTAAGCTGCTGGAAACCATCGGCTTTTTCTACGCGCGCACGGCTGTCTTTCTGGAATTCTGAGCGCAGTAACGGGTAATCGCTCGGGTGCAGTTCGGTCAGTTGCAGGCTGTCCTGCTCGCGCAGAAGCTGACGAGCAATCAGCGGCGAACCCGGGTAGTAACGCAACTGCCCGCTACGGTTGAAGTGTTCCACCACGCTGATGTACGGTTCCAGTTCTGCGGGCAGATCGTCCTGCTGCCAGATACGGGCGATACCTTCGAGATATTCGCCGGTACGCTCGGCATGTTCGCTGCCTAACTGATAACGTCCTGCGCCCGCGTGGGTGTCGAGATAGAGAAACGGCTTATCTTTCTCTTTCAGTGACTCAATGATCAGACTCTGAACGGTATGTTTAAGGACGTCGGCGTGGTTGCCAGCGTGAAAGCTGTGGCGATAACTGAGCATGGGTAAAGGTGTTCCGGTAAGTAAAAGTCGGCCCGTATTCGGGGCGCACAAAAGCATATCCGGACAGTATACCGAAAAGAGGCCGCCGCCGCGAAAGCGTAACGTTTCTCATTGAAATTCACTACACTTAACCCCATGCTACAAACATTATGTAAAGCGCCTGTTGAGCGCTTCCTTAACCTCTTTAACCAGGACTGCGCTAATGACGAATCCGTTACTGACTCCCTTTGAATTGCCTCCGTTTTCTAAAATTCTCCCGGAACATGTGGTTCCTGCCGTGACTAAGGCGCTGAACGACTGCCGCGAAAATGTGGAGCGCGTAGTAGCGCAGGGGGCACCGTACACCTGGGAAAATCTCTGCCAGCCGCTGGCGGAAGTGGACGATGTGTTGGGGCGAATTTTCTCCCCGGTCAGCCACCTGAACTCGGTGAAAAATAGCCCGGAACTGCGTGAAGCCTACGAACAAACGCTGCCGCTGCTGTCGGAATACAGCACCTGGGTAGGGCAACATGAAGGGCTGTATAAAGCGTATCGCGACCTGCGCGATGGCGATCATTACGCCACGCTGAACACGGCGCAGAAGAAAGCAGTTGATAACGCACTGCGTGATTTCGAACTCTCTGGCATCGGCCTGCCGAAAGAGAAGCAACAACGCTACGGAGAGATTGCCACCCGTCTTTCTGAACTGGGTAACCAGTACAGCAACAACGTCCTCGACGCGACGATGGGCTGGACCAAACTCGTTACCGACGAAGCGGAGCTGGCGGGGATGCCAGAAAGCGCGCTGGCTGCGGCAAAAGCCCAGGCTGAAGCGAAAGAGCTGGAAGGCTACCTGCTGACGCTGGATATCCCAAGCTACCTGCCGGTAATGACCTACTGCGACAACCAGGCTCTGCGCGAAGAGATGTATCGCGCTTACAGCACCCGCGCCTCCGATCAAGGCCCGAACGCCGGTAAGTGGGACAACAGCAAGGTGATGGAAGAGATCCTCGCTCTGCGTCACGAACTGGCGCAACTGCTGGGCTTTGAAAACTACGCCTTTAAATCCCTTGCCACTAAAATGGCAGAAAACCCGCAGCAGGTGCTTGATTTCTTAACCGATCTGGCAAAACGCGCGCGTCCACAAGGTGAAAAAGAACTGGCGCAACTGCGTGCTTTCGCGAAAGCGGAATTTGGCGTCGATGAGTTGCAGCCGTGGGATATCGCTTACTACAGCGAAAAACAGAAACAGCACCTTTACAGCATCAGCGACGAACAGCTGCGTCCGTACTTTCCGGAAAACAAAGCGGTTAACGGCCTGTTTGAAGTAGTGAAACGTATTTACGGTATCACCGCCAAAGAGCGTAAAGATGTTGATGTCTGGCATCCGGATGTACGTTTCTTCGAACTGTATGACGAGAACAACGAACTGCGCGGTAGCTTCTACCTCGACCTGTATGCCCGGGAGAACAAGCGCGGCGGGGCGTGGATGGATGATTGCGTTGGCCAGATGCGTAAAGCCGACGGTTCGCTACAAAAACCGGTTGCTTATCTGACCTGTAACTTCAACCGTCCGGTGAATGGCAAACCGGCGCTGTTTACCCACGACGAAGTGATCACCTTGTTCCACGAGTTCGGTCACGGCCTGCACCATATGCTGACTCGCATTGAAACCGCCGGTGTTTCCGGTATCAGCGGGGTGCCGTGGGATGCGGTCGAACTGCCGAGCCAGTTTATGGAAAACTGGTGCTGGGAGCCGGAGGCGCTGGCGTTTATCTCTGGTCACTACGAAACCGGCGAACCGCTGCCGAAAGAGCTGCTGGATAAAATGCTGGCGGCGAAGAACTACCAGGCGGCGCTGTTTATTCTGCGTCAGCTGGAGTTCGGCCTGTTCGATTTCCGTCTGCATGCCGAGTTCCGCCCGGATCAGGGGGCGAAAATCCTCGAAACCCTGGCAGAAATCAAGAAACTGGTTGCCGTGGTGCCGTCTCCGTCCTGGGGCCGTTTCCCGCACGCTTTCAGCCACATTTTTGCTGGTGGTTATGCGGCAGGTTATTACAGCTACCTGTGGGCCGACGTGCTGGCGGCGGATGCCTTCTCGCGCTTTGAGGAAGAAGGCATTTTCAACCGTGAAACCGGGCAATCGTTCCTCGACAACATCCTGAGCCGTGGCGGTTCGGAAGAGCCGATGGATCTGTTCAAACGCTTCCGTGGTCGTGAACCGCAACTGGATGCGATGCTGGAGCATTACGGCATTAAGGGCTGATTATTCAGTGAAAATCTGCTTAATTGATGAAACGGGCGCCGGAGACGGCGCCTTATCTGTTCTGGCGGCCCGCTGGGGGCTGGAACATGATGAAGACAACCTGATGGCGCTGGTATTAACGCCGGAGCATCTGGAATTGCGTAAGCGCGATGAGCCGAAGCTGGGTGGCATTTACGTTGATTTTGTTGGCGGGGCGATGGCGCACCGTCGCAAATTTGGCGGCGGGCGCGGTGAGGCAGTGGCGAAAGCGGTAGGCATTAAAGGCGATTATCTGCCGGACGTAGTAGACGCTACCGCAGGACTGGGGCGTGATGCCTTTGTGCTGGCTTCGGTCGGCTGCCGCGTGCGGATGCTGGAGCGAAATCCGGTGGTTGCCGCGCTGCTCGACGATGGTCTGGCGCGTGGCTATGCGGATGAGGAAATTGGCGGCTGGTTGCAGGAGCGTTTGCAGCTAATTCACGCTTCCAGCCTGACGGCGCTGACCGATATCACCCCGCGCCCGCAGGTGGTCTATCTCGACCCGATGTTCCCGCATAAGCAGAAAAGTGCGCTGGTGAAAAAAGAGATGCGCGTGTTTCAGTCTCTGGTGGGGCCGGACCTCGACGCTGATGGATTGCTGGCGCCGGCGCGGCTGCTGGCGACCAAACGCGTGGTTGTGAAACGCCCGGACTACGCGCCGCCGCTGGCAAATGTCGCCACGCCAAACGCGGTTGTCACCAAAGGGCATCGGTTTGATATTTATACCGGAACGTCGGTGTAAACTTGAAGGCCTGATAAGCGTAGCGAATCAGGCAATCTTACATTTGCCATCATTATCAAAACGGGTAGTGAAATTGCTACCCAGTTTTCTGCGACAACGATTAATGGCTTTCCGGCGTCTCAATCATTCGTTTCAGCCACGGCACCATCAACAGCATCACTACTGCAACGCCCAGCGTGACCAGACCAATCTTACCGAATACGTTCGTATAAACAGGTAGCGTCTCAAGCGGATCGGTAATATTGTCCGGTACGGCGGTAAATGTTGCCACATAACCACCCAGCAAGAATGCGGCAGCCTGCGTCAGGAACCACATCCCGAGAATAAACCCCATCAAATGCTGTGGCACCAGAGCGGCAATCATCGCCAAACCCAGGGCGCTAATCAGTAATTCACCCAGACTCTGGAACAGATACACCAGCACGATAAACCACGGTGACGTCAGCCCCTGCGCATCAGCAAACCACATACCCGCAGCGGCGGCAGTCAGAAAGCCTAGCGAACACATAAACATGCCGAGAGTAAACTTCATGGGCATTGAGAGGTCTTTGCCCTTTTTCCCCAGGTGGGTGTAAATGCCGGCCAAAATCGGGCTAGCAAGTACCACCCAGAACGGGTTAAGCGCCTGGAAGCTCACCGGGTTGATGGAAAATCCGAGAATTTCATGGTGTACGTTGTTGATGGCAAAGAAGTTCAGCGACGTTGGCATCTGGGCGTAGAGGATGTAAAACACTACCGCTTCAAGCATCAGCACAAAGGCGACAAACATCTTATTGCGCCCGGTTTTATCCAGCTTGAATGCCTGAAGGAAGAAGATAATGGTTACGACGATGGAGAGACCAATCAGTACCAGATTGGCGACTTCCACGTTGTGCATCAGCCATGCGCAGACGAAGATCATCACCACGCTGCCAAGCAGCACGTACAACAATTTGCTGAAGTTCATCGGTCTGAAGTCGGGTTCAGAACCAATGTCTTTCACCATTCCGCGACAGGCTATGTAAACCAGTAGCGCGACAATCAATCCTGCCCCGCATAAGTTATAGGTGATGGAGTAGCCAAATCTGTCAGCGATAACCGGTGCCAGCGACAGCGCAATCAGCGAGCCGATATTGATCGACATATAGAACAGGGTGAAAGCGCCATCGAGACGTGGATCTTTCGGTGGATAGCATTTCGAAAGCAGGCTTGCCGGGTTGGCTTTAAACAGGCCGTTACCAACAGCGATGGTTCCCAGGGCGATGAAAATCAGATCAGGCTTGAGTAGCGACATCCCGGTCATGAAGTAGCCCATTGCCAGTACAATCGCCCCAAGGACAATGGTGCGTTTAGTCCCTAACAAATGGTCGCCCACATAACCACCGATCGATATAAGGCCATAGACCAGTGCAGCAAAAGCACCAAAGGTGACAAAAGCTTGCTCTTGCGAGAATCCGAGTTGTTTAACGAAGAAAACCGCCAGTACGCCTTGTACACCGTAGTAGCCGAATCGCTCCCATAATTCGACAAAAAAGATCATGAAAAATGGGCGAGGTTGCTGCAGCATCCCCGTGGGTGTTGTTGTATTCATATTTATTAACCTTCCAATACCATCCTGAAAAGTATGAACGCGTAAGTGATAACGCGCGAAAAAGTTCGCATCTGTCAGAGATTCTTAATATTGATGCCATGAATAGATTAATACACTATTACAACAGAAAGTAACCAGTTGATCACACTAATGATGGAAATTGTGATGGTGTTAAATGTTGTATTGGTTGGGGTTTTTATTGTGTGCGCTGACAAATCATAGAGAAATGCTTCTCCATAGCGAGTCATTAGTTGCTTATCGGGTTTACCATGAACCGGATAAGATGTTTACGCCGCATCCGGTAATGAGTACCTGAGTCGACCGTAAACCTGTTCCGGCAGGCACGTCAAAAAGCAAAACGCCCGCATAAGCGGGCGTCAGGAGTGAATTGTGGAGGGGGATTATTATTCTTCTTCGTCACGCAGCGGAACAATCAGCATATCAACGTGAACGGTGTTGATCAGTTGACGTGCGGAAGACATCAGTTTGCTCCAGAAGTCCTGGTGGTGACCACAAACAACCAGGTCCATGTCGTATTTTTTGATCGCATCAACCAGAACCTGACCCAAATCGCCGCTGCCGCTCAGGGTTTCAGTGATTGGGTAGCCTGCGTTGGTGGAAAGTTCGGTCAGCGCATGATGGGTCTCTTCAGAAATGCGTTTTTGCATATCACCCAGATTCACATCAATAAGTCCGGTGTATAGGTCAGAGTAGTTTACATCTACGTGGATCAGAGAAACTTTCGCATTGTAGGGGCGAGCCATAGAGACTGCTTTCTCTACCAGAACTTTGCTTTCCGGGGAGAGATCGACCGCGATGAGAATGTGTTTATAAGCCATAGTGTTACTCCTTCCATAAAGTTGTCGATGACTGGCCAGCTAGCGTTTCTTGTGCCGTTACGTCACCCGCGTCCTGCGAACTACGTGCGCGGGGCTAACCCAGCCGTAAAGATTCAGTGTTAAGACCATCCTTACCTTATAGCGACCCGGATGATCCGTCAATCCGCCTTGCTTACCAATCAGATAATCAAATTTTCTACATGAATGTATTGATAGTGGTTAACCTTATGGAAAAAAAACAACCTGATCTCCTACACTATCTATAGAGCCGCTCGGATGTTCGTCATCACAAAAGCGGTTTCTCCAGGCCTGGTGTTAACTGATTGGCAGCGTATCGGGAGCGGTAGCCCCGGAGGGGAACTCCGCGGGCAGGTCGCCGGGGAGGAGGTATGATAAGCACCGTCGCATTATTTTGGGCTTTATGTGTCGTTTGCATTGTTAACATGGCGCGCTACTTCTCATCACTACGCGCGTTGTTAGTGGTACTGCGTAATTGCGATCCATTGCTCTATCAATATGTTGATGGAGGGGGCTTTTTTACCTCGCATGGCCAACCCAACAAACAGGTGCGTCTCGTTTGGTATATCTATGCCCAACGTTACCGCGATCATCACGATGATGAGTTTATCCGTCGCTGCGAGCGCGTGCGTCGGCAGTTTATTCTGACCAGCGCATTGTGTGGTCTGGTGGTGGTAAGCCTGATTGCGTTGATGATCTGGCATTAAGCGCCACGGTAATAACGCATAAAAAAGCGGGTCAGTAAACTAACCCGCTCGTTTTTATGTGTGCGATTACAGGAACTGCAAGGAGAGCCAGTACAGCCCGCCGGAAAGCAGTACCGCTGCCGGAAGCGTAAACACCCAGGCCATCAGAATGCTGGTCACGGTTTTACGCTGTAAGCCGCCGCCATCTACCACCATCGTTCCCGCTACGGAAGAGGAGAGTACGTGAGTGGTGGAAACAGGCATCCCGGTATAACTCGCCAGGCCGATAGACACCGCCGCCGTCATCTGGGCAGACATCCCCTGAGCGTAGGTCATGCCTTTCTTACCGATTTTCTCACCGATAGTGGTTGCCACGCGACGCCAGCCAATCATCGTACCGATACCTAACGCCAGCGCGACCGCCATGATGATCCACACTGGTGCATACTCGATGGTGCTAAGCATATCTGACTTCAGTTTCTTCAACAGACGCTGATCGTCAGCATTTACGCCAGGTAGTTTCACCACTTTGTCGATGGTGTCAGAAACGCACAGCATAATGCGGCGCATCTGGCTACGTTGGTCAAGCGACAGCTTGTCGTAGCTTTCCACATCGGCGGTCAGCATGCCTTTCAGGCGGTTGAGCGCGTTAACGGTATTTGACGGATGGCAGTGGAACTCCGCAGGTTGTGTTGCGCCTGCTTCCGGAGCCGGCACTAACTGATCAGCACCGGTCGCCTGTTTGAGCAGCGCAGGGTGCTGCTCAAAGTAAGCTTCCACATTGTTGATGGCATCGCGGGTACGGGTGATTTCGTAGCCCGTGGCATTCATATTCACCACGAAGCCCGCTGGTGCGACGCCAATCAGAACCAACATAACCAGACCAATGCCTTTCTGACCATCGTTCGCGCCGTGAGAAAACGCCACGCCGATAGCGGAAAGGATCAGCGCGATACGCGTCCAGAATGGCGGCTTTTTCTTACCGTCTTTCTTTTCACGTTCCGCTGGGGTCAGGTGGATACGGGCGCGTTTCTTGGTGCCGCTCCAGTAGCGACGCAGCAAGAAAATCAGACCGCCAGCAAACACCAGGCCGACAATAGGGGAAACGATCAGGGAACCGAAAATACTTAATACTTTCGGGATATTGAGTGCATCCACCACTGACGTACCGGTCATCAACGCATTGGTTAAACCAATACCGATGATCGCGCCAATCAGCGTATGGGAGCTGGATGCAGGTAAACCAAAGTACCAGGTACCCAGGTTCCAGATTATCGCTGCCAGCAACATAGAGAACACCATGGCAAGACCATGGGACGATCCCATATTAAGCAGCAGATCCGTCGGCAGCATATGCACAATGGCATAGGCAACACTCAGACCACCCAGCAAAACACCCAGGAAGTTGAACACTGCCGCCATAACCACAGCGAGCTGAGAACGCATCGCGCGGGTATAGATGACAGTTGCCACGGCGTTGGCTGTGTCATGGAAACCATTGATGGCTTCGTAGAACAGCACAAAAGCCAGTGCAAGCAATAATAACAGCCCGGTATGCAAATCCAGGCCAGCAAACAAATGTAGCATAGGACGTTACGCCATTTTGAGGACATGAACGCGGCGCATTATCAGTGACTTTCGCGGCGCGGGCAAAGTGAAATCTAGATTTTTTTGATTTGCCTCCTGTATGTATTTTACTCAAAAAATAATTATCTTATATAATTCAGGTAAATACTTGCCTTAAGTAATATTGATGCTGGTGCGGCCACTGAGGAATCTTTACAATTCACGCCCATTTTTTCTAAGAGGAGCGCAACGTGGAAAGGTTTGATGCCATTATTATAGGCGCTGGCGCGGCGGGTATGTTCTGTTCTGCGCTGGCAGGTCAGGCGGGACGCCGGGTTCTGCTGGTCGATAATGGTAAAAAACCGGGGCGCAAAATTCTCATGTCTGGCGGTGGGCGCTGCAATTTTACTAACCTTTATGTCGAACCTGGCGCCTATCTGAGCCAAAATCCGCATTTTTGTAAGTCTGCGCTCGCGCGTTTTACCCAGTGGGATTTCATTGATCTGGTCAATAAACACGGCATCGCCTGGCACGAGAAAACGTTAGGGCAACTCTTCTGTGATGACTCCGCTCAGCAGATTGTCGACATGCTGATGGCAGAGTGCGAGAAGGGCAATGTTACCTTCAGATTGCGTAGCGAAGTATTGAGCGTAACGAAGGATGACGCGGGATTTGTGCTTGAACTGAATGGCATGACTGTCGGTTGCGATAAATTGGTCATCGCGACTGGGGGGCTCTCGATGCCAGGCCTGGGCGCATCACCATTTGGTTATAAGATTGCCGAACAATTTGGCCTCAACGTGTTGCCGACGCGCGCTGGCCTGGTGCCATTCACCCTGCATAAACCGTTGCTGGAGGAGTTACAGGTGCTGGCGGGCGTAGCGGTGCCTTCCGTGATTACCGCTGAAAACGGCACCGTGTTCCGTGAGAACTTACTCTTCACCCACCGCGGATTGTCCGGCCCTGCGGTATTGCAGATTTCCAGCTACTGGCAACCGGGTGAATTTGTCAGCATCAATCTGCTACCTGACGTGGACCTCGAAACCTTCCTGAATGAGCAGCGTAACGCACATCCGAATCAGAGCCTGAAGAACACACTGGCGGTTCATCTACCGAAGCGGTTGGTTGAACGGTTACAACAACTTGGGCAAATCCCGGATCTCTCGCTAAAACAGCTCAACGTGCGTGAGCAACAGACGCTTATCGCCACGCTGACTGAGTGGCGCGTACAACCTAACGGTACTGAAGGCTATCGCACCGCGGAAGTGACGCTCGGCGGTGTGGACACCAATGAACTCTCTTCACGGACGATGGAAGCACGTAAAGTCCCGGGCTTGTACTTTATCGGTGAAGTGATGGATGTTACCGGCTGGCTGGGGGGATATAACTTCCAGTGGGCGTGGTCCAGTGCGTGGGCTTGTGCCCAGGATTTGGTGGCAGAATAAGAAGCAAAATGCCCCCTCGATACCAGGGGGATTAACCTGAATAAAACCAGATAAGGCGCCCAACGCCTTATCTGAAGCCTTTTTTATTACTTTTTCGCTGAACCCGCTTCTAATATAGAAACGATGGAAAACAGTGTAAAACACACTGCACCTAAGCCAACCAGAACTCGCGAAGGAATAAAGTAAGCCATATCGGTTTGCGCAATTTCAGCCAGGAACGCAGCAAGGAACAGGCAAAATAGACAGGTAAATACCGGAATCATGGGTATTCTGTTGGCTAACGAACAGGTGCGTCGCCATACCAGCGCCAACAACCACACTTTGGAGAAAATACTGTAGCAGATCATCCCCAGGCAAATGAGAATAATGCCGGGGGCCAGGCGGGCGCTTGCATCTGAACTGATTAATACGTAGATACCAAAAATAATGGTAAGTGAGCCAAGCAAAATAACCCAATAGCACCACAGCCAATGTTCTTTCACTGAGAACGTATTCCGCGTTTGATGGACAATAGTGGCGACAAGGCCAATAAGACAAGCGCAAATAGCCGTTAACCCCATCAGTACGTGACCAGCAACATAATGTGGTGTGAGATCTGCACTACGTAACAGTACGACTGACCAAATGAAACCAAAGAGAGTAAGCAGGACGGGAACGGCAATTAAGCAATTACCGATTGTTGAAGAATAAGCCTGCAATGGCGTACCGTCACTCTTACTGCCTGAGGCGTTTTTGGGGATCAACAAAAAGTGTCCGGAAGATGCCGCCACGGTTGATACGCAAGCGGCAATCATGCCAACGCCGAAAATAACATGACCGGCGACAAATTCATCCGCCATCACATTATCGCTTGCCAACAGTGACCATCCCCAAATCATAGTTGTAGCAGAACCGGCATAACCGATAACAGGAAATAACCTGTTGTAGAACTTATTCACGCCGTGAGTTAACTGAGATATAATAATAAATGCGGTAGTAAACAATGCCAGACATATCGCAGAAAGAGAAATCAGAACATGCCCTGCAACGAAATATTCACTTTGCCCAGAACCCGCTAATACAAACTCACCTAATGCGATGCATATTATACCCATCAGCAATGGGATTAATTTAAACAACCATCCGATATATATATTCATTTTAAACCCCATATATATTTTCTGCTACACTTAAAAAACATATAATTCGTTTTTTCAGTTAGTTAAATATGGCTATAAGATGCCATCAATTGAAAAAAGTAACTTTACTATAATCGGATTTAGCGTTCTGGGGATCAAGTTTTAGCGGTGAGTTAATGCTATTAAATAAATATTTATCCTAAGATAAACTCTGAATTAATATCTTTATCTTATTTTTTGCTTTAAATGAATCTTTTAGAGGCTATTTTATT
>NZ_JAATUR010000043.1 GCF_011881725.1 Escherichia coli | reverse complement strand
CGATAAGCTTGCGCATCGGGCATTTCGATGTTTGTCACCAGTCTTAAGCGGCTAATAAAGCCGCTTTTTTACGCCTGTAATTTATCTTTCCAGTCTTCTTGCTCCACGCTCAGACAACCGTTCACGTACCGCTGACCGTTGTTCGTTATTCAGTCTGGCAGTATGGTTATTGTCGTTTAAACGTTGTGGGCGATTTTCCTGAATTCTCTCCCGCGCAACCTGGCGCTGCTCTGGTGATGCCGATTGAATACGCTGATGAGCGGCCTCTCTTCGCTGCTGGTTCTGCGGGCGGGCTTGCATTTTCTCACGGACCATCTGACGCTGCTCAGGCGAGGCAGATTGGATACGCTGACGTGCTGCATCTCTTTGCTGTTGGTTCTGCGCACCAGTTTGCATTTTCTCGCGGGCTGCCTGACGTTGCTCAGGTGACGCGGACTGATAACGCTGGCGAGCGACGTCCTTTTGCTGCTGGGTCAGTGGTTGGCCACGGCTGAACTGGCGGAAGTCGTCATAACTCCCATAATGTTCAGCTTCATTAAATCGTTGTGCCGCAGCCTGACGTTGTGTTTCACGTGTGGTTGCAGGTGTGGAATGTATCCGCTGTTGGAGTTGGCTTACTGCCGCCTGACGCTGGCTGTCGCGCATTGGTGCGGGTAGCTGTGTGGCACTCATGCCGCTTTTGACATCGGTTTGGTGAAACCGATTTGTCATATCCTGATCATGGTAAGGCACACCATCACGGTAGTTCGGATTGTGCTGCCATGCCATATTCTTATCAGTGAGATGCTCACCAGTGATGCGATTGAAATTGTTGACGTCGATATTGATGTTGTCTCCGTTGTGTTGCCAGCCATCACCGTCACGGTGGCCGCCATCGTGGTGATGGTAATCATCATCGTCATGATGATGGTCATGATCGTCGTCATCCCAGTCTATGCTGCTGAAAAGTGCATAAGTAGTGGCGACGCCCATGCTGTAGCCGAATCCACGCACAAAGCTGTCAACAAACGGTTCCCCGGCTGGCGGCGGCAGATAAACTGGCGGATATGCGGTATTGGCCCAACTGCCGTAAACCACGCCTGGGTTGTAGTTGGGAATATAAACTACCTCCGGATTGGCGGGCTCAATGGAAATGACGGTCGATGCAGGCTCTGTAATGACGGGGCTGGCTGTTGAAACAGGATTGGATTGTGTGACGGAAGGCGTGACAGTCTGTTTTGCCGGTACAGCTTTCTTCGTTGTTGTTATGACTTTCTGTTCAGTTGATGACTTCAACGATCCGGTTTGTTGCGCCAGCTGACGCAAACGTTGTATCGAGTCCATCACATCCTGTGGCTGCGCCAGAAACGCATCGCCCAGGTTTTGCACCCATTGCGGGTTTTCACCCATCAACGCCATCAACTGTGGAAAGGCCACCAGTGATTTGACGCTGGCGTCCCATGGCTGGTCAGATACCGCCTGAATAGCGGCATCACCTTGTTTAAGTGGGTTATCGTGTGACCATTGCACAGCTTGCGCAACGTTTGCTGGATAGGTTGATGCCATTAATACTTGCGAAAGCAGAGCGTCAGGGTACAGCGCAACAGGCGCGACCCATTGATCGATTTGCGCGGTGCTGAATGCGGATTTGACGACGGCGGGCGTTACGGGCGGCGCGGAAACTGTTGCAGGAAGCGTAACCGCGGCAGCGTCAGACACAGCCAGTTGTGTCGATTGCGGTTCCACAGACGCTTCTACTGTGCGGCTTTTCACATACAGCACACCGGAAGCGGCACATAGCCCGGCACTGCAAATCAGCGCCAGCACATGGGGTTTAAACGGCAAAGTAATTTTCATAATCCGGATCTCAAGGAAATCGCAACGGTCGACGAACTGCCACCCGCAGGTGCTGTGAATCCGAGTATAAAGAGGCGGTAGTTTAAATTTTGACTAATCTTGGGATTCGTTGAGAAAGGTGATTATCACCATGCGAATTAACGAAGTTTTTACTGGGGGAAACAATCTCTAGACCATCCTTAACGATTCAGCTACTTTTTTATGTTGCTTTTTTGTAAACGGATTAACACATCGTCAAAATCCTGCTATTCTGCCCGTTGCGGTACTGGGCATTTACCCTACAAACTGCTGTCTCACAGGAGCGTGAAGAGAATCGCCTGCCGCACTATGACAATGAGAGCGAGGAGAACCGTCGTGCTAGAAGAATACCGTAAGCACGTAGCTGAGCGTGCCGCTGAGGGGATTGCGCCCAAACCCCTGGATGCAAACCAAATGGTCGCGCTCGTAGAGCTGCTGAAAAACCCGCCCGCGGGCGAAGAAGAATTCCTGTTAGATCTGTTAACCAACCGTGTTCCCCCTGGCGTCGATGAAGCTGCCTATGTAAAAGCAGGCTTCCTGGCTGCTGTCGCGAAAGGCGAAGCCAAATCCCCACTGTTGACTCCGGAAAAAGCCATCGAACTGCTGGGCACCATGCAGGGTGGTTACAACATTCATCCGCTGATCGACGCGCTGGACGATGCCAAACTGGCACCGATTGCTGCCAAAGCACTGTCCCACACGCTGCTGATGTTCGATAACTTCTATGACGTAGAAGAGAAAGCCAAAGCCGGCAACAAATATGCGAAGCAGGTTATGCAGTCCTGGGCGGATGCCGAATGGTTCCTGAATCGCCCGGCGCTGGCTGAAAAACTGACCGTTACCGTCTTCAAAGTCACTGGCGAAACCAACACCGATGACCTTTCTCCGGCACCGGATGCGTGGTCGCGGCCGGATATCCCATTGCACGCCCTGGCGATGCTGAAGAACGCCCGTGAAGGCATCGAACCAGACCAGCCAGGCGTTGTTGGTCCGATCAAACAGATCGAAGCCCTGCAACAGAAAGGTTTCCCGCTGGCTTACGTCGGTGACGTTGTGGGTACTGGTTCTTCGCGTAAATCTGCCACCAACTCCGTACTGTGGTTTATGGGTGAAGATATTCCTCATGTGCCGAACAAACGCGGCGGCGGTCTGTGCCTCGGCGGCAAAATTGCGCCAATCTTCTTTAACACGATGGAAGACGCTGGGGCACTGCCAATTGAAGTGGATGTTTCTAACCTGAATATGGGGGACGTGATTGACGTGTACCCGTACAAAGGCGAAGTGCGTAACCACGAAACTAATGAGCTGCTGGCAACCTTCGAACTGAAAACCGACGTACTGATTGATGAAGTGCGTGCGGGTGGTCGTATTCCGCTGATTATCGGTCGTGGCCTGACCACCAAAGCGCGTGAAGCACTTGGTCTGCCGCAGAGCGATGTTTTCCGTCAGGCGAAAGATGTTGCTGAAAGCGACCGTGGCTTCTCGCTGGCGCAGAAAATGGTGGGCCGTGCCTGTGGCGTAAAAGGCATTCGTCCGGGCGCTTACTGCGAACCGAAAATGACTTCTGTCGGTTCTCAGGACACCACCGGTCCAATGACTCGTGATGAACTGAAAGACCTGGCGTGCCTGGGCTTCTCGGCTGATCTGGTGATGCAGTCTTTCTGCCACACAGCGGCGTATCCGAAGCCGGTTGACGTGAACACGCACCACACGCTGCCAGACTTCATTATGAACCGTGGCGGTGTGTCTCTGCGTCCCGGTGACGGCGTAATTCACTCCTGGCTGAACCGTATGCTGCTGCCGGATACCGTGGGTACCGGTGGTGACTCTCACACCCGTTTCCCAATCGGTATCTCCTTCCCGGCGGGTTCTGGTCTGGTGGCATTTGCTGCCGCAACTGGCGTAATGCCGCTGGATATGCCGGAATCTGTTCTGGTGCGCTTCAAAGGTAAAATGCAGCCGGGCATCACCCTGCGCGATCTGGTACACGCGATCCCGCTGTATGCGATCAAACAAGGTCTGCTGACCGTTGAGAAGAAAGGCAAGAAAAACATCTTCTCTGGTCGCATTCTGGAAATCGAAGGTCTGCCGGATCTGAAAGTTGAGCAGGCATTTGAGCTGACCGATGCGTCTGCCGAACGTTCCGCTGCCGGTTGTACCATCAAGCTGAACAAAGAGCCGATTATCGAATACCTGAACTCCAACATCGTCCTGCTGAAGTGGATGATTGCGGAAGGTTACGGCGATCGTCGTACCCTGGAACGTCGTATTCAGGGCATGGAAAAATGGCTGGCGAATCCTGAGCTGCTGGAAGCCGATGCGGATGCAGAATACGCGGCAGTGATCGACATCGATCTGGCTGATATCAAAGAGCCAATCCTCTGTGCGCCGAACGATCCGGACGACGCGCGTCCGCTGTCTGCGGTACAGGGCGAGAAGATCGACGAAGTATTTATCGGTTCTTGCATGACCAACATCGGTCATTTCCGCGCTGCCGGTAAACTGCTGGATGCGCACAAAGGCCAGTTGCCGACCCGCCTGTGGGTGGCTCCGCCGACGCGTATGGACGCCGCGCAGCTGACAGAAGAGGGCTACTACAGCGTCTTCGGTAAGAGTGGTGCGCGTATCGAGATCCCGGGCTGTTCCCTGTGTATGGGTAACCAGGCGCGTGTAGCGGACGGTGCGACGGTGGTTTCCACCTCTACCCGTAACTTCCCGAACCGTCTGGGGACGGGCGCGAACGTCTTCCTGGCTTCTGCGGAACTGGCGGCTGTTGCGGCGCTGATTGGCAAACTGCCTACGCCGGAAGAGTACCAGACCTACGTTGCGCAGGTAGATAAAACTGCCGTTGATACTTACCGTTATCTGAACTTCAACCAGCTTTCTCAGTACACCGAAAAAGCCGATGGTGTGATTTTCCAGACTGCGGTTTAAAAAGTCAGCGCACGTGCTGCGCATAAACGAGACAATGCCCGGTGAATGTGATTCCCGGGCATTTTTTATTTCTAAAACAGCGCCGTTCCGCTGTTTTTCTCCGGTAAGGCTGCGATAATTACATCAATGGCGCAATGCGATTTCGGCGCATTGCCGGGAGCAGAGGAACACACTATGGATTATGAATTTCTGCGCGATATTACCGGAGTGGTAAAGGTGCGTATGTCCATGGGGCATGAAGTTGTCGGGCACTGGTTTAATGAAGAAGTGAAAGAAAACCTGGCCTTGCTTGATGAAGTGGAACAAGCCGCGCGCACACTAAAAGGTAGCGAACGTTCCTGGCAGCGGGCAGGGCATGAATACACCCTGTGGATGGACGGCGAGGAGGTGATGATCCGCGCCAATCAACTGGAATTTGCGGGTGACGAAATGGAAGAGGGGATGAACTACTACGATGAAGAAAGCCTGTCGTTGTGCGGCGTTGAGGATTTTCTTCAGGTGGTGGCGGCTTACCGTAATTTCGTGCAGCAGAAGTAAGTAAATCAGGCGGAGCCTGTGTGCTCCGCCTGAGCCGTTAAACGGCAGGCATATTACGCCCGTAATAAATCTCGCGCATTTCTTTCCATAGCGCAGCGGTAATTTCTTTGCGCTCGCGGTCGGTTAAATCTTCCGGTTTGGTGTGGAACATGTAGTGCTTAAGGTCGAACTCCTTAAGCAACATTTTGGTATGGAAGATGTTTTCCTGATAGACGTTCACATCCACCATGTCATACAGCGCCTTCATATCCTCGGACATAAAGTTCTGAATCGAATTAATCTCATGATCGATAAAGTGCTTCATACCATTTATGTCGCGGGTAAAGCCACGCACGCGATAATCAATGGTCACGATATCCGACTCAAGCTGGTGGATCAGGTAATTCAGCGCCTTCAGCGGGGAAATCACGCCGCAGGTGGAGACTTCAATATCAGCGCGGAACGTACATAAACCGCCTTCAGGATGGCTTTCCGGGTAGGTATGTACGCAAATATGACTTTTATCGAGATGGGCAACGACCGTTTCTGGCAGTGGGCCGGGGTGTTCTGTTTTGTCGATAAGTTTCGGGTCGACCGGTTCTTCACTCACCAGAATAGTGACGCTGGCACCCTGTGGTTCGTAATCCTGGCGGGCGATGTTAAGAATATTAGCCCCGATAATGGAACAGGTTTCTGACAGGATTTCGGTCAGACGGTTGGCATTATAGAGTTCATCGATATAAGCAATATAACCGTCGCGCTCTTCGGCAGTTTTGGCGTAGCAGATATCGTAAATACAAAAACTCAGACTTTTGGTCAGATTATTAAAGCCATGCAGTTTCAGTTTTTTCAATTTCTTATCTTCTCCTTAGGACGGCTGTGAAGCCAGTGCGTCTTGCAGATACTGGGGTAAGGCAAAAGCTGCCGTATGGACTGCCGGATTGTAATAACGGCATTTCAGGCCAGAGGCGAGAAAACGCGCCTGAATAATTTCGGTTGAGAGATGGCGTAAGGCGTCGTTATCTGTCGCCCATGCAAAAGTCATGATACCGCCGTAATAGGTCGGGATCGCCGCCTGATAAAAGCCAACGTCGCTGAAGTAATGGCTGAGTTTGCGATGGCTGTCGATGGCTTCTTCCTGCTGTAAAAAGCAGACGCCGTTTTGTGCGACGAAGATACCGCCAGGATTCAGGCAACGTTTGCAGCCTTCATAAAATGCCGAAGTGAAAAGGCTTTCGCCGGGACCGATAGGATCGGTGCAGTCGGAGATAATGACATCAAAGGTCTGGCTGGTTTGATTAACGAAATTGACGCCATCGTCGATCACCAGCTTAAAGCGCGGATCGTCGTAGCTACCGGCGTTATGGTTGGGTAGATACTGACGGCAGAACGACACGACACCCGCATCGATTTCCACCATCGTGATTGACTCAACGTTTTTATGTCGGGTTACTTCACGCAGCATGGCACCGTCGCCGCCGCCGATAATCAGCACATGTTTCGCGTGACCGTGGGCCAGTAGCGGAACATGGGTCATCATCTCATGATAGATAAACTCGTCGCGCTCGGTGGTTTGTACTACGCCATCCAGCGCCATTACGCGACCAAATGCAGCGTTCTCAAAAATGATCAGATCCTGGTGATCGGTCTTTTCATGATACAGAACGTTATCTACCGCAAAGTACTGCCCAAACTGGTCGTGTAGCGTTTCATTCCACTGTTTTTTTTCGGCCATGGGTTGATACCTCCTTTGTTAACACCCGTAAAAAAAGGGCGCAACATAATAGCTAACATTGACCGCGGATGCACGGTCAATATTTCTACAAAAAGGTATCAGGGATTATTTGACGTAGGCAAGCAGGCTTAAGGAATCGCGGGCCAGGGCTTTGCATTTTTTAGCGACGGGAATGCCAATGCCGCTGAGATCGCGGTAGCTGTCTTCACCGAGAGCTTTCATGTCGAAGGTGTCGTAATTACTGAGATCCCACTGGTTTTGCTGGGCGAAAAAGACCAGTGCGCGACGAATTTGCCCGTTAGGTAAGTTCTGGTAACCACAATCGTTCTTCAGAAAGACAAAAACAGCCGTTAAATCGGCCATATCTTCGGCTTCAGACTCGCTGAGCGCGTAACTGTTTGCGCAAACGGCCATCAGGCTGCCGAATAACACTGTTCTGAAAAACGTCTTCATTGCTTCTACCAGGGGCTTAAAGAAGATAAACGTTAGCACACTGCGAGCGAGGCGACGACCATTATTGTCGATTAAATTGTGTCTGCGGCTTGACCTTCCCGTAAGGGGAAGGACTATGCTCAACGTTTGATTTTGTTTCGCCTGCTTAAGAATAAGGAAATAACTATGCAACGTCGTGATTTCTTGAAATATTCCGTCGCACTGGGCGTGGCTTCGGCTTTGCCGCTGTGGAGTCGAACAGTTTTTGCCGCTGAACGTCCAACACTGCCGATCCCCGAACTGCTTACCTCTGATGTTCGAGGCCGTATAAGATTATCGATCATGCAAGGCCAGTCCACCTTTGGCGAGAAAACCGCGACCACCTGGGGCTATAACGGCAATCTGCTGGGGCCGGCGGTGAAGTTACAGCGTGGCAAAGCTGTAACGGTTGATATCTATAACCAACTGGCGGAAGAGACGACGTTGCACTGGCACGGACTGGAAGTGCCGGGTGAAGTGGACGGCGGCCCGCAGGGGATTATTCCACCTGGCGGTAAACGCACGGTGACGTTGAACGTTGATCAACCTGCTGCAACCTGCTGGTTCCATCCACATCAACATGGCAAAACCGGGCGTCAGGTGGCGATGGGGTTGGCTGGTCTGGTTGTCATTGAAGATGACGAGATCCTGAAATTAATGCTGCCAAAACAGTGGGGTATCGATGATGTTCCGGTGATCGTTCAGGATAAAAAAATTAACGCCGACGGGCAGATTGATTATCAGCTGGATGTGATGACCGCTGCCGTGGGCTGGTTTGGCGATACGTTGCTGACTAATGGCGCTATCTACCCGCAACACGCTGCGCCGCGTGGCTGGCTACGCCTGCGTTTGCTCAATGGCTGTAATGCCCGCTCGCTCAATTTCGCCACCAGCGATAATCGCCCCCTGTATGTGATTGCCAGCGACGGTGGTCTGCTGCCTGAACCGGTGAAAGTGAGCGAGTTGCCGGTGCTGATGGGCGAGCGTTTTGAAGTGCTGGTGGAGGTTAACGACAACAAACCGTTTGATCTTGTAACGCTGCCAGTCAGCCAGATGGGAATGGCGATTGCACCATTCGATAAACCGCATCCGGTAATGCGGATTCAGCCAATCGCCATTAGCGCTTCCGGTGCATTGCCGGATACCTTGAGCAGCCTGCCAGCATTACCTTCGCTGGATGGGCTGACAGTACGTAAGCTGCAACTATCAATGGACCCAATGCTCGATATGATGGGGATGCAGATGCTGATGGAGAAATATGGCGATCAGGCGATGGCCGGGATGGATCACAGCCAGATGATGGGCCATATGGGGCACGGCAATATGAATCATATGAACCACGGCGGGAAGTTCGATTTCCACCATGCTAATAAAATCAATGGTCAGGCGTTTGATATGAACAAGCCGATGTTTGCGGCGGCAAAAGGGCAGTACGAGCGTTGGGTTATCTCTGGCGTGGGTGACATGATGCTGCATCCGTTCCATATCCACGGCACCCAGTTCCGTATCCTGTCGGAAAATGGCAAACCGCCAGCGACGCACCGTGCAGGCTGGAAAGATACCGTTAAGGTAGAAGGTAATGTCAGCGAAGTGCTGGTGAAGTTTAATCACGACGCACCGAAAGAACATGCTTATATGGCGCACTGCCATCTGCTGGAGCATGAAGATACGGGGATGATGTTAGGGTTTACGGTGTAAAAAGAGTGTATTTGGAAATATGCCCGGATCTCTCCGGGCATTAGACTGAAGACAAATGCAAATCTGCCTGATGCGCTATGCTTATCAGGCCTGCGTGAGTCTTCAATATATTGAATTTGCACGACGTTGTAGGCCGGATAAGGCGTTTGCGCCGTATCCGGCATGAACAAAGCACATTTTGTCAGCAATCTGAGCAAATCTTACTTCACATCATCCGGTAGCGCATAAGCCACAATATAGTCGCCCATTTTCGTACCAAATGAACCGTGACCGCCTGCGGAGATCACCACATACTGCTTACCATTCACTTCATAGGTCATTGGTGTTGCCTGACCACCCGCCGGTAGACGACCCTGCCACAGTTTTTCACCGTTGCTCATGTTGTAAGCGCGCAGGTAGTTATCCGCTGTAGCGGCGATAAACAGCACGTTACCCGCCGTGGAGATTGGTCCGCCCAGCATCGGCATACCCATATTGAACGGCACCGGCACAGGCATCGGGAACGGCATACTGTCCTGCGGCGTACCAATACGTTTCTTCCATACCACTTCGTTGGTTTTCAGATCCAGCGCCGAGATATAGCCCCATGCTGGCTGTTTACACGGCAGACCAAACGGTGAGAGGAACGGATTGAGCGTGACGCCATACGGTACGCCGTACTGCGGCTGAATGCCGGATTCTGTACCTGTGCCTTTGGCATCTTTTGGCTGTTCCATTGGGTTGCCAGGACCGCGCGGGATCAGCTTTGAAACAAACGGCAGCGCCATTGGGTTGGCAATTGCCACTTCACGATTTGGATCAACGGAAATACCGCCCCATTCGAACATCCCCAGGTTACCTGGAAATACCAGCGTACCCTGTTCAGATGGCGGCGTGAAAATACCTTCATACCGCATCTGATGGAACATCACGCGGCACACCAGTTGGTCAAACATGGTGGCCCCCCACATATCCGCACCGCTCAAATCTTTCGTTGGACGGAAGCTAAGTTCAGAGAACGGCTGGGTCGGGGTGACGTAATCGCCTTTCGCTGCGCCTTGTGGAACTGGTTTTTCCGGGGCCGGAACGACCAGTTCACCATTACGACGATCGAGCACAAAAATGTTGCCGGTTTTCGCCGGAGCGTAAATGACCGGAACCTTTTGACCGTTAACGGTGATATCCGCCAGCGTTGGCTGTGCCGGAAGATCCATATCCCACAGGTCGTGGTGAACAGTCTGATAACTCCACGCCAGTTTCCCGGTGGTGGCATTTAACGCCAGAATCGAGCTGGCATAACGTTCCTGTTCCGGTGTGCGGTTACCGCCCCAGATATCTGGCGTGGTCACGCCCATCGGTAGATAAACCAGATCCAGCTTCGCGTCATAGGCCGCAGGTGCCCACGAGTTTGGCGAGTTAAAAGTAAAGGTGTGCTCATCAGACGGGATCGCGTTTGGATCTTTCGCGCCCGGATCGAAAGCCCAAAGCAGCTCACCCGTGTTCACATCAAAACCACGGATAACGCCAGAGGTTTCGCGGGTTGAGAAGTTATCGGTAACTGAACCGGCCATCACGATGGTTTTATCGGTAATAATCGGCGGCGAAGTCGGTTCATACAGGCCCGGTTTGGTGTCCGGCATATTGCTTTGCAGATTGAGCACGCCTTTATTGGCGAAGGTTTCGCACAGCTTGCCGTTTTCAGCGTTAACCGCAATCAGGCGACCATCATTGACCGGAAGAATGATACGACGCGGGCAGTCCGCCATCACTTCCGGCGAAGCGGTTTCTGCTTTGGCTTCATGATAAGAGACGCCACGACAGGTTACGTGCTGGAAAGACTCGTTGGTTTTCAGCTCAGGATCGTAATGCCATTTCTCTTTGCCGCTTGCGGCATCAAGCGCAAACAGGCGCTGGTGAGCGGTACACAGATAAAGCGTGTCGCCCACTTTGATTGGCGTGACTTCATTGGTGATTTCACCCGGATCATTCGGCTGTTTCACATCGCCAGTACGGAACACCCATGCTTCTTTAAGGTTGTGGACGTTATCGGCGTTAATTTGCTTCAGCGGCGAAAAACGTTGACCTTCCTGATTACGACCATAGGCAGGCCAGTCCTGATCGGCAACGGGGGAGATGGCTTCTGCTGGCGTGGTATCGGCGCTTAAGGTGCCGTTGATTTCCTGCGGATCGTTAAATCCTGCCCAGGTGAGGATACCGCCGCTAATCAGTAACGCCACCACCAGCGCGGCAACTGCTCCACTGGAAGGAATAACCAGACGATGCCAGACAAACGGTAGAATCAGCCAGATGCCGAAGAAGACCAGAATGTCGCTGCGCGGAGTTAACGCCCAGAAATCGAAACCGACTTCCCAGACGCCCCAAATCATGGTGCCAAGTAGTAGGGCAGCATACAGCCATAGCGCTGCGCGCTTACTGCGCCACAGCATCCAGGCGACGCCGAGCATCAGAAGCCCGGCGATAGGGTAGTACCAGGAGCCGCCAATCGCGACCAGCCAGCCTCCGCCAATGAGAAGATACAGCCCGCAAAGCGCTGCAAAAAGGGCTGTTAGCGTCACGAGTAATCGTCGCGAGCCTGTATTGTTAATTGCCATAAAGAGACACCATTTCAATTAATTAATATTTTAGTAGCAATTAATTATAGGTTTTAACATATGTGATCGTCATCACAATTTGAGCTTTATTAACAGATTCCGCGAATGAATAGTTTTGCTGGTATACTGAGTGTCTTGCGCTTTGTTGCGGTGCAGAATCACGCCCGTGCAAAGTGATTTGTTTTTAAATCATATGGTTAGAGATATGAAACATACTGTAGAAGTAATGATCCCCGAAGCGGAGATTAAAGCGCGTATCGCCGAACTGGGTCGTCAGATTACTGAGCGTTACAAAGACAGCGGCAGCGATATGGTGCTGGTAGGTCTGCTGCGTGGCTCATTTATGTTTATGGCGGACCTGTGCCGTGAAGTTCAGGTATCTCATGAAGTCGACTTTATGACCGCCTCCAGCTACGGTAGCGGCATGTCCACCACCCGTGATGTGAAAATCCTCAAAGATCTGGATGAAGATATCCGTGGCAAGGACGTGCTGATTGTTGAAGATATTATCGACTCGGGTAATACACTGTCGAAAGTGCGTGAAATCTTAAGCCTGCGCGAACCGAAGTCGCTGGCGATTTGTACGCTGCTGGATAAACCGTCCCGTCGTGAAGTAAACGTCCCGGTAGAATATATCGGTTTCTCGATCCCGGATGAATTTGTGGTGGGTTACGGCATTGATTACGCACAGCGTTACCGTCATCTGCCATATATCGGCAAAGTGGTTCTGCTGGACGAGTAAGTGCGGATGTGCCGGATGTGTTGCATCCGGCATGGCAATATTATTTGTGGTTGGCGTGTTTCAGCTTGAGGTTGGAAATCCCGTGACGGTAACGTTGTTCCAGGGTTTCGCGGTTAGTCGCAGTGACATCCAGGTCACGCAGCAAGCCGTCGTGAATGCCATAGGCCCAGCCGTGAATAGTGACTTTCTGCCCGCGTTTCCATGCTGATTGCATTATGGTGGAGTGACCCAGGTTATACACCTGTTCCATAACGTTCAGTTCGCACAAAGTATCCAGACGGCGCTCTTGCGGCATTTCGCCGAGCAATGAGCTATGTTTGAACCAGATATCGCGGATGTGCAGCAACCAGTTGTTGATAAGCCCCAGTTCCGGGTTTTCAACTGCCGCCTGAACACCGCCGCAACCATAGTGGCCACAGATAATAATGTGTTCAACTTCGAGGACATCCACTGCATACTGAACCACGGAGAGGCAGTTCAGATCGGTGTGAATGACCAGGTTAGCAACATTACGGTGAACAAAGAGTTCGCCCGGCTCAAGGCCGGTTAAACGTTCTGCAGGAACGCGACTGTCGGAACATCCAATCCATAGAAAGCGCGGTTTTTGCGCTTGTGCCAGTTTCTCAAAAAACCCGGGATCCTCTTCCACCAGCATTTTTGACCATAGTGCATTGTTGCTGATGAGTGTATCTATGTCTTTCATGGAGGTTAACGACCTGTAACCAAATAATTACGTTTGGCTAATATAGGGCAACTCCGGGACGATTTAAACCACAGATAAAGTGTAAGAACGTAAGGTAAGTAAAAATTTATGACCATTGCACTGGAACTTCAACAGCTTAAAAAAACCTATCCAGGCGGCGTTCAGGCGCTTCGAGGAATAGATTTGCAGGTCGAAGCGGGTGATTTTTATGCGCTTCTCGGGCCGAACGGAGCCGGGAAATCGACCACTATCGGCATTATCAGTTCACTGGTAAATAAAACCTCCGGGCGGGTCAGCGTATTTGGTTACGATCTCGAGAAAGATGTCGTTAACGCTAAACGTCAGTTGGGACTGGTGCCGCAGGAATTTAACTTCAACCCGTTTGAAACCGTGCAACAAATTGTGGTGAATCAGGCGGGGTACTACGGTGTGGAGCGTAAAGAAGCCTATATCCGCAGCGAAAAGTACCTTAAACAGCTCGATCTATGGGGAAAGCGTAACGAACGTGCGCGCATGTTATCGGGCGGAATGAAGCGCCGTTTAATGATTGCCCGTGCGTTAATGCATGAACCTAAGCTACTGATTCTGGACGAACCGACCGCAGGCGTGGATATTGAACTTCGCCGCTCAATGTGGGGCTTTTTGAAGGATTTAAACGACAAAGGCACCACGATCATTCTTACCACTCACTACCTGGAAGAAGCAGAAATGCTGTGCCGTAATATCGGCATTATTCAACACGGTGAGCTGGTGGAAAACACCTCAATGAAGGCGCTGCTGGCGAAGCTGAAGTCAGAAACCTTTATTCTCGACCTCGCGCCGAAAAGCCCATTACCGAAGCTCGATGGCTACCAGTATCGGCTGGTGGATACCGCTACGCTGGAAGTTGAAGTGCTGCGTGAGCAGGGAATCAACAGTGTGTTTACGCAGTTAAGTGAGCAGGGTATTCAGGTGTTAAGTATGCGTAACAAGGCTAACCGTCTGGAAGAACTGTTTGTTTCACTGGTTAATGAAAAACAAGGAGATCGCGCATGATGCATCTTTACTGGGTGGCGCTAAAAAGCATCTGGGCGAAAGAGATCCATCGCTTTATGCGTATCTGGGTGCAAACGCTGGTGCCACCGGTCATCACCATGACCCTTTACTTTATTATCTTCGGCAACCTGATTGGGTCGCGCATTGGTGATATGCACGGCTTTAGTTATATGCAGTTCATTGTGCCGGGGCTGATCATGATGTCAGTGATCACTAATGCCTATGCCAACGTTGCATCATCATTTTTTGGTGCCAAGTTCCAGCGTAATATTGAAGAGCTGTTGGTAGCTCCTGTTCCGACTCACGTGATTATTGCCGGATATGTTGGTGGCGGCGTAGCGCGTGGTCTGTTTGTTGGCATACTGGTGACGGCGATTTCGCTGTTTTTTGTGCCGTTTCAGGTCCATTCGTGGGTATTCGTTGCCTTAACACTGGTGCTCACGGCGGTGTTGTTCTCTCTTGCCGGATTGCTTAACGGTGTATTTGCCAAAACGTTTGATGACATCAGCCTGGTGCCGACCTTTGTACTGACGCCTCTGACCTATCTTGGCGGGGTCTTTTACTCTCTGACCTTGTTGCCACCGTTCTGGCAGGGGCTGTCGCACCTGAACCCAATCGTTTATATGATCAGTGGGTTCCGCTACGGCTTCCTCGGCATTAATGATGTACCGCTGGTCACGACCTTTGGCGTGCTGGTGGTCTTTATTGTGGCATTTTATCTGATCTGCTGGTCGCTGATCCAACGTGGACGCGGTTTGCGTAGTTAAGGCTATTTCCTCTCCTCTGGATTTGGGGGAGAGGAGTTTTGACGACTATCACCCTTTATCAACTATGGTCAGGGTAGACTGATTTTCGGCTAAGGAGGCTGGCGATGCTAGGTTGGGTAATTACCTGTCACGACGAGCGGGCGCTTGAGATGCTTGATGCGCTGGAGAAAAAAAACGGTTCGCTTCTTCAGTGCCGGGCGGTGAATTTCTGGCGTGGATTAAGCTCTAATATGCTCAGTCGCATGATGTGCGATGCTTTGCATGAGACAGATTCTGGCGATGGGGTAATCTTTTTAACCGATATTGCAGGTGCTGCGCCTTATCGCGTTGCGTCATTATTAAGCCACAAACATTCCCGTTGCGAAGTGATTTCAGGCGTCACGTTACCGTTAATTGAACAGATGATGGCCTACCGTGAAACGTTATCCAGCGCGGAGTTTCGCGAGCGAATTGTCGAACTGGGGGGGCCGGAAGTCAGTAGTCTGTGGCACCAACAACAAAAAAATCCACCCTTTGTCCTCAAGCATAATTGGTTCGAATATTAAACCGCATTCCGAGTTTGCTACACTAGCGGCGTTGTTTCTCGCCTGGTCGTTTTCTCATGATTAAAAAGATTATTGTATTACTGCTGCTGGTTTCATCTGGTGTCGGCGCAGCGCTTCCCGCGCGTTATATGCAAACCATCCAGGATGCGGCTATCTGGGGAAAAATTGGCGATAAAACGGTAACCGTCGGCAACATTCGCGCCGGGCAAATTATTTCGGTCATCCCAACGGCAGCCGATTATTATGAATTCAACTTTGGTTTTGCTACGGGGTATATTGATAAAGAGCATCTGGAACCTGTACAAGGGCGGCAAAAAGTTGAAGATGGCCTGGGAGATCTGAATAAGCCACTGAGTAACCAAAATCTTATTACATGGAAAGATACACCGGTATACAACGCGCCTGATGCGAGTAGTGCGCCATTTGGCGTGCTGGCCGATAATTTGCGTTATCCCATTATTAATAAATTGAAAGATCGCCTGAATCAAACATGGTATCAAATTCGTATTGGCGAACGTCTGGCCTATATCAGCGCGCTGGATGCGCAGCAGGATAACGGTATTCCTGTATTGACCTACCATCATATTTTACGCGATGAAGAGAACACCCGTTTTCGTCATACTTCGACCACGACGTCGGTGCGTGCTTTCAGTAACCAGATGACCTGGTTGCGCGATCGTGGATACACCACGTTAACCTTGTATCAACTGGAAGGGTATTTGCGTAATTCGATGAATCTTCCGGCTCGTGCGGTGGTGCTGACGTTTGATGATGGCTTGAAATCAGTGAGTCGCTATGCGTACCCCATTCTGAAACAATATGGCATGAAAGCGACGGCGTTTATTATTACCTCGCGCATCAAACGTCATCCACAGAAATGGAATCCGCAGTCATTACAGTTTATGAGTATTTCTGAACTGCGTGAGGTCAGCGGTGTTTTTGATTTCCAGTCACATACCCATTTTTTGCATCGGGTTGATGGTTATCGGCGACCCATATTACTCAGCCGCAGTGAGCATAATATTCTGTTTGATTTCGAACGCTCTCGCCGGGCGTTAAACCAATTTAATCCGCATGTCTTATATCTTTCGTATCCGTTTGGCGGATTTAATGACAAAGCCGTGAGGGCGGCAAATGATGCCGGATTTCATCTGGCGGTGACGACAATGAAAGGTAAAGTAAAACCAGGGGATAATCCGTATTTATTAAAGCGGCTGTATATATTAAGAACAGATTCGCTGGAGACGATGTCGCGGCTGGTGAGTAACCAGCCGCAGGGATGATTATCAGGCAACCTGAACCGGAATCGCTTTCGCGGTACGTTTCATTTCATTGTCGCCTTCAAAATAGGCAACGTTTGGCCGCCAGGTACGCGCCTCTTCATCTGACATGGTGACGAAACTGGCGATGATGACAATATCGCCAACGCTGGCGCAGTGGGCCGCCGCACCGTTGACAGAAATAATTCTCGAACCGCGTTCTGCCGCGATGGCATAGGTGGAGAAACGCTTGCCGTTGGTGACATTCCAGATATCAATGGCTTCGTTTTCGAGAATACCGGCTGCGTCAAGAAAATCCTGGTCAATGGCGCAAGAACCTTCATAGTGCAGGTCCGCCTGAGTCACTTTCACGCGGTGGAGTTTGCCCTGCAGCATCGTGCGAATCATAACTTCTACCTTTCTACCCTGTCGTTAACGAAGCAGGCGGTGCCTGCTTTGAGGAAATTCTCACGCAGTATTGCCCGATTTTTGATAAGTGTCTACTGATCTGATGGCATTTGCACCGGCAGTTTGCGTGCCGCGCCGAAGCGTGCCATGCAATGCCTGTAACTGATTGAAATTTCTCTGAACGCTGCTCGGTAAACAACAAAGATGCGGCAGACGATAGCGCATATTGGCCGGATACTACCTTCACACAGGGCAACACGGAAGGCAGGGAAGATGGACGCACCGAGTACCACACCGCATGACGCGGTATTTAAACAATTTTTAATGCATGCGGAGACGGCTCGCGACTTTCTGGCGATACATTTACCAGCGGAACTACGTGAACTATGTGATCTCGATACGCTTCATTTAGAGTCGGGGAGTTTTATCGAAGAGAGCCTGAAAGGACACAGCACTGATGTGCTCTATTCTGTACAAATGCAGGGAAATACGGGCTATCTGCATGTTGTGATTGAACACCAAAGCAAGCCGGATAAGAAAATGGCCTTTCGTATGATGCGCTACTCTATTGCCGCCATGCACCGACATCTGGAGGCTGACCACGATAAGCTGCCGTTGGTGGTGCCGATTCTCTTTTATCAGGGCGAGGCCACGCCTTATCCACTCTCAATGTGCTGGTTTGATATGTTTTACTCGCCGGAACTGGCGCGACGTGTCTACAACAGTCCTTTCCCGCTGGTGGACATTACCATCACTCCCGATGACGAAATCATGCAACATCGGCGGATTGCGATTCTTGAACTGCTGCAAAAACACATTCGCCAGCGCGACTTAATGTTATTGCTGGAGCAACTGGTCACGCTGATTGACGAAGGGTACACTAGCGGAAGTCAGTTAGTTGCCATGCAAAACTATATGCTGCAACGCGGTCATACTGAACAAGCGGATTTGTTTTACGGTGTGGTGAGAGACAGGGAAACGGGAGGGGAGTCTATGATGACGCTGGCGCAGTGGTTTGAAGCGAAGGGGATTGAGAAGGGAAGACAGGAAGGAAGGCAGGAAGGAAGACAGGAAGGGCGACAGGAGGCAAGACAAGAGGAAAGGCAGGAATTCGCCCTGCGTCTTCTGAGTAAAGGGATGTCTCGGGAAGATGTTGCAGAGATGGCAAATTTACCTCTTGCTGAGATTGATAAACTGATTAACTAACTTGTCTGCGTTATCAGTTATAGCCGGATAATTAAGGGAACCTATGGACATAACCGCACGGAGAGAAACCAGACAGACGCTGGCGCAGTGGTTTGAAGAGAAGGGGATTGAGAAGGGAAGAAAGGAAGGAAGACAGGAAGGGCGACAGGAGGCAAGACAAGAGGAAAGGCAGGAATTCGCCCAGCGTCTTCTGAATAAAGGGATGTCTCGGGAAGACGTTGCAGAGATGGCAAATTTACCTCTTGCTGAAGTTGATAAGCTGATTAACTAAGTTGCCTGCGTTATGAGTAATCGCTTACAGATGGCGTGGCAAATTAATAACTGGCGCCATCAGCCGTAGCGCCAGTTAAGTATTACGCCAGTTCAACCATTTTGTTATCAATCAGGCGAGCATCGCCAAGCCAGGCGGCGACCAGAATGACTGCCCGTTTGCTGTTTTCCGAAACTTCCAGCAATGTGTCGGCATCACGAATCTGAATATCATCGGCGCGGAAGCCTTTTTCATTTAGCTCTTGCCCCGCAATGGCGATAATTTCATCGAGATCTCGCTCGCCCGCCTGCAATTTGTCGGCAATCGAACTTAATACCTTGTAAAGGCCAGGCGCAATTTTACGTTGTTCCGCGGTCAGATAACCATTGCGGGAACTGAGCGCCAGACCGTCTTTAGCGCGCATAATTGGTACGCCGACAATCTCGATATCGAAGCCCATGTCGGCTACCATTTTGCGGATCAGCGCCAGTTGCTGAAAATCTTTTTCGCCGAAGCAGGCGATGTCCGGCTGGACCAGGTTAAACAGCTTGCTGACGATAGTCGACACTCCGCGAAAATGCCCTGGACGGCTGGCACCTTCCAGCATGGTAGAAAGGCCGGGAACATCAACATAGGTATGGGTTTCTGTACCGTTCGGATAGATCTCTTTTACCGAGGGAGCGAAAACCAAATCCACTTTACGTTTGTTAAGCTTCTCGCAGTCTTCCTGCAAGGTGCGTGGATAGCGAGCCAGATCTTCCGGACGGTCAAACTGCATCGGGTTAACGAAAATACTGACGACGACCACATCGGCGCGGGCTTTGGCTTCTTCGACCAGTTTCATATGTCCATCGTGCAGGTTGCCCATTGTCGGCACCAGCGCTACACGCTTGCCTTCCATACGCAGGCGACGAATTTGCTGACGCAGCAGCGGCAGGGTTTCGATAATTAACACAACGTAACTCCTTAGTGGAAACTGTGTTCTTCGCCCGGGTAAACACCGGACTCGACCTCGGCCATATACTGCCGCACAGCAGCGCGGATGTCGCCCGTTTCTGCGAGGAAATTTTTAGCGAATTTAGGAATGTGACCGCCGGTAATACCAAAGGCATCGTGCATCACCAGGATCTGTCCGTCGGTCACGTTGCCCGCGCCAATGCCGATAACCGGAATCGCCAGCGCTTCGGTAATGCGTTTTGCCAGCTCTACCGGTACGCATTCCAGTACCAGCAACTGCGCGCCTGCCGCTTCTAAGGCTAATGCATCGCTAAGAAGCTGGTCGCCCGCTTCATCGCCGCGTCCTTGTACTTTGTAGCCGCCGAAAATATTTACTGACTGCGGTGTTAAACCTAAATGACCACATACCGGAACCGCGCGTTCAGTCAGCATTTGTACGGTTTCGACCAGCCATGCGCCACCTTCAATTTTGACCATGTTTGCACCTGCACGCATTACCGTTGCGGCGTTTTCAAAGGCTTGTTCCGGCGTGGCATAGGCCATAAACGGCAGATCAGCCAGCAACAGGCAGTTTGGCGCACCGCGGCGTACGGCGGCGGTGTGGTAGGCGATATCGGCAACGGTAACGGGAAGGGTGGAATCATGTCCCTGAACGGTCATCCCCAGTGAGTCGCCGACCAGCATGACGTTAAGCCCTTCATCAGCAAATAGTTTCGCGAAGCTATAGTCATAAGCCGTGATGGTCGCGAAGCGTTTCTTTTCCTGTTTGCATTTCTGCAATGAAGCAATGGTGGTTGGTTTCATAACGTATCCTGATAAATGATGTTGTGCTGTCTGGCATTTTATCAGTCACATTGGTGGGGGCAATGATTTCTCTGTTGTGGCACCGCCATTACCAGGCGATGCCACAATGCTATCAGGGATAGGTTACCTGAAAAGTACTGGTGGCTTTAAAATCTCCCGGTTCTATAGCAATATTACCGTCTTGTTTTAACGTTGCCTGGAAGTGAAGTGGTTGAGATGTTCCATTGCCTTTATCCGGATAAACGCCGTCTGAACTATCAGTTTCTTCTTCATAATCTTTATATACAGAGGTTGAATCATTAGGTTTTAGTACCATTTGGGCACTTTTCTTGTTAGCCAGACCTTCAATGAGCACACCGACACCTTTTGCCGCACTGGTTGCAGTAAGAGTATTGCCAAGCAGCTGTTTGTTTTCAGTTCCTACTTTTCCTGAAATGAGTTTTGTTTCTATATTGCGAACACGAATACAGTTCTGTAGCGTGATATCAAAAGGAATCGGTGTTGCGCCATTTTTTATTTGTGCAGGCGTATAATCACCCATTTCAACTGTTGAACCACTTACATGTGAGCCGCCACTAAGCGCAGCAGTAAAACAGGTAGGGTTTGTTAATACGATATTTGCCAGGTCAAAGTCTATTTTAAGAAAATAGCTGTGATCGTTGATACCAACGCCAGCACCATATGCTTTGAATGAGTAGAGATAATTATCTGTTTTGGACAATGTTACCTGTTGAGTCGTTGTCGGGTTAAAGCTGGTATCGGTATAAAATTCAATTGTGAGCGTTTGCATAACGCCGCCAACGGCCCAATATTTATTTTTTGTATTTGCATTGTCGCAAGTCCAACGTAGTGTTTCCGTACTTTCACCACTCCACTTAAAAGCCTGGTACGTAGAATCGCCAATATAAATTGGCGAGCTGACATTAGTGACTGTATATGCTGACCAAATGTTTGATATTGCTAATGTGTAATAAAGTCCAGGGACAGATGTTTCAAATAGTTTATGGCCACCATAACTTTTACCGGAATCAACCATTTTATTTTCAATACGCATTGGCTCGCCGCTTGAGGAATCACTCCTGTTACAGTAAAGGAAACCTCCACCTGAAGCGGAATCTAACTGCGCCCATGTTAATGACACCCCGGTTGGGCCAAGTTGGGTTGGTTTATAAAAAACTAAATTATTGGTGCCTGCTCCATACCGGAATTTGACGGTAACATCTCCATTGGGACCTGTTTCACGCCATTTTTGATCTCCAGGTCCAACACCGTAATTATTCCCAACAACATAACCGACCTTATCATCGGTGTCGGCGCTTGCTGTATAACAACAAGAGTACAGTGCAAAGAAAAGAAAGTATCTGAAGAATATCTTCATTTTTACTCCATTATCATGCTGCAAGATAACACTTCCAGCACTTTGTCTGTTATTCGTAGTAAATATCCACTAACACATGGCTTATAAGTTTGCCAGAGGTGACATTTAGCGCTGGATCGATTTTTTGCATTCGAGTGCTAAATTTCCAGGATGAATTGTTTAGTGCTGATGCCATGACCGGATAAATGGAACGTGAATTACCCGTTGCGCCAAGAACGTTGAAGGTATTTGCCGGATCCTGAATAGAAAATATAACTACCCCAACATTTTTAGCCCCAGCGTTGTCTTCATTGGCGAATATTTGACTGGAGCCTGTCGCCATTACACCACTGAGTGATCTAAAATCAATATGTAACTGATTTAACACATTCCCTGTGCCCTGAAGTGTGCAGTCCTGTACTGTAATAGTGAATTCTTTTCCGCCGGGGTGATAGTTATCGGCTGAAATATTTCCGGCAAAATCGCCCACGCCAACGACACCTAAATCAATATTTCCTTTGTTGCTGATTCCACTCTGGCAGGTGTTACTTTTTATATTTGCAACAATGTCAACATCCTGTCCTGCAACTACAGGGAAAGTGGTGCTGAATAGCAAAGACAGAAGCAAAATTGATTTTTTCATCAGATTACGTTGAGTGGGGCGCATATTTAGCTCCTGAATCGGTCTGCCTGTTAGTTATAAGTCACAGTAAATGTTGCCGGAGCAGTGAAATCACCCGCGGTGACATCTGTAACGGTTTTATCTTTTGCGACCACCAAAACAGCACTCATCGGATAATCGACAACATCACTTCCCATTGCAGCATCAATCCTGACTTCTTCTGTTGCGGGGGTAACACAACTGAATTGTTTAGCGCCGTTCTTACCAGGTTCAGATTTGCTCCAGACCTCAACGGCAACCGCCGCTGCTTTTGCTGCTGCCGTTGATGCGTTAGCAAATCCAGGGCCATTATTAGAATTACCTTCACATAACGCTCGTGGGGTCAATTTTATTTTGGCCTTTTCCCCTGGAATACCCGCACAGTCTTTGAACTGCAATTTGAAGGTTTTGATTTTAGTTTCGGCATTAATTTCAGAAATATATACATCTTCGAAATTGATGACGGAAATTTTAGTCGTACCGTCCTCGGTCAACATTGATGTACAGGTACCCATTTCTACATCAGTAGTAACAGTCAGGCCAATACTGTCAGTGGCTGCATACGAAGGAATAGTAAACAGTGATGAAGCCAGAAATAGACTGCCAGATAATCCATAACATAAATTTTTAAATATCATCATTGTTATCCTTGTTATTGATAGCTGAAGTTAAAAGTTGCCAGTGCGCGAAACTTTCCTGGTACACCTTGTCCTGTAGTTGTTTCACGCAGTGCGACAGTCATTTCAAGTCCATCGGTGCTAATTTCTGATGCACTCCAACGTATGTATTCTGCGCCATTGGGTTTCAGAAATGTATCGCCTGAGGTCGCCTTTCTTTTAAATCCCATTCCGATATTGCGTGTGGTGGAGGTTGTATCACTATCCAGGGGGATAATTAGTGTGGAATTTCCGAATTGATTTCCTGTCAGGGTTGTATCAATCCAGCTAATTCCACTACTGCATGTATTTTCAATTGCGACCAATTTGAAATTAGCTTCAGATTGTACTGTTTTATTGGCTATTTTATCCATTCCCATAGAGGGGATAACCAAGGTGTACTTATTATTTTTATTATCAGTAACATTCGTTCCAGTAAGTGTAATATTGCAAGTCGTTGCTTTTACCGTGGCTGTAAAATCGACATTAATATCTGTAGCAAATGCGGAAGGAGATAATAGTATTCCCGTTAACATTACTAACTGGCAGGGCGATAGTTTTATCATGTGAAGTTCCTTGTTGTTACTGTATCTGGCAGTTCATTCCATTCAGAATAATAGTTTGTGTTATTTTTTGCTGATCGACTGTTTATTGGTAATGTGCAATACATGTTACAGGCTTACCATCTTCGACCCAATTAACGCGGATATTTCCCTGCTGTTCAATACCACGAACAAAAGCCTGACCACCCTGACCAACATTACCAATTATATTGCCTTGATCATCATAAATATCTGCCGCAAATGGAATGTTTTTGCCATCACTTCGTGTGATGTTCATAATGGCTGATTGCCCTTGTACGGTTTCAAAATCAGCAAAGATAACTGAACCCTGGCGTGGTACGGCAACAGCACTGGTACTTTTTAATTCAACATCGTTCTCAAGATCGTTAATATCCAGTGCAATACGGTTTTCATGGTATGGTGAAAGAGCGCTGGTAACACCATAACCCCAACGATCTACGGTACTATTTCCATAGTTAATTCGTGCTCCTTTTGCACCGGGAGCTTGAATCAAAGCCAGAGTATCAGAATCGCTAAAACTGTCATTACTGAAAGTTAACCCGCCACTGTGCAACACAAAACCACCATCGGTATTGAGAGAAAATTGGCGGCTCTGATCGCTGTTCGCGGAGACTGAACTTGCCAGTGTTCCCCACGGTGATTCATAGCTGGCATAACCTCCAATATAAGACAGATCTTTGCTGGATTTATTCATCGAATACCCCGTGTTTACACTGTAACTAACACGAGCGCTGTCACTATAACCACTGCTACTGATACTGAGCTGGTTATTGCCCTTAAAGTCGCTATTTAGCTGGGTATCAATACTCTGGAAACCTGAAGTACGCTGTTCAGTGCCCAGTAATTTTTCAATAGGAATAGTGAAACTGAGATAGATGCTATCATCAGTTCCACCATATTCATTCCATGAACGCTGTGCACTGACACTATAGCTGCCCCATGATGCACTGTTACTATAGCCAATAGAGTAATTGCTACTATTTTGCCCGGAAGCCCAGTAATCGGACCAACTTCCAGAAAGATAAAAAGATCCGTAATCTTTTTTCTCAAATTTCAACGGTTGGTTAATACTTACTGTCACCTGATTTTTCATGCGCGAGTAGTTACGCATGGACTTCGGTTCAAGGTCTTGTTCAGGATGTTCCACTTCATCAATCAGTGTTAGCGCATCATTAAGGCCAAGATAATTCTGTGTCGAATAGCGATAGGCCGCGATATTCAGTGACGTACTTGTATCTTCGAATAACTTGTTCCAGGAAATACGATAACTTTGCCCTTCGTATGTTTTATCATCCGGGATACGAACATTTGAGTGAGTTACATCGAAAGAAAACGCACCGACTGAGGTATTCAGACCAAGACCTAACAAACCGGCGGTATAGTTATTATCGGTAATCTGAATACCGGTATAACCCGTCAGGTAGTTATTCAGGCCGTAGTAGTAGCTGGCCTGAAATAAATTAGGTTCGTTTTGAATATCATCTTTTAAAACCTGACCACCGCTAATGTCCCAACGTCCAACACCAGGGCGTAACATTTGAACTACTGATGAAAAAGGTTGTGAGAAGGTTCGTTTTGAGCCATCGGACTCTTCGATGGTAACAATAAGATCACTGCCATACCCTGACGGACTAAGATCATCAATGACAAAAGCGCCTGGAGGCACAGTCGTTTCATAAATCTTATAGCCGCCTTGTGTAATGGTGACTTTGGCGTTGGTATTAGCAACGCCATGAATGATAGGCGCAAAGCTGGCTAATGTCGGAGGCAACATGCGACTGTCGCTGTATAAGCGAATGCCTCGGATACTGACGGAATCAAAGGTTTCACCGGTAGTATAAGATTCCCCAATAATGAGTTGAGATCGCAGTGAGGCGATATCACGCTGAACATACCGATTCCTAAAATCATAATTACCGGCAGTATCGGTCATCCAGTTGTAGTTGCCTGAGGCACGTAACCGCCATGCACCCAAATTTACCCCACCATTAAAAGCAGCATAGATACTGTCATTTCTTCGACCAGGGGTTTCACTATGATACCCGTTGAGATTGTATGAGAGCATGGCTGCATTAATACCGTTCTCCCATAATGAGGGATCAACATAGTTTTGGTAATTTTTCATTACCCAAGCCTGAGGGACGTCGATATCCAGACGTTGATCGTTAGCATCATAACGAACGGAGGCCTGAGGAATAATTTCCGTCAGATTGAGGCAATTGCCGAGGGCTTCGTCCCGGACAAGAAGAACGGCTTTTTCGTTATTTACATCGGGTGAATTAATATGAAACTGCAATAAATTCTTTAATGTAATACAGGCCTGTGCGTTCTTTTTTCCTTCAATCTCAATAAATGGAATACTTTGGCTAATGATTGGTTGATTGTTGACATAAACGCTGACGTCGTAAACACCGGGTAAAGCAGGGTTGCCTTCACTATATCGGCTGAGATCAATATTTGATGCATTCTGCCCCATCAGAAAGGTATGGTCATATTCAACGACTTCAGCACTGAAAGCACTATTGCAATACAGCAGCGCGCAAAACGTGGCGATACGGGTCAGATGATGATGATAATTTTTAGTATATTTTATAGTCACGTTATGCTTCCTGCGGGATTATATCCTTGCCTGATTACAGACTGGCATTTCCTTCAATGGCACCACCAAAGTCATTAATGGCGTAAAAATGCACTTTTGCAGAATTCGCTTTGCCATTAAGGCCATTGACTTTCATGACTTCGTCACTGAACGGTGCAATCATTTTCACATCCAGGGGATAGCGTTTGCCGCTGGCTACTAAATCACCGCTGCTAAAAGAGACGTAGTAAGGAGTTGGATTAGCTACTCGTAATGACGCCTTACCTTCTGAACCTGCCCAGGACCATTTCAGGGCTAATGGTGCTTCAGAGGGGGTTCCGTTCAATCCTTCCGGGCGATAGAACAGTTTTATCCGTGTGCGAAATGCCAGTTGCAGCAGGCTTTGATTTGCTACTTTTTCCGCATCTGGTTTTGGAGGAACTTCCAGTACGTTAAACCAGAACACGCTTTCTCTGTCTTTAGGTAGTGAGGTACTGGCGGTATACATCAGTTTGATTGTTTGCCCACGTTTGGCGTCAATGCGCGACACTGGTGGAGTCGCGGTAAAGGGGACTTTAATACTGCCAGGCTCAGCATTGTCATCGCCAGTATCTAACCAACTCTGGACTAGCAACGGGTTATTCCCTTTATTTTCCAGACGTACGTTGACGCTTTTTTGATCGCTTTTGTATATTACGCGAGTACCAGAAATGACAATATCCGCAATAGACGATGAGCTAAAAGCCATACAGGTTACTAAGCATAAAGCTGCTGTATGTTTGGTGTTAAAAAACATAAACCATCCCTGACAGAGTTAATTAAAATAGGGAATAATATGAAAATTGAAATGGTTAACACTATTCCCTATATATTCATTCAATTAATTAAATTGGTGAATGTTTACTGATAAGTAATAGTGTATGCAGTGTTAGTTTTTACATAACCAGCGGTTGCTGTCTGATTTGCGTCAGCACGAACGTAAGACGCTTTAAAATCATAAACTGCAGATTTTGTTGTCGCATCCATGGTTTTAGTGTACACATCGCCAGGGTTGTTAATTTGAACCTGTTTGATAGTGGAACCATCAATATTGTGCAGAGCGATATTTACGCCGTCAGACGGATTGTTAATAGACATATCGTTGTTCAGCGTTCCTTTGCTATTACCAAAGAAAACAGAACCGAAGGTCATTTTAGCCGTGGCACCTGGATTCGGATTTGCTTTGCTGCAGTCAACGGTGATGCTGAAAGGTTTAGCTTTAGCGCCTACAGTGTCATTCAGTACGCCGTCTGTGATTTCACCAACGGTTGCAGTTTGCAGCAGGATCAGACCATCTTTGTTACCGCCGTCAACGCGGGTTTCACAAGTGTTATCAACGACCAGACCGCTAATATTTAACTGACCACCGTCCATATCAGCAGAAGCAGTACCTGCAACCATTGCCAGCATAAGGCCGGAGAGGGCAAAACCTAATTTTTTAGACATAATAATCCTTGAATCATATTCCATGAGTTTTACAACAATCGGATGCTCTCACACAGGGATTTCCGATAGAGAAAAAGTGATTGGTTTGCTAATGATAAATGTGAATGTATTACCGAATGTAACACCTGTTTATCATCGGTGGGATATTTTGCCTATTTAATTTTATATATCCACTTAATTCGTTTTTAAGCAAAACTTAATATACAAAGTGGAAAGAATGTTGTATGTGAGGCAGGAGGAATTAATTAACGAGAAGATGTAATATTAATTGTTGTTGTACCTTAGGGGATGTATTAGTTGCAATTGAGAAAAAGCTATTTTCGGAATTTATTTATATTCACACAGCTATCTAATTACCACTTATTTAATTCATTAAATTTATTTGTTCGTAATAAGTTGTCTAATACCGTTCCATCAGGAAACACCAGCTCCGGCGCAATCTCAAACAGCGGCCACAACATAAAGCCACGATTCTTCATATCGTAGTGCGGAACGATCAGGCGTTCGGTATTTATCACTTCATTACCAAACAGCATGATATCGAGATCCAGCGTGCGCGGTCCCCAGCGTTCAGCTTTACGAACACGCCCCTGCTGTAGCTCTATACGCTGTGTATGATTCAGTAACTCTTCAGGTGTAAGAGAAGTTTCCAACGCTACAGCGGCATTGAGATAATCGGGTTGATCCTGCGGTCCCAGTGGCGGGGTGCGGTAAAACGAAGATACAGCAAGGATTTTGCTTTGGGGAATTTCACCAAGCGCTTTTACGGCAGCATTGACCTGCTCCAGCGGAGAGGCCAGATTGCTGCCGATGGCGATATAGGCGATGGTCACGCTGTACCCTCACGACGCGGGGCACGTCTGCGCGGACGACGAGTACGACGACGCGGTGACGGTTCTTCATCCAGCTCGTTGAGCATCCCTTTTTGATCTGGCGGCGCAGAAACCTGGAACTCACCCCACCATTTCACCAGACGTTGCAGCTCGGCGTTGCGCTCAACTTCAGCACGCAGGGACAGCAGATCGTAAGCGGCGCGGAACTTCGGATGCTCCAGCAATTTCCATGCGCGTTTACCCTGACGACGGGACATACGCAACTGCAGCTGCCAGATATCGCGGGTTAAGGTAGTCAGACGTTTAGGGATCGCCAGTGAACGGCAGGCTTCATCCAGCACATCGTTCATTGCCAGCGCGAAAGCGTCGTGATAGGTCAGTCCGCTCTCTTGCGCGATTTTCTGCGCTGTCTCCAGTAGTGGATACCAGAACATTGCGGCAAACAGGAATGCTGGATTAACGCGCATATCATTATGAATACGCGTATCGGTATTCTTCAGTACCAGCTCAATAATCCGTTCCATCGGGCTGTCGCCATTTTCCGTAAAGTAACGGGTAATGGTCGGGAACAGCGGCTGGAACAGATGATATTCACACAGCAGTTTATACGTTTCGTAACCGTAGCCCGCCTGTAGCAGTTTGAGAGACTCTTCAAACAGACGTGCTGGTGGAATATCGTTCAGCAGGGTTGCCAGGCGAGGGATCGGTTCTGCGGTTTCAGGGCTGATGCGCATGCCCAGTTTCGCGGCAAAACGAACCGCGCGCAGCATACGTACCGGATCTTCGCGGTAGCGCGTTTCCGGGTTACCAATCAGGCGGATAACACCGTCTTTCAGATCTTGCATTCCACCAACGTAATCACGGACGGTAAAATCCGCGACGCTGTAATACAGACTATTGATGGTGAAATCGCGGCGCTGAGCGTCTTCTTCGATGGAACCGAAAATGTTGTCGCGCAGCAACATGCCGTTTTGCCCACGTTGAGAGGTCGTACGGTCGCTGACGTTACCCTCGTGGTGCCCACGGAAGGTTGCGACTTCGATAATCTCCGGGCCAAACATCACGTGAGCAAGACGGAAACGGCGACCTACCAGACGGCAGTTGCGGAACAGTTTGCGAACTTGCTCAGGCGTGGCGTTGGTGGTCACGTCAAAATCTTTTGGCTTTTTGCCAAGTAACAGGTCGCGTACGCCGCCGCCAACCAGCCAGGCTTCGTATCCCGCTTTATTGAGCCTGTACATTACCTTCAGGGCATTTTCACTGATATCTTTGCGGGAAATAGCATGCTGCTCACGCGGGATCACCGTCACCTGTGGACGGGCGACTGCCTGTTCAGCCTCGCTCTCCTCGCGGCTTAGCACCTTGCGGCAAAAATTAGCGACTCGGGTAAAAATAATACACCTCGGTAGTGTCAAACATCATTCAGGACAAAAAAATAGCGGCTAATCATAGCTCAGCATGACGCGTTTGAGAATGTTGAATTTACAATTGCCGACTCAGGCACGGCAGTCAGCGCCCAGTTTTTGACGGCTGACTGAAGGATTTTCTCGACGCTGAAATCCTGCCAGTGTGCTTCTGCCTGCTGACCCAGAAATTGAAGTGCCGCGATTAACACCGGGCGGGGATCGCCTTTCGGCAACGCAGGCGCATGATTCTGCTTGGAAAGTTTAGCGCCTTGTGCGTTAAGCGCCAGCGGCAAATGAATGTAATCTGGCACTTGCCAGCCAAAAAGCTGGTACAGCGAGATTTGCCGCACTGTCGGTTCAATTAAATCTGCCCCGCGAACAATTTCTGTGACGCCCTGGAAGTGATCGTCGACCACCACCGCCAGGTTATAGGCAAACAAACCATCACGGCGATGAATAATAAAATCTTCACGTGCCAGTTTTTCGTCAGCATGAATAATGCCGCGTAGCTGGTCAGTAAATTGTGTGACCGGATGCAACTGTCGAATGCGCACAGCCGCGTTGTCCGGTCCGTGATGCAATTCACGGCAATGACCGTCGTAAATACCGCCAATGTTTTGAATACGCGCACGCGTGCAGGTGCAGTAATAACTAAGCCCTTGCTCACGTAACCAGGCGAGAGCTTCGCGATAGGCGTCGTGACGTTGCGATTGCCAAAGAACATCGCCGTCCCAGTGCAGACCGTAATGTTCCAGCTGGCGCAGGATAGTCTCTGCGGCACCGGGAACTTCACGAGGCGGATCGATATCTTCAATACGTACCAGCCAGCGACCTTGCCGGGCGCGTGCCTGTAGATAGCTGCCAAGCGCGGCAATCAGAGAGCCAAAATGAAGCTCGCCGGAAGGAGAGGGGGCGAAGCGGCCAATATAGTGAGTGTCTTTCATCTCTTTGAACAAAAAATAAGGCGGGAGCATTTCCCGCCTGTGGTAAACGTGATGGAACGGCTGTAATTAGCCAGCCATCTGTTTTTCGCGAATTTCAGCCAGCGTTTTGCAGTCGATGCACAGATCGGCTGTCGGGCGAGCTTCCAGACGACGAATACCAATTTCAACACCGCAGGATTCGCAGTAGCCGAAATCTTCGTCTTCCACTTTTTTCAGCGTCTTCTCGATCTTTTTGATCAGCTTACGCTCGCGATCGCGGTTACGCAGTTCGAGGCTGAACTCTTCTTCCTGGGCTGCACGGTCTACCGGGTCCGGGAAGTTGGCTGCTTCATCCTGCATATGTGTAACGGTGCGATCGACTTCATCCCTGAGTTGATTACGCCATGCTTCCAGAATACGACGGAAGTGCGCCAGCTGGGCTTCGTTCATATACTCTTCGCCTGGCTTCTCCTGATATGGCTCCACCCCAGCGATGGCGAGAATACTCAGGGACGATGTTTTACGGTTTTGCCCTTCTTGCATGTTGCTTCTCCTTAACACGCACTATCGATCCCCATATTCGGGGGAAAAATGAGGCCGCTATAAATAGCAGATGCTTTTCCGGATAGCAATTATCTAAACGTAACACTTGACAACTGTGTGAGGAAAAGCGTATTTGCGCACGCGACCAGAATGTAAATTAACCAGTTACTTATACTACTACAATGTAACTGGCAGTGATTTTTTAAGAGCCATGCCTTCAGCAGAAAGTTCCGCTTTATAAGCCAGAATTTCTACTCCCCTCTGTTGTGCTTCTGACAATAGTTGCGCGTATTTCTCATCGATGTGGCGCGCGGGTGAAAACCGTGTAATGGCTGAATGCAGGACTGCAAAAAAGATAACCGCCCGCTGGCCTTCAGCCGCTACGCTCATCAACTCCCGAAGGTGTTTCTGACCTCGTTCTGTGACCGCATCGGGAAAATATCCATGTTCCTTCTCCGCTAACGTAACCGATTTCACTTCAATATAGCAGTCAGGTCGAAACCCTGCCTGTAGCATGAAATCGATACGGCTGCGTTCGATGCCGTATTTTACTTCGCTTTTCAGCGAGTTATAGCCTGAGAGCTCCGAAATTTCTCCATTAAGGATAGCCTCTTTTGTCAACCTGTTAGCCCAAAGAGTATTAACGCAAATAAATGCGCCGCTTTGGTTTTGGGTTAACTCCCAGGTGTGCGGGTATTTCCGTTTTGTATTGTCGGAAGTCGAATACCAGACGGTATCGCCAGGCGTTGCACAACCGGTCATCGCGCCAGTGTTGGGGCAGTGTAGCGTTAATTCACGACCATCAGGTGTGATCACATCGGCTAAAAAGCGTTTATAACGCTGAATTAGCGTAGCGCGCTGTAGAGGGGGCGAAAATTCCATTACGACAAACCTTGTTATTACGTCAGCGTCCAGCGTTTGAGCGGCGTATAGCGCGTGCGCCCACGGGAAAACGAGGATGCATAAAGAGTGAACTCCGTCACCTCATACGACCAGTTAAAACCAGGCGGTGGGAGTGTCACCGCCTCGCTGGTGTCGCGCAATAAGGTGATATGCGGATGAAATGGTCGATTGCTTTGAAAACAACCGCTGCGTGCTGCCTGTGAACGAAGCATATTTGCCAGTTGGATTAAGCCTCGCGGCGGCTGGCGCATCCCTAACCACACCACGCGTGAACGCAGCCACTGACCGGCATCATCAAGCGTGAGTGTAAAACCTGGTTGATGAATCCGCCCGGCCAGAAGTGAGAGCGCCTTCTCTTTGTCTGCGCTCACTTCGCCTAAAAACGCCAACGTCAGATGCAAATTCTCAGCAGCGACCGGGCGGCCCGCTTCAGGTGAAAACTGTGCGGCGCGCCAGTGAATAATCTGTTCGCGGATTTCAGCAGGTAGGTCAATGGCAAAGAACAGCCGTTGCGGTTCAGACATGTCAGGCACTCGGTTATGAATTACCGCGATGCTACAATGTGGCGCGAAGAATGTTAACCCTCTGGAGCGTTTTGTGTCGTCGTTACCCGTTGCAGCCGTCTTACCTGAATTACTTGCCGCCCTCGATTATGCGCCGCAGGTGTTATTAAGTGCGCCGACCGGAGCCGGAAAATCGACCTGGCTACCGCTGCAACTGCTGGCGTATTCAGGTATTAACGGGAAAATCATCCTGCTGGAGCCTCGTCGACTGGCGGCGCGTAACGTTGCGCAACGTCTTGCGGAACTGCTTAACGAAAAGCCCGGCGACACAGTTGGCTACCGAATGCGTGCGCAAAATTGCGTCGGACCGAATACCCGTCTGGAAGTGGTCACCGAAGGCGTGTTGACACGCATGATCCAGCGCGACCCGGAACTGAGCGGCGTTGGGTTGGTGATCCTCGATGAATTTCATGAACGTAGCCTGCAGGCGGATTTGGCGCTGGCATTGTTACTCGATGTGCAACAAGGGCTGCGCGATGACTTAAAGCTGCTGATTATGTCGGCTACGCTGGATAACGAGCGCTTGCAGCAGATGCTGCCAGAAGCGCCCGTAGTTGTTTCCAAAGGGCGTTCGTATCCGGTGGAACGCCGTTATTTGCCGCTGCCTGTACATCAACGTTTTGACGAAGCAGTAGCTGTCGCTACCGCCGAATTGCTGCGTCAGGAAAGCGGATCATTACTGTTATTTTTACCCGGTGTCGGAGAAATTCAGCGCGTGCAGGAACAATTGGCGTCACGCATTGGCAGTGATGTGTTGCTCTGTCCACTGTATGGGGCGTTGTCGTTGAACGATCAACGAAAAGCTATCCTCCCTGCGCCGCAAGGAATGCGCAAAGTGGTGCTGGCGACCAATATTGCTGAAACCAGTTTAACCATCGAAGGTATTCGTCTGGTGGTGGATTGCGCCCAGGAGCGTGTGGCGCGCTTTGATCCGCGTACCGGTCTTACGCGCTTGATTACTCAACGTGTTAGTCAGGCGTCAATGACGCAACGTGCCGGGCGCGCCGGGCGTCTGGAGTCGGGCATTTGCCTGCATTTAATCGCCAAAGAGCAGGCGGAACGCGCCGCCGCACAAAGTGAACCGGAGATCTTACAAAGCGATCTCTCCGGTTTGTTGATGGAATTACTGCAATGGGGATGTAGCGATCCGGCACAGATGAACTGGCTTGATCATCCGCCAGCGGTGAATCTACAGGCGGCGAAGCGGCTGTTACAGATGCTGGGGGCGCTGGATGGTGAGCGGCTTAGTGCGCAGGGGCAAAAAATGGCGGCGCTGGGTAACGATCCGCGTTTAGCGGCAATGTTGGTGAGCGCGAAGAGTGACGATGAAGCCGCCACTGCCGCAAAAATTGCCGCTATTCTCGAAGAACCGCCACGGATGGGGAATTGCGATCTTGGGGTGGCGTTCTCGCGTAATCAACCAGCCTGGCAGCAACGTAGTCAACAATTGTTAAAACGCTTAAACGTACGCGGCGGCGAGGAGGACCGTTTGCTTATCGCACCGCTACTCGCCGGGGCGTTTGCCGATCGTATTGCTCGTCGCCGTGGGCAAGATGGACGCTATCAACTGGCGAACGGCATGGGGGCGATGCTGGATGCTGACGACGCGTTAAACCGCCACGAATGGCTTATCGCACCGTTATTATTGCAGGGCAGCGCCTCGCCGGATGCGCGGATTTTGCTGGCGCTGCCGGTCGATATTGATTCGTTAGTAGAACGTTGTCCGCAACTGGTGCAGCAGTCTGACACTGTGGAGTGGGACGATGCTCAAGGCACGTTGAAAGCCTGGCGTCGACTGCAAATTGGCCAACTCACGGTAAAAGTGCGGCCACTGGCGAAACCTTCAGAAGAAGAATTACATCAGGCGATGCTTAACGGTATACGCGATAAAGGATTAAACGTCCTCAACTGGACGCCAGAAGCGGAACAGCTACGCCTGCGTTTGCTGTGCGCTGCGAAGTGGTTACCAGAGTATGACTGGCCAGCGGTCGATGACGCGAGTTTACTGGCGACGCTTGAAACGTGGTTGCTGCCGCATATGAGCGGCGTACATTCGCTACGTGGCCTGAAATCAGTCGACATTTACCAGGCGCTAAATGGACTACTCGATTGGGGAATGCAGCAACGTCTGGTGAGTTCCCTGCCTGCACATTACACTGTGCCGACGGGAAGTCGGATCGCCATTCGTTATCATGAAGATAACCCGCCTGCGCTGGCAGTAAGAATGCAGGAGATGTTTGGCGAAGCCACCAATCCGACAATCGCCCAGGGGCGTGTGCCACTGGTGCTGGAATTACTTTCACCCGCTCAAAGGCCGTTGCAAATCACGCGTGATTTGGGGGCCTTCTGGAAAGGGGCGTATCGTGAGGTGCAAAAGGAGATGAAAGGGCGTTATCCCAAACACGTCTGGCCGGACGATCCGGCGAATACCGCACCAACGCGACGGACGAAAAAGTATTCGTGAGGTCGGCAAATGGGCACGGGCAGTCCCCTCGGCCCTATGGGGAGAGGGAGAAAGCACTTTGAGAGATATCTTCTTCTGTCTTGTCACAGAAGAACAGAAAATCGGGCTTTTGCGCCTGAATATTGCGGAGAAAAAGCATGGCCGGGAATGACCGCGAGCCAATTGGACGCAAAGGGAAACCGACGCGTCCGGTCAAACAAAAGGTAAGCCGTCGTCGTTACGAAGATGACGATTACGACGATTATGAAGACTATGAGGATGAAGAACCGATGCCGCGCAAAGGTAAGGGCAAAGGGCGTAAGCCTCGTGGCAAACGCGGCTGGTTATGGCTGTTGCTAAAACTGGCTATCGTTTTTGCCGTGCTGATCGCCATTTACGGCGTTTATCTCGATCAAAAAATTCGTAGCCGTATTGATGGCAAGGTCTGGCAATTGCCTGCGGCGGTTTATGGCCGAATGGTCAACCTTGAGCCAGACATGACCATCAGTAAGAACGAGATGGTGAAACTGCTGGAGGCCACGCAATATCGTCAGGTGTCGAAAATGACCCGTCCAGGCGAGTTTACCGTGCAGGCCAACAGCATTGAAATGATCCGCCGTCCGTTTGATTTCCCGGACAGTAAAGAAGGCCAGGTGCGTGCGCGTCTGACCTTTGATGGCGATCATCTGGCGACAATCGTCAATATGGAGAACAACCGTCAGTTTGGTTTCTTCCGTCTTGATCCACGCCTGATCACCATGATCTCCTCGCCAAACGGCGAGCAGCGTCTGTTTGTGCCGCGCAGTGGTTTCCCTGAGCTATTGGTAGATACTTTGCTGGCGACAGAAGACCGTCATTTCTACGAGCATGACGGCATCAGCCTCTACTCCATTGGACGAGCGGTACTGGCGAACCTGACCGCCGGACGCACGGTGCAGGGGGCGAGTACGCTGACGCAACAGCTGGTGAAAAACCTGTTCCTCTCCAGCGAACGTTCTTACTGGCGTAAAGCGAACGAAGCCTATATGGCGTTGATTATGGATGCGCGTTATAGCAAAGACCGCATTCTTGAGCTGTATATGAACGAGGTGTATCTCGGTCAGAGCGGCGACAACGAAATTCGTGGCTTCCCGCTGGCGAGCCTGTACTACTTTGGCCGCCCGGTAGAAGAATTGAGCCTCGACCAGCAGGCGCTGTTAGTCGGTATGGTGAAAGGTGCGTCCATCTATAACCCGTGGCGTAACCCAAAACTGGCGCTGGAGCGACGTAACCTGGTGCTGCGTTTGTTGCAACAGCAACAGATTATTGATCAAGAACTCTATGACATGCTGAGTGCGCGTCCGCTGGGCGTACAGCCACGCGGCGGGGTAATCTCTCCACAGCCTGCCTTCATGCAACTGGTGCGTCAGGAATTGCAGGCGAAACTGGGCGATAAGGTGAAAGATCTCTCCGGCGTGAAGATCTTCACTACCTTTGACTCGGTGGCCCAGGACGCGGCAGAAAAGGCCGCTGTGGAAGGCATTCCGGCACTGAAAAAACAGCGTAAGTTGAGCGATCTGGAAACGGCGATTGTCGTCGTTGACCGCTTTAGTGGCGAAGTCCGGGCGATGGTAGGGGGGGCTGAACCGCAGTTCGCGGGCTACAACCGTGCGATGCAGGCGCGTCGTTCGATTGGTTCACTGGCAAAACCAGCGACTTACCTTACTGCGTTAAGCCAGCCGAAAATCTATCGTCTGAACACGTGGATTGCTGATGCGCCAATCGCGCTGCGTCAGCCGAACGGCCAGGTCTGGTCACCGCAGAACGATGATCGTCGCTACAGCGAAAGCGGCAGAGTGATGCTGGTGGATGCGCTGACCCGTTCGATGAACGTGCCGACGGTGAACCTGGGGATGGCGTTGGGACTGCCTGCGGTTACGGATACCTGGATCAAACTGGGCGTGCCGAAAGACCAGTTGAACCCAGTTCCGGCAATGTTGCTTGGGGCGCTGAACCTGACGCCAATTGAAGTAGCGCAGGCTTTCCAGACTATCGCCAGCGGCGGTAACCGCGCGCCGCTTTCTGCGCTGCGTTCGGTAATCGCGGAAGATGGCAAGGTGCTGTATCAAAGCTTCCCGCAGGCGGAACGCGCTGTTCCGGCACAGGCAGCGTATCTGACACTATGGACCATGCAGCAGGTTGTACAACGTGGTACAGGACGTCAGCTTGGGGCGAAATATCCAAATCTGCATCTGGCAGGGAAAACAGGTACTACCAACAACAACGTTGATACCTGGTTTGCGGGCATTGACGGCAGCACGGTGACTATCACCTGGGTAGGCCGTGATAACAACCAGCCAACCAAACTGTATGGTGCCAGCGGGGCGATGTCGATTTACCAGCGTTATCTGGCCAACCAGACGCCAACGCCGCTTAACCTTGTACCGCCGGAAGATATTGTGGATATGGGCGTGGATTACGACGGCAACTTTGTTTGCAGCGGTGGCATGCGTGTCTTGCCGGTCTGGACCAGCGATCCGCAATCGCTATGCCAGCAGAGTGAAATGCAACAGCAACCGTCAGGCAATCCGTTTGATCAGTCTTCTCAGCCGCAGAAACAGCAACCTGCTCAACAAGAGCAGAAAGACAGCGACGGCGTAGCAGGTTGGATTAAGGATATGTTTGGTAGTAATTAACATTCGTAATTGCTCTCCGCTTATGCGGAGAGCATAACGA
>NZ_JAATUR010000042.1 GCF_011881725.1 Escherichia coli | reverse complement strand
TTATTAAGAAACCTCGAGTTAACACTCGAGGTTTTTTTTCGTCTGTATATTTGCTATTGCCATATTCGCAAAAATCCGGTGCGTTTTACGCTCTTTTCCGCAACAGCCTGAAGCCCATAATCATCTCAGTTAACGAACATATGTAGTGGTTTACTGAATTTGGCCACCTGAAACATAAAGCTATTGCTCGCATAGCAGCAAAAAACAATGCAACTCCGGCACACGTGATTCTGGCGTTGGCGATGGGAGAAGGTTGCTCAGAAATTCCGTCTTCTACTAAACGTGAAAACCTGGAGAGTAACCTTAAGGCACAAAATTTACAGCTTGGTGCCGAAGATAAAAAAGCGATCGCCGCACTGAATTGCAACGATCGCCTGGAGAGCCCGGAAGGCCTGGCGCCTGAATGGGATTAAGCCTCTCTGACAGCTCCTTCGGGAGCTGTTTTTACATGCTCGCTAAGGAAATCGATAAAGGCCCGGATACGAGTACTTACTGCCCGATCGCTGTAATAGACCGCGCTGAACGGCATTTCTACCGGCAGTACTTTATCTGCCATTAATTCTACCAGTTCACCACGAGCAATTTCTCTGTCGATCATATAGTCGGACAAACACGCAATTCCATTGCCACTCAGGCAAAGCTGTTTCAGCGTTTCCCCGCTATTGGACGACAAACTGTACTTCACCTCATGTAATTGGCCATCGCTACAGGCTATAGGCCAGGTATTAAGGGAAGCGGGTTCAGTGAATCCCAGGCAAACATGTTGCTTTAAATCGCCGATCGTTTCTGGTTTCCCGCAGCGGGCAATATAATTGGGCGAGGCGATAATTTTTCGATAACTGTTAAACAATGGCCTGGCTCGTAAACTGGAATCTGTTAACGTACCGGCACGAATCGCGATATCCACTTTTCGTTCAATCAAATTAATAATCGTCTCAGAGGAGACTAACGACAAAGTCACCTCCGGATAGCGTTCACGAAAAGGCTTAATCAATGGCATCAGAAAGTGCAGCACCACTGGAGTTGCGGCATCGATGCGCAACAGTCCACGCGGTGTATTACGCGTCTCCATAATTTCTGATTCTGCCGCTGCCATCTCCTGCAAAATTGACTGTACGCGACGAAAATAACGCTCGCCTTCTTCCGTCAGGCTAAGTTGCCGCGTGGTCCGATTAAGCAGGCTAACGCCAAGTTTCATCTCCAGCTTTTTCACCGCCCGGCTTACCGCTGAGTTTGCTTGCCCTAATTGTTCTGCTGCCCGGCTAAAGCTGCCGCTTTCGACGACCGAAACAAAAATGGCGAGTTCTTCCGACGTGGCTTTCATTTTTGCTCCTGTTGCAAAATAGAATAGATATTTTGAATTTATTTGTCATTAAACCATCCGGATACGTGATATGTCATCCGATTTAATGTTCTCAATAATGAGCAAAATTCTGTCCGTTGTAAGCACTTGCTTACATAACAATATACAATTGCTCGTTGAAAGAGTGAGCTAAAATCCCTATAACAGTAGAAGCCTCCCGAGTGCGGAAGGGTTGACGTAATAGAGGTTTCAAAGTCAAAAGTGCGAAAAAACACCTATGCCATGCGCTATGTTGCCGGACAACCAGCGGAAAGGATCTTACCGCCGGGGTCTTTTGCGAGCATCGGCCAGGCATTACCCCCCGGAGCACCGTTAAGTACCGAAGAGCGTATTCGGATCCTGGTGTGGAACATTTACAAACAGCAACGCGCTGAATGGTTGTCGGTTTTAAAGAATTACGGCAAAGATGCGCATCTGGTGTTATTGCAGGAAGCGCAAACAACGCCAGAGTTAGTGCAGTTTGCGACCGCCAACTATCTTGCCGCCGATCAGGTGCCCGCTTTCGTGCTGCCACAACATCCTTCCGGCGTAATGACCCTTTCGGCGGCGCATCCAGTGTATTGCTGCCCGTTACGTGAACGAGAACCCATTTTGCGTCTGGCGAAGTCGGCATTGGTGACGGTCTATCCTTTACCTGACACCCGCCTGTTGATGGTGGTTAATATACACGCCGTCAACTTCAGTCTGGGCGTGGATGTCTATAGTAAGCAGTTACTTCCTATTGGCGATCAGATAGCCCACCACAGCGGCCCGGTCATTATGGCGGGAGATTTTAACGCGTGGAGTCGTAGAAGGATGAACGCGTTATATCGCTTTGCGCGGGAAATGTCTCTGCGTCAGGTGCGTTTTACCGATGATCAGCGTCGTCGGGCGTTTGGCCGCCCGCTCGATTTTGTCTTCTACCGTGGTCTGAACGTCAGCGAAGCTTCTGTACTGGTCACGCGCGCTTCCGATCACAATCCGCTACTCGTTGAATTCAGTCCCGGCAAGCCTGATAAATAAGGTATGTCAGGTCTGCCACAGGGCAGACCAACGTTTGGCGCTGCCCTTTTATACTCAAACAAAAAAGGACAGCGCAATGACAACACAATCCCACCATGACCACGTTGAAAAGCAGTTTAGCTCGCAGGCCAGTGAATATTTAACCAGTACTGTCCATGCATCCGGGCGTGACTTGCAGCGACTGGCGGTGTGTCTGGCCAGGTATCCTGACGCTTACGTACTTGATATGGGCTGTGGAGCAGGGCATGCCAGCTTTGTCGCTGCGCAAAACGTGAGCGCGGTGGTGGCGTATGACTTATCAGCCCAAATGCTGGATGTCGTGGCACAAGCTGCCGAAGCCCGGCAACTGAAAAATATCACCACCCGCCAGGGATATGCCGAAAGTCTGCCATTTGTCGATCACGCCTTTGATATTGTTATCAGCCGTTATTCTGCTCATCACTGGCATGATGTTGGTGCAGCTCTGCGTGAAGTGTATCGGGTATTGAAACCCGGTGGTCTGCTGATTGTGATGGATGTCATGTCGCCAGGACATCCGGTTCGCGATATCTGGTTACAGACAGTAGAGGCGTTACGCGATATATCGCATGTGCGTAACTACGCCAGCGGTGAGTGGTTGACGTTAATCAATGAAGCTAATTTGGTTGTTGATAATTTGATCACTGATAAATTACCCCTGGAATTTTCTTCATGGGTCGCGAGAATGCGCACGCCGGAATTATTGGTAGACGCTATTCGCGTTTATCAACAGAGTGCATCGACGGAGGTGAAAACGTATTTTGTGTTGCAGAATGATGGTTCTTTCACCAGTGATACCATTATGGTTGAGGCACATAAAGCAGCGTAAATAAAAAGGCACCGGGGGAATCGGTGCCTTTCTGTTCTCTGGTTTGTCAGGAATCTGGCATGCTGTTGTTTTTCACAAACAACGTCAGCTTATCGCCGGGTTGCAGATTCGCAGTATCGCTGTTCCAGCGCATCACATCTTTGATGTTCACGCCGTGACGCTTGGCAATGCTTGAAAGCGAATCGCCTTTGCGCACACGATACGTAATGCTGTCGCTATTGTTTGCCAGCCGCTGTGCGCTATTACCTGCGCCAATCGTCAGACTTTGGCCTGGTTTCAGCTTAGATCCGCGCAGTTTGTTCCACTGCTGCAAATCTTTGGTGCTTACGCCAAGACGTGAAGCGATACTTGAAAGCGAGTCGCCAGAGCGTACGGTGTAAACAAGGCTGTTAAGCGGCGTATTGTCGGCAACCAGTGTCGACTGTACGGCTGCAATTTCGCCTGAAGCCAGGGATTCACGCAGTTGATCTGCATGCTTCTTTGGCACCATTACGTACTGCGGACCACTTGCGCCCAGCGTCGAGCCTTTCACGCCTGCGTTGAATGTCTTCAGTTTGCTGACGGAAATTCCCGCCATATCTGCCACTTTCGCCATATCAACCGGGCTGCTCAGGTGTACACGCGCCAGAGCACGGCTTTCATCGGTCGTCGGCAGACGTACGCCATAACGTTTGCTGTTTTTGAGAATATCACTCAATGCCAGCATTTTAGGCACGTACTGCTTCGTTTCCTGCGGCAACGGTAACGACCAGAAGTCCGTGGATTTTCCACGTGCTTTGTTCGTTTTAATTGCCTTCATGACTCGACCTTCGCCGCTATTATAAGCCGCTACGGTCAAAAGCCAGTCGCCGTCAAACATCTTGTTCAGACGCTGCATCATGTTCAGCGCGGCAGTTGTTGAAGCAACAACATCGCGACGCGCGTCATAATTGCGAGTCTGTTTCAAACCATAATTGCGCCCCGTGCTCGGAATGATCTGCCAGATGCCTGCGGCATTGGCGCCAGACGTCGCGTGAGGATCAAAAGCGCTCTCCACTATGGGTAGTAGTACCAGTTCCATAGGCATGTTACGTTTTTTAACTTGCCCGGCTATCCAGTACATATACGGCTCTGCCCGTAAAGTTACATCGTGGAGATAGCTCTTATTGCGTAAATATTTCTGTTTCTGTTCGCGAATCCGGTCGTTTTCCGGAATTCCCATCTTTAGCTCGTCGCCAATGAAAGCCCACAAGTCACCATCTGGCGCGATAGACGTCCCATCGTCCATCCATCGAGCCTGACTTGTAAACTTTGCTGCTTCCCCTTGACCAGCTGCAGAAAGGCTCTGTGCGTGCTGTTGAACGTTGCCGGTACCCTGGCAACCCACGAGCAGGACAGAGGCGAGTAATATCGCTTTTGCCTTCATGTGTGTGTCAATAGTTGCTTAAAAGACGACCGATCATAACGGCGAACGAAGCCGATGACAAGAAAGTTTTATCAGAACCTATCTTTCTTTGACCTTAACCATGCAAAACGCTCTTCAGGTTGTTGCAATAATGTTTCTTTATTAATTACATTAATTAAATCAATATCTTCTGTTCTTAAAAAAACATTAATTTCCCGCTCATTTTTCAGAATTACGGGGAGTGTTGTTTGATTTTTTTTCCGTAACTCCTTAACTTTACGATAATAATCATTTATGGACAAATCGTGCGGGAGAATACTCAAAGCAAACTTCATATTTGATAACGTATATTCATGAGCACAACATACCAATGTATCGTCAGGTAACGCACTTAGCCTTTTAAGTGATTGATACATTTGGGATGGTGTTCCTTCGAATAGCCGGCCACAGCCACCAGAAAACAGCGTGTCGCCGCAAAATAGATAAGGTTTACTGAAGTAACAGATATGTCCTAAAGTGTGACCCGGTGTGGCAATTACACTAAATTCATGCCCTAAAACGAAGGCAGTTTCGCCATCTTTGACTACCTGCATTGTTCCCTTATCTTGTGTCTCTTGTGGACCATACACCACAATTTGCGGAAACTTTTCCACCAGTTCTTTCACGCCTCCAACGTGATCATGATGGTGGTGGGTAAGAAATATTGCCTCTGGTTGCCAGTTGTTTGCAGCAATAGCTTTTACTACCGGTTCTGCTTCTCCAGGATCGACAATCAGGCAACGGCCTGCTTCATCAGTCAAAACCCAGATGTAATTGTCATCAAAGGCCGGAATACTGTTAAGATTCATATATTACCTCTCAGTGTGAAACGGAAGGTTGTGATGAAACCGGCAAGGAACCCTCAAACTGTCGTGGCTCCTGATTGCTGGGGCGATTTGCCCTGGGGAGAGCTTTATCGCAAGGCGCTGGAGCGCCAGCTCAACCCATGGTTCGCGAAAATGTATGGTTTTCATCTGCTTAAGATTGGCAATTTAAGCGCAGAAATCAATTGCGAAGCGTGCGCGGTTTCTCATCAAGTGAATGTTTCTGCACAAGGAAAGCCCGTACAAGTGCAGGCAGACCCGCTTCATCTTCCTTTTGCTGATAAATCCGTCGATGTTTGTTTACTGGCACATACATTGCCGTGGTGCGCCGATCCGCATCGTTTATTACGTGAAGCCGATCGGGTATTAATTGATGATGGCTGGCTGGTAATTAGCGGCTTCAATCCCATCAGTTTAATGGGATTACGTAAACTTGTGCCGGTCCTGCGAAAAACATCCCCTTATAACAGCCGGATGTTTACCCTAATGCGGCAACTGGACTGGCTCTCTTTGTTAAATTTTGAAGTGCTACACGCCAGCCGTTTCCATGTTCTCCCGTGGAACAAACATGGTGGAAAACTATTGAATGCGCATATTCCTGCGCTTGGTTGCTTACAACTTATTGTTGCCCGGAAACGGACTATTCCTTTAACGCTAAATCCGATGAAACAGAGTAAAAACAAGCCACGAATTCGCCAGGCGGTTGGTGCCACCCGGCAATGTCGTAAACCACAGGCTTAAACTTCTACTTGATAACCCGTATCTTCCAGTGTGGGATTCATCGCCGCGGCACGGGCCAGTTCATCGCAACGTTCGTTTTCTGGATGACCGGCATGGCCTTTAACCCATTCCCATTTGATTTGATGCTGACCCAGCGCGGCATCAAGACGTTGCCAGAGATCGACATTTTTTACTGGTTTTTTGTCTGCGGTTTTCCAGCCCCGTTTTTTCCAGTTATGGATCCACTGGGTGATCCCCTGGCGGACATACTGGCTGTCGGTACTCAAAATGACTTCGCAATGTTCTTTTAACGCTTCTAGCGCGACAATAGCAGCCATCAACTCCATACGGTTGTTGGTGGTGCGGGTGTAGCCAGCGCTAAAGGTTTTCTCGCGTCCGCGATAGCGTAAAATAGCGCCGTAACCCCCAGGTCCAGGATTACCCAGACACGAACCATCGGTGAAAATTTCTACCTGTTTAAGCATCTCTGGTAGACTTCCTGTAATTGAATCGAACTGTAAAACGACAAGTCTGACATAAATGACCGCTATGAGCACTGCAATTACACGCCAGATCGTTCTCGATACCGAAACCACCGGTATGAACCAGATTGGCGCGCACTATGAAGGCCACAAGATTATTGAGATTGGTGCCGTTGAAGTGGTGAACCGTCGTCTGACGGGCAATAACTTCCATGTTTATCTCAAACCTGACCGGCTGGTGGATCCGGAAGCCTTTGGCGTACATGGTATTGCTGATGAGTTTTTGCTCGATAAGCCTACGTTTGCCGAGGTAGCCGATGAGTTCATGGACTATATCCGCGGCGCGGAGTTGGTGATCCATAATGCTGCGTTCGATATCGGCTTTATGGACTACGAGTTTTCACTGCTCAAGCGTGATATACCGAAGACCAATACTTTCTGTAAAGTCACCGACAGCCTTGCGGTGGCGAGAAAAATGTTTCCTGGCAAGCGCAACAGCCTCGACGCGTTATGTGCTCGCTATGAAATAGATAACAGTAAACGAACGCTGCACGGTGCATTACTCGATGCCCAGATTCTGGCGGAAGTTTATCTGGCGATGACCGGTGGTCAAACGTCGATGGCTTTTGCGATGGAAGGAGAGACACAACAGCAACAAGGTGAAGCAACAATTCAGCGCATTGTGCGTCAGGCAAGCAAGCTACGTGTTGTTTTTGCGACAGATGAAGAGCTTGCAGCACATGAAGCTCGTCTCGATCTGGTGCAGAAGAAGGGCGGAAGCTGCCTTTGGCGGGCTTAATTAAGCGTTTAAGGCGCTAAAAATAGCGGCTTGGGCGATTTTTGCAGCAAACGATTCAAAAGAAGAGAAAAACCGTTGACGAAGGACGAGGCAATCCGTAATATTCGCCTCGTTCCCAACGGAACACAATGCGGAGCGGTAGTTCAGTCGGTTAGAATACCTGCCTGTCACGCAGGGGGTCGCGGGTTCGAGTCCCGTCCGTTCCGCCAATATTCAGAAAGCCTGAATCATTACTGATTCAGGCTTTCGTCGTTTTAGCGCTAGAAAAAAATAGCCATGAAAACTCATCTCGTAGCCATAATCACCTCTTAATGTAGTTTGAATTCATCCGCATCCTGCCAGGCCGGGAATTTTTCTCTATATTCCCGTAACACCGCCATCGACAACTCCGCATCAATGCGCGTTGCCTGATGCGCGTCGGCAGTAGCGATAATCTCGCCTTGTGGATTAATCACCCGACTGTCGCCGCGATAATGGCAGCCGTTGCCATCGCTGCCGACACGATTACATCCTGCCACATACGCCTGATTTTCAATCGCGCGGGCCGTCAGTAATGCCTGCCAGTGTAGAGAGCGCGGAGCAGGCCAGTTGGCAACGTAGATGGCGAGGTCATAATCGTTGAGATTGCGCGACCACACCGGGAAACGCAGGTCGTAACACACCAGCGGCAGAATGCGCCAGCCGCGCCATTCCACAATCACACGCTCAATGCCCGCTTTATAATGTAGATGCTCATCCGCCATTCGGAACAGATGGCGCTTGTCATAAAAATGCACCTTGCCGTCCGGCTCAACCAGCAAAAAGCGGTTAACCGAACCTGAGTTCGTTTGCAATGCAACACTACCGGCAATCAGCGCATTACACTGCTGCGCTTTGGCGGCCATCCAGTTCACCACGTCGTGCTGCGCTAGTGATGAAACCGCCGCTTCCATGGCAAAGCCGCTGGTAAACATCTCCGGTAAAACGATCACGTCACGCCCGGTAATGCCTTCCAATTGTCGATCAAAATGGCGTAGGTTGGCAGGGCCATCCATCCACACCAACGGTTGCTGCAAAAGCGTAATCTTCAAACCAGGCACGGTGTACAACTCCTTTATTCGAAGGGTTTTATAACTTTAACACCTTATCAGGCTATTACCTTATTGCGGAATAAATTGATAACAAATGCTGATATTGGAAATATCTGATTTGCAAATTATCGTGTTATCGCCAGGCTTTAGGATGTTAATGACATGGGCAGGATAAGCTCGGGAGGAATGATGTTTAAGGCAATAACGGCTGTCGCCGCTTTGGTCATCGCCACCAGTGCAATGGCGCAGGATGATTTAACCATTAGCAGCCTTGCAAAAGGCGAAACCACCAAAGCTGCGTTTAATCAGATGGTGCAAGGGCATAAGCTGCCAGCCTGGGTGGTGAAAGGCGGCACTTATACCCCCGCACAGACGGTGACGTTGGGAGATGAGATTTATCAAGTAATGAGTGCCTGTAAACCGCATGACTGCGGCTCGCAACGTATTGCGGTGATGTGGTCCGAGAAATCTAATCAGATGACGGGTCTGTTCTCGACCATTGATGAGAAAACCTCGCAAGAGAAACTCACCTGGCTGAATGTGAACGATGCGCTCTCGATTGATGGTAAAACGGTGCTGTTCGCGGCGTTGACCGGTAGTCTGGAAAACCATCCGGATGGCTTTAATTTTAAATAATTAGCGCATAGAGAAACGGAGTCGAAAGGCTCCGTTACTGAGATAGTTAACAAAGCATGCCTGTTCGGCCTACAAAATTCTATTTATTTTCAATAAATTGCATGGTCTTTGTAGACCTGATAAGCGTAGCGCATCAGGCAATATTAAGTTTGTCATCAATGTAAAAACGGAGCCTTTCGGCTCCGTTATTCAATTATGCGGCTTCAACTTTCCGAACTTTCTCCGGCAACTTTACTGGCTTTGTCGCCAGCTCTTCCGGCTCAAAGTCATCAACGTTAATGCTGCGCAGACGGCTCTCTTCAGCTTTTACCAGAATGGCGGCTTCATCTTTATCAATCAGCCCCTTCGCCAGCGCGTTGTGCGCCAGTTCATCCAGACGGGTAAATGGCAGGTTTTTACCGAGTTCTTTACAGATCCGCTGATGAATCGGATCGGCGGCAATCACATCCACCAGCGCCTCTTCCAGTAAACCAACCGGGTTATGTTCGCTCGGCGTCAGGTACTGACCGCGGCCAATACGTGAACGGGTGGCGTTTGGCACTTGTAAAATCTTCGCCACTTTATGATCCAGTTTGTCAGACGGTGCCAGATAATGGCGTCCGGTCGGGAAGATCACCACATTCAGCAGTCCGGCAACCACGCGGTTCGGGAAGTTTTGCAGTAAATCGTCCATTGCCTGTTCAGCCTGATACAGCGCATCCTGTACGCCCCAGTGCACCAGTGGCAGGTCGGCTTCATTGCGGCCTTCATCGTCATAACGCTTCAAAACGGCAGAGGCGAGGTAAAGCTGGCTTAAAATATCACCCAGACGGGCCGAGATGCGCTCGCGACGTTTCAGGCTGCCGCCCAGTACCGCCATCGAGACATCAGAAAGCAGGGCGAGGTTGGCGCTCAGGCGGTTCAGATGTTGATAATAACGTTTAGTGGCGTCGCCAGTTGGTGTGCTGCTGGTTAAACCGCGCGTCAAACCGAGCCAGAAGCTGCGAACTTTGTTGCTGCCGACGTGACCGATATGTTTGAACAACAGTTTATCGAACGCGTTAACGTCATTGTTCTTCGCCGCTTCCATCTCTTCAAGCACGTACGGATGGCAACGAATCGCTCCCTGACCGAAGATCATCATGCTGCGGGTCAGAATGTTCGCCCCTTCAACGGTGATGGCAATCGGTGCGCCCTGGTAAGCGCGCGCCAGGAAGTTGCTCTGCCCGAGCATAATGCCTTTACCGCCGGTGATATCCATTGCATCAATAATCGACTGCTGCCCACGGTGGGTACAGTGATACTTGACTATAGCCGACAGCACGGCGGGTTTTTCACCAAGCATAATGCCGTAGGTAATCAGCGATGCCGCAGCATCCATTACATAGGCGTTCCCGGCAATGCGTGCCAGCGGCTCTTCAATCCCTTCCATCTTACCGATAGAGATTTTGAACTGACGGCGAATGTGGGCATACGCGCCGGTTGCCAGCGCTACCGATTTCACGCCGCCGGTTGAGTTGGAAGGCAGGGTGATGCCACGGCCCACCGAGAGACACTCCACCAGCATCCGCCAGCCTTGCCCCGCCATTTTCGGCCCGCCGATAATGTAATCGATCGGTACGAAAACATCTTTGCCGCGCGTCGGCCCGTTCTGGAACGGTACGTTCAGCGGGAAGTGGCGACGACCAATTTCCACGCCCGGCGTGGTGGTTGGGATCAGCGCACAGGTAATACCTAAATCTTCTGCACCGCCGAGTAATTTCTCTGGATCGGAGAGTTTAAACGCCAGCCCAAGTACGGTCGCAATTGGCGCGAGCGTAATGTAGCGTTTGTTCCAGGTCAGACGCATGCCCAGCACCTGCTGGCCCTGCCATTCACCCATACAGACAATCCCAGTATCCGGGATCGCACCCGCATCGGAACCCGCTTCCGGGCTGGTCAGCGCAAAGCAAGGGATCTCCTGACCACGCGCCAGACGCGGCAGATAGTGATTTTTCTGCTCGTCAGTGCCGTAATGTTGCAGCAACTCGCCTGGACCTAATGAGTTCGGCACACCGACGGTAATCGCCAGAATCCCACTTACGCCGGAGAGTTTTTGCAGCACACGAGACTGGGCATAAGCCGAGAACTCCAGCCCGCCGTACTCTTTTTTGATGATCATCGCGAAGAAGCGATGCTCTTTCAGATATGCCCACAGCTCCGGCGGCAAATCAGCCAGTTCATGGGTAATCTGGAAATCATTCGCCATCCGGCAGGCTTCTTCTACCGGGCCGTCGAGAAACGCTTGCTCTTCAGCGGTCAGGCGCGGCTGCGGATAGTTATGCAGCTTTTTCCAGTCCGGCTTGCCCTGGAATAAATCGCCTTCCCACCAGGTAGTGCCGGCATCAATCGCTTCTTTCTCTGTGCGCGACATCGGCGGCATCACCTTACGGAAACCACGGAATACCGGCGCGGAAATCATCGACTTACGCATAGGCGCAAAGTTAAACGGCACAAGGATAATGGCCAGAGGCACCAGTACCCATGCCGACCACAGACCAGCGACGCCGAGGGCGGCTGTCCAGGCGAGCAAAATCAGACTGCTGATAAATAAGCTCACGCGGTGATAGAACAACGCGCCGAGCAGGACAACCGTAGCGAGAATACTCAAAATCATCATAACGAAAAGCCCCTTACTTGTAGGAGGTCCGACCACTTGTGATGATATGGTTGTAGTGGATGTAAAAATATTTAGCAATGTGTTTACAATATAATTACAACGAAGCTCACATTGTTGCTGCTTTTATCCGCACTGCAGGTCAAAAAGTCCAGGTCATTGCACCTGCCTGTACTTCTCGCTTTTGGCGGTATCCGGTACACTGCATTTTGTCTATTACATTTATGCTGAAGGATATCCTCATGTACCAGGATCTTATTCGTAACGAACTGAACGAAGCGGCGGAAACGCTGGCTAACTTTTTAAAAGATGACGCCAATATTCACGCCATTCAGCGCGCGGCGGTCCTGTTAGCAGACAGCTTCAAAGCCGGTGGCAAGGTGCTTTCCTGTGGCAACGGCGGCTCCCATTGCGACGCCATGCACTTTGCGGAAGAGCTGACCGGTCGCTACCGTGAAAACCGTCCGGGCTATCCGGCGATTGCCATTTCAGATGTCAGCCACATTACCTGTGTTGGCAACGATTTTGGTTTTAACGACATTTTCTCTCGCTACGTTGAAGCGGTAGGTCGCGAAGGCGATGTGCTGCTGGGGATCTCCACGTCTGGTAATTCTGCGAACGTGATCAAAGCGATCGAGGCGGCGCGTGAGAAGGGGATGAAAGTGATTACCCTGACAGGTAAAGACGGCGGCAAAATGGCTGGCTCGGCGGATATCGAAATTCGTGTTCCGCATTTTGGTTATGCCGACCGCATTCAGGAGATCCACATTAAAGTGATCCATATCCTGATCCAGTTGATTGAAAAAGAGATGGTTAAGTAAATCTGGCGTAGGCCGGATAAAGTGTTTACGCCGCATCCGGCCTGAAAATCTTTAAATCAATCTTCGCCGGGGGCCATGTGCTCTCGCTGTTGTGGAGGTTACCGATGTGCGAACTGCTCGGGATGAGCGCCAACGTCCCTACCGATATCTGCTTTAGTTTCACCGGGCTGGTGCAGCGTGGTGGTGGAACCGGGCCACATAAAGATGGCTGGGGTATCACCTTTTACGAAGGTAAAGGCTGTCGCACATTTAAAGATCCACAGCCCAGCTTTAATTCCCCCATCGCCAAATTAGTCCAGGACTACCCGATAAAATCCTGCTCGGTCATTGCTCATATTCGCCAGGCGAATCGGGGCGAGGTGGCGCTGGAAAATACTCACCCATTTACCCGCGAGTTATGGGGACGTAACTGGACTTATGCGCATAACGGGCAACTGACGGGTTATAAATCATTGGAAACCGGCAACTTCCGCCCGGTAGGCGAAACCGACAGCGAAAAAGCCTTTTGCTGGCTGCTGCACAAATTAACTCAGCGTTACCCGCGTACGCCGGGTAATATGGCGGCAGTCTTTAAATATATCGCCTCGCTGGCGGATGAATTGCGGCAGAAGGGCGTCTTCAACATGCTGCTTTCAGACGGGCGCTATGTGATGGCGTATTGCTCGACTAATCTGCACTGGATCACCCGCCGCGCGCCATTTGGCGTGGCAACGTTGCTGGACCAGGATGTGGAAATCGACTTCAGCTCGCAGACCACACCGAATGATGTGGTCACGGTGATTGCGACACAGCCGCTGACGGGCAATGAAACCTGGCAAAAGATTATGCCAGGCGAATGGCGCTTATTTTGCCTCGGGGAGCGTATAGTTTGATGCCAGTTGTGGTTGCACCACTTCGTGGCTCAACGGCTTGCTGACTACGTAACGGCCATTGACTACAGAGACGGTCGGTGGCTTACGGGTCTGTTCAAAGTAGTCGTAGCCTGGCTTCAGTTGCTCCCAGAAGTCCTTAAAGTTGGAATATTTATGGCGCTTCATATTAGCGTCGGTCATGCGGAACGGGTAAATGCTCACCTGCACGCTCGGTTGACCAAATACCAGCGCGCCAGTAACGAACTGGAAGATCTCATCAATGCCCTGATTGGTCATCGCGTAGCAGCCGATGGAAACACAATCGCCGTGGATCATCAGGTATTTCCCTTCATAACCATGCGAACGATCATAGGCGTTGGGAAAACCAATATTAATCGCTTTGTAGTAACGGCTATCCGGTTTTAACTGATTACGCTGGACGCTATAAAACCCTTCCGGACTTTTGAAATCGCCCTGACGCTGTTTTGGTCCTAACCCGCCGGAATATTTACAGATTTTGTAGCTGTCGAGTAACTGATATTGCTCGCCCATTTTGACGTAGAGATCGAGCGTACGTTCTTCCTTGAAGATCTGGATGTAGACAGGGGATCCCATCAACTGCTGCTTATACTCTTTGCTCACTGGCGTGGTAGAGCTACTGCTGCCCAGCAAACCGGCAAACGAAACGCACGGGATCAACAACATCGCAAGAATTAATGCGATTTTACGCATACTGCTTATTCCTTGATAAAACGGTTACACACGCCAGGACGGCAAAATAGACCCCAAATCGGAATAGTCTTGATTTGGAAGGCTCACATTATCACCAAAAGAGTTTTACGCAAGCCTGTCGGCGCAGGGTTTACAAATTTAGCATAAGAGGTGATTTTCAAAAGTCCGAAAAGCGCATGTATAGCGGATTTATTCCTTATTTCCTAAGATTATGAAACCGCAACAGTAATATGCAAATAAGCAATTAATAATCCTGCACCGCCTACTCGTCCTCTAAAATTCTCGCCCCATTCAGTCGGTTTATATCCTTCATGTATTTGTTCTCTCACAACAGATTGCTGAGCCTGGGCGTGTTTTCTTTGTTCCTTTTGCTTCCTTTACTAGCAAGCGGCGCGACTACACATGCCACCTTCAGCTACGCCGCTCGCCAGCGGATGCAAAACCGTGCGCGGGTACTCAAACTGTACCGGGCACATCTGAAAAAACAGGCGAGCTATATTGTGGAAGGTAATGCCGAAAGCAGACGGGCGCTGCGCAAGCACAATCGCGAGCAGGTGAAACTGCACCCGGAGTGGTTCCCTGGCCCACTGAAGCTGAGCGACCGACGCTGGCAGTCGCTGGCGGAAAACAACCATTTCTTAAGCAGCGATCATCTGCATAACATCACCGAAGTGGCGATTCACCGCCTGGAGCAGCAGATTGGCAAGCCTTACGTTTGGGGCGGCACGCGGCCCGATAAAGGCTTCGACTGTAGTGGGTTGGTTTTTTATGCCTACAACAAGATCCTCGAGGCGAAACTCCCGCGCACGGCCAATGAGATGTATCACTACCGCCGGGCAACGATTGTGGCGAATAACGACCTGCGTCGGGGGGATTTGTTGTTTTTCCATATTCACAGCCGCGAAATTGCCGACCATATGGGCGTGTATCTGGGCGATGGACAATTTATCGAGTCACCGCGCACGGGGGAAACCATTCGGGTAAGTCGGTTGGCTGAACCTTTCTGGCAGGATCATTTTTTGGGTGCGCGACGGATTCTGACGGAAGAGACGATTTTGTAGGACCGATAAGGCGTTCATGCCGCATCCGGCGGTTGTGCACGGATGCCTGATGCGACGCTGACGCGTCATATCATGCCTACAAACCTGCACCCAACCGTAGGCCGGATAAGGCGTTCACGCCGCATCCGGCAGTCGTGCACCGGTGCCTGATGCGACGCTGCGCGTCTTATCATGCCTACAAACCTGTGCATTTTTGCGAGCCGCTTTCCCGATATAACGCAATGTCATTGCCGATTTTTCCTTTACTTCTTACCGTTGAGAAAAAGGAGTCGCTATGTCTGAATATCGTCGTTATTACATCAAGGGGGGAACATGGTTTTTCACGGTAAATTTACGAAATCGTCGAAGCCATCTTCTGACCACCCAGTTTCAGACGCTCCGTAACGCTATTATTAAAGTTAAGCGAGACAGGCCTTTTGAAATCAACGCCTGGGTTGTTTTGCCGGAGCACATGCACTGTATCTGGACATTGCCCGAAAGCGATGATGATTTTTCCTCCCGCTGGCGGGAAATTAAAAAGCAATTCACTAAAGCTTGCGGATTGAAAAATATCTGGCAACCGCGTTTTTGGGAGCACGCCATCCGTAATACCAAAGATTACCGCCACCATGTTGATTATATTTATATTAATCCCGTTAAGCATGGTTGGGTAAAGCAGGTTAATGGTTGGCCATTTTCAACATTCCATCGCGATGTCGCACAAGGGTTATATCCCATCGATTGGGCGGGAGACGTAACGGATTTAAATGCCGGGGAGCGTATCATTTTATAACTGTGCGGCGATGCCTGGCCTACAAACCTGTACCCAACCGTAGGTCGGATAAGGCGTTTACGCCGCATCCGGCAGTTGTGCGCGGATGCCTGATGCGACGCTACGCGTCTTATCATGCCTACAAATCTGTACCCAACCGTAGGCCGGATAAGGCGTTTATGCCGCATCCGGCAGTTGTGCGCGGATGCCTGATGCGACGCTGCGCGTCTTATCATGCCTACAAACCTGTACCCAACCGTAGGCCGGATAAGGCGTTCACGCCGCATCCGGCGGTTGTGCGCATATGCCGGATACCTACATCAACGCCCCCATAATCTTCAACTCCAGCTCGTCCGGCACTTCGTTATACGACAGCACATGCAGCCCCGGCGCAAACAACCTTGCATAACGCGCCAGCAAAGGGCGCAACTGCGGCGGCACCAGCAGAACCGGATCTTTCCCCGCCGCTTTCATCTGCTCTTTCACTTGCGGCATCGTACTCTGGAACTGGTTGAGCATATTCGGGTCCACCGGCACGCTGTCGAGCATCACTTTGCCGCCCTGTTGCGCCTGATTCACCACGTTGGTCAGCAGATTTTCCAGCTCATTATTCAGCGTATACACCGCCAGCTCTTGCTTGCGCACGAACGGATGGGTAATGCTGCGCCGCAACGCCAGGCGCACATCTGCCGCCAGCAGAATATGATCTTTGGTCACCGTGCTACTGGCGACCAGCACGGTGGCGATGGTGACGATATCGCGCAGGGAAACGCTTTCGGTCAGCAGCGCGCGGTACACTTTTAGCAATTGGCTGTAATTCAGCGCCGCGCTTAAATCTTCCGCCAGTCGGGGGGCCATCGACGACAAACGGTTATGCAACTGTGTAATGTCGTCATAGTTAAACAAATCAGGAATATAGCTGCGCACAATCTTATTCACATGGGTAGCAATCACGCTGGCGCTGTCGATCACCTGATACCCCATATTCAGCGCCTTCGCCTTCTGCGCGGGCTGGATCCAGGTCACCGGCATCCCATACGCCGGGTCGTTTCCCAGCACGCCGTCTATCTCGCCGTAGGTTTCGCTGGAGGGCAGGGCCATCAGTTTATCTGCCGGAATATCCGCTTCATCGGCCTTAATTCCGTTGATGAAAATGGCGTACTGGCTGGGCTTGAGGCGGAAATTTTCCCGAATGCGGATCTCCGGCAGAAGCACGCCGTTGCCGTCGGATATCACCTGCCGTACGCCGCGAATCCGCTGGGTGAGCGGGTTGCCCTGCGCTTTATCGACCAGCGCCACCAGCTTGTAGCCGAGGCTTAAACTGATTGGCTCGATCAGCGGGATGGTCTCCCAACTGACCTGTTGCTCACTGGTTTCAGTAATGGTTCGGGTCAGCGTTTCGAGACTTTTCTCTTCCGCCTCCGCCGCTTGCGGCTGTTTGCTCATTCGCCAGCCGGTGAAGCCAAGCAGGGCGCTGAACAGTAAAAACGGCAGGTGCGGCATCCCTGGCACCACCGCCAACACGAACATAATTCCGGTGGCGGTGTAGAGCACCGACGGACTTGCCAGTAACTGGTGACGCACGTCATGGGCGATATCGCCGTTGTCGCTGACGCGGGTGACGATAATCGCTGCGGCAGTGGAGAGCAGCAGGGAAGGGATCTGCGCCACCAGCCCGTCGCCGATGGTCATCAGCACATATTGCTGGAAGGCGGCATCGGCGCTCAGGTTGTATTTGAAAATCCCGATACAGACGCCGCCGATCAGGTTGATCGCCAGAATCATCATCCCGGCGATGGCGTCCCCGCGCACAAACTTCGACGCCCCGTCCATCGCGCCGTAGAAATCGGCCTCGCTGGCAACATCTTTACGCCGCGTTTGTGCCTGCGCCTGGTTAATCAATCCGGCGTTAAGATCGGCGTCAATCGCCATCTGCTTGCCAGGCATCGCGTCCAGGGTAAAGCGGGCCGAAACCTCGGAAATACGCTCGGCTCCTTTGGTGACGACGATAAAGTTGATTGTGAACAGCGTCAGTAAATCCGAGCGTGAAAGCATTATCGCCGCGCTGCACGGGCAGTCTATTTTCAACGGCGGCGGGTTGTCGCCGTTAAATAAAATCAGCCCGACCCGCCCGCCGAAACCCGCCACCGTGGTGGTGCCGGAAGAGACAGAGAAAAAAGCGCGCGACGTGAACGAAAAAACGGCGTTGCTGAAGAAAAAGTCCGCCTCCGAGCTTGGCGAGCTGGCGACCAGTATCAATACCATCGCCCGTAATGCGCATATGGAAGCGAATCTGGAGATGGAGATTGTTCCCCAGGGATTGCGCGTGCTGATTAAAGACGATCAGAACCGCAATATGTTTGAACGTGGCAGCGCAAAGATTATGCCGTTCTTTAAAACCTTGCTGGTGGAACTTGCGCCAGTGTTCGACTCGCTCGATAACAAAATTATTATTACCGGGCATACCGATGCGATGGCTTACAAAAACAATATCTACAACAACTGGAATCTTTCGGGCGACCGCGCGCTTTCGGCCCGTCGGGTGCTGGAAGACGCCGGAATGCCGGAAGATAAAGTGATGCAGGTAAGCGCGATGGCGGACCAGATGCTGCTGGATGCCAAAAATCCGCAAAGCGCGGGCAACCGACGCATTGAGATTATGGTGCTGACCAAAAGTGCGTCCGATACGTTGTATCAATACTTTGGTCAGCATGGGGATAAAGTGGTGCAACCGCTGGTGCAAAAGCTGGATAAGCAGCAGGTGCTTTCGCAGCGAACGCGTTAAACGGTGAATCTTTACGCATTTCTCAAACCTTAAAATCACTGTATACTTTACCAGTATTGAGAGGTGAGCAATGCGTAAAATCATTCATGTGGATATGGACTGCTTTTTTGCAGCGGTGGAGATGCGCGATAATCCCGCCCTGCGCGATATCCCTATTGCTATTGGCGGCAGCCGCGAGCGTCGGGGGGTGATCAGCACCGCCAATTATCCCGCGCGTAAATTTGGCGTACGTAGCGCAATGCCGACCGGCATGGCGCTCAAATTATGTCCGCATCTCACGCTGCTTCCTGGGCGCTTTGACGCCTATAAAGAAGCCTCAAATCATATCCGCGAAATTTTCTCGCGCTACACCTCGCGCATTGAACCGCTTTCGCTGGATGAGGCCTATCTCGACGTTACCGATAGTGTGCATTGCCACGGTTCTGCGACCCTCATCGCCCAGGAAATCCGCCAGACGATTTTCAACGAGCTGCAACTGACGGCGTCTGCGGGCGTCGCGCCGGTCAAGTTTCTCGCCAAAATCGCCTCAGACATGAATAAACCCAACGGCCAGTTTGTCATTACGCCGGCAGAAGTTCCGACATTTCTGCAAACCTTACCGCTGGCAAAAATCCCCGGCGTCGGCAAAGTCTCGGCGGCAAAACTGGAAGCGATGGGGCTGCGGACCTGCGGTGATGTGCAAAAGTGTGATCTGGTGATCCTGCTTAAACGCTTTGGCAAATTTGGCCGCATTTTGTGGGAGCGTAGTCAGGGGATTGACGAGCGCGATGTTAACAGCGAACGGTTGCGAAAATCCGTCGGCGTGGAACGTACGATGGCGGAAGATATTCATCACTGGTCTGAATGTGAAGCGATTATCGAGCGGCTGTATCCGGAACTTGAACGCCGTCTGGCAAAGGTAAAACCTGATTTACTGATTGCCCGCCAGGGAGTGAAATTAAAGTTCGACGACTTTCAGCAAACCACTCAGGAGCATGTCTGGCCGCGGCTGAATAAAGCCGACTTGATCGCTACCGCGCGTAAAACCTGGGATGAACGCCGCGGCGGGCGCGGTGTGCGTCTGGTGGGGCTGCATGTGACGTTGCTTGACCCGCAAATGGAAAGACAACTGGTGCTGGGATTATGATGTATACTATTATGTCTATTCTGGTGTGCATTATTATGAGGATATCACTGTATGCATCGAATTCTCGCGGAAAAATCGGTCAATATCACTGAGTTACGTAAAAATCCGGCAAAATACTTTATTGATCAACCAGTTGCGGTTCTTTCTAATAATCGCCCCGCAGGATATCTCTTAAGTGCCAGCGCATTCGAAGCATTAATGGACATGCTTGCTGAACAAGAGGAGAAAAAGCCCATAAAGGCCCGCTTCCGTCCGAGTGCCGCAAGATTAGAGGAAATTACACGCCGCGCTGAAAAATATCTTACTGATATAACGGATGATGATTTCAATGACTTTAAGAAATAAGGATGCGGGTATTCAAAACAAAACTTATTCGTCTGCAACTTACAGCAGAGGAACTTGATGCGCTAACGGCGGATTTTATTTCCTATAAGCGTGACGGTGTTTTGCCAGATATATTTGGTCGCGATGTTCCCTACGACGACTCGTTTACCTGGCCATTAATCAAATTTGAGCGAGTTGCTCATATTCATCTGGTAAATGTGAATAATCCATTTCCGCCACAGTTGCGCCAATTCAGCAGAACGAATGACGAAGCGCATTTGGTATATTGTCAGGGCGCGTTTGATGAGCAAGCATGGTTGCTCATTGCCATTCTGAAACCTGAACCTCATAAACTGGCGCGAGATAACAACCAAATGCAGTAAATTGGGAAAATGGCAGAAGCGTTTCGCATGCGTTTTTGAATTGATATTATGAATAACATACAAATAAGAGACTATCAGCCTGGCGATTTTCAGCAACTATGCGCTATTTTCCTTCGAGCGGTTACGATGACAGCCAGTCGGCACTATTCTCCACAACAAATTGCCGCCTGGGCGCAGATTGACGAATCTCGCTGGAAGGAGAAACTCGCGAAATCACAAGTGCAGGTTGCAGTCATTAATGCACAACCGGTTGGTTTTATTTCCCGCATTGAACATTATATCGATATGTTATTTGTTGACCCTGAATACACCCGCCGTGGGGTTGCAAGCGCCTTGTTAAAACCATTGATTAAGTCTGAATCCGAACTTACGGTAGATGCCAGCATAACCGCAAAACCCTTTTTTGAACATTATGATTTTCAGGTGGTTAAGCAGCAGCGCGTCGAATGCCGTGGAGCATGGTTTACTAATTTTTATATGCGTTATAAACAGCAACATTAAATCCAGCTTGCAATGAAAATAACGCAATCTTAGTATGTGCGCGATTTCTTATTCCACAAACTGCAAGGAGGTAAATCATGACAAATCCTTTATTAATGACTCTTTGCAGACCTTTCCAGGATTAATTCTTTTTTTTTCTTGCCCTGGATTCGTCTGCCATTTCCTGATCTTTATTCATAAATGGAATGGTACATGGGCAAATATATTCGTCCCTTATCCGATGCGGTATTTACCATCGCATCTGATGACCTGTGGATCGAGAGTTTAGCGATCCAACAATTACACACCACGGCAAATTTACCCAACATGCAGCGCGTAGTGGGGATGCCAGATTTACACCCCGGACGCGGCTATCCGATTGGCGCAGCGTTCTTCTCTGTTGGCCATTTTTACCCGGCACTGGTCGGCAATGATATCGGCTGCGGCATGGCGCTATGGCAAACAGATATTCTCGCGCGCAAATACAACGCCGATAAGTTTGAAAAGCGATTATCTGCGCTGGATGACGTTGCTGAAGAAAGCTGGCTGGAGGAAAACCTGCCGTCAGCATTTGCACAGCATCCGTGGCGCAGCTCGCTTGGCTCTATCGGTGGCGGTAACCACTTCGCAGAACTGCAACAAGTTGATCAAATCATCGACGCTGAACTGTTTGCACTGGCTGGTCTGGATGCACAGTATCTGCAACTGCTGGTTCATAGCGGCTCGCGTGGTTTAGGGCAGTCTATTTTACAGCGGCATATTGCCTCGTTTTCGCATCATGGTTTGCAGGAAGGCAGTAACGACGCGCTACGGTATATGGCGGAACATGACGATGCGCTGGCATTAGCGCGTATTAATCGCCAGATGATCGCTTTGCGCGTGATGCAACAGGTGAAGGCCGCAGGAAGTCCCGTTCTGGATGTGGCACATAACTTTGTTAGTGCGTGCCAAATCGGCGATCAACAGGGCTGGTTACATCGTAAAGGGGCTTCGCCAGATGACCGTGGCCTGGTGATTGTCCCCGGCTCACGCGGCGATTACTCCTGGCTGGTGAAGCCTGTTAGTAGTGAAGAAACATTGCATTCACTGGCGCATGGGGCAGGGCGAAAATGGGGACGTACCGAGTGTAAAGGGCGTCTGGCGGCGAAATACACGGCGACGCAACTCTCACGTACTGAACTTGGCAGCCGGGTAATTTGTCGCGATAAACAACTTATCTTTGAAGAAGCGCCACAAGCCTATAAATCGGCTGAAAGCGTGGTGCAATGTCTGGTGCTGGCCGATTTAATTATTCCTGTCGCGCGACTGCGTCCGGTGCTGACGCTCAAAAACAGTGGAGGGAAAAAAGGATGATCCTGTTGCAACTATCCTCTGCCCAGGGACCGGAAGAATGTTGTCTCGCAGTGAAAAAGGCGCTGGACAGGCTGATTAAAGAAGCTGCCCGACAAGACGTCGCGGTAACGGTGCTTGAAACAGAAACGGGCCGCTACTCTGACACACTGCGTTCGGCGCTGGTTTCTCTGGATGGCGACAACGCATGGGCATTAAGCGAAAGCTGGTGCGGCACCATTCAGTGGATTTGTTCAAGTCCGTATCGACCTCATCATGGGCGTAAAAACTGGTTTCTGGGCATTGGGTGTTTTACCGCTGATACACAGGAACAATCTGATGCGATCCGTTATGAGACGCTGCGTTCATCGGGACCAGGCGGTCAACATGTCAATAAAACCGACTCGGCGGTGCGCGCCACGCATCTGGCAACCGGGATTAGCGTGAAGGTACAGTCAGAGCGGAGCCAGCATGCTAACAAACGGCTGGCGCGATTGCTGATTGCCTGGAAGCTGGAACAACAGCAACAGGAAAATAGCGCGGCGCTGAAATCGCAGCGGCGAATGTTCCATCACCAGATTGAACGTGGCAACCCGCGACGGACGTTTACAGGGATGACTTTTATCGCTGTGTAATACAAGAAATTGTCCCGCTGTTTTCTTCATGAATACAGCGGGCAAAAATGAAAGGAGTCATCATGTTTATCGGCCATCTTCCGACGGGATATTTAATTAATTGCACTTTCGTAAAACGCTTGCCGGTAATTGCTCGTCATGCGAGGTGGGCGATGGTTATTAGCTTAATTGGGGCCGTTGCACCCGATTTTGATCTCTTCTGGTGTTATCTGGTGGATAACGGGCAACGTCATCATCATCTTTATCCTTCTCATTGGCCATTGCTATGGTTTGCCCTGTTGGCAGTGACGTTGCTATGGGCAGCAATCGCGAAGAATAAAATCCCGGCGTGGTTGGGCGTGTTGTTTTGCCTGAATGGAATCGTGCATTTGTTACTTGATACGCTGGTCGGTGATATCTGGTGGCTAATGCCTTTCGCTAACCAGCCGTTTGCGTTCTTTCATATTACGGCGGTACATCATCCGTGGTGGCTCAATTTTTTATTACACTGGTCTTTTTTACTGGAGTTGGCATTAGTGGCGACGGCTATTGTCGTGTGGTGCAGGCGTAATCCCAAAATGTTAATGGTAAAATGCGTGAAAAAATAGTTCTGACTTCAGGCTGCGTAACATGTTTCCTGGGGGAACTCCCCTGTGGTTAAATATGTTCTTCTGACTTTGCTCCAGGCTCTGAACATAAAAAAATTCTGTTTTTCACCTTCAAGCTCTTTCACGGATTCCAGCGCGAAAGTGTCTTTGGTGATCAAAAATTCTCCCCAGTTAATACGGTCGCAACTATATAAATAGGCGGCCTTTTCATGGGTTTCATAATGCTTTGTTATTTCAATGTAGATTGCCATTAGTCAATAACAGAAGCCCACGCCCGCAGGCGTGGACGTTATCGTTATTACTTCGCCGGAATTTCTTTCAGCAGTTCAGTCAGCAGTGTCCAGTAATGACCAACGCTTTCAATATGAACTTGTTCATCCGGAGAGTGTGGGCCGGTAATGGTTGGCCCGATAGAAACCATGTCCATTTCCGGATACGGTTTCTTGAACAGACCACATTCCAGGCCCGCGTGGATAATCTGGATGTTCGGCGTTTTGTTGAACAGACGCTGATAGGTTTCACGTACCAGATGCATCACCGGAGAGTTAGCATCAGGCTGCCAGCCAGGATATGCGCCTTTCGCTTCGGTTTTCGCGCCAGCCAGTTTACCCAGCGAATCCAGCATGCTTACTACGTAGTCTTTACCGCTGTCGATCAGAGAACGGATCAGGCAGTGAATTTCTACGTTATTGTCAGTCATGGTCACCACACCCACGTTCAGTGAGGTTTCAACCACGCCTTTTGCTACGTCGGAGTTGCGGATCACACCGTTAGGGGTGGCGTTCAGCAGACGAATAAAGGTATCGCGAGATTTAGCAATCAGTGCAGCTTTGTCGTTCGCAACAGAGTCCAGCAACAAGGCCAGGTTTTTCTCTTTCTCTGCCAGTTCGTTTTTCAGGATGTCCTGATAGGTATTCACCAGAGATTTCAGCGCGTCGACTTTATCAGCTGCGACAGCAATGGTTGCAAAGGCTTCACGCGGGATGGCGTTACGCAGTGTGCCGCCGTTGAAATCGATAAGGCGCAGGTCCAGCTCTTCTGCATGACCCGCCAGGAAGCGTACCAGCAGTTTGTTCGCGTTACCCAGGCCAACGTGGATTTCACCGCCGGAGTGACCGCCTTTCAGACCTTTTAAGGTTAATTTGAAGGTTTCAAAGCCAGCCGGAACCGCTTCACGATCTAAATGCAGGTTGGAGGTGAAGTCGATCCCCCCCGCACAACCCATATAGATTTCACCTTCTTCTTCAGAGTCGGTGTTGATCAGAATATCAGCCTGCAACCAGTTGCTCTGTAAGCCGAATGCGCCGTCCATACCCGCTTCTTCGGTCATGGTCAGCAGCACTTCCAGCGGGCCGTGGACCACATTGTCATCAGCCAGAACTGCCAGCGCAGACGCCATACCAATGCCGTTATCTGCGCCCAGCGTGGTGCCACGCGCTTTAACCCATTCGCCATCAATATAGGGTTGGATTGGATCTTTAGTGAAGTCGTGCACGGTGTCGTTGTTTTTCTGCGGCACCATATCGAGGTGAGCCTGCAAGACGACCGGTTTACGGTTTTCCATACCTGCGGTAGCAGGTTTACGAATCAGGATATTCCCCACCTGATCGCGTTCGACATGGAAACCTTTCTCTTTTGCCCAACCAACAATGTATTCAGCAAGCTGCTCTTCATGGTAGGACGGGTGGGGAATAGAACAGATTTTTGCAAAAATATCCCACAGTGGCTGTGGAGATAATTGAGACAGTTCAGACACGTTAAGTCTCCTTGTCGATCACCCGCAAAACGGTATTGCAGGTCACAGGGTTAGCAGAAAATGTTGTCAGCACAAGTCAGGCTTGCGAGATGTGTTTGAGAATACCACTTTATCCAGCGACAGGTAGTAGCAGTGCGTAAAAAGACGCGGACTTATGTGAAATACTGGTTTTTAGTGCGCCAGATCTCTATAATCTCGCGCAACCTATTTTCCCCTCGAACACTTTTTAAGCCGTAGATAAACAGGCTGGGACACTTCACATGAGCGAAAAATACATCGTCACCTGGGACATGTTGCAGATCCATGCACGTAAACTCGCAAGCCGACTGATGCCTTCTGAACAATGGAAAGGCATTATTGCCGTAAGCCGTGGCGGTCTGGTACCGGGTGCGTTACTGGCGCGTGAACTGGGTATTCGTCATGTCGATACCGTTTGTATTTCCAGCTACGATCACGACAACCAGCGCGAACTGAAAGTGCTGAAACGCGCAGAAGGCGATGGCGAAGGTTTCATCGTTATTGATGACCTGGTGGATACCGGGGGTACTGCGGTTGCGATTCGTGAAATGTATCCTAAAGCACACTTTGTGACTATCTTCGCGAAACCGGCAGGTCGTCCACTGGTTGATGATTATGTTGTTGATATCCCACAAGATACCTGGATTGAACAACCGTGGGATATGGGTGTTGTATTCGTCCCGCCAATCTCTGGTCGCTAATCTTTTCAACGCCTGGCAATGCCAGGCGTTGTTCTTTTTAACTTCAGGCAGGGTACAATAGCGTCCAGTAAGTATTCCTGGAGGTTGCATTAATGACACAGGCTAACCTGAGTGAAACCCTGTTTAAACCCCGCTTTAAACACCCTGAAACCTCGACGCTTGTCCGCCGCTTTAATCATGGCGCACAACCGCCTGTGCTGTCGGCCCTCGATGGTAAAACCATTCCTCACTGGTATCGCATGATTAACCGTCTGATGTGGATCTGGCGCGGCGTTGATCCGCGTGAAATCCTCGACGTTCAGGCGCGTATTGTGATGAGCGATGCCGAACGCACTGACGATGATTTATACGACACGGTGATTGGCTACCGCGGCGGCAACTGGATTTATGAGTGGGCCACTCAGGCGATGGAATGGCAACAGAAAGCATGTGCGCAAGAAGATCCACAGGTCAGCGGGCGTTACTGGTTGCATGCTGCCACGCTATATAACATCGCCGCCTACCCGCATTTGAAAGGAGATGACCTGGCAGAGCAAGCGCAGGCTTTGTCAAATCGCGCCTATGAAGAGGCCGCACAACGTCTGCCGGGCACTATGCGACAGATGGAATTTACCGTGCCGGGTGGCACGCCCATCACTGGCTTTTTGCATATGCCGAAAGGCGATGGTCCGTTCCCGACGGTATTAATGTGTGGTGGTCTGGATGCAATGCAGACGGACTATTACAGCCTGTATGAACGTTATTTTGCGCCGCGCGGCATTGCGATGCTGACTATTGATATGCCGTCAGTGGGCTTTTCCTCAAAATGGAAGCTCACCCAGGACTCCAGCCTGCTGCACCAACATGTTTTAAAGGCGTTACCTAACGTACCGTGGGTAGATCACACCCGCGTTGCGGCCTTTGGTTTCCGTTTCGGCGCTAACGTTGCCGTGCGTCTGGCATACCTTGAATCGCCGCGCCTGAAAGCGGTTGCCTGTCTTGGTCCAGTAGTTCACACCTTGCTGAGTGATTTTAAGTGCCAACAGCAGGTGCCGGAAATGTATCTTGACGTTCTGGCGAGCCGACTGGGAATGCATGATGCTTCCGATGAAGCGTTACGCGTGGAGCTGAATCGCTATTCATTAAAAGTACAGGGATTGCTGGGACGTCGCTGCCCAACGCCAATGTTATCAGGCTACTGGAAGAACGATCCATTCAGCCCGGAAGAGGATTCACGCTTAATCACTTCGTCATCTGCTGACGGTAAATTGTTAGAGATTCCGTTTAACCCCGTGTATCAGAATTTTGACAAGGCACTTCAGGAAATCACCAACTGGATCGAAAAACGATTGTGTTAAAAATTTGCTAAATTTTGCCAATTTGGTAAAACAGTTGCATCACAACAGGAGATCGCAATGACGTTACCGAGTGGACACCCGAAAAGCAGATTGATCAAAAAATTTACCGCACTAGGCCCGTATATTCGTGAAGGTAAGTGCGAAGATAATCGATTCTTTTTCGATTGTCTGGCTGTATGCGTCAACGTGAAACCTGCGCCGGAAGTGCGTGAGTTCTGGGGCTGGTGGATGGAGCTGGAAGCGCAGGAATCTCGTTTTACCTACAGCTACCAGTTTGGTCTGTTTGATAAAGCAGGCGACTGGAAGAGTGTTTCGGTAAAAGACACCGAAGTAGTCGAGAGACTGGAGCACACCCTGCGTGAGTTTCATGAGAAGCTGCGTGAACTGTTGGTGACGTTGGATCTGAAGCTGGAACCGGCGGATGATTTTCGTGATGAGCCGGTGAAGTTAACGGCGTGAATAAATATTGCCGGATGCATTACATCCGGCAATATTAATTAAAACTGATACGTCATCCCAACCGCGACAATATCATCATTATTAATATTCAACTTATTATCGCTATCCAGTTGGTTGATTTTATAATCAACAAACGCTGACATATTTTTGTTGAAATAATATGTGGCGCCGACATCAATATAATTGACCAGTTCCTCATCGCCGATACCTTCAATATCTTTCCCTTTCGATAACACATAACCTAAAGATGGACGCAGACCAAAGTCGAATTGGTATTGAGCGACCGCTTCAAAATTCTGTGTCTTATTGGCAAAACCTCCAGAGATTGGCGTCATTTTACGCGTTTCAGAATAGAAGGTAGCCAGATAAATATTATTGGCATCGTATTTCAGACCTGTTGCCCACGCTTCTGCACGCTTGCCCGTGCCACGGCTTTGTAGGTTTTGCTCGTTGGTACGATCGGAGTTGGTATAGGCTCCACTGATGGCGAAATCGCTGCCGCCAAAGTCATACGTCAGTGAAGAGCCAAAACCATCACCGTTCTGCTTTTTAACGTCACGGTTTTCGTTTTTCCCTTGATATTGCAGGGTTAAATTCAGACCATCAATAACGCCGAAAAAGTCGGTGTTCCGATACGTCGCCAGTCCGCTGGCGCGTTTGGTCATAAAGTTGTCCGTCTGCGCGGAGGAGTCGCCACCAAATTCCGGGAACATATCGGTCCAGGCTTCCACGTCATACAGCGCGCCCAGGTTACGACCATAGTCGAAAGAGCCTAAATCTTTATATTTCAACCCGGCAAAAGCGAGACGCGTTTTTTGCTGTGCAGTATCACTCTCCGCTTTATTTCCGGCAAACTCCGCTTCCCAACGACCATAACCAGTCAGTTGATCGTTAATTTGTGTTTCGCCTTTAAAACCAAAACGGATATAACTCTGGTCGCCATCTTTACTGTCGTTATCACTCATATAATGCATGGCTTTAACTTTGCCATAGACATCCAGTTTATTACCGTCTTTGTTATATATTTCTGCGGCCTGTACGGATGCAGATGCCACAATACCCGTTACCACTAATGCCAGAGTGCTCTTTTTCATTTTCATTCCTGATTTTAATTAACGCGCGAATATTCTTCGGGAGAGTTCCGTCGAAAACAGGAAAGTTTTTAACCTGAGATTGTTAAAGATATATTACAGCTTAATAATATTCTTAAAATGTGCTAATTTATTAAATCTGTAATAAAAGCGTAAACAACTGCCGTTACGCTTGCTGATCCCGCGCAACAAAACGCTATGCTTTGCTTGCAGATGGTTGGCAACCGGCGACAGTCCTGCTAAAACGTTCGTTTGATATCATTTTTCCTAAAATTGAATGGCAGAGAATCATGAGTGACAGCCAGACGCTGGTGGTAAAACTCGGCACCAGTGTGCTAACAGGCGGATCGCGCCGTCTGAACCGTGCCCATATTGTTGAACTTGTTCGCCAGTGCGCGCAGCTACATGCCGCCGGGCATCGGATAGTCATTGTGACGTCGGGCGCGATTGCCGCCGGACGTGAGCACCTGGGTTACCCAGAACTGCCAGCGACTATCGCCTCAAAACAGCTGCTGGCGGCGGTAGGGCAGAGTCGACTGATTCAACTGTGGGAACAGCTGTTTTCAATTTACGGCATTCATATCGGGCAGATGCTGCTGACCCGTGCTGATATGGAAGATCGTGAACGCTTCCTGAACGCCCGCGACACCCTGCGTGCGCTGCTCGATAACAATATCGTTCCGGTCATTAATGAGAACGATGCTGTCGCTACGGCGGAGATTAAAGTCGGCGATAACGATAACCTTTCTGCGCTGGCGGCGATTCTGGCGGGTGCCGATAAACTGCTGCTGCTGACCGATCAAAAAGGCTTATATACAGCAGATCCGCGCAGCAATCCGCAGGCAGAACTGATTAAAGATGTTTACGGCATTGATGACGCACTGCGCGCGATTGCCGGGGACAGCGTTTCTGGCCTCGGCACCGGCGGCATGGGCACCAAATTGCAGGCCGCTGACGTGGCTTGCCGTGCGGGTATCGACACCATTATTGCCGCAGGCAGCAAGCCGGGCGTCATTGGCGATGTGATGGAAGGTATTTCCGTCGGTACGCTGTTCCATGCCCAGGCGACTCCGCTTGAAAACCGTAAACGCTGGATTTTCGGTGCGCCGCCGGCAGGTGAAATCACGGTAGATGAAGGGGCAACCGCAGCCATTCTTGAACGCGGCAGTTCTCTGTTGCCGAAAGGCATTAAAAGCGTGACTGGCAACTTCTCGCGTGGTGAAGTCATCCGCATTTGTACCCTCGAAGGCCGCGATATTGCTCATGGCGTCAGCCGTTACAACAGCGATGCATTACGCCGTATTGCCGGACACCACTCGCAAGAAATTGATGCAATACTGGGATATGAATACGGCCCGGTTGCCGTTCACCGTGATGACATGATTACCCGTTAAGGAGCAGGCCGATGCTGGAACAAATGGGCATTGCCGCGAAGCAAGCCTCGTATAAATTAGCGCAACTCTCCAGCAGCGAAAAAAATCGCGTGCTGGAAAAAATCGCCGATGAACTGGAAGCACAAAGTGAAAGCATTCTCAACGCTAACGTCCAGGATGTTGCCGACGCGCGTGCCAATGGCCTTAGCGAAGCGATGCTTGACCGACTGGCACTGACGCCCGCACGGCTGAAAGGCATTGCCGACGATGTGCGCCAGGTGTGTAACCTCGCCGATCCGGTGGGACAGGTGATTGATGGCGGCGTGCTGGACAGCGGCCTGCGTCTGGAACGCCGTCGCGTGCCGCTGGGGGTTATTGGCGTGATTTATGAAGCGCGCCCGAACGTGACGGTTGATGTCGCTTCGCTGTGCCTGAAAACCGGTAACGCGGTGATCCTGCGTGGTGGCAAAGAAACCTGTCGCACTAACGCTGCAACGGTGGCGGTGATTCAGGATGCCCTGAAATCCTGCGGCTTACCTGCGGGTGCAGTACAGGCGATTGATAATCCTGATCGTTCGCTGGTCAGTGAAATGCTGCGTATGGATAAATACATCGACATGCTGATCCCGCGCGGCGGGGCTGGTCTGCATAAGCTGTGCCGCGAACAGTCGACGATTCCGGTCATCACTGGTGGTATTGGTGTCTGCCATATTTACGTTGATGAAAGTGCAGAGATCACTGAAGCATTGAAAGTAATCGTCAATGCGAAAACCCAGCGCCCGAGCACGTGTAATACGGTAGAAACGTTACTGGTGAATAAAAACATCGCAGATATCTTCCTGCCCGCATTAAGCAAGCAAATGGCGGAAAGCGGCGTGACATTACACGCAGATGCTGCTGCACTGGCGCAGTTGCAGGCAGGCCCCGCGAAGGTGGTGGCTGTTAAAGCCGAAGAGTATGACGATGAATTTCTGTCATTAGACTTGAACGTTAAAATCGTCAGCGATCTGGACGACGCCATTGCCCATATTCGTGAACACGGCACGCAACACTCCGATGCGATCCTGACCCGCGATATGCGCAACGCCCAGCGTTTTGTTAACGAAGTGGATTCGTCCGCTGTTTACGTTAACGCCTCTACGCGTTTTACCGACGGCGGCCAGTTTGGTCTGGGCGCGGAAGTCGCGGTAAGCACGCAAAAACTCCACGCGCGTGGGCCAATGGGGCTGGAAGCACTGACCACCTACAAGTGGATCGGCATTGGTGATTACACCATTCGTGCGTAAATAAAACCGGGTGATGCAAAAGTAGCCGTTTGATTCACAAGGCCATTGACGCATCGCCCGGTTAGTTTTAACCTTGTCCACCGTGATTCACGTTCGTGAACATGTCCTTTCAGGGCCGATATAGCTCAGTTGGTAGAGCAGCGCATTCGTAATGCGAAGGTCGTAGGTTCGACTCCTATTATCGGCACCATTTAAATCAATAAGTTACCTCACATTTAAGTAAACTACGTTCTCCTCTTGTGCCGTATTTGTGCCATTGCGACTTATAATCGCATCGATTTTGCTCGCGTGCTCGGTGAGATGCCCGGCTGAAAGGTGAGCGTATCTTTGAACCATTTCGAGAGTTTCCCATCCACCCATCTCTTTAAGTGCAAGAAGAGAGACTCCGGACTGAACCAGCCAGCTTGCCCAGGTGTGTCTCAGGTCATGGAATCGGAAGTTGCTAATGCCTGCCCGCTTTAACGCTCCCTTCCATGCCTTGTTGCTATCGGTTCTCATCTTCCTTACCGCAGCTGTTTTTGTTCCGTCGCTTCGGTAGGCAGGTTTGGTGTGGACAAATACCCATCTCTTATGGAGCCCCTGCTGTTTTCTTAATATCTGGCATGCGGTTTCGTTAAGAGGAACTCCGATCGCATTTCCAGCTTTTGTTTCATCAGGGTGCATCCATGCCATTTTCTTATCCAGATCGACCTGTGACCACTCAAGGTCTGTAACGTTGGAACGGCGAAGGCCTGTCGTGATTGCAAACATGACCACAGGGAAGAAATGAGGAGCAATTTCTGCAAACAGGCGCTTCGATTCCTCCTCTGTAAGCCATCTGATTCGTCCATTCTTAACGCGTGGTGTTGATATTTTGGGCGCCCTGTCAAGCCATCCCCATTCAACAGCCATATTGAGAATAGCGCGAAGTATTGCCAGATGCCGCGTCTTCGTTCCTTTGCTTGCCAGCTTTGGTTTATACTCCGGCACTGGCTTGCCAAGCCGCAAACACCTGTCCCGGCTCATTTCCCAGTTCAGGCGATGGCGGCGGTTTTCCATCCCGTCTACCGCCTCCATTATTTTTTCTGTTGTTATGTCTGAGAGAATGGTTTCTCTGAAGTGCAACATCCAGAACGATATAATGCTCTTGTCATCATCAATGGACTTCTTATCCGATTTCTCACGCAGCCACCGTATGCAGGCTTCCTTGAATAGCTTTTTCGGTGATTCCCCGAGATTTTTTACTCTCCACGCTTCTGCTTTTAGACGATCGTGAAGTTCTTGCGCTTGCCTTTTGTCCGATGTTTCAAGAGAGCGTCTAACTCTTGATCCATCTGGCGCGACGAAATCGCAGTGCCACGTGCCACCGCGTAGTTTGATTGACATGCTTTAACCTCCTGCACATCAACCGCATTCACCGCGCTATTGTGTCTCACAGACTTAAGCGCCGCAATGCAGTCTGACTTGCAAATGCGATATGGGCTTTTAGGTTTATCTGGATTTATCTTTGCGGCCTGAAGTCGTCCACTTCGTATCCACTGCGTGATAGTGCCTTTGTCTACCTTCAGATACGACGCTGCCTCTTCACGAGTGAAGATTTCTTCTTCCACCTGGAATCTCCATTTATTGAATTGGTATTATTGCGGTAGGTCTGGATATCATTGAGCAATGAACAGGCCTAATCGAGTGTGAGGCTGTGGTTAGTCCTTGCGTAACTCGCTAATTCTTCTGTAAGTCTCTGGTGCTTTGCTATCTCACGCAGTGCCTGGTAATTAATTTCGCTCACTGGTTGCCTCCTTTGCTCGCTGATTCCACTCAGCTCTAACCTCTGAATAAAAAATCGCGCAGTCATTTCCAGGAGCTGCATATTTGCTACCAGATTGAGCGCGACACGTACCGCATCGAACGAAATAGAATCGACCGCCAGAGCCATATTCAGGGTGATCTGCTTCGCTGGCAACGTGCGCTGCGCCGCCACAGAATGGACATGGTAGTAGGTTGCTCATGAATGCACTCCCTTGCGAAGCTGGTCGGCGAACAAACGTACACTAGACGCTTCACTGCGTAGAAACTTAACGGCATAATCAAAACCACCTCGTTCTGCGTCGCCTGCTACGTTGTCGAGGTTATCTGCGTACATCTCTACCCCCTGCGCCCGTACTTCAGCCAGGAAAGCATCGGTGGCTGGGGTTTCAGTAACATCATCTTCCCATTCGCTAAACTCCTCACGACAAAAGTCATTAAATTCCTTCTCAGATTGCTTAAGCGAGGTATTTTCAGCAGCCATCTTCGCGCATTTAGCCTCAAGGTTATCAATCGTGATTCCAGCAGAACGACACTCCCGCAACGCCGTTTCTAGTTTTGATTCAAGTTCACCGAACTTACGCACCAGATATTCAGCGTTTGTTTCGTTAACCTTTAAATCACTTGGGATGCATTTGCCTTTCAGAAATCCATCCATCTCAATTAGTGACATTTGTTTCATTTCTTCCCACTCCGCCACATCGCATTCAGATATTTGTTGTCATTAACAGAACCGAAACTATTTCTTTTAAGCAATTCCTCTCTCGATGGCATTGGCTTTACGCGTTGGCGAATAATCATTTCTGCCGGAAGAATGCCGGGATTGTATGCACGTCCTCTCATGGTAAATTCCTCAGTCATTACTGATAGCGCCATAGCGTGAGCGGTAATTACGCAGGCGCGGGTCGATATATTCAGGGAAGTGGGTATATGTTGCTTTACGGAATGGTCGGATTGATGTTTCGTTTATTCGGTCTTTTTCCTGTTTTTCTGCGAGTTGTATATCGCGTCGGTACTTCCGTTCTGCTTTTGTTTCTGGTGGCAGAGCAAGAAACGCGTCGAGATTATTCTTGATACTTTCCAGCACCTCCGATACGGAATTGCCGGAACAGCGGCGCGCGTCATCCGCACCATACAGAGGCGCTGGCATGATTTTCTCCTGATTAAATTGCGTGAATAGCGTGACGAGGGAAGGGGAGAGTTACTGGTTCCTCGTCTGGGTAGATAGGTTTGTTATGTTTGTGCCACTCGACATGACATGACTTGCAGAGCCACATCACATCGGTTGGTTTGCTGTAGTCGCAGTGGTGCGCCTGTGGTTTACATTCTGATCCGCAGCACTCACATTGTGGTGGTCGGATTAGCTTACCGTCGCGCAAAAAATTACCCACGATGATGTGGGCTTTTCTTTTCCATGGGTTGCTCTGAATGAACCGCTTTTTGGCTGCGTTACACCGTTCTCTGCCGCGTTCCGATGATTGATATTCTCTCCTTGCTGATACTCGATGTGGCAATCCCGCGCGCTCTTTGTCGTATTCAGCCAGGCAAGCCCGGCAAGCGGCAGTTAATCCATCTCTGGATGCTCTTCTGATTTGAAAGTCCTTTTCTTCCTTCTGTTGATGGCATCTTGAGCAGATTTTCATATTCAGCTCCTAGAACGGAATATCCGAATCGTCGAAGTTCATAGGTGGTTCGCTGTGATTCCCCTGCTGCTGAGACTGCTGTTTTTGTTGCTGACCGTTATTTCGCTGAGGTGAAGACTGTTCATTGCCTCCTTGCTTGCCACCAAGCATTTGCATGGTTCCACCAACGCCCACGATAACTTCGGTAGTGAACCGATCCTGTCCACTTTGGTCCTGCCATTTTCTTGTCCGCAATTTGCCTTCAAGATAAACCTCAGAGCCTTTTCGCAGATATTCGCTGGCAATTTCTGCCAGTTTCCCGCTCATTACCACGCGGTGCCACTCCGTCTGCTCCTTTTGCTCTCCAGTTTGCTTATCACGCCATTGTTCTGACGTAGCAACTGTAAGGTTTGCAAATGCCGTTCCTGATGGTGAATATCTGATTTCTGGATCATGCCCAAGGCGACCAATAATGATCACCTTATTTACGCCTCTGCTTGCCATTTATGCCGCCTGTTTTAGTTCGTTAACTCTGATGTTCATTACCTGAACGCATTTAGCCTGCGCCTCCTCGTTGCCAGCCATTAATTGCCAGTCACGCTGATAACGCTCGATGAGTTTTTTCTTGTCAGTTTCTGTTGACGCATAATCGCTGAAGTCTTTCAGGATTTGTTCGCAGTCAACCGATGGAGATTTCTGGTTGGTATTTTCTGGTGATGGTTTGTTATCTGATGCTGGGATTGCCCATCCCGGCAGCGATGGAGGGGACCAGTAAAATCCTGTTCCATCTTTCAGTTTTGCCCTGTGCCATCCCTGCTTTTTATCGAGAGATGTTTGTGCGAAACCTTCCTCAAGGTTATACAGATACCGACCGATTCCCCATTGAACGGCAGCACGCTTCATTGCACCTGAACGACCACCTTTGACGGCTTCTACCTGCGTGTTTTCAGCAGCATCCCATTTGGTTACCCATTCGGAATCAATCTTGATTGATATGCCACATTCAACTCCGCCGTTGTTGGGAATATCGCGGTATTCATTGCGCCATCCTGCTTTGCCGCAAACATCGTCCAGGCGTTTCATGATTGCCCGGTTCGTGACATAAGCCAGCACCATAGCCCACACTTTGCCATCGCGTGTTTTACCGCTTTGCTGTATTCGCCATTCGATATCTTCAGGGCTGAATGGCTCATCGAATTTATTCAAATCCATAATTCACCTCAGAATGGACATGGCCCAAGGAAATAACGCTGATTTAATACTTCAGTCTTTGCCGCATTTAAAAATACGCGAACACCTTCACGATCTCCCTTCTGGCGATACATTAACGCCTGCTGCGTGTACATGCGTCTCTGTAACTTGCTCTCCTTCACTGTGGTTGCAAGTGACATGAACATCTCCTTCGTTACCGATTAATTCTTTCATCTGACGAATGAATTCTTCGTCTGACCAGTTATCTGTAAAACTCATGGACGGCCTTGTTGTTTCAAAATATCCCAAAGCTTTTCGAGCAAACTTTTCATTCTTGGTTGTTTAAAGTCTGCTCCGGTTAAAATGTTTTTTCGTGAATGCTGTACCGATAAAATCGGGTTGAAAGGGCGAACCGATGCCGCCCCTGCAATAGCGAACTGTTGCATAGGATGCTCCTTCTGTTTGATTGCATAACGAAAACGCCTCGAGTGAAGCGTTATTGGTATGCATATAAAAAGGCCCTCACACTGGAGGGCAAAGAAGATTTCCAATAATCAGAACAAGTCGGCTCCTGTTTAGTTACGAGCGACATTGCTCCGTGTATTCACTCGTTGGAATGAATACACAGTGCTTACTCGTACTAATAAAATACCCAATTTTCTGTTTCTTGGTTGTGCCCAAAGTTATATTCAATATCTGGTGTTGATGTATCAATATTCTTCATCCCATCAACAAGAGTTGATACAACAGCCAAATCTTGTTTGATTCTCATTAAATGGTATTTCTTCCGGCGCAATAAACTCTCAATGGCAAGTTTCTTCGTTGGGAATGCAAAAGATCTTTCTGCATTTTTTGCTACTTTCTTAATTGCATATCTATTTCTCCTTTGTTTCCATTCCTGTAACCACTGATTTGGTGCTGGTTTAAAATTAACAATCCAATGCGCAGGAACCAACCATGCATAATGCTCTGTCTGATGAAAAGCTATATATTGAAGTGCGAATATTTTGATTCCATCTTCTTCAACTGTCGCTTGGAATCTCCAGAAAACAGGCATTCCATCATGTTCAGTTTCTGATTCAGGAAAAGGTACGCTCCATGATTTTGTCATATCTCACCTCAAATAAGTGGTTTGCTGCCTAATTTCATTTTCTGGCGACCAACACAAGTCACACCCATTTCACTGCGTGGTTTGCTGTACCATGTGCGCTGATTCTTGCGCTCAATACGTTGCAGGTTGCTTTCAATCTGTTCGTGGTATTCAGCCAGCACCGTAAGGTCTATTGGATTCAGTGCGCTTTCTACTCGTGATTTCGGTTTGCGATTCAGCGAGAGAATAGGGCGGTTAACTGGCTTTGCGCTTACCCCAACCAACAGGGGATTTGCTGCTTTCCATTGAGCCTGTTTAGCTGCGCGGCGTTCGCGGCGGCGTGCTTGAGAGTCCATATATCATCCTCAGATAAATGGCCCCTCAGCGGGGCCGACAGTTATTGGCAGGTTGCGTACTTGCTGATGCAGGAGAAGATTTCCACGATTCGCGTCATTGTTGTTTCAGGACGCTTTGCTTCATCACGCATTGACTTCAACCAAGCCATAAAGTGTTCGTTATGTTTCATGTTCATCTCCTGTCAGTTAGCTTTGGTGGTGTGGTAGGTGGGAGACCCATTTCGACCTGCTTCGGCCGACTTCAATTCGGCAATAGTTCCGCAGGCCTCGCCGCTTTACGTGCGACATATTCCCATCCATGAACCCTTCACCACACCCCAAAGCCTTCTGCTTTGAATGCTGCCCTTCTTCAGGGCTTAATTTTTAAGAGCCTCACCTTCATGGTGGTTAGTGCGTCCTGCTGATGGCTAAATAGTACGATTTGTACTTTATCGAGTCAATACAAAATGTTCTAAATATAGTTGGTTTTTTATAACGCTTTGTATTTAATGGGTTTATATTTTGGAAAAAGAAAACCCGACACTAAGGTCGGGTTATTGTTGTGTGCTTTAGAGTGGTGAGGCTGTTAACTAAATGTCTCTTCAGGCCACTGGCTGGCGATAACTTTCCCTACAACGGAACAGCTATCATTGCATGGGATCATTGGATATTGCGGGTTTAGTGGCTGTAGGAACACCTGACCGCTATCCCTGATCAGTTTCTTGAAGGTAAACTCGTCACCACCAAGTCTGGCTATGCAGAAATCACCTGGCTCAACAGCCTGCTCAGGGTCAACGAGAATTAACATCCCGTCAGGAAAGCTTGGCTTGGATCCTGTTGGCGCGGTCATGGAATTACCTTCAACTTCAAGCCAGAACGCACAATCACTGGCTTTTTTGGTTGTGCTGACCCATCTCTCCGCATCACCTTTGGTAAAGGTTCTAAGCTCAGGCGAGAACATCCCGGCCTGAACATGAGAAAAAACAGGGTACTCATATTGTTTTTTAACGGGGGCAGATGAGTATTCGCCAACAGGTGAAAATGTACCGTCGTGGTTGAATGAGACGTTATCAATACCAAGGTATTTAAACACCACACCAATCTCGTCAAGAGATGGATGACGAGATCCGCGCAACCAGTGACCAATTCCACCCTGCGTCATACCAAGCTCTTCAGCTAACTTCTCTTGAGTTATGCCGAGCTCTTTCATTCTGGATCTAGCCAGTTCATACCATTTCATTTTCATACCCTTATTATTACGCTCTGTACTAAAACCATCCATGCACAAGATGTATTTTTTGTTTGCATTCTAAAAGTACATATCGTATTATTGTTTCATGGTTACTATGGAGGGCATATGAGCAACCTACGAAAATATCGAGAGTCACTGAATATCTCTCAAACAACACTTGCTAAGGCAGTTGGATGCACACAGGGAGCTATCGGACATTGGGAATCTGGTCGTCGCTTCCCAGACCTTAAAACATGCCGTGCTCTTGTTGAGTGCCTAAACAAGTTAGGCGCAAAAGTCAGTCTTGATGACGTGTTCCCGCCGGAACACAAAGCCGCTTAAGACATTCCCGCTCTTACACATCCCAGCCCTGAAAAAGGGCATCAAATTAAGCCACACCTATGGTGTATGCATTTATTTGCATACATTCAATCAATTGTTATCTAAGGAAATACTTACATATGCAACTTACAAGTACTCGCAAGAAAGCGAATGCAATTACAAGCAACATCCTGAATCGAATTGCTGTACGTGGTCAGCGAAAGGTTGCCGACGCGTTAGGGATTAATGAATCGCAAATTTCGCGATGGAAAGACAGCTTCATCCCCAAAATGGGAATGCTTCTTGCTGTTCTTGAATGGGGTGTTGAAGACGAGGAGTTGGCGGAACTGGCTAAGAAAGTAGCAAGAATGCTGACAAAAGAAAAAGCCCCGAAGAACGGCGAATTCTTCGAGGCCTGATGTAGAAAG
>NZ_JAATUR010000041.1 GCF_011881725.1 Escherichia coli | reverse complement strand
ATGCAGCAGGCAGTTTTTATCTATGGACAGCGAATTCAGAACTATTTTTAGCGGACTGCAACTTTTATATTTCAGCGGAAGCTGACTCGCAAATTCCCCATGAAATACTCCGGCAGCATTAGCCACCGGAGAGACAATTATTTCAGCGATCCTTTAAGGAACTGTTGTAGACGAGGGCTTTGTGGGTTGCCGAACAATTGTTCTGGCGTCCCCTCTTCTTCTATTTTTCCCTGATGGAGGAAAATGACATGGGTAGAAACATGGCGAGCAAATCCCATTTCGTGGGTCACCACCACCATCGTTTTCCCCTCTTCTGCCAGTTGCTGCATAATGCGCAGCACCTCACCCACCAGTTCAGGATCGAGCGCAGAGGTAGGTTCATCAAACAGTAAAACTTCCGGTTCCATCGCCAGCGCCCGCGCGATGGAAACACGCTGTTGCTGACCACCAGAAAGGTGCACCGGATATTTCCCCTGCGCGCGTTCGTCTATGCCGACTTTCGCCAGGTATTTCACCGCCCGCTCGCGTGCTTCATGCTTGCTCAGTCCCAGCACCTGAATCGGTGCTTCCATGACGTTTTCCAGTACCGTCATATGGCTCCAGAGATTGAAATGCTGGAACACCATCGTCAGGCGCGTACGCAATAACCGTAATTGATTTTTATCGGCGACTTTGAGTTGGCCGTCTTTATCCCGCACCAGATTGATGGTCTGGCCGTTAACGACGATCGATCCTTCACTCGGTTTTTCGAGGAAGTTAATGCAGCGCAGAAAGGTACTTTTCCCCGATCCAGACGATCCAATGATGCTGATAACATCCCCGGCGTTCGCTTGCAGTGACACCCCTTTCAGCACTTCATGTTCGCCGTAGCGTTTGTGCAAATCGATAACGTTTAATTTATTCTCGGACATCGTATTCTCAGTGCGTTGAAGAAGGTTTCACATGTTGCAACCAGCGTTTTTCCGCTCTGCGAAAGAGGCTGATCAGGACATAAGAGATAATTAAATAGAGTACCGCAGCAATGCCGAAGGCGGTAAAAGGTTGATAAGTCGCGGCGTTGATATCGCGGGCAATTTTCAGCAGATCCGGCACCGTGGCCGTAAACGCAAGCGCGGTAGAGTGCAGCATCAGGATCACTTCGTTGCTGTAGGCCGGTAAAGCAATACGCAGCGCCGAAGGCAAAATAATGCAGCGATACATTTTAAAGGTCGAGAAGCCATAGGCTCTGGCCGCTTCAATTTCCCCGTGCGGCACCGAACGGATCGCTCCGGCAAAAATCTCGGTGGTGTAAGCGCAGGTGTTAAGCGTCAGCGCCAGCACGGTACAGTTCAGGCCACTACGGAAAAAGGCGTTAAGGAACTCGGTCCCTTTAACGATCTCCAGCGTGTACATGCCGGAATAGAACACCAGCAACTGCACATACAGCGGCGTACCGCGAAAAATATAGGTAAACAGCCAAATGGGAAACTGGATGTATTTATTACTTGAGACGCGACCAATCGCCAGAAACAGCGCCAGAATTCCGCCAATCACTACCGATAAAATCAGCAGCCAGAGGGTTATTGCCACGCCGGTAAAGCGATAACCGTCAGTCCACAGCAGTGGTTTCCAGTATTCATGTAAGATTTCGATCACAGGTCAGCCCTCTTCACACCCACGGAGTAGCGGCGCTCAAGGAACAGCAGCACACCATTGGAAACGGTGGTAAAAACCAGATAAATCACGCCACAGACGATGGCGAAATAGAACGGTTCCCAGGTACTTTTGCCTGCCAGTTGGGTGGCCTTGACCACATCTTCCAGGCCGAGTAATGAAACCAGGGCGGTAGATTTAAGGATCACCTGCCAGTTGTTGCCAATCCCCGGCAGGGCGTAACGCATCATCGCCGGAAACATAATCCGCCGAAACACCTGCCCACGGGTAAAACCGAACGCCGTCGCCGCCTCTATATGCCCTTTCGGCACAGCCATAAACGCGCCGCGAAATGTTTCAGTGAAATAAGCGCCGTAAATAAAACCGAGAGTGATAATACCGGCGACCATCGGGTCAATATCAATCTGCCCAACGCCTATCGCCTCCGTCACCGTGTTTAGCGCAATCTGCAAACCGTAGAAAATCAGCAGCATCAACACTAAATCCGGCACGCCACGAATCAGCGTGGTGTATCCCTCGAAAATCAGCCCCGAAAGCCGATTTTGCGAAAGCTTACCGCCAGCGCCAATTAAACCGATGATTACAGCGAGCACTACAGAGCTGATAGCCAGCTCCAGCGTGACGAGCGCACCCTGTAAAATAACGCCTGAAAACCCATACAACATGCGGCCTGTCCTGTCGTGTGTGGTGAATTTCCCGCCTCTTGTCTCCCTCCGGTAGCCCGAAGGGAGCGGACTTTCTTTCACCGATGGTGATTAACCACCATAAACATCAAAATCGAAGTACTTTTTCGCTAATTTCTCGTAAGTACCGTCAGCGCGCATTTCGGCAAAGGCTTTATTCAGTGCCTCGCGCAGTTCGTTATCTTCTTTACGCAGGCCCATGCCGGTACCTACGCCAAACAGTTTTTCATCTTTAACAGACGGGCCACCGAATTTGTAATCTTTACCGACGGGCTGTTTGAGGAAACCTTCGCTGGCAGCGACTTCGTCCTGGAACGCGGCATCAATACGTCCGGCGGTCAGGTCAGAATAAATGTTGTCCTGCCCCTGATAAGATACGATTTCAATGCCTTTTGGCGCCCAGTGCTCGTTACCGAACGTCTCCTGAGTAGTACCCTGCAAAACGCCTACCCGCTTGCCTTTCAGCGATTCAACCGTTGGTTGGATATCGGCGTTTTTCGCCACTACCAGACGAGAATCAGCAGCGTACAATTTGTCGGTAAAAGCAATTTCCTGCTGACGTTTTTCCGTAATGGAAAGCGATGACATGATGGCGTCAATCTTCTTCGCTTTTAAGGACGGAATTAACGCATCCAGCGGGTTTTCAACAAACGTACATTGCGTATTGATGCGTTTGCACAGCTCCTTCGCCAGATCGATATCGAAGCCAACCAATTCGCCTTGTGAATTTTTTGATTCAAATGGCGCATAGGTCGGATCGGTGCCGATGCGGATATTTTGCGGAATAGCAGCAAACGCCGCTGTTGCGCTGGAGAAGGCAAGAACCAGAGAGAGTGATAGCACCAGTTTTTTCATAATGTCCTCAACTGACAGTCTTTTTATAGGGAATGTTTACAGGTTTGTTACACTTATCGTGCCATAAAATTTACCAACAAGGCAAAATATCCTGGCCTGTTAGTCGTATTATTTTCCATTAAAAATGCTTAAGTATGCATTCCAATGCACCACGATAGTGCAACAAACCTATAAGGCACCATGATAATGACGCTATCAGGTGCAGCTTCCCTGTGACGTATCAGTCACCGTAGACATTAAAGTCGAAATACTTTTTCGCCATCTTGTCGTAAGTGCCGTCCTGACGCAGCTCGTCTAACGCCTTATTGAACGCGGCCGTCAGCTCAGCATCATCTTTACGTAGCCCAACACCGGTACCGTCGCCGAAGTAGTTTTTGTCTTTCACTGATGGGCCTGCAAAGGCGAAATCTTTACCGGCGGGTTGCTTGAGGAATCCTTCACTGGCAGCGACTTCATCCTGTAATGCTGCATCCAGACGTCCGGCAGCCAGATCGGAATAAACCAAATCCTGGTTGGCATAGGCCACCACATCCACACCTTTACTACGCCAGGTATCGTTAGCGTATGCTTCCTGAGTAGAGCCTTGTAGCACCCCTACATGTTTACCTTTCAGTGAATCCAGCGTTGGCTGAATCGGCGAACCTTTAGCGGCAATCAGACGAGAATCTGCGGCGTACAATTTGTCGGAGAAAGCAATCTCCTGCTGACGTTTATCGGTAATGGAGAGCGACGAAATAATAGCGTCGATTTTTTTCGCTTTCAGTGAAGGGATCAGCGCGTCAAAATCACTGGCAACCCAGATACATTTCACCTGCATCCGTTTGCACATCTCATTACCGAGATCGATATCAAAGCCAACAAAATCACCATTGGCATCTTTCGATGAGAACGGCGCATAGGTGGTATCCGTACCGATACGTACCGTCTCCGGCAGCGCCGCATAGCTGGAAGCCGTTGCGGAAATACCGACTAACAAAGACAGAGCGAGAATCGACTTCTTCATACATAACCCTCAAGTGAAATGGCTTTTTTATGTTGTGTATTGTGTTGTGTGTTTGCAGGCTCGTTCATGCAGGTCTTATGCCATCTTGCCGACAGCTGCAACATTTAACGTTAAATATGTTAATAAGACGTTGCATTATTGCCCTGAAGTTGAAGATAGCAGGTATGCCGGTTGAATCGCAGCGTTTCGATTCAATGACAGGAACAAAATGTCGAGGATTTGATCGCGGTTGCAAAATTGCCCTGAAACAGGGCAACAGCAGGGTTACACGCCCTGCCAGCGAGCAAAGAGATCTTCGGGAAGCGTTATGGCGAATTGATCGAGGACACGGTTAACCGTCTGATTTATCACATCATCAAGGGATTGCGGGCGATGATAAAACGCAGGAACGGGGGGCATAATCACCGCACCAATTTCTGCCGCCTGAGTCATTAAACGCAAGTGGCCTAAGTGCAACGGTGTTTCACGCACGCAGAGCACCAGTGGGCGACGCTCTTTCAGCACCACATCTGCCGCGCGGGTCAACAGACCATCGGTATAGCTATGGACAATGCCGGAAAGGGTTTTGATTGAACAGGGTAAAATCACCATACCCAGCGTCTGGAAAGAACCAGAAGAGATACTGGCGGCAATATCGCGCGCATCGTGCGTGACATCGGCTAACGCCTGCACTTCGCGCAGGGAAAAATTCGTTTCGAGAGATAAGGTCTGGCGCGCCGCCTGGCTCATCACCAGATGCGTTTCGATATCTGCAACATCGCGCAGAACCTGTAATAACCGCACACCATAAATCGCGCCGCTGGCGCCACTGATGCCTACAATGAGTCGTTTCATAGAGAGTTGCCCTGTCAGACTTGCAGGCAGACTTTGCAGGATTTCGGCGGGAGTTGCAAGTCAGGGTGCCAGAGCGGCACCCTGAGCGAAGGCATCATCCTTCGTTATGCATTTCCAGGTTTTCCACTTCGTTCTGACGTTGCACTGCTTTGGCGTCGTCATTACGTAGAGTATCGAGGAAATCAAGATAGCCCTGATCAACATCTTTGGTGACGTAGACGCCGTTGAACACCGAGCATTCAAACTGCTGGATATCCGGATTTTCAGCGCGAACGGCTTCAATCAGATCGTTCAGATCCTGGAAAATCAACCCGTCGGCACCGATGATCTGGCGAATTTCATCCACTTCACGCCCGTGAGCAATCAGTTCCGTGGCGCTCGGCATATCAATTCCGTAAACGTTCGGGAAGCGAATTTCCGGTGCAGCAGAGGCGAGATACACTTTCTTCGCTCCGGCTTCGCGCGCCATCTCGATGATCTGCTCAGAAGTAGTGCCGCGGACGATGGAGTCATCAACCAGCAGAACATTTTTATCGCGGAACTCAGCGCGGTTAGCATTCAGTTTACGGCGTACTGACTTACGACGAAGTTGCTGACCTGGCATGATAAATGTGCGACCAACATAGCGGTTTTTAACAAAGCCCTGGCGATACGGTTTGCCCAGAATTCGGGCGATTTCCAATGCGATATCGCAGGAAGTTTCCGGGATCGGGATCACCACGTCGATATCAAGATCTTCCCACTCACGGGCAATTTTCTCGCCCAGTTTGGTGCCCATATTAACGCGGGCGCTGTAAACGGAAATTTTGTCGATGAACGAGTCAGGACGGGCAAAGTAAACATACTCAAACAGGCACGGATTGCTGACCGGATTGTCAGCACATTGACGGGTAAACAACTGCCCTTCTTCAGTGATGTAAATCGCTTCGCCTGGGGCGACGTCACGCAGGAATTCAAAGCCCAGCGTATCAAGCGCTACACTTTCGGAAGCGACCATATATTCTGTGCGATTCTCGTCGATATCACGTTTCCCCAACACCAGCGGACGAATCCCGTTAGGATCGCGGAAAGCAACCATACCGTGACCGATAATCATCGCCACGCAGGCATACGCGCCGCGAATTTGGCGGTTAGTCGCAGCAATGGCAGAGAAAATGTTATCGGCTTCCAGCGGGTAGTGGCGGAAGTTGTCCAGCTCGCTGGCAAAGATATTAAGCAGAATTTCCGAGTCGGAAGTGGTGTTGATGTGGCGACGTTTTTCTTCAAACAGTTTTTTACGTAACTCATGAGCGTTGGTCAGATTGCCGTTGTGGGCAAGCGTGATGCCATACGGGGAGTTAACGTAAAACGGCTGCGCTTCAGAGGCGCTGGAGCTGCCAGCCGTAGGGTAACGCACATGTCCAATGCCCATATTGCCCTGCAAACGCTGCATATGGCGAGCTTCGAATACATCGCTCACCAGCCCGTTCGCTTTACGCAAACGGAAGCAGTTATTGGCATCTATGGTGATGATGCCGGCGGCATCCTGACCACGATGCTGAAGCACCGTTAAGGCATCATAAATCGACTGGTTAACCGGCATAACACCGGCGATACCGACAATACCGCACATACGTCTTTTTCCTCGTTAAGCCACATCTCAGAGCACTTACGCCCTGGGCAAGAAACTTGACGAGCTTTGCAGATAATCAAAAAACCATCTGATGATAAAACTGAACTGCGGGATCAGTTGTGATTTACTCCAGTCTTCGCTTTTCGACACTCCAGTAAAGGAGTCGAGAAAGAAGAGAATGGCAGCAACAATCAACACGCCGCGCAACGCACCGAAACAAACGCCCAGCACCCGATCGGTGCCTGACAACCCCGTTTTCTCCACCAGTTGGCCTATCACGAAGTTCACGATAGCGCCAACAATCAGGGTCGCGATAAACAGTACCGCAATGGCAATCCCGTTTCGAACCAGTTCGTCTTCAAAGCCCGTAAACCAGGCTGACAGGTAAGTGTAGTAATGACTGGCGACAAAGAAAGCACAACCCCATGTCACCAGCGATAACGCTTCACGAACAAAGCCGCGGATCAGGCTAACCAGAGAGGAAAAAGCAATCACCGCGATTATGGCGTAATCAATCCAGACCATATGTGTCCCACGATTTTACGCCCTGTCATCCTGTTCGGGGCGCATTCTAACAGAAAAAGAAAACGTTTGCGTAGGGATTTCCTTCCCGCGCATCAATAAAAATGGCGCTGAAAAAAAGATTCAACGCCATCGACTTTTTATGCCTTCACGGCATCGGGCAATGAGTGTCGGATGCGGCGTAAACGCCTTATCCGACCTACGGGTCTGCTCCAGCGCAGGCCTGATAAGACGCGCTAGCGTCGCATCAGGCAAAACCGTATTAATTCGGTGTATAGCCCATCACCACGCCGCTTAAGCCAGAAAGCTGCTTCAACTCACCTAGCGAACCTTTCAGCTTATCTTTCGAGGCATCTGGCCCCACGAGAATACGGGTAATTTTACCCTGCACTGGCGTGGATGGCGACGTATAGACCCGATATCCCGCGCCACGCAGCTTACCGACAATCTCATTCACTTTATCGGCATTTTTCAGCGCGCCCAGTTGCACTACATAGGCTTTACCCGTCGGCGCTGCTTTTTCTTCAATAACCGGCTTCGGTTCTGGCTTCGGCGGTGGCGGCACGTCGACCTTCGGCTTAGGCGGATCCACCGGTTTCGGTTTCGGTGGAGCGACCGGTTCAGGCTCCGGTTCAAACACGGTATTATTAGCCGCGATACTTGTCGGGTCGAGCGAAGGTGCTGCGGCATCACCTGCCCGTACCTCTTCTGCCGCGCCTTCTGGCGGCTGTGTCGGCAACGCCTGAGTGGCTGCAGGCATCATATCAGGCTCGTCACGATCGCCCGCTTTCGGCACCAGCGGGATCGCTGCGAACTCATCCTGATAATGTTTTTTCTGCCCATCAAGCAACCCTGGAAGCACAATAACCCCCAGCGCAACCAGCACAATGGTGCCAACTAAACGATTCTGAAACTTACTCGCCACCGCTTCTCCTCGCGTCAATCACTTCCATGACATGTGCGACCGTATGGAACGAACCACACACCAGCACGGTATCTTCCGGTTTAGCGTCCGCCATTGCGGCATCCCATGCATGCGAAACGCTGTCAAATGATTTGCCATTACACAGATGCTCAAGCAGCTGTTCTGCCGTGGCACCGCGCGGCCCTTCCAGTGGCGCACAATACCAGTCATCAACCACGCTTTTCAACCAGGCCAGCGTTCCGGCAATATCTTTATCATGTAGCATACCGATAACCGCCAGCACGCGCCCATTTTTCGGTAACGCTTTCATACGTCCGGTAAGATATTCCGCCGCATGAGGATTATGGGCAACATCAAAAATAACGCGTGGGGACTCGCTCACAATCTGGAAACGTCCAGGCAAAATTGCGCTGGCAATACCGTCGCGAATGGCCTTTTCACTGACTTCCAGACCGCTGGCCCGTAGTGCCGCCAGCGCCGTTGCGGCATTCGGCTGCGGAACAAGTGGCAACGGTAGCCCCGCCAACGTGCCGTGTGCATCGGTAAATGACCAGTCATGGTCGGTGACGGAATAGTTCCACTCAACGCCGCAACGTTGCAACAGTGCGCCTTTTTCCTGTGCCACATCAGCAATGGTGTAAGGCATTTCCGGCTCACCGACGATTGCCGGTTTTTCGCTGCGGAAGATCCCCGCTTTCTCGCGACCAATGCTTTCACGATCTGGCCCCAGCCAGTCGGTATGATCAAGCGCGATACTGGTCACCACTGCAACATCAGCATCGACAATGTTAGTAGCATCCAGACGACCGCCCAGCCCTACTTCCAGAATCACTACATCGAGTTGCGCCTGTTTGAACAGCCATAGCGCCGACAGCGTACCGTATTCGAAATAGGTCAGGGAAATATCGCCGCGCTCGCCCTCAATCTCGGCAAAAGAAGCTGTATGGGCCGACTCCGCCAGCTCTTTGCCCTGAATACGAACGCGCTCGGTATAACGCACCAGATGCGGCGAACTGTACACCCCCACTTTGTACCCTGCAGCCATCAGAATCGACTCCAGCGTACGACAGGTCGTGCCTTTGCCATTAGTTCCCGCAACGGTAAACACAAACGGTGCAGGTTTAAGGACGCCAAGACGCGCCGCAACCTCGCTGACGCGCTCAAGGCCGAGATCGATAGTTTTACTGTGCAGGTTTTCCAGATAAGAAAGCCACGAAGCCAGAGGCGACGCGGCTTGAGGAGTGCGTTTGATAATCATGGTATCCGCTGATTCGTTACGGGGAGAATAAATAGCAAAAGGGCAGAGCCAGTGGCCCTGCCCTTATCAGTTATCAGGCCTCTGGTTCCTGATCAGGCACCGGTGGCACCACTTCGCCTTCACGCGGCGCATCAGGATTAGGCGCAGGCAAATTCATCAGCTTCGCCAGAATGCTCGCCAGTTTCAGGCGCATTTCCGGACGACGGACGATCATGTCGATAGCGCCTTTCTCGATCAGGAATTCACTGCGCTGGAATCCCGGCGGCAGTTTTTCGCGAACGGTCTGTTCGATAACGCGCGGACCGGCAAAACCGATTAACGCTTTCGGTTCAGCAATGTTGAGATCGCCCAGCATCGCGAAGCTTGCAGAAACACCACCCATGGTCGGGTCGGTCAGCACGGAAATGTACGGTAACCCGCGCTCCTGCATTTTTGCCAGTGCCGCAGAGGTTTTCGCCATCTGCATCAGCGACATCAACGCTTCCTGCATACGTGCGCCACCAGAGGCGGAGAAGCAGATCAGCGGGCAGTTATCTTCCAGCGCCTGCTCAACGGCACGCACGAAACGAGCGCCAACCACCGAGCCCATTGAACCGCCCATAAAGGCGAATTCAAATGCCGCAGCAACAACCGGCATACCGTACAGAGTGCCTTTCATCACCACCAGCGCGTCTTTTTCGCCGGTTTCTTTCTGCGCAGAGGCCAGACGGTCTTTATACTTCTTGGAGTCACGGAACTTCAGCACATCTTTCGGCTCAAGCTCGCTACCCAGCTCTACAAGGCTTCCTTCATCTAACAAGCTATGCAGGCGGTTACGCGCCGACATACGCATGTGATGATCACACTTCGGACAGACCTCAAGATTACGTTCCAGTTCAGCGCGGTATAAAACCTGACCGCAGCTATCACACTTAGTCCACACACCTTCAGGAATGCTCGCCTTGCGGGTGGGAGTAATGTTGCTTTTAATTCGTTCAATCCAGCTCATTAGGGACCTTTCTGTCTGAACCTGGTTCGATGCCAGTTTTATCTTTGGGGACGCATAATGCCATTTTTGCCCCCAACAGACCATGAATGTTGCACATTAAAACATAACAGCCCGAAACTTTGGATAAAAAAGTGGTCGAACCGCGGAGTTACTTTTTATTTTGCGGCGCGTGCCGCAGCGCGTTTGTGACGGATAATTTCGATGACGCCCGGCAAAATGGAAACCACAATAATACCGACGATCAGCAGCTTAAGGTTATCCTGAACCATCGGGATTGTACCGAAGAAATAACCTGCATAGGTAAAAAGCAGTACCCATAACAGTGCGCCGATCACGTTATAAGCGGCGAAATGACGGTACGACATGTGGCCCATACCCGCAACGAACGGGGCGAACGTTCTGACGATAGGCACAAAACGAGCGAGAATAATGGTTTTTCCGCCATGCTTCTCATAAAACTGGTGCGTTTTGTCGAGATAACTACGACGGAAAATTTTCGAATTGGGATTACTGAACAACTTCTCACCGAACAGTCGCCCAATGGTGTAGTTGACCGCGTCACCCACAATTGCAGCAATCAACATCAGTATGACCATCATATGGACATTGAGATCGTTAGTCTCCAGCGATGCCAACGCGCCAGCGACAAATAGCAGGGAATCACCGGGTAAAAACGGTGTTACCACAAGCCCGGTTTCACAGAACAGAATCAAAAACAAAATGGCATAAACCCAGACGCCGTACTCCGCGACCAGCTCCGCCAGATGCACATCAATGTGCAAAATAAAATCGATGAGGAAATAAATCAGGTCCATAATTGCCTATGCCTTGTACTCTTCATCTCTCAGGCTGTAACTACGTTGGCTACAGCCTGAAATTTTTAGAGCATTATTCTCATTAGTCCGCCAGAAATAGCGGGCCCATTGGCGGTTTGGGAAGATCAAATCGGTCAGGGTAATCTACCGCAACCAGATATAGCCCTTCCGCTTTCGCCGTTGCTGCCGCCAGCGTTCTGTCCTTTGCCGCTAACAGCTCTGCTATCCAACTCTCTGGCTGGTTGTGGGCGCCCACTTCCATCAGGCTACCGACAATATTCCTCACCATATGATGCACAAAAGCATTCGCTTTGATATCGACCACCACATAAGGACCATGTCGCGTGACGTTAATATGCATCACGTTGCGCCACGGCGTTCGGGACTGGCACTGCACCGCACGGAACGAGGTGAAATCATTCTCGCCCAACAAGCATTGCGCAGCCCGATGCATCCGTTCGGCGTCCAGCGGTTCGTAAAAGTGGGTCACACCTTTACTCAGCACTGCCGGGCGCAGTCGATGATTGTAGATGATGTAGCGATAACGGCGAGCCGTGGCGCTAAATCGGGCATGAAAATCATCGGGTACAGCTTTAACCCAACGCACGGCGATGTCACCAGGTAAATTCGCATTTACGCCCAACGTCCACGCAGCGTCTTTCCGCTGCGCGGTAGTTTCGAAATGCACAACCTGCCCGGTGCCATGTACGCCCGCGTCGGTCCGCCCGGCACAGAACACGGTGATGGGTTCGTTCGCCACCTGGGAGAGCGCCTTTTCCAGCTTCTCCTGCACACTGCGTACTTCGTTCTGCCGTTGCCAGCCGTAATACTTACTGCCGTCGTACTCAATGCCCAGCGCAATTTTATAAACTGGCGGTTGTTGCTGGTCGGACATTAGTACAGATACTCCTGCACCAGTTTCTCGGCGATTTTCACCGCCATTAGCGCCCCACCAAAGCGAACGTTATCAGCCACCGACCAGAACTGGATTTGCTCCGGCATACCGTAGTCATTACGCACGCAGCCCACGGAAAGGTGCGGCGTACCAGAAGCGTCCCCTACCTGAGTCGGAAACTCGTTCTCTTCAGAGAGCACAATATCTTCGCCCTGAGCAAACGCATCCCGCGCTTCTTCTGCCGCCAGCGGACGCAAAGCTTCAAAGTTGACCATCTGGGCGTGACCGTAAAATACCGGAGCCTGGACAACGCTTGCCGAAATCATCAGACCTTCGTCCTGCATGATTTTGCGCACCTCATCGACGATACGGCGTTCTTCACGCACGGAACCTTCACGATCCGGCAGTAACGGCAGCATGTTGAATGCCAACTGACGCCCGAAGAAATCTTCTTCGTCAATCGGAATGCCGTTGAGCAATTTCGCACTCTGTCCCGCTAACGCATCGACCGCTTTTTTGCCCTGAGCGGAAGCTGAAATCAGGCTGGTGACGCTGATTCGTGACAAACCGCCCTGATCGATTAACGGTTTCAAAGAAGCCAGCAGCTGGCTGGTCAGGCTGTCCGGTACGGCAATGACATTCCGGTTGCGGTAATCGGTCAGTACAAACGGGTTTACTTCCGGCACCACCAGCGGTACGTCGGGTTCGAGAGCGAACAATCCGCTGCTGTCGATCACAAGGCAACCTGAGTTGGTCGCTTCTTCAACCCAGGCCACGGTGGCTTCTTTGCCTGCGACAAAAAACGCCAGTTGCGCCTGCGTCCAGTCGAATTCAGCGGCATCCTGCACGGTGATTGTCTTACCACCAAAGCGCAGTTGTTCGCCTGCGCTTTCGTTACGTGCCAGTGCATAAATTTCCCCAACCGGGAACTGACGTTCAGCCAGCGTTTCAAGCAGGGCTTCGCCCACAGCGCCAGTTGCGCCCAGGACGGCAATGTTCCAGCCTTCAGACATGGTGGTTTACTCCAGAAATAGCAAAGCTCCCTGCCAATGTTACAGCAGAGAGCATCAAGAAGAGATTAACGTGCCGGATGATGAACGGCGTTAAAACCCAGTTTACACAGCAATGATGCCGCACTGGCGTCATCACAAATTACATACAGAGACGACCATTCACGGCGCTCAAGATAGTTTTTGCGCAGTTTATCGAACTCACCCGGTATCCCGGCGACTTTACGCAGCGGTGCGTCATCGCGGCGCACATCATACACCAAATGCACCAGCCTTTTCAGCGTCGGCTGATCGAGCGGACCATGCAGCGTGATGCGGCCAAATTCCGGCGCGGGCAGTAGAGTATCCAACGCAACGTGCTGTTCATGGCCAATAAACTTGCTGTAGGCTTCAAACACTTGCGTAGTGCCGCGCGCTTTACCTTCAAGGGTATAACCCGCGATATGCGGCGTGCCGATATCCACTTTTTTCAGCAGCTCGACGTTGAGTTCTGGCTCACCTTCCCAGACATCCAGCACCACGCTTAATTTCTGGCCTTCATTCAGACAGGTCAGCAGTGCGGTATTATCGACAACTGCGCCACGGCAGGCGTTAATCAGAATCGCCCCCGGCTTCAGGTTGCGAATCAGTTTTTCATCCGCCAGATGCCGCGTTTTGTATGGCCCATCTTTATAGAGTGGAGTATGGAAAGTCAGAATGTCTGCTTGTGCAACCAGCTCATCAAGAGGACGGAAATCCCCCTCATCCCCACGATCGGCGCGCGGTGGATCGCAAAGTAATGTTTTGATCCCCCACGCTTCCAGCCGTGCCTGTAAACGTCGTCCAACATTGCCGACGCCCACGATCCCCACGGTACGCTCGTGCAGTGAAAATCCATCGCGTTCGGCAAGCATCAACAATGACGAGAAAACATATTCCACTACCGCAATCGCATTACAGCCTGGAGCCGCGGAAAAACCAATTCCCGCCTGCTTTAACCACGCTTCATCGACATGGTCCGTCCCCGCAGTCGCGGTGCCAATAAATTTTACTGGTTTACCTGCCAGTAAAGATTCATTCACTTTCGTGACCGAACGCACCATCAAAGCATCTGCATCATCCAGCTCTGAAACTGGAATTGGACGCCCCGGAACCGCGGTCACCTCACCCAAACGGCTAAATAATTCGCGGGCATAAGGCATATTTTCATCAACAAGGATTTTCACGTTTGTGGTACCTGTATGAGAACGAGAGTTAACCGAACAAGTGTGCCATAATCTCGCGGCCAGGCATACTTGCGATGATTTCAGGTATAAGGATACGTAATGATACAACCTATTTCCGCCCCTCCTGGGCAACCACCAGGTCAGGGGGATGAACTGTCGTCTGGCGCAGGCAATCAGCCTTTATCCAGCTTGCAACGTACAGCGCTGGAAAGTTTGATAACCAAAGTCACTTCGCTGACGCAACAGCAGAGTGCGGAATTGTGGGCCGGTATAAAGCACGATATCGGTCTGCCGGGTGATTCACCGTTACTTTCGCGCAACTTTCCGGCCGCAGAACAAAACCTTGCACAACGTTTACTGGCCGCGCAAGAAAGCCATTCTGTCCGCCTGCTTTTGGCTCAATTGGGGGAGTATTTACGGCTGGGGAATAATCGTCAGGCGGTCACAGATTACATCCGTCATAACTTTGGTCAGACGCCGCTAAATCAACTCTCTCCGGAACAATTAAAAACCGTCCTGACGCTGTTACAGGAAGGGAAGATGGTTATCCCGCAGCCACAACAGCGCCAGGCAACAGACCGCCCTCTGTTACCGGCAGAACACAATACACTCAAGCAACTGGTCACTAAACTCGCTGCAGCAACAGGAGAACCCAGCAAACAGATTTGGCAATCTATGCTGGAACTTTCTGGGGTAAAAAATGGTGAGTTGATCCCGGCGAAAATGTTTAACCATCTGGTCACCTGGTTGCAGGCCCGCCAGGTGTTAAGTCAGCAAAATACACCGACGCTGGAGTCGCTTCAGATGGTGCTGAAACAGCCACTGGATGCCAGCGAGCTGACGGTATTATCGACCTATGTTGAGCAAAAGTATGGCCTTTCTACGCAATCAGCCCTGACTTCCGCACAGGCCGAGGATATCCTCAACCAGCTTTATCAGCGGCGGGTGAATGGGATTGAACCGCGAGATATTCAACCGTTGCTCAATCCCTTTACGCCATTCATTAACACGATGCAAGAAATGGCAATGCGCCCCAGCCTGTGGATATTGTTAACCGCCATCATAGTGATATTGATCTGGTTATTGAGTTAACCACGGCGAAATGACAGTATCGTCACGATAATCCCCAGCACCGCCGATATCGCCCCGGCAAGGAATACCGACGAATAGCCAAATGTCGTCGCCAACACTCCTGCCAGTGGCCCGGAAACACCGAGGGCGATATCCTGAAACGCCGCATAACCGCCGAGCGCAGTACCGCGAACCTGAGACGGAACGCGCTTAACCACTTCCACACCGAGCGCTGGAAAGATCAGCGAACATCCGGCTCCAGTTAGCGCCGCGCCTGCTAATGCGACCCACGCAACTGGCGCCTGCCAGAGCAGCAACAGGCCCACCGTTTCCACAAGCAGAGAGACAATCGCCACTTTCACGCCGCCAAAACGGTCCGGCATCCAGCCAAACATGACGCGCATCACGACAAATGCGCCGCCAAACGCGGTAAGGGTAAAGCCCGCCATTGCCCATCCTTTGCTGGCAAAGTAGAGCGAAACGAAAGTCCCGATAACCGCAAAACCAACGCCTTGTAGCGCCAGACCTAACCCGGGTTTCCAGATAAGCCCGACAACACTCCACAGCGATGGGCGCTCTCCCGCCAGGGCTGGTACTTTGCGTACTGTGCCGTTACAAGCCCACGCCAGTAAAGGCAATGCCATTGTCGTAAGCGCCAGTGCGGCAAAGCCGAAATGGCTATGAATCAACAAGCCAAGCGGTGCACCCACCGCCAGTGCGCCATAAATCGCCATCCCGTTCCACGACATTACTTTGCCGGAGTGTTTCGGCCCGACGATACCCAATCCCCAGGTCAGAGCGCCCGTCAGCAACTGGCTTTCACCAAAGCCAAGAATCAAACGCCCGACGACCAGCAGGGCAAATTTGAGCGGAGCGGAGACGGGCAAAATCGCCGCCAGCAGCAACGCGCCCCCCGCCAGACCACAGGCTAACATCCCCTGAAGTGCCGATCGTTTCGCACCATATTGATCGGCCAGTCGCCCGGCATAGCCACGCGTTAACACCGTGGCCAGAAACTGAATGCCGACGGCAATCCCGACCATGGTGTTGCCATAGCCCAGTTCATGATGAACAAACAGCGGGATAACCGGCAATGGCAACCCTACGGTCATGTAGGTGAGAAAAACCGCAAAAGCGATGCGGAAGAGCGAAAAATTGGCAGAAAATCGTGTTTCTGTTTGGCTTACAGCAGTCATGCATTACTCCAGAATGCAGCGCAAGGCGAGGAGTGTCCCCGTCTCATCTCTCTGGTTTTAGGGTTACGGTGCGTTGGCAGGATTTAACGCGTACGTCTTATCAGAAGGAAATCGACAAAACGGGAAGTTTGCCTGGAACAGGCGGCGATTGTCAATGATGTGAAAAAGGGAACCATCAGGCTCCCTTTTGCGTTACTGTCGGTTGCGGCATTGGTGCGTATTGTCGGATGCGACGCTGGCGCGTCTTATCCGACCTACTCCAAATTAATCTTTCAGCTTACGCATTACCAGCGTAGCGTTGGTGCCGCCGAAGCCGAAGCTGTTAGACATAACGGTGGTCAGTTCGCGATCGGTTGTTTCGGTCACGATGTTCAGACCTGCAGCCTGCTCGTCCAGCTCTTCAATGTTGATGCTTGGGGCGATAAAGCCGTGTTCCAGCATCAGCAGAGAATAGATAGCTTCCTGCACACCCGCAGCGCCCAGAGAGTGACCGGTCATTGCTTTGGTTGCAGAAATCGCTGGGCTCTTATCGCCGAACACTTCACGGATAGCTGCCAGTTCTTTCACGTCGCCAACCGGAGTCGAAGTACCATGAGAGTTCAGGTAGTCGATTGGGGTATCAACACCGTGCATCGCCATCTTCATGCAGCGAACTGCACCTTCGCCAGACGGAGCAACCATGTCTGCGCCATCAGAGGTTGCGCCGTAGCCAACGATTTCAGCATAGATGTGAGCACCACGCGCCAGCGCGTGTTCCAGTTCTTCGACCACCACCATACCACCGCCGCCAGCGATAACGAAACCGTCACGGTTAGCGTCGTAAGTACGGGAGGCTTTTTCTGGGGTGTCGTTGTATTTGGTAGACAGCGCGCCCATTGCGTCGAATTCGCAGGCCATTTCCCAGCACAGCTCTTCGCCGCCGCCAGCAAACACGATGTCTTGTTTGCCCAGTTGGATCTGCTCTACTGCGTTACCGATACAGTGTGCGGAGGTCGCACACGCGGAGCTGATGGAGTAGTTAACGCCGTGAATTTTGAACGGCGTGGCGAGGCAGGCAGAAACGCCAGATGCCATCGCTTTGGTGACCACATACGGGCCTACCGCTTTCAGGCCGCGCGGGCCGCGCATTGCGTCAGCGCCGAACACCTGGAAACGCGGGGAACCGCCGCCGGAACCTGCAATCAGGCCAACGCGCGGGTTATTCTGGTAAGCTTCCGGGGAGAGGCCTGCATCTGCGATTGCCTGCTCCATAGAAAGGAATGCATAGATGGATGCGTCGCTCATAAAGCGCACAACTTTGCGGTCAATGAGGCCAGTGGTATCCAGTTTTACGTTGCCCCAAACGTGGCTACGCATGCCGGAATCCTTCAGCTCCTGAGAGAAAGTGATCCCTGAGCGTCCTTCACGCAGAGATGCCAGGACTTCCTGCTGGTTATTACCGATGCTGGAAACAATGCCCAGGCCAGTAATCACTGCACGTTTCATTCAATACCTCTGTAAGTCGCACATAGAGTAAGTTTCGCATGCACAATAGCGTACACTTGTACGCCGAACAAGTCCGATCAGCCAATTATTAGAGAAATTTGCGCAGCCTGGCACACATCGCTAAGATCGAGCCACCGCCTGTAAGACGAGTAACTTACGTGAAACACGACTCCATACAACCTGCCAACCTTGAATTTAATGCTGAGGGTACACCTGTTTCCCGAGATTTTGACGATGTCTATTTTTCCAACGATAACGGACTGGAAGAAACGCGTTATGTTTTTCTTGGGGGTAACCAATTAGAGGCACGCTTCCCCTGTCACCCACATCCTCTGTTTGTGGTAGCAGAGAGCGGCTTCGGCACCGGACTAAACTTCCTGACGCTATGGCAGGCATTTGCTCAGTTTCGCGAAGCGCATCCACAGGCACAATTACAACGCTTACATTTCATTAGTTTTGAGAAATTTCCCCTCACTCGTGCGGATTTAGGATTAGCGCACCAACACTGGCCAGAACTTGCGCCGTGGGCGGAACAGCTTCAGGCACAGTGGCCTTTGCCCTTGCCCGGTTGCCATCGTTTATTGCTCGATGAAGGCCGCGTAACGCTGGATTTATGGTTTGGCGATATTAACGAACTGACCAGCCAACTGGACGATTCGCTGAATCAAAAAGTGGATGCCTGGTTTCTGGACGGCTTTGCGCCCGCGAAAAACCCTGATATGTGGACGCAAAACCTGTTTAACGCAATGGCCCGGCTGGCCCGGCCTGGCGGCACGCTGGCAACATTTACCTCTGCCGGTTTTGTCCGTCGCGGTTTGCAGGAAGCCGGATTCACGATGCAAAAGCGTAAGGGCTTTGGGCGGAAACGGGAAATGCTTTGCGGGGTGATGGAACAAACATTATCTCTCCCCTGTTTCACACCATGGTTCAACCGTACGGGCAGCAGCAAACGAGAAGTGGCGATTATAGGCGGCGGTATTGCCAGCGCGTTGTTGTCACTGGCGCTATTGCGTCGCGGCTGGCAGGTAACGCTTTATTGCGCAGATGACGCTCCCGCGCAGGGTGCTTCCGGCAATCGTCAGGGGGCGCTGTATCCGTTATTAAGCAAACACGATGAATCGCTAAACCGCTTTTTTTCTAATGCGTTTACTTTTGCTCGTCGGCTTTATGACCAGTTACCCGTTGCATTCGATCATGACTGGTGCGGTGTAACGCAGTTGGGATGGGATGAGAAAAGCCAGCATAAAATCGCGCAGATGTTGTCGATGGATTTCCCCCCAGAGTTGGCTATTGCGGTCGGGGCGAATGAGGTTGAAGGCGTTACAGGTGTAGTAACAAATTGCGGCGGTATTACTTATCCGCAAGGTGGCTGGCTGTGTCCGGCTGAGCTGACCCATAATGTGCTGGAACTGGCGGAACAGCAAGGTTTACAGATTCGTTATCAACACCAGTTACAGGATTTATCCCGCAAGGCTGACAACTGGCAATTGAATTTTACGAATAATCAACCCGCAGCGCATAGCGTAGTGGTACTGGCGAACGGGCATCAAATCAGCCGTTTCAGCCAAACGTCGCCTCTACCGGTATATTCAGTTGCCGGGCAGGTCAGCCATATTCCAACCACGCCGGAACTGGCGAAACTGAAACAGGTGTTGTGCTATGACGGTTATCTCACGCCGCAAAATCCCGCGAATCAGCACCATTGTATTGGCGCCAGTTACCATCGAGGTAGTGAAGAGACTGCGTACAGTGAAGATGATCAGCAGCGAAATCGCCAACGGTTAATTGATTGTTTCCCACACGCGCAATGGGCAAAAGAAGTCGATGTCAGTGATAAAGACGCTCGTTGCGGTGTACGTTGCGCCACCCGCGATCATCTGCCAATGGTAGGCAATGTGCCAGATTATGAGGCAACGCTCGCGGAATATGCCTCGCTGGCGGACCAGAAAGATAACGCGGTAAGCGCACCGGTTTATGACGATCTCTTTATGCTTGCAGCTTTGGGTTCGCGTGGTTTGTGCTCTGCCCCGCTGTGCGCCGAGATTCTGGCGGCTCAGATGAGTGAAGAACCGGTTCCGATGGATGCCAGTACGCTGGCGGCATTAAACCCGAATCGGTTATGGGTGCGGAAGTTATTGAAAGGTAAAGCAGTTAAGGCCGGGTAATCTGCTTTGGCATTGTTTGTCGGATGCGGCGTGAACGCCTTATCCGACCTACGTGTAACCTGTAGGCCTGATGAGACGCGGTAAGCGTCGCATCAGGCATAGCCTCCAGACGCCACAACTTACTGCTGTGAAGCCTGCTGAAACAGTTTTTCCCACATATCGGTTACCAGCGCCTGGTCACGCGGCGACAATTCACCGGCACCAATGGCTTTTTCCAGACTCTGGCTAACGGTCGTATGTACCGCCTGGGCGGAGTGGTCCTCACCACTTTCCAGTTCTGCGATGGCTAATGTCAGGTGGCCACGCAAATACCCACTGGCAAACAACTCGTCATCACTGGCATGGTCAACCATGCCGTCGATTAATGCCAGAATGCGTGATTCAAACTCCGCGATCATCTTCTTTCCTCATTGTAAAACGTGGCACAGGCTTCAGTTGAGCGCTTCCGGCCACGGAAATTGTTCCGCCGTAAGTTCCGCCGTGTGGTAATAATTTTGTAATGCGTTTATGAAGCGTGCCGGACGTTGGGGAATACCGTTTGCCAGATAATCCATCACCTGCGCATGTACCCGCCGTTGAAACACCACGCGGTCCGGTTCGAAATCCCCTTCCAGATTGTCGCAACTGACATTAAACGGATAGCCCGCCGCCACGCAGAATAACCAGTCAAGCGCCTGCGGCTTAACTTCAACATCTTCAAACTGGCTTTGCGTTTGGGCATCGCGTCCGTCCGGGCAATACCAGTAGCCGAAATCAACCAGCTCACGACGCGCTTTCCCGGCAATACACCAGTGCGAAATCTCGTGGATGGCGCTGGCATAAAAGCCATGAGCGAAGACGATTCGGTTATACGGTACTTCCGCATCAGCAGGAAGATAGACCGGTTCGTCATCGCCTTTAATCAGACGGGTATTAAATTCATCGGCAAAGCAGCGATCAAAAATGTCAATCAACTGCTCATAGTGGTGTGTACTGTTCATTAGTTCATCCCCAACCAGTGGAGGATCTCCTGTCCGTGGCTATCATAAAGTAATTTGGCACTCATCACCGCCGAGACGATAACGATCATCGGGCGGATCAGCTTTTGTCCTTTGCTCAACACCAGTCTCGAGCCCATGCGTGCGCCAAGAAACTGCCCCACCAGCATCACGACTCCTGTCGCCCAAATCACTTTGCCGCCGAGAATAAACAGCAGCAGGCCACCGATGTTTGACGTTGCGTTAAGTAATTTCGCGTGGGCCGTGGCTTTGGCGAGGTTAAAACCGCACAGCGTAACGAAGGCCAGGGCATAAAATGATCCGGCAGCCGGGCCAAAGAATCCGTCGTAAAAACCGACACAGCCACCGGCAATTAACGCGAAGGGCAAACCGTACATCCGGCGCTGGCGATCTTCTTCGCCCAATTTTGGCATTAATAAGAAATAGAGGCCGATGCAAATCACGAGGATGGGCAAAATCTGCCGTAATATATCGGCCTGAACATACTGCACCAGCAGCGCACCGCTCATTGAGCCGACAAAGGTCATGGCGATGTTGAGTTTCTGATCGCTTAAGCTAACTACTTTGCGGCGAATAAAATAGATAGTGGCCGAGATTGAGCCGCCGCAGGCTTGCAGTTTATTGGTTGCCAACGCGTTAGCCGGAGACATCCCCGCCGCCATCAATGCCGGAATGGTCAGTAACCCACCGCCACCGGCAATCGAGTCAATAAACCCCGCCAGCATGGCGACAAAAAAGAGGACACCCAGCAACAGCGGGGAAACCATAAACAGGCTATTAAACGTTTCCATTAGATCACGTGCTCATCCAGTAGCGCCTGGCAGGAAGGCGGCAACGGAGGCGGTGTCTTCTTCTCAGGCTTTGTTGTTCCCGGTTTTGGTGGTTCAAACCAGCTTTGCAGTTCTGCCCCGCAACCATCGCCCGGTGGCGGTAAAGGTTGATCTTCACATTCCAGACTATCGGCAGGACAACGTAATCGTACATGCATATGCGCGCGATGCTGGAACCAGGGTCGCACTTTGCGCAACCAGTCGCGATCGGTGCCCGCATCAAGGCAAAGTTGTTGTTTAATTGCCGGATTAACAAAAATGCGGGTGACATCTTTGTCCTGCGCGGCGAGTTTGATCAAGCTGAAAATTTCTGGCTTCCACAGCGTGGGGACAACGTGTTTACCGTCGCGGGAAACCAAATCTAATGCTTGCGGACGCAACAGTTGCGCGGAAGTCCAGCGTGTTTTCGGCAGTTGCAGGAAGATATCGACATCCAGTCCGGTCTGGTGGCTGGCATGACCGCCGTTGAAACGCCCACCAGCGGGCATCCCCATATCGCCAATCAGCACCGTACCCATGCCCAGATTGCTCACCTGGCGACTCAGACGCTGGATAAACATCACCAGATCCGGGTGTCCGAAATAGCGACGCTGATCGGTACGCATGACCTGATAATGTTCGGACTGTATCGGCAGCGTGTCAGCGCCGACGATACAGCCATTAGAAAAACTGCCTATCGATTGTGCGCTACCCGGCACAGGTTGGGTTATTTTTTGCCACGGCGTCGCAGCCAGGCTGGCGCTACTGGCTAGCAGGGCCAGCAGCGCAATCGCAGTTTTGTTCATTTTTTACCAGCGTGGAATATCAGTCTTCACATCGGCATTTTGCGCCCGCTGCCGTAACAGATGATCCATTAAAACGATTGCCAGCATCGCTTCAGCGATCGGCACGGCGCGGATCCCGACACAAGGATCGTGACGGCCTTTGGTGATCATCTCAACTTCTTCGCCAAAGCGATTGATTGTGCGCCCTGGCACGGTAATGCTGGAGGTCGGCTTCAGCGCCATATGGGCAATGATTTGCTGTCCGCTACTGATGCCGCCGAGAATGCCGCCCGCATGGTTGCTCTGGAAACCTTGTTTGGTGATTTCGTCGCGGTTCTGGCTGCCACGCAGCGCCACCACATCGAAACCATCACCAATTTCCACGCCTTTCACTGCGTTGATGCTCATCAGCGCGTGGGCGATGTCTGCATCCAGGCGATCGAAGACCGGCTCGCCAAGTCCGGCGGGGACGCCACTGGCAACAACTGTGACTTTCGCGCCAATAGAGTCGCCCTCTTTTTTAAGCGCGCGCATCAGTTCATCTAACGCGTCGATTTTGTCCGGGTCCGGGCAGAAGAACGGATTTTGCTCGACCTGCGACCAGTCTTTGATTTCCAGCGGAATGTCGCCCATCTGGGTCAGGCAGCCGCGAATTTCAATACCAAATTTCTCCGCGAGGTATTTTTTGGCAATCGCCCCTGCCGCGACGCGCATAGCGGTTTCACGAGCGGAAGAGCGTCCACCGCCGCGATAATCGCGCAGACCGTATTTTTGTTCGTAGGTGTAATCAGCATGGCCCGGACGGAAAACGTCCTTAATTGCGCTGTAATCCTGAGAACGCTGGTCAGTGTTTTCTATGAGTAAGCCAATGCTGGTACCGGTGGTGACACCTTCAAAAACACCGGAGAGAATTTTGACCTGATCTGGCTCGCGGCGCTGGGTGGTATAGCGCGATGTCCCAGGGCGACGACGGTCGAGATCGTGTTGCAGGTCCGCCTCTGTGAGAGGAATACCTGGCGGAACACCATCGACGATGCAGCCGAGCGCCAGCCCGTGCGATTCGCCGAAGGTGGTTACGCGAAAGAGTTGTCCAATTGTGTTTCCAGCCATCACGGCTCCGTTATTGTTGTGTTTGCGTGTTTACTTAATCTTTATAAATCGCGAAATGTTCACGGGCCGCCAGCAACTGCTCTTTGGTGAGCATAAACACACCATCACCGCCGTTATCAAATTCCAGCCAGGTGAACGGAACATCCGGATATTGTTCCATAAGATGTACCATGCTGTTGCCCACTTCACAAATCAGTACGCCATCATCAGCAAGGTAATCTGCCGCGTTACCGAGAATGCGGCGCGTCAGTTTCAGGCCATCAGTACCAGACGCCAGACCCAGTTCCGGCTCGTGACGATATTCGTTTGGCAGGTCGGACATATCTTCTGCATCAACGTATGGCGGATTGGTGACAATCAGGTCGTACTGCACTTTTGGCAAGTCACGGAACAGATCGGAACGAATCGGTATGACGTTATGGATCAAACCGTGTTCTTCAATATTCTGTTCGGCAACCGCCAGCGCATCAGGAGAGATGTCTACCGCGTCGACTTCCGCTTCCGGGAAGGCATAAGCGCAGGCAATCGCAATGCAGCCGCTACCGGTGCACATATCTAAAATGTGCTGCGGTTGTTTGCTAATAAGCCCGGTAAATTTATTGTTGATCAGTTCGCCAATCGGCGAGCGTGGCACCAGCACACGTTCATCGACGTAAAATTCATGACCACAGAACCACGCTTTGTTGGTCAGGTAGGCCACCGGAATGCGCTCGTTGACGCGGCGGATCACACGCTCAACAATACGGTGTTTTTCGCTGGAGGTCAGACGTGCAGTACGCATATCTTCTGGAATATCCAGCGGCAGGTAGAGCGACGGCAGTACCAGTTGCACTGCTTCATCCCACGGGTTATCGGTGCCGTGGCCGTACCAGATATTCGCCGCGCTGAAGCGGCTCACCGACCAGCGCAACATGTCCTGAATGGTTTGCAGTTCATTAACTGCCTCATCAACAAAAATTTTATCCACGTAATCCTCCAGGGCATGATCGCAATAATTTCGGCGGCTAGTTTGCCATGAAGGCGGTGATAAATCAGCATCCACACGCCGTGAGTGAGGAAAAATACGTTTAAAACGATCGATTGGGCGACGAGTCGGGTAAACTGTAGGAAATTAAAAATAGAGACACATAAATGAAAAAGAAAGCAACACTTAGCGAGGAGGATCAGGCGCTGTTCCGCCAGTTGATGGCGGGGACTCGCCAGCTGAAACAGGACACGATTGTCCATCGACCGCAACGCAAGAAAATCAGCGAAGTCCCGGTCAAGCGTTTGATTCAGGAGCAGGCTGATGCCAGCCATTATTTTTCGGACGAATTTCAACCGTTGTTGAACACTGAAGGTCCGGTGAAATATGTCCGCCCGGATGTCAGCCATTTTGAGGCGAAGAAGCTACGCCGTGGTGATTATTCACCGGAGTTATTTCTCGATTTACATGGTCTGACACAACTACAGGCCAAGCAGGAGCTGGGCGCGTTGATTGCCGCCTGCCGCCGTGAGCATGTGTTTTGCGCCTGTGTAATGCATGGTCACGGTAAGCATATTTTGAAACAACAAACGCCGCTGTGGCTGGCGCAGCATCCGCATGTAATGGCATTTCACCAGGCACCGAAAGAATATGGTGGTGATGCTGCGTTGTTGGTGTTGATCGAGGTCGATGAGTGGCTGCCGCCGGAGTTGCCCTGAGCATTAACCGCCTGTCCGATCTATATAAGTCGGACAGGTATATCAGGAAATACCGCCGGATGCAGCATAAACGCTTTTACGACTTATAGAACGAATATTCTGGAAGCGAAATATCACATCGATAGATTGTTGATTGATTGTATATACGTGAACCCACGTATTATGGAGTTGCTTATCAGTTACAGGATGCGTATTCGGCGTGAAAGTAATCTTATTGCTATCTCCCCTTGAGTACTAAACGTCTTCAATTGAGATACAAAACGATAGTAAGCAACCAGCTCATTGACTTGGCTACCCTCACACAGGTGACCATCGTTTATTAAAAGAGTGGATAACGACGCCTGTATATACTCAAAGGTCACGGTCTGGCTGGTAATGAAATCACCGTTGATGACTCCACGCTCTGTTTGCACCTGTAATCAATTCCAAATACCAGAATAACGTGAATGATTTATGAGTTGAAAACACTGACCAATCTATAAAAATATTGTGGTATTAATTTCACGACGTTATAACGTCTAACGCACTTCATTTAATAATAAAAATAAAACCCAACAATATATTTCTCTACTAATATTAACTGTTTCTCTATCAGTACGTTCAGAAACGCAATTTATAAGGCCCGATAGCTGATGCTATTGGGCCTTGTAGGTGTATATCAAATTGCTTTTGCCATCTTCAAATTACAAGGGCTCATTTGCCAGTTGAATGTGCCATTTCCGCTTTCATCAAGCGTTACGCTAGCAATGGCTGAAGTGGTAAACATAGGCGGCGTTTCGCCTGGGCATAACTCGGCGACCAGATACCCGACTAACGGTAAGTGGGAGATCACCAATACAGAACCAACACCTTCATTGGTCAAGGCCTGCAGATAGGCACTGACCAGACCAACATCGCCGCAGGGCGTTAACTCCGGCAGAACCTCCACGCTGGAAGGCAGGTCCATACAATCCCCGACTTCTTCCAGAGTTTGCTCGGCTCGCAGAAACGGGCTCACCAGAACACGTTCGATTTCCACTTTTTGACCTTTCAGCCAGTTCGCCATCAGGCGAGATTCGTCACAACCGTGAGTGGTCAGAGGACGAACCGAGTCACTGGCGGCATCGAGGGCTGCGTCGCCGTGACGCATGATAAAAACTTGCATATTGCACCGCTTTTGTTAACCAGATTCACCCGCCAGGTTTCATCTGAAACCAGAGAAACGAGACGGAGGCCGGCATTGTGCCTTATCCATTCACCGAATGAAACGCTGTTTTTTACCTCAATGGCGTAAGTATAGTCAATGTGCGTTTACATTTTGACCAATACACCGCCATTCAGCGCGGATTCATATAGCTTTGACCTTCTTATTTCAGGTCAGTTGCAGTTGTTTTCCAAAAACTTTCCCCACGCTCGCTCATCTTGACTAAACGCTCGCAAGGGGTAAAACGAGAACCATACTGCGCGGCCAGTCGTTGCATTATTGCAACCACTTCGCCCGCGCCGAGAGAGTCGATATAGCGGAACGGCCCACCGAGAAACGGTGGAAAACCAATTCCAAATACCGCACCAATATCCCCGTCACGCACGCTACGGATAACCTGCTCGTCCAGACAACGTACTGCTTCATTCAGCATCAACATCACACACCTTTCAGCAACCTGCGGTGCGGATAGTCTCCCCCGCCCCTGCACACCAATTAGCGGGTAAATGGCGGGATCGACCTGCTTTTTGCTTTTACGCCCTTTTTGGTCATAAAGATAGAAACCTCGGCCATTTTTTCTGCCTTTGCGATCATCATTCAAAATTGAAGAAACAACATTTGCAGGTGCGCTAAAACGTTCTCCATAAGTTGCTTCCAGTACAGGAATAATTTTAGTCCCGGTATCGATTCCTACCTCATCCAAAAGTTGGATTGGTCCCACCGGAAAACCAAACTTCACCAGCGCGGCATCAATGTGATCAACACGTTCACCTTCAGTCAACATGCGGATAGCTTCGTTAATGTATGGCGCTAAAATACGATTGACATAAAACCCGGCTTTATCCCTTACCACTATTGGCGTTTTACCCTGTTTTTTCGCCAGTTTTACCGTAGTGGCAATGGTTTGCGCTGATGTTCCTGCGTGCGGGATAATCTCCACCAGCGGCATTTTTTCTACCGGACTGAAGAAATGCAAGCCGATAACCTGCTCAGGTCGCGAGGCGTGTGCGGCAATATCGCTAATCGGTAAAGAGGAGGTATTCGAAGCAAAGATGGTATGAGGGGCGCAATTTTGCTCAACTTCCGCCACCATCTGTTGTTTTAATTCGAGATTTTCAAACACCGCTTCAATAATTAAATCACGATGGGGAAATCCGCGATAATCGGTCGTTCCCGAAATTAAAGCCAGTTGCTTGTCGCGTTCGCTGGCTTTGAGATGGCGACGGCGCACTTTGCCATCCAGTTGCTCCCAACTGTACTTCAACGCATGATTTATGCCCTGTGGGCTGATATCTTTAATTCGTACTGGCAGACCTGCTTTGCAGGCAGTAACGTAGGCAATTCCACCGCCCATCAATCCGCCACCTAAAATCCCCACACTGTTTAATGGTGCAGGAGGAGCATCACTGCCGGGATCTTTTTTCACCTCCGTACTGGCAAAAAAGATATTACGCAACGCCTGCGATTGCGGCGTCATTGCCAGTTCGCCAAAGGCACGAGCTTCGGCGTCATAGCCACTGCTGGTCCCTTGTGCTAATCCGATTTCAATAACGTCAAGAATGCGTTTTGTCGCCGGATAGTTACCCTGAGTTTTCTGCTCTGTTTTCTTGCCGACCATTTTGAACAGCAGCGCACGCCCCAACGGCCCTGCCAGAATACGCTCGCGCACAGGTAAAGTGCGGGAAGAAGGACGATCCTGCTTTGCCAGCTCAACAGCAGCTTCCAGTAAAATGGAGTGCGGAACGACGTCATCTACCAGCCCCAGTTTTAATGCCTGCTTTGCCCGTAGTTGCTTGCCGGTGAGGATCATCTCTAATGCTGCGCTGATTCCTGTCAGGCGTGGCAAACGCTGAGTTCCGCCTGAACCTGGCAATAATCCCAGCTGAACTTCCGGCAACCCGAGAACAGTTTTAGGATCGTCAGTACAGATGCGACCATGACACGCCAGTGCCAGCTCCAGCCCACCACCCAGGCATGCACCGTGAATGGCGGCAATAACCGGAACTGGCAGAGCATGAATCTCCGCCATCAACTGTTGGCCCTGCCGCGCCAGTGCTTCCGCTTCTTGCGCCGTTTTGCAGTTGCCGATCATGTTGATGTCTGCGCCAGCGATGAAGTTGTCTGGTTTAGCGGAGATAAATACCACTCCGCACAATTCTTTGTTTTCGCGGAGTTGCTTAATAATAGCGCGCACCTGCGAGGCAAATTCTGCCTTCAGGGTATTCATTTTCTCGCCGGGAACATCAATGGTGATAACGGCAATGTTGTCCAGACGGACATTGAGGGTAAACGCTGATGCCATTTCCATTATTCCGCCTCCACAACCATTGCCGCACCAAGCCCACCGGCAGCACAGGCGGTCACCAAACCAAACCCACCGCCGCGACGGCGAAGTTCATGTAAGGTCTGAGTAATCATCCGCGCGCCAGTAGCCGCGAAGGGATGACCGTAAGCAATCGAGCCGCCAAGCACGTTAAATTTGCTATCGTCCACTTCGCCAGTGGCATGTGCACGCCCCAGTACGTCGCGAGCAAAACGTTCGCTGCCAAGCAACTGAATATTGGCCAGCGTCTGGGCGGCAAACGCTTCGTGCATATCAATCAATGTCAGATCGGCCATTGTCAAACCAGCACGCTCCAACGCCAGCGGTGTTGACCAGGCTGGACCGAGCAGCATGTCCTGCCAGACATCTATAGCGGTAAATGCGTAGCTGCGCAGATATCCCAGCGGCACCAGCCCTAATTCTTTCGCCCGGGATTCCGTCATCAGGATCACTGCTGCCGCGCCATCAGTCAGCGGCGTACTGTTTGCCGCCGTTACCGTCCCATGTTTGCGGTCAAACGCCGGGCGCAACTTCGCGTAATCGGCAAGTGTAGAATTGCCGCGAATATTATTATCTTCCGCGAGAGGCTGTTTATAAGGTGGGATATAAGCGGTCATGACTTCTTCTTTTAATTTACCTTCTGACCATGCCTGGGCGGCACGCTGATGCGAACGGTGGGCCAGCGCATCTTGCTGTTCGCGAGTAATACCGTAGGTTTTCGCCATTTGCTCTGCGGTGTCCCCCATCCGCAAGCCGGTAGAATATTCTGCCACCGCAGGCGGCACGGGCATTAAGTCACGCAAACGCAGTCGTGAAAAGAGTTTCAGACGCTGACTCAGGGTACGAGCTTTGTTGACATCCACCAGCACGCGCGCCAGTTTTTTGCTGACGCCAATTGGCAATACGGAAGAGGAATCTGCCCCACCGGCAATCCCCGCTCGAATTGTTCCCGCCATCAGGCTTTCAGCAACGTTTGCGATGGCCTGAAAACTGGTAGCACAAGCGCGGCTGACGCTGTAAGCATCGGTATGTACATTCATTCCAGTACCGAGAACAATTTCACGCGCAATATTGGGCGCTTCCGGCATTTGTACAACCTGACCGAAGACCAGTTGCTCAATCACTTCTGCGGGAATTTCGCTGCGTGCCAGCAGTTCGCCTACGACCATCTTTCCCAAATCAACTGCAGGAATGCCATGAAAAGCCGTCGCCTGGCGGGCAAAAGGCGTACGTAACCCGCTAACGATGGCGATACGATCACCCTGACGGGTAACCAGCGGTAAAACCTGACCCATAACACTCCCCTGTAAAAAAAAAGACAAAAAGTGGTCTGACCTGATCACAGTCTTAACCTTTTTTTTACAATTAGCCAAGTGGGGAAAAGGGAAAGTGGGAGCTATGACACAGTGATGACAGGAGAAAGAAAAGAAAACGCCCCTGCCTGTTGCTGGCAGGGGCGTACATACCCGAGAGGAATTAACGCAGACCCAGCTGGAAGATCAGCATTTCAGCTTCGCAGGCAAAAGTGAAATCGATATCCAGGCGAACACCGTCAGACTCTTCAGTGAAGGTCGGGGTGATTTTGCACGGTTCGGATTCCACGCTACGGGCTTTTTCAGTCAGCGCCGCCAGCGTTTGTTCTGCTTCTGCGCGGTTTGCAAACACACGGCTGTAAGACGCGGTGCAATCGGAGTTGTCCATAATGGTGCCAACATCCATACAGCAGCAAACCGGGGTTTCATCAGCACTACATTTACTCATCGTTGATTTCCTCTGTATGTGCACCCAAGGTGCCAGATAAACGTTGCGGATATTTTACGCTTCAAGAAAGTGCTGCTCCAGTTGTTAATTCTGCAAAATCAGATAAGTGACCGAAATCACACTTAAAAATGATCTAAAACAAAATTCACCCAAATCCATGAGTGCGCCACCTCCAAATTTTGCCAGCTGGATCGCGTTTCTTAGATCATATTTGAAAAAAGATAGAAACATACTTGCAACATTCCATCTGGTCCGACCTATACTCTCGCCACTGGTCTGATTTCTAAGTCGTACCTCAGACCCTACACTTCGCGCTCCTGTTACAGCACGTAACATAGTTTGTATAAAAATAAATTATTGAGGTTATGGTCATGAGCCAGAAAACCCTGTTTACAAAGTCTGCTATCGCAGTCGCAGTGGCACTTATCTCCACCCAGGCCTGGTCGGCAGGCTTTCAGTTAAACGAATTTTCTTCCTCAGGCCTGGGCCGGGCTTACTCAGGGGAAGGCGCAATTGCCGATGATGCCGGTAACGTCAGCCGTAACCCCGCGTTGATTACCATGTTTGACCGCCCAACGTTTTCTGCCGGTGCGGTTTATATAGATCCGGATGTAGATATTACCGGACGTTCTGATTTAACCGGTCAGAGTGCAAATGCTAAAAATATCGCCCCAACTGCGTGGGTGCCTAACCTGCACTTTGTCGCGCCGATTAACGATCAGTTTGGTTGGGGAGCGTCAATAACTTCCAACTACGGCCTGGCTACGGAATTTACCGACAACTACGCTGCTGGTATCTATGGAGGTAAAACCGATCTGCAGACAATCAACCTTAACCTTAGCGGGGCTTATCGCCTTAACAATAGCTGGAGTTTTGGTCTCGGTTTTGATGCTGTTTACGCCAGGGCCAAAATTGAGCGTTATGCCGGTTCGCTGGGGCCTTTATTGTCTCAACAGTTGATTGCCAGGGGTGTACCCGCTTCATTAACCGATGGAATTAATACTCCGGACTCTCAAATTGCTCATCTTAAAGGTGACGAATGGGGCTTTGGCTGGAACGCGGGCATTCTTTATGAACTGGATAAAGATAACCGTTGGGGCCTGACTTATCGTTCAGAAGTTAAAATCGACTTCGAAGGGGATTACAAAAGCTCCATTAACCCAAATCTGAACAACATTTTGGGTAGCATGGGCTTACCGTATGGCACGATGGGTGCAACTCAAAATGGGTCCTTGACGCTCAACCTGCCTGAGATGTGGGAGATTTCTGGTTATAACCGTGTTGCGCCACAGTGGGCAATTCACTACAGCATGGCCTATACCAGCTGGAGCCAGTTCCAGGAGTTGAAAGCAAAAGGCGATAATGGCCAGACTCTGTTCTATAAAGATGAAGGCTTCCGTGACGCATATCGTATCGCGTTGGGTACAACCTACTATTACGATAAAAACTGGACCTTCCGTACCGGTATCGCTTATGACGACAGCCCGGTTCCGGCAGATAAACGTTCTATTTCCATCCCTGACCAGGATCGCTTGTGGTTAAGTGCTGGGTTAACTTACGCATTTAATGAAGATGCATCCATTGACGTTGGCGCATCTTATATGCATGGCCAGAAAGTGAAATTCACCGAAGGCGAAGGACCGGCAGCTTATTCCTTCGAGTCTGAAGGTAAAGCCTGGCTGTTCGGGACTAACTTTAACTACGCGTTCTAATAATACGTTCGTTAATAAGAAAAAGGTGAGTTTTTCAACTCACCTTTTTTATTTGCTTATTATTCAGAATCGATATCTTTTAGATCATCCTGAATCGCTTGCGCGTTCGGGTTTTCCTGCGGTTTAAGTTCGCCGCCATTGGCGATGAAATCATGACGCTGGAAGTAAGCCTCGCGTACCATGATGTAAGGGTCGGACGACTGACGAAGCAGGCCATCGGAATCCAACAACTGGGCACGAGTTTCGATACCTTCAAGCGTCCATTTACCCACAGACATCGGCCAGGTCAGCCAGGAAAGTACCGGGTAGAGACCATCCGCCATATCACCGCCATCATCACGCAGCGTGAAGCTACCGTAGAACGGTAACTGAACATAAGGCCCATAGCCCACGCCATAATGACCGAGCGTACTACCAAAACGGTGAGGTTCGGTCCGTTGCAGTTTCGGGTTCGCCATCCCCGCAACGTCAATAAAGCCGCCCATCCCCAAAATGGTGTTCAGGAAAAAGCGGGTAAAGTGGACCATCCCCTGATAAGGGTCGCCCTGTAAAAAGTAGTTAACCATCACCGCAGGTTCTTCAAGGTTGCCGGTGAAGTTGCTCAGACCGTTACGCGCCGGTTGCGGAACATAATCACGCCAGGCGACAGCTACCGGTCGAACAATATACGGGTCTAATACATTGAAGTTGAAGTTGTACATGGTGCGGTTGAACCCTTCTAACGGGTCAGAACGCCCTTGCTGATCTGTACCGGAACTCGCACACCCCACCAGAAGCGTAGTTCCCAGAGCAAGCGCCGACAGGCGAAGCTTCATAAATGTCTCCCTGTTTTTTTATGGCTTATGCAGTTTGCCATCCATGACGGAACGATACCGTATCCGCCTGTTTAGGTGTGGGCGATTGTAACAGCACGTCAACTGATGTCCAGACGCCCCGATTTGCTGATTTGATCATAGCCTGGTAATCGCCGCCCTGTAGGCTACTTGATTCTGCAGAAACAGAAAAAGACAAACGCAGCCTTTTATTCATTTTCAGAGTAACTCCCGCCAGTTACGAGTAAAAAAGCCGCTACGCTTTAGCTATACGTGCTAATGCAAGAGAAGACACCATGAACAACGACAAAATTGATCAACACAGCGACGAACTTAAAGTTGAGAGTGAAGAAAAAGAGCACGGCAAAAAAATAGAAATAGATGAAGACCGACTCCCCTCCCGTGCGATGGCTATTCACGAACATATCCGTCAGGACGGCGAAAAAGAGCTGGAACGCGACGCGATGGCGCTCTTGTGGTCGGCCATTGCTGCGGGTCTGTCGATGGGCGCTTCGCTACTGGCAAAAGGGATATTTCATGTCGAACTGGAAGGCGTGCCGGGGAGCTTCTTGTTAGAGAATCTGGGTTATACCTTTGGTTTTATTATCGTCATTATGGCGCGCCAGCAATTGTTTACCGAGAACACCGTGACTGCGGTACTGCCCGTAATGCAAAAACCGACAAGGAGCAACTTCGGCTTACTTATACGGTTATGGAGTGTTGTGCTGTTAGGTAATATTCTCGGGACGGGCATTGCAGCCTGGGCGTTTGAATATATGCCCATCTTCAATGAAGAGACCCGCAATGCGTTTGTTAAAATCGGCATGGATGTGATGAAAAACACTCCCAGCGAGATGTTTGCCAACGCCATCATTTCCGGCTGGCTGATTGCCACTATGGTGTGGATGTTTCCTGCTGCGGGTGCGGCAAAGATAGTCGTGATTATATTGATGACCTGGCTTATTGCCCTGGGCGACACTACCCACATCGTCGTTGGGTCTGTAGAAATTCTCTATCTGGTATTTAACGGCACACTGCACTGGAGTGATTTCATCTGGCCATTTGCGCTACCGACACTGGCGGGAAACATCTGCGGCGGCACCTTTATCTTCGCGTTAATGAGTCATGCACAGATCCGTAACGACATGAGCAATAAACGCAAAGAAGAAGCTCGTCAGAAAGCAGAACGTGCGGAAAACATTAAGAAAAATGATAAAAATCCGGCTTAAATGGCGAGGGTTTAAGCAATTGAGCGGCAGTGTACTTACCCCGCTGACCATTAGCGGGTATACTCATGCCGCATTGTCCTCTTAGTTAAATGGATATAACGAGCCCCTCCTAAGGGCTAATTGCAGGTTCGATTCCTGCAGGGGACACCATTTATCAGTTCGCCCCCATCCGTACCAGTCCGCAAAATCCACTGAATATCAAGCCTCCAGTAGATTCACAGTTCGTCATGGTTCGCGTCAGATCGTTGACAGCCGCACTCCATGACGGGTAAAAAGTGGATAAAATAATTTTACCCACCGGATTTTTACCCATGCTCACCGTTAAGCAGATTGAAGCAGCAAAGCCGAAAGAAAAACCATACCGCCTACTCGATGGTAATGGCCTGTACCTTTATGTCCCTGTATCCGGAAAAAAGGTCTGGCAGCTTCGCTACAAGATTGACGGTAAGGAAAAAATACTGACCGTAGGAAAATATCCGCTTATGACTTTGCAGGAGGCAAGGGATAAAGCATGGACTGCGAGGAAAGACATCTCGGTTGGCATCGATCCGGTAAAGGCGAAAAAGGCTTCGTCTAACAACAATTCCTTTAGTGCGATTTACAAGGAATGGTACGAGCACAAGAAGCAAGTCTGGTCTGTAGGCTATGCAACTGAACTTGCAAAAATGTTTGATGACGACATTTTACCCATCATCAGCGGTCTTGAGATTCAGGATATTGAGCCGATGCAACTGCTGGAAGTAATCCGCAGATTTGAAGATCGCGGTGCAATGGAGCGAGCCAACAAAGCACGCAGAAGATGCGGCGAGGTTTTCCGTTACGCTATTGTCACCGGTAGGGCTAAATATAACCCGGCACCTGACCTTGCTGACGCCATGAAGGGATACCGCAAGAAGAACTTCCCGTTTCTTCCTGCAGACCAGATCCCGGCATTCAACAAAGCACTGGCAACATTTTCAGGAAGTATCGTATCGCTCATTGCCACCAAGGTTTTACGCTACACTGCCCTAAGAACGAAAGAGCTTCGTTCCATGCTATGGAAGAACGTCGATTTTGAAAACAGGATTATCACCATCGACGCCAGTGTGATGAAAGGACGAAGGATTCATGTAGTACCGATGTCAGACCAGGTGGTTGAACTTCTCACTACGCTAAGCTCAATCACCAAACCAGTATCAGAGTTTGTTTTTGCCGGGCGCAACGATAAGAAGAAGCCAATCTGCGAGAACGCGGTGCTACTTGTGATCAAACAAATCGGCTATGAGGGTCTGGAAAGCGGTCACGGATTCAGGCATGAATTCAGCACGATTATGAACGAGAACGAATGGCCTGCTGATGCTATTGAAGTGCAACTGGCACATGCCAACGGCGGTTCTGTGCGCGGGATTTACAACCATGCTCAATATCTCGATAAGCGCAGAGAAATGATGCAGTGGTGGGCGGACTGGCTTGATGAAAAGGTGGAGTGATCCACCTTAGCTATCGAATGACACAAAGCCTTGTAATCCAGTGCAAAGCTTTGTTTGTCTCAGTTTTGTCTCATCGGTTACAGCAAGTATCGATCGATTGAGACTTGGATGATAGACTTCATCCCTTTGATTATTAGCTGATAGAAGAAATGTTAAAGCTATTTGCAAAGTACACCTCGATTGGTGTGCTGAACACACTTATACATTGGGTGGTTTTTGGTGTATGTATCTATGCCGCGCACACCAATCAGGCTCTTGCAAACTTCGCAGGTTTCGTTGTGGCTGTGAGCTTTAGCTTCTTCGCGAATGCAAAATTCACATTCAAAGCTTCGACTACAACGATGCGCTACATGTTATATGTAGGATTCATGGGAACACTGAGTGCAACTGTTGGATGGGCTGCTGATAGATGTTCACTTCCTCCAATTGTCACTCTCATCACCTTCTCCGCCATCAGTCTTGTGTGCGGTTTCGTCTATTCAAAGTTCATTGTCTTTAGGGATGCGAAATGAAGATATCTCTTGTAGTTCCTGTCTTCAATGAAGAAGAAGCGATACCGATTTTTTATAAAACGGTACGTGAATTCGAAGAGTTGAAGCCATATGAAGTGGAAATTGTTTTTATAAATGATGGTAGCAAAGACTCTACGGAGTCAATCATTAACGCTCTGGCTGTTTCAGACCCGCTAGTTGTTCCGCTGTCATTTACACGCAACTTTGGTAAAGAACCAGCATTGTTTGCAGGGTTAGACCATGCAACTGGGGATGCTATAATCCCAATTGATGTTGACCTGCAAGACCCGATTGAGGTTATTCCTCATCTTATTGAAAAGTGGCAGGCAGGTGCTGATATGGTGCTTGCGAAACGATATGACCGCTCAACGGATGGCCGACTGAAGAGGAAAACCGCCGAGTGGTTCTATAAGCTGCATAACAAAATTAGCAATCCGCAGATTGAAGAGAACGTTGGCGACTTCCGACTTATGTCTCGTGAAGTGGTAGAGAATATTAAGCTGTTGCCAGAACGTAATCTTTTCATGAAGGGCGTGCTAAGTTGGGTTGGCGGGAGAACTGATGTGGTCGAGTACGCTCGCGCAGAGCGCGTGGCAGGCAAAACTAAATTCAATGGCTGGAAGCTTTGGAATCTGGCATTAGAAGGCATCACAAGTTTCTCAACATTCCCATTGCGCATGTGGACATATATCGGACTTTTAGTTGCCAGCTTGGCATTCATTTATGGAGCGTGGATGATTTTAGATAAGCTCCTCTTCGGAAATAGCGTTCCTGGATACCCGTCATTGCTAGTTTCAATACTTTTCCTGGGTGGGGTTCAATTGATTGGGATTGGTGTACTTGGTGAGTATATCGGTAGGATTTACATTGAAACAAAAGCAAGGCCTAAATATATAATTAAGGGAAGGAAATGATTACGTCTTTCTTAGATAAGAATAAGTGGCTACTATCACTTGCCATTCTTTATGTTTTGCCAATAATAATTGCAAATGCATACTATATAGATGATATGGGCAGAGTGCTTTCTGGGTATGGATGGCATGAGGATGGCAGAATATTTGCAACCTATATTATGCAAATTATGTCATTTGGCAGCCTTATATCACAGATGGCTCCATTATCAACAATATTATCAGCTTTAATAATGTTTGTTGCTGGTTACTTATTGTCAACATACCTTTTTGAAGGAGATAAACTTTTAATAAAAGCATGTAGCTTGTTGCTACTTACATCTCCATTTTTCTTGGAGAATATATCATATAAATATGATTCGATACCTATGTCATTGTCTGTTTTGCTTGCAATTACTCCATATATCGCAAGAAACAAAGTATCGTTTTTTATATTTTCAGCGACATGCCTTACATTGGTGTTTGGTTTGTATCAAACTTCTGCAATGGCATATTTTGCCGTTCTCGCATGCTTTATGGTAAAAGATCTTAGTATAAGCTCAATAATTAAAAATATACCAACAGCAATAATATCGATAGCTTCTTTTTTATTGTCTTATGCTATTTACAGTTTTTTAGTAAAATATATAGGGATACAACTTTCGCGCGGTGAGTTTATTAACTTGGATTCAAACTCACTCATTGAGATAAAGTCAAGAGTTATTAGATATTATTATTTTTATGATGCGCTATTATCTTCTGGTTATATTTATGCCGTATCACCACTGATTGCATGTGTTTTAATTTCATTCTTTAAAGATATAATGAACGACTTCTTTAGAGCAGTTTCATTATTTGTGATGTTCATTATATTAATACTCTCACTGCTTATTCTTACAACGCTACCAAATCTTGTCATCTCTGACCCATGGTATACATCAAGAACTATGATTTGCTACCCGTTCTTGTTATTTGCAGTAGTTGCGTACTGCAAGAGCAGATTTGACAACAAAGCAATAGCAATATGCGTTTCTATAGTTATTTTCTACTCATTCATCTTATCTAACTCTTTTGGTGGTGTTTTAAAAAATAATGATGAATATAATGATTTTATTTCTAGAAACATTTCAAATGAAATAATGAAAGATAATGACTATGATTTATACAAAGTTGTTATTGTAGGCCAATCAAAAAGAGCAATTAGGAGCGAGTTGCAATATCAAGTATTCCCTATAATTGATAAGTTAGCTCCAAACTATATGTCTGAAGGGTGGTATTGGGGAATTAGAAGTTTATCAAAATACATTACAATGGAATTCGTGCGCAATAGAGATGAGGTATCAGCTAATGTTTGTAACTACAAGCTTTTAAATAAAACATCACTGTATTCCATTAGGTCAGAAAAAGATTTGTTCATCATTGACTTTAAAGACAATTGCAAATAACTAAATCCGCCACATTCGTGGCGGTTTTTTATGCTTTTATTCCATATATAATTACATCAACATCTATTGCTGACCATGTTGTATTATTCTTTGCAGAAGAAGCGCAAAGTTTGAAAGATGATGCTGTCTTTTCTGTAACGCTATAAGATGGACAAACCGACTGAAGAGTTCCAAAATCTGCATCAAGATTGGCAACAACAGCATAATTAGTATTCATGTTGAAAGGTAGGTTTATCACTGCAAACCCAGCGTCTCCTGAAGTTCTGGGTATGCTTACAGTCCTCCTAATTATAAATTGTCCATTTCTTAGTCCAGACAAAGTGAGATCTGTCCATCCATCAACAATATCAGACTCCGCAAAGCCAATGCCAACCTGGTCAGTGCTAGTAATAAATCGCGTACCATCATACGTCCTTTTTAAAACTCTTGAATTACTCCCTAAGTAAAACTCTTTAGACATGGCGCTACGACATGTGACGTTTGTTAAATCAAAATAATTATGGTCAGTAGCATCCAAAATTAATGTATCTACATTTACTGTTCTAATATTTTTCAGCACCACTTGTGAATATGATGTATTCGAAGCCATGCTAAGCAACGCAGCTGGTGTTGGTTGAACAGCTGGGTCATTTCCTGCGTGGTGATCCTCTATAGACAGTGCAACTAACCCGTCAACATAAAATACAGAATCAGTACCTGATTGCTCTGAACCACAACCTTTTATAGAGAAAGTTGCTAAATCAGAACCAGTCCTACCACCATATAGATAGAACCCCCATCGAGTGGTTAAATCGCAAGCGCAATTTATGATAGCCGAATACCCACCCCCGAGGTAATACCCTCGTATCATCCTGTCTGCATAACACTCAGCTATGTAGGTACTGGTGCCATTTTTCTTAAAGAACCCAGTATCTACAATATCCCTGGCAATACAGCGTTCTACGCGTGTAACCCATGATCCAAGGTCATACCACCCAAAGGTGAAACCAGTCCAGAAGCAGTCATGGATA
>NZ_JAATUR010000040.1 GCF_011881725.1 Escherichia coli | reverse complement strand
AGTGCCGCTTCGCTTTTTCTCAGCGGCGCGGGGTGTGCATAATACGCTTTCCCGCTACAGAGTCAAGCATTTTTTTGCTTTCCCTGTTGAGATTCTCAGGAGAACCTCGCTGACCCGGCGGCGTGTTTGCCGTTGTTCCGTGTCAGTGGTGGCGCATTATAGGGAGTTATTCCGGCCTGACAAGAGGAAATTTAAAATAATTTTCTGACCGCGCAACATTCAACCAAATCAATCTAAAACTGCCAGTTTTTCGAGCGTTTCGAAGCCGTAACGCTGTAAAACGGGTAATAATTGTTCAGCTTCAGGCGTCATTGCCATACAAAAGGCAATATTCGCATCGGCAGATTTTGCATCCGGGGCTTCATGTTCTAACAGCCAGGCCGTTCGGCGGGCAATCGCTGCGCCTGAATCCACCAGTCGGGTTCCCTCTGGCAGTACCTGTAACAGTTCTTCTTGTAATAGAGGGAAGTGGGTACACCCCAGAACAACAGTATCTGGTGGTTCTTTCATTCTTAACCACGGGCGCAGGATACGTTTTAGCGCATCCAGAGAGATTTCTTCGCCATGCAGCTTCGCTTCAGCCAGCTCAACCATGTCTGCCGAGCCCAGCATCTCTATCTGACATTCGTTAGCGAAACGCGCGATTAGCTCGTGGGTATAAGAACGTTTTACCGTACCACGAGTTGCCAGCAATCCAACAATGCCATTAGCTGTCAGACGTGCCGCTGGCTTAATTGCCGGAACGACACCGACAACCGGGAACGCAAACTTCTCGCGTAATGCAGGAAGTGAAACGGTACTGGCGGTGTTGCAAGCGACCACAGCCAGCGCAAGGGGGTAACGCTCTTGCACCGCAGTGACAATTTCCACCACTCGCTCAACAATAAAGTCTTCGTTTTTTTCGCCATAAGGAAAAGCGACATTATCGAAAGCATAAATGTAATGGAGATCCGGTAAGAGATGCCGGATCTCGTCATAGACCGACAGCCCACCGACGCCGGAGTCAAACACCAGCACGGTGGGACGTGGTTCAGAAGGTGTAGCTGCCAGACAAGGTGTATTCCCGTCCTGCAGTTTGGTAGCCATAGACTGTCTCGTAATCTTTGTCGAACAGGTTGGCTATTTTACCACGAACTGTCAGATGAGAGGTGACCGGATATGCAACCGCAAGATCCCACAAGCTCACACCGCCTAATTTAACTGTATGTGATGAACCAGAGATCTCGTCATAAGCGTTGTCGTATCGTTGACCTATATATTGGTAAGAAACGTCCCATTCGAAACCATAAGCTTGTCCAGTCAACTCGTACTTAACCTGCTGTTTTGCCCGACGGTATAGCACTTTATCTGTTTCATCATCGCGCGGGTCAACATATTGTAACGTCAAGCGATGTTCAACGGGACCGGTTGTAATATTTCCCGTCCATTCCAGCCCTTTAATCGTGGCTGATTTCACATTAATATACTGGTTGACATTATTTATGCTTTTATAATCAATCAGGTTCTGAATTTCATAACGATATCCTGAGAGCCGCCAATCCAGAGTCCCAGTTAACCCCTCAATTCCAATCTCCCACTGTTTAGATTCTTCTGGTTTCAAATTTGGGTTGGCTGCAATACCTGGACCATAAATTGAAGCAAAGCGAGCAGCCCCGTATTGCTGTCCAAGAGAAGGTGCAAGAAAACTGGTACCGTAAGAAAGTGTTGCCTGGTAGCCATCAATAAACTCCCAACCAGCAGCTGTCTGCCAGGTACCATGCCAGCCAAACTGTTCATCATGATCTTCTCGGCCTGAAGCTTCCAAAGTCACATTGGAAATCTGTTGCTGTCCAGTCAGGTATAACCCGGTGGTATCGCGTTTGTAATCATCTGATTTTGTAATACTGCTGGACGTCAGTTTTTCCTGTTTCCAATCGATCCCGCCGCTAATTGCACCATGCCCTACCTCAATGCTATTACCCCACTGAATATAACTCTGCTCCATGTCATCCAGGGTGGCATCTCCCGCATAACGACCAAGATTATTTGTGTAGTTATAATTCTTGAGTCGTTGATAGTTAGCAATTAACTGAGACGAATAGATGCCGGAGTTATAGCGTAGGCCTGTATCCCAGGACTGGTTGTAATTCTGAGCTTCTTCGTTGCCGGTAACAGAACCATACATCGAGCCCTGGTCGTAATCATTATTAGCTGTGTAGCTGTAACCACGGAAGAACCCCGAGAAGTTATCGTTAAACTTATGCTGCAGCCCCCCCCAGAAAAGTTTGTTGCGATATCCATCGCGATCGCTATCACCACCGTATGGTGAGCCAGGCTGAATGTTAAAACCTTTGGTTGTCTGGTAAGCGCCTGCTGCTGTTACCATCGTATCGCCAAAACGTTTATTTATTACCCCATCATAGGCTTGATAACCATTTGTACCCATTCCTGCGTTGATCTGAGCGTTCTCATCATTACTCATTGTAATAATGTTCACCACACCTCCGATGGCGCCAGAACCATACACGGCAGAACGCGGCCCACGAATATATTCAACACGCTGTACAAGTGATACCGGGAACTGGCTAATATCAATTGCATTGTCGATACCGGCACGAGCCATCGGCACACCATCAATCAACACCAAAACATGGCGCGATTCAGTGCCACGAACATAAAGAGAAGAACTCGTCCCCATTCCACCAGTTTGAGAGATATTTATACCAGGGAGATGACTCATAACATCGTTGAGGTCTTTCGACTGCCAGCGTTGAATATCCTCACGGGTAACAATATCAGTAGGTGCAAGGACAGTATTTACTGGCTGCTGAAAACGGTTAGCAGTAACAACGAGAGTATCCGGGCTGGTATCCTGTGCCCAAGCAGAAAAGGCTGTGACGGAACACGCCGTCAGCAGCGAAGCTTTTTTAATCATTGTAAAGCATCCACAATAGAAGAAGGATGCCGCAGGTTTCATCAATATTACGCGATGACGAGAACCAGATGCGACGTAAGCCGGCAGGTCTTCGGGCTTGGAGGGGTATATAACATACTAAGAGATGATGACTTCCCGCCGGATGGCAGTGTCCGCATTACGCAATCATCGCACCTTTCCTTACCGCTGCGCGTCAGCTCCAGATTCACACTGGATTCCCTATTAACTCACAGGACCGGCGAGTGGATGCTACAGGTTGTAACAAGTTGCTGTCCAGACGTAGCTCACAAATAGGAATTCATCAAGATCTGGACATCTGATGAGCAATCCCTACAATCGCCGCGTACTTTAATTTTTCAGGATACATCATGACCCCCGAACACCTTCCAACCGAGCAGTATGAAGCGCAGTTAGCCGAAAAAGTGGTACGTTTGCAAAGTATGATGGCACCATTTTCTGACCTGGTTCCGGAAGTGTTTCGCTCGCCGGTCAGCCATTACCGGATGCGTGCGGAGTTCCGCATCTGGCACGATGGTGATGACCTGTACCACATCATTTTCGATCAGCAAACCAAAAGTCGCATCCGCGTAGATAGCTTCCCCGCCGCCAGTGAACTTATCAACCAGTTGATGACGGCAATGATTGCGGGCGTGCGTAATAATCCCGTTCTGCGCCACAAGCTGTTCCAGATTGATTACCTCACCACTCTGAGTAATCAGGCGGTGGTTTCCCTGCTGTACCATAAAAAGCTGGATGACGAATGGCGTCAGCAGGCAGAAGCTCTGCGCGATGCATTGCGCGCACAAAATTTAAATGTGCATCTGATTGGCCGAGCAACGAAAACCAAAATCGAGTTGGATCAGGATTACATCGACGAACGTCTGCCGGTCGCAGGAAAAGAGATGATCTACCGTCAGGTAGAAAATAGCTTCACCCAGCCGAACGCGGCGATGAACATTCAGATGCTGGAATGGGCGCTGGACGTGACCAAAGGCTCAAAAGGTGATTTGCTGGAGCTGTACTGCGGCAACGGTAACTTTTCATTAGCGCTGGCGCGCAATTTTGATCGGGTATTAGCCACCGAAATCGCTAAGCCGTCGGTCGCTGCCGCGCAATACAACATTGCTGCTAACCATATTGATAACGTACAAATTATTCGTATGGCGGCGGAAGAGTTTACTCAGGCGATGAATGGTGTGCGCGAATTTAACCGTCTGCAAGGTATCGACTTAAAGAGTTATCAGTGCGAAACCATTTTTGTCGACCCGCCGCGCAGCGGTCTGGACAGCGAAACCGAGAAAATGGTGCAGGCGTATCCGCGTATTCTGTATATCTCCTGCAATCCGGAAACGCTGTGTAAGAATCTGGAAACATTAAGCCAGACGCACAACGTTGAACGTCTGGCTCTGTTTGATCAGTTCCCCTACACGCACCATATGGAGTGCGGGGTGTTACTGACAGCTAAGTAAAATCCGCGCCCGCATCAGGCATCGCCCGCCGGATGCGGCGCACTACATTACTCAGCAACTTCCTGCTTACGATTACGCATCTTCGCGCCAATCCAGAACACCATAATGACGGAAAGCACAGCCGGGAAGAAGTTAGAACCGATATCCGGATATTCTGCACGAACCACAGTGCTATACAGCAGAACGCCGAGAATAAAACAGGCGGCAGCCAGACCCGGTAAGCCGACCGGCATGGTGCGATTAAGATAACGTTGATGCAGACAATAAACCGTCAGCACCAGGGAAATAATTGGGAATACAGAAAATGGCACAATGGAGCTAAACAGCGCCGCAAACGTACCATTAATCGATAAGCCAGAAACCAACGCCAGCAGCAGCGTACCTCTATCTTGATTTGCTTGTTTCATTACTCGTCCTTCACATTTCCCGGAATAGTTGCGGTTTTCTCTTGTTCACGGCGATACCAGTAATAAGCCCCTTTCGAAATCATTCGTAGTTGCAGCACCAGTCGCTCTTCTAATTGTCGACGTTGTTCAATGCCGACATCCAACGCCTCGGCACCCGCACTGAAGACAATCGTCACCATTGCTTCGGCTTGCGCTTCAGTAAACGCGCGAGGCATATGGTTTTCGAGTTCCAGATAGTCCGCAAGTTCCGCGATGAAGTGCTGAATTTCACGCGCAACGGCAGCACGAAACGCAGCGGAAGTGCCGGAGCGTTCCCGCAATAATAACCGGAAGGCGTTGGGATTATTACCGATGAACTCCATAAATGTGGAGACCGAGGTACGGATCACACTCCCGCCTTTTGCGATACGCTGACGCGCCTGACGCATGAGTTGACGCAGCATCAAACCGCTCTCGTCAACCATGGTCAAACCAAGTTCGTCTACGTCGCGGAAATGCCGATAAAAAGAGGTGGGAGCAATGCCCGCTTCACGCGCCACTTCACGCAAACTCAGGCTGGCAAAGCTGCGTTCAGCACTTAATTGGCTAAATGCGGCTTCCACCAGCGAACGGCGGGTTTTTTCTTTTTGTTGCGCTCTTACGCCCATCACGATGTCTGAATCCTTGCCAAAAGTACTGCTGGCACTATACCAGAGAATGAACATACTGGATTACTCCAGTGACATGAATGAACGGTAAAGCAATAAAACAGAATTACTGCATCTCTTTGGCTGGTTCTTTTACACGCAATGGAAACCTGACACTGAAATGGTGAGTATCGGCAATAAAAATCCAATAAAACGTTCAGGGCAAAAGTAAGAAACAAACAAAGCAAAGGCCGCTCACGATATAGCCAGATAAATGACGGGGATCAATTGGCTTACCCGCGATAAAATGTTACCATTCTGTTGCTTTTATGTATAAGAACAGGTAAGCCCTACCATGCCACATTCCTACGATTACGATGCCATAGTAATAGGTTCCGGCCCAGGCGGCGAAGGCGCTGCAATGGGTCTGGTTAAGCAAGGTGCGCGCGTCGCAGTTATCGAGCGTTATCAAAATGTTGGCGGCGGTTGCACCCACTGGGGGACCATCCCGTCGAAAGCCCTACGTCACGCCGTCAGCCGCATTATTGAATTCAATCAAAACCCACTTTACAGCGACCATTCGCGACTGCTCCGCTCTTCTTTTGCCGATATCCTCAACCATGCTGATAACGTGATAAATCAACAAACGCGCATGCGTCAGGGATTTTACGAACGTAATCACTGTGAAATATTGCAAGGGAACGCTCGCTTTGTTGACGAGCATACGCTGGCGCTGGACTGCCCGGACGGCAGTGTCGAAACACTAACAGCTGAAAAATTTGTTATTGCCTGCGGCTCTCGCCCTTATCATCCAACAGATGTCGATTTTACCCATCCGCGTATTTACGACAGCGACTCAATTCTGAGCATGCATCACGAACCGCGCCATGTGCTTATTTACGGTGCTGGGGTTATCGGCTGTGAATATGCGTCGATCTTCCGCGGTATGGATGTCAAAGTGGATCTGATCAATACCCGCGATCGTCTACTGGCGTTTCTCGATCAAGAGATGTCAGATTCTCTCTCCTATCACTTCTGGAACAGTGGCGTAGTGATTCGTCACAACGAAGAGTACGAGAAGATCGAAGGTTGCGATGACGGCGTGATCATGCATCTGAAATCTGGCAAAAAGCTGAAAGCCGACTGTCTGCTCTATGCCAACGGTCGCACCGGTAATACCGATTCGCTGGCGTTACAGAACATTGGGCTGGAAACTGACAGTCGTGGACAGCTGAAGGTTAACAGCATGTATCAGACCGCGCAGCCGCACGTTTACGCGGTGGGCGACGTGATTGGTTATCCGAGCCTGGCGTCGGCGGCCTATGACCAGGGGCGCATTGCTGCGCAGGCGCTGGTGAAAGGTGAAGCCACCGCACATCTGATTGAAGATATCCCTACCGGCATTTACACCATCCCGGAAATCAGCTCTGTGGGCAAAACCGAACAGCAACTGACTGCGATGAAAGTGCCGTATGAAGTGGGTCGTGCCCAGTTTAAACATCTGGCGCGAGCGCAAATCGTCGGCATGAACGTAGGCACGCTAAAAATTTTGTTCCATCGGGAAACAAAAGAGATTCTGGGCATTCACTGCTTTGGCGAGCGCGCTGCCGAAATTATTCATATCGGTCAGGCGATTATGGAACAGAAAGGTGGCGGCAACACTATTGAGTACTTCGTCAACACCACCTTTAACTACCCGACGATGGCGGAAGCCTATCGGGTAGCTGCGCTAAATGGCTTAAACCGCCTGTTTTAACACTTTATCGAAATGGCCATCCATTCTTGCGCGGATGGCCTCTGCCAGCTGCTCATAGCGGCTGCGCAGCGGTGAGCCAGGACGATAAACCAGGCCAATAGTGCGGCGTGGTTCCGGCTTAATGCACGGCAGATAAACAACCCCATCGCGTTTGCGTTCCGGCGGCACAGCCAGCGCAGGCAGTAAAGTGATCCCGCTACCTGCCGCCACCATGTTGCGCAGAGTTTCCAGACTGGTCGCGCGGAAGTGTGTATCTTCATCCGCGCCAGCTTCAAAGCAGAAGCCCATTGCCTGATCGCGCAGACAGTGACCATCTTCCAGCATCAGCAGCTTTTCCCCTGCCAGATCGGCCATCGGCACGCATTCGCGGTTAGCCCATGGATGATCTTCATAGACAGCCAACAACATGGGTTCATCAAACAAGGGCACTTCAATGAATGCTTCGCTCTCTTTAACCAGTGCGAGGATCACGCAGTCGAGTTTGCCGCTGTCCAGTTGCGCCAGTAACTGGTGGGTCTGCGCTTCATGCAGATACATTTCCAGCTTCGGAAAGGTCTGGTGCAGCATCGGGATAATATGCGGTAGCAGGTAAGGCCCAACCGTGGGAATCAAACCAATATGCAGCGGCCCGGACATCGTCTCCCCCTGCTGGCTTGCCATCTCTTTAAGGACTTTCACCTCACGCAGCACGGTACGCGCCTGATCCACCAGCAGCATTCCCGCCTGGGTGAATAACACTTTACGGCTGGTCCGCTCCAGCAACATCACGCCCAGCTCATCTTCCAGCTTACGAATTTGCCCACTCAGGGTTGGCTGGCTGACGTGGCAAGAATCTGCCGCTCGGCGAAAATGCCGGTGTTCGGCCAATGCCACCAGGTACTCAAGATCACGAATATTCATTATCCATCCTCCATTGCCACGATAGTTCATGGCGATAGGTAGCATAGCAACGAACGATTATCCCTATCAAGCATTGTGAGTAATAATTGCTCACAGAAACGGAGCGGCACCTCTTTTAACCCTTGAAGTCACTGCCCGTTTCGAGAGTTTCTCAACTCGAATAACTAAAGCCAACGTGAACTTTTGCGGATCTCCAGGATCCGCTTTTTTTTGCCATAAAAAAGCCCGGCGATAAGCCAGGCTCAAGTTTGTACATCGAAATGTTCTTACCCCAACCGCGCCTGCGCAAAAGCAATCGCCTGCGCCACCTGCTGCGGTGAGACGCCGCCTTTTGCCGCACGCTTGTCGAGGCACGATTGCAGCGACAGAATCGGATAGACATCTTCGCCAATCACCTGGCTGAATTTCTGCAACTCACTGAGCGGCAGTTCTTCCAGCGGTTTGCCCTGACGAATGGCTTCCACCACCGCTTCACCAACAATATGGTGCGCCTCGCGGAACGGCACGCCTTTCGCCACCAGGTAATCCGCCAGTTCAGTGGCGTTCGCATACCCCTGCTGCGCCGCTTCCTGGCAACGCGGACGTTTCACCTGAATGCCGTCCAGCACCAGCGCCGCCATATGCAGGCAGTCCAGCCAGGTATCGAGCGCGTCGAACAGACCCTCTTTGTCTTCCTGCATATCTTTGTTGTAAGCCAGCGGCAAACCTTTCAGCGTCATCATCATGCCAGTTAACGCGCCCTGCACCCGACCGCATTTACCACGAATCAGTTCCAGCGCATCCGGGTTTTTCTTCTGCGGCATTAATGATGAACCGGATGTCACGCGATCAGAAAGCTCGACAAAACCGGCTTCGCCAGTGTTAAAGAAAATCAGATCCTCGGCAAAACGCGACAGATGCACCATACCAATAGCGGCGGCAGAAAGCAGTTCCAGAACGTGGTCGCGGTCAGAAACGCTGTCGAGACTGTTACGGGTCGCCGAGGCAAACCCCAGCCATCCTGCTAACTGTTCACGGTCGATTTCATAAGCCGTTCCCGCCAGCGCGCCACAGCCTAACGGGCTGACATCCAGACGCTTAAGCGCATCCTGCAAGCGGCTTTCATCACGCGCCAGCATCTCAACGTAGGCCAGGCACCAGTGAGCAAACGTCACCGGCTGGGCGCGTTGCAGGTGAGTGTAACCTGGCATTACCGCGTCCTGATTGTTTTGTGCGGTTTCCACCAGCGCCGATTGCAGCTGTCGGTTAGCCGTCAGCAACTCGCTAACGGTATCCTTGCACCACAATTTCAGGTCAGTCGCCACCTGATCATTACGGCTACGCCCGGTATGCAGTTTTTTGCCTAACTGACCCACTTTGTCGATCAGTTTGCCTTCCACCCAGCTATGGATATCTTCGGCGTCACTTTCGAGGATTTGTTGTGGCCTGGCACGAACATCTTCCAACAGCACGTTCAGCGCCTCTTCCAGTTGCGCTTGCTCTTCTGCGGTCAACACGCCTACCGTTACCAACGCTTTAGACCAGGCCACAGAGCCAACAATATCCTGCTCTGCCAGACGATAATCAAAGCGCAGTGAGTCATTGAATTGTTTGAACCGTTGATCTGCTGCCTGGGTAAAACGCCCGCCCCAAAGTGCCATAACTCTGTTTCCTTATTTTGAAATTCAATGCCGGAAAGCTCTGCCTCCGGCCAATAAAACTTAAGCTAAAATCCGCGTACCAACAGGCATACCGTTAAACAGTGCCGGAAGCTGTTCTGCATGACGCCAGGAGGCGATATCTACCGGGCGGCCCAGTGTACGCGCAGCATCGAGCGCGGCGTTCACTTTCACGATCATGCCGTCAGTAATAATGCCCTGCTCAATCAGTTGTTCTGCTTTCGCGGCAGTCATTTCAGCAATACGTTGCCCTTTACCGTCGAGAATGCCGCTGACATCAGAGAGCAAAATCAGATCTGCGCCCAACGTTGCCGCCAGCGCCGTCGCCGCCTGGTCAGCATTGACGTTCATCAGTTGCCCTTCGTCCGTCACGCCAATGGAACTGACCACCGGCAGATAACCGTTTTCCAACAATGTGTTGATAAGCTTAGGCGAACCTGGCTGCGCCAGTCCAACATGGCCTAACTCTTCATCCAGTTGGGTCACTTTGACGCTATCGCCATCACCGAGAAACAGACCCACGGCCGCAATCTGATGTTTCTTCGCCCACGCCAGCAGGGTTTTATTTGCCGTTCCCGCCAGAGCTCCGGTGATAATGTCTATCTGATCCGCAGGCGTCACCCGCAGGCCGTTTTTCTTTTTCACCGGCAGATTCAGCCCTTTCATCAGCTCATCCACTACACAACCGCCGCCGTGGACAATCACCAGCGGACGCTGATGTGACTCACGATAATTCACCAGTGCGCTAAACAGACGTTCCAGCGCCTCTTCGCTATCCAGCAATACGCCGCCCAGTTTGATAATTAATGGATTCATGATTGCACCCTTAAATAAGAGACTGCGTTTCCGCATAGCCGAAACGAATATTGGCGCACTGGATTGCCTGTGCCGCCGCACCTTTCAATAAGTTATCTTCGGTCGCCACAATAATCAGATGCTCGCCCTGAATGGCAAACCCGATATCGCAGAACGGCAGCCCGACGACATTTTTTAGCGCCGGAACGCCTTTATCATACAAACGCACCAACGGTTTATGGGCATACGCCTGTTGCAACGCTTGCGCGATTTGCGCCTGGCTCACGCCCGGTTTCAGGCGGCAGGTAATGGTTTCGAGAATACCGCGCGGGAAATTGCCCAGATGCGGGGTGAAAATCACATCAGCACCGAGGTGCGTGGCGATCTCTGGTTGATGGCGATGGGTAAAGACACCATACGGTTGCAGGCTGACTTCGCAAAAGCTGTTTGAAATTGCCGCCTTACGTCCTGCACCGCTCACACCGCTGGTTGCGTTAATGACCGGCCACTGATTGAGGTCAAGGAGATCGGCGTCAATCAACGGTTTCAGCGCCAGTTGTGCCGCCGTCGGATAACAGCCCGGCACCGCAATCAAGTTCGCCTCTTTTAATTTATTGCCGCACCACTCCGCCAGCCCATAAGCCGCTTGCTCAAGCAGTTCCGGGTATTGATGGGTAAAGCCATAATATTTTTCATAGAAGGTAGCGTCATTAACACGAAACGCGCCGGAAAGGTCGAACACCACACAGCCTGCTTCGAGAAATTGCGGCGCTAAATCGTGGCTGACTTCATGGGCGGTGGCGAGAAAAACCACATCCACTCCGGGGCTAAACTCGCTGATATCCGACATCGGCTGCAACGGCAGATCAACGATGCCTTTGAGCTGCGGATGCAAATCGGAGATTAACTTTCCCGCATCATTGCTTTGCGCTGAGACAGTCAAAGCGGTTATGTTCATATGCGGATGGCGATTTACATAGGTCACTAGCTCAGCGCCAGCGTAACCGCTGGCACCCACAATCAGCGTATTCAACATCGGGGCTATTCACCTTCTTATGTCTGGTTGCCTGGTTAAACGTAAAACATTCACCTTACGGCTGGTGGGTTTTATTACGCTCAACGTTAGTGTATTTTTATTCACAAATACTGCATGAATATTGATACTATCATGACCAGAGGTGTGTCAACAATGAAAAACAAATTACCGCCATTTATCGAGATTTACCGTGCTCTGATTGCCACACCTTCAATAAGCGCCACGGAAGAGGCACTCGATCAAAGCAATGCAGATTTAATCACTCTGCTGGCGGACTGGTTTAAAGATTTGGGCTTCAATGTGGAAGTGCAGCCCGTGCCAGGAACGCGCAACAAGTTTAATATGCTGGCAAGTATCGGACAGGGAGCTGGCGGCTTGCTGCTGGCCGGTCATACCGATACGGTGCCGTTTGATGATGGCCGCTGGACGCGCGATCCGTTTACGCTGACGGAGCATGACGGCAAGCTCTACGGCTTAGGCACCGCCGATATGAAAGGCTTCTTTGCATTTATCCTCGATGCACTACGCGATGTCGACGTTACGAAGCTTGCAAAACCACTCTACATTCTGGCGACTGCCGATGAAGAAACCAGTATGGCGGGAGCGCGTTATTTTGCTGAAACCACCACCCTCCGTCCGGATTGCGCCATCATTGGTGAACCAACGTCGCTGCAACCAGTACGCGCACATAAAGGCCATATTTCTAACGCCATTCGCATTCAGGGTCAGTCGGGCCACTCCAGCGATCCATCGCGCGGAGTTAACGCTATCGAACTGATGCACGACGCCATCGGGCATATTTTGCAATTACGCGATAGCCTGAAAGAACGTTATCACTATGAAGCGTTTACGGTGCCATACCCCACGCTCAACCTCGGGCATATTCACGGCGGCGATGCCTCTAATCGTATTTGCGCTTGCTGTGAGTTGCATATGGATATTCGTCCGCTGCCTGGCATGACCCTCAATGAACTTAACGGCTTACTCAATGACGCGCTGGCTCCAGTGAGCGAACGCTGGCCGGGGCGTCTTACGGTCGATGAGCTGCATCCGCCGATCCCAGGCTATGAATGCCCGCCAAATCATCAACTGGTTAAAGTGGTTGAGAAATTGCTCGGAGCAAAGACCGAAGTGGTGAACTACTGTACCGAAGCGCCGTTTATTCAAACGTTATGCCCGACGCTGGTGCTGGGACCCGGCTCAATTAATCAGGCTCATCAGCCTGATGAATACCTGGAAACACGGTTTATCAAGCCAACCCGAGAGCTGATCACTCAGGTAATTCATCATTTCTGCTGGCATTAAACCAACCGTAGGCCGGATAAGGCGGTCACGCCGCATCCAGCGCCGTTGCCAAACTCCGGTGCCGCAATAATGTCGGATGCGATGCTTGCGCATCTTATCCGACCTACAGTGACTTATGCGCCATGCCAATTAACACTTTAGTGGTAATTACGGTGTTTTTTTAACATTTTCATAAGTTACGCTTATTTTATCCGTCGTGAATTTAACGGCGTAAATTCCTTCTATTTATTCGTTTGCTGAAGCGATTTCGCAGCATTTGACGTCACCGCTTTTACGTGGCTTTATAAAAGACGACGAAAAGCAAAGCCCGAGCATATTCGCGCCAGTGCGACGTGAAGGATACAGGGCTATCAAACGATAAGATGGGGTGTCTGGGGTCATATGAACGAACAATATTCCGCATTGCGTAGTAATGTCAGTATGCTCGGCAAAGTGCTGGGAGAAACCATCAAGGATGCGTTGGGAGAACACATTCTTGAACGCGTAGAAACTATCCGTAAGTTGTCCAAATCTTCACGCGCTGGCAATGATGCTAACCGCCAGGAGTTGCTCACCACCTTACAAAATTTGTCGAACGACGAGCTGCTGCCCGTTGCGCGTGCGTTTAGTCAGTTCCTGAATCTGGCCAACACCGCCGAGCAATACCACAGCATTTCGCCGAAAGGCGAGGCTGCCAGCAATCCGGAAGTGATCGCCCGCACCCTGCGTAAACTGAAAAACCAGCCAGAACTGAGCGAAGACACCATCAAAAAAGCGGTGGAATCGCTGTCGCTGGAGCTGGTCCTCACTGCGCACCCTACCGAAATTACCCGTCGTACCCTGATCCACAAAATGGTGGAAGTGAACGCCTGCTTAAAGCAGCTCGATAACAAAGATATCGCCGACTACGAACACCACCAGCTGATGCGCCGCCTGCGCCAGCTGATCGCTCAGTCCTGGCATACTGATGAAATCCGTAAGCTGCGCCCAACTCCGGTTGATGAGGCCAAATGGGGCTTTGCGGTAGTGGAAAACAGCCTGTGGCAAGGCGTACCGAATTACCTGCGCGAACTGAACGAACAACTGGAAGAAAACCTCGGCTATAAGCTGCCAGTTGAATTTGTGCCGGTCCGTTTTACTTCGTGGATGGGCGGCGACCGCGACGGTAATCCGAACGTCACTGCCGATATCACCCGCCACGTCCTGCTGCTCAGCCGCTGGAAAGCTACTGATCTGTTCCTGAAGGATATTCAGGTTCTGGTTTCTGAACTGTCGATGGTTGAAGCCACTCCTGAACTGCTGGCGCTGGTTGGCGAAGAAGGTGCCGCAGAACCGTATCGCTATCTGATGAAAAACCTGCGTTCTCGTCTGATGGCGACGCAGGCCTGGCTGGAAGCGCGTCTGAAAGGTGAAGAACTTCCAAAACCTGAAGGTCTGCTGACGCAGAATGAAGAACTGTGGGAACCGCTCTACGCTTGCTACCAGTCGCTTCAGGCATGTGGCATGGGTATTATCGCCAACGGCGATCTGCTCGACACCCTGCGCCGCGTGAAATGTTTCGGCGTACCGCTGGTACGTATCGATATTCGTCAAGAAAGTACCCGTCATACCGAAGCGCTGGGCGAGCTGACCCGCTACCTCGGCCTTGGCGACTACGAAAGCTGGTCAGAAGCCGACAAGCAGGCATTCCTGATCCGCGAACTGAACTCCAAACGTCCGCTTCTGCCACGCAACTGGCAACCAAGCGCCGAAACGCGCGAAGTGCTTGATACCTGCCAGGTGATTGCCGAAGCGCCGCAAGGCTCTATTGCCGCCTACGTGATCTCGATGGCGAAAACGCCGTCTGACGTGCTGGCTGTCCACCTGCTGCTGAAAGAGGCGGGCATTGGTTTCGCGATGCCGGTCGCACCGCTGTTTGAAACTCTTGATGACCTGAACAACGCCAACGATGTCATGACCCAGTTGCTCAATATCGACTGGTATCGCGGTCTGATTCAGGGCAAACAGATGGTGATGATTGGCTATTCTGACTCGGCAAAAGATGCAGGCGTGATGGCGGCCTCCTGGGCGCAATATCAGGCACAGGACGCGTTAATCAAAACCTGCGAAAAAGCGGGTATTGAACTGACGCTGTTCCACGGTCGCGGCGGTTCCATTGGCCGCGGCGGCGCACCAGCCCATGCGGCGTTGCTGTCGCAACCGCCGGGAAGCCTGAAAGGCGGCCTGCGCGTAACTGAGCAGGGTGAGATGATCCGCTTCAAATACGGTCTACCAGAAATCACCGTCAGCAGCCTGTCGCTGTATACCGGAGCGATTCTGGAAGCCAACTTGCTGCCACCGCCGGAACCGAAAGAGAGCTGGCGTCGCATTATGGATGAACTGTCGGTCATCTCTTGCGATCTTTACCGTGGCTACGTACGCGAAAACAAAGACTTTGTCCCTTACTTCCGCTCCGCTACGCCAGAACAGGAACTGGGTAAACTGCCGTTAGGTTCACGCCCGGCGAAACGTCGCCCGACCGGTGGGGTCGAGTCTCTGCGCGCCATTCCGTGGATTTTTGCCTGGACGCAAAACCGCCTGATGCTCCCAGCCTGGTTGGGCGCGGGTACTGCGCTGCAAAAAGTGGTGGAAGATGGCAAACAGAGTGAACTGGAAGCCATGTGCCGCGACTGGCCATTCTTCTCAACGCGTCTGGGAATGCTGGAAATGGTCTTCGCCAAAGCGGATCTCTGGCTGGCGGAATACTATGACCAACGCCTGGTCGACAAAGCGCTGTGGCCGTTAGGTAAAGAGTTACGCAATCTGCAAGAAGAAGACATCAAAGTGGTGCTGGCGATTGCCAACGATTCCCATCTTATGGCCGATCTGCCGTGGATTGCCGAATCTATTCAGCTACGGAATATTTACACCGACCCGCTGAACGTATTACAGGCCGAGTTGTTGCACCGCTCCCGCCAGGCAGAAAAGGAAGGCCAGGAACCGGATCCTCGCGTCGAGCAAGCGTTAATGGTCACTATTGCCGGAATTGCGGCAGGTATGCGTAATACCGGCTAATCTTCCCCCCCAGTCCCCCTCGTGCTTTTGCGTGAGGGTTTTCTTAAATACTTCTGTTCTAACACCTTCGTTTTCAATATATTTCTGTCTGCATTTCATCCAGATTATGGATATCCCTTCAGATATCCTTAAGGTTTTGTCCTTACATTCGGCGCTATTTTTTCAAGACAGGTCTTTACTATGCATTCCACAGAAGTCCAGGCTAAACCCCTTTTTAGCTGGAAAGCCCTGGGTTGGGCACTGCTCTACTTTTGGTTTTTCTCTACTCTGCTACAGGCCATTATTTACATCAGTGGCTATAGTGGCACCAACGGCATTCGCGACTCGCTGTTATTCAGTTCGCTGTGGTTGATCCCGGTATTCCTCTTTCCGAAGCGGATTAAAATTATTGCCGCGGTGATTGGCGTGATGCTATGGGCAGCCTCTCTGGCGGCGCTATGCTACTACGTCATCTACGGCCAGGAGTTCTCGCAAAGCGTTCTGTTTGTGATGTTTGAAACCAACACCAACGAAGCCAGCGAGTACTTAAGCCAGTATTTCAGTCTGAAGATTGTGCTCATTGCCCTGGCCTATACGGCAGTGGCCGTTCTGCTGTGGACGCGCCTGCGCCCGGTCTATATTCCAAAGCCGTGGCGTTATATCGTCTCTTTTGCCCTGCTTTATGGTCTGATTCTGCACCCGATCGCCATGAACACGTTTATCAAGCACAAGCCGTTTGAGAAAACGTTGGATAATCTGGCATCACGCATGGAACCTGCCGCACCGTGGCAATTTCTGACTGGTTATTATCAGTATCGTCAACAACTTAACTCACTGACGAAGCTACTGAATGAAAACAACGCGTTACCGCCGCTGGCTAATTTCAAAGACGAATCGGGTAATGAACCGCGCACCCTGGTACTGGTGATTGGCGAATCGACCCAACGCGGGCGCATGAGTCTGTACGGTTATCCGCGTGAAACCACTCCGGAGCTGGACGCGCTGCATAAAACCGATCCGAACCTGGCCGTATTCAACAACGTGGTGACTTCGCGTCCGTACACCATTGAGATCCTGCAACAGGCGCTGACTTTCGCCAACGAAAAGAACCCGGACCTGTACCTGACGCAGCCGTCGCTGATGAACATGATGAAACAGGCCGGTTATAAAACCTTCTGGATCACCAACCAGCAGACGATGACCGCCCGCAATACCATGCTGACGGTATTTTCGCGCCAGACTGACAAGCAGTACTACATGAACCAGCAACGTACGCAGAGTGCGCGTGAATACGACACCAACGTGCTGAAGCCGTTCCAGGAAGTGCTGAATGACCCGGCACCGAAGAAACTGATCATCGTTCATCTGCTGGGTACGCATATCAAATACAAGTACCGTTACCCGGAAAATCAGGGCAAGTTTGATGGTAAAACCGATCACGTCCCGCCGGGATTAAGCGCAGAAGAGCTGGAGTCGTATAACGATTACGACAACGCTAACCTGTACAACGATCATGTGGTTGCCAGCCTGATTAAAGACTTTAAAGCGGCAGATCCGAACGGTTTCCTGGTTTACTTCTCTGACCACGGTGAAGAAGTTTACGATACACCACCGCACAAAACTCAGGGGCGTAATGAAGACAACCCGACGCGTCACATGTACACCATTCCGTTCCTTCTGTGGACGTCGGACAAATGGCAGGCGACGCATCCGCGTGATTTCTCGCTGGATGTTGATCGTAAATACAGCCTGGCGGAACTGATCCACACCTGGTCAGATTTGGCGGGCTTATCTTATGACGGTTACGACCCAACCCGTTCAGTGGTGAACCCGCAGTTCAAAGAAACCACCCGCTGGATTGGTAATCCGTATAAGAAAAATGCGCTGATCGATTACGACACGCTGCCGTATGGCGATCAGGTGGGTAATCAGTAATTATCAGCCAGGTGTTATTTGCCGGATAAGGCGTTTACGCCGCATCCGGCAATACAAAGCGGCTGAAACTGCCGCAATGTTTACATCGAATCCCCATCAGGCCACACTTTTCAGGTGGCCTTTTTTCATAATGCCAGTTACTGTTTTCCCGTCTACATACCTAAGGGAATAACATGTATCACGACGTCAGCTATCTGCTCTCCCGCCTGATCAACGGCCCGCTGTCGCTGCGCCAGATATACTTTGCCAGCAGCAACGGTCCGGTCCCCGATCTCGCATACCAGGTCGATTTTCCACGGCTGGAAATTGTGCTGGAAGGTGAATTTGTTGATACCGGCGCAGGAGCGGCGCTAGCGCCTGGCGATGTGCTATACATTCCCGCTGGCGGCTGGAATTTCCCACAATGGAAAACACCCGCTACCACCTTTAGTGTGTTGTTTGGCAAACAACAACTCGGCTTCAGCGTCGTGCAATGGGATGGCAAACGGTATCAAAACCTGGCGAAGCAACACGTCGCCCGACGCGGCCCGCGCATTGGTTCTTTCCTGCTTCAAACGCTCAATGAAATGCAGATGCAGCCGCAAGAGCAGCAAACAGCAAGGCTTATCGTCGCCAGTCTGCTTAGCCACTGCCGCGATTTGCTCGGCAGCCAAATCCAGACAGCTTCACGCAGCCAGGCACTGTTCGAAGCCATTCGTGATTACATTGATGAACGCTATGCATCCGCGCTCACCCGCGAATCTGTGGCGCAGGCGTTCTACATTTCACCAAATTACCTCTCCCACCTGTTTCAAAAAACGGGAGCAATTGGCTTTAACGAATACCTTAATCACACGCGGCTGGAGCATGCTAAGACGTTACTAAAAGGATATGACCTGAAGGTAAAAGAAGTGGCGCACGCCTGCGGTTTTGTCGACAGCAACTACTTCTGCCGTCTGTTTCGTAAAAATACCGAACGCTCGCCGTCGGAATATCGTCGGCAGTACCATAGTCAGTTGACGGAAAAACCGACTACTCCAGAATAAAATGGGTTTGCTGCGGAGCAGAAAGCACTTTGCGCACCGCGCTCATTACCCGCTGAGGTTCCCGTAAAAACGCACTAATACCGCATTGCACATAGCGACAATGCTCAAATCGCTCCGCACCAGAAAGCTCGATATCCGTAATCAACAGCACCACATCCGCCCGGCGAATATCTTCTTCCGATAAGCGATTTTCAGTTCCCAACGCGCCCTGGGTTTCAATGCTGACGCCCCACTTTTCTTGTTGGCACAACTTTTCCAGCCGTTCTGCCGCCATATAAGTATGCGCCACGCCACTCACGCAGGCAGTTACTGCTACCAGGTATGCCATTTTTACCCTCCCACGGTAACCTGAAACCCGGCCCGTTCAGCCATTTCGCGCATCGTTGCCACATCGGCTGATGACGGCGCAGCAACATCCTTCATCGACCATGTTTTCCCCAGCAGGCGGTATTTCGGTTCGCCGTACTGATGAAACGGCAACAGATGGATCTGCCTGATATTCAGCGGAATCAGTATATCCAGCGCCTGCTGCATATTCTCCCGACTGAGCGTGAAACCGGGGATCAGCGGCAAACGCGGGATCACGTTGACGCCCTCACTCACCAGTAAACGCAGATTCTCCAGCACGCGTGGCAGGTTCATCTTCACCACATCCCGCGCCTGAGTCGCATCCATAATTTTTAAATCAAACAGCACTTCATCGCACAATTTCGCCAGCGGTAGTAGCTTGCTGGCTGGCGCGTCTCCTGCAGTTTCGATAGCGCATGACACACCCCACAGCCGAAGTCGCTGTAAAAAACGGGTAGCAAATTCCGCCTGCATTAACACTTCGCCGCCAGAAAGCGTGACGCCGCCGCCGGACGTGCGAAAGAAAATGTCATCTTTCATCACTTCCCGTTCCAGCGCGTCGAGGCTGATATCGCGACCAATCCGTTCAAACGCACCGGAGGGGCATTCATCCGCATCACGCAAACATTTCGCGCAGTGCAGACATTTCGCCTCTCTGCGCACCGTCTGGATTTTGCCGGAGATCGACTCCGGATTAGCACACCACGGGCAAAGATGCGGGCAGCCTTTAAAAAAGACCACCGTGCGGATGCCCTCGCCGTCATTCAGTGAATAACGCTGAATATTGAAAATACGCGCCACGTCATCGCGGCGCGTTTCCACAACGTTACAACTGATGCGCTGTCCGGCGGATGATGTCATCCTGGATCTCCTTCGACAGTTCGACAAAGAAGGCGCTGTATCCGGCAACGCGCACCACCAGTCCGGCATAGTCTTGTGGACGCAGTTGGGCTTCTCGCAACGTGTCTGCGTTCACCACGTTAAACTGAATATGCTGCAACTTAAGCTGGGTAAACGCCCGTAAGAAGTCGGCCAGTTTGCGTAATCCCGCTTCACCTTCCAGGGTCGCCGGAGTGAATTTCACGTTCAGCAATGTACCGTTAGAAAGCAGCGCATTATCAAGTTTACTTACTGACTTCAGCACTGCCGTTGGCCCTTGTCCGTCCTGGCCCAGCATTGGCGATAATCCGCCATCTGCCAGTTGTTCTCCGGCAAAGCGACCGTCTGGCGTCGCGCCAACCACCGATCCCAACGGAACATGCGCAGAAACGGTATACGACCCCGGCGTGAAGTAGCCACCACGCGGATTCTGATATTTTTCCACTTCTTTGCAGTAATGGCGCAGCAGTTCGGCACTGATGTTATCCACGTCGTCGATATCGTTACCGTATTTCTCAAAGCGGTTAATTAAGCGAGCGCGGATTTTTTCTCCTTCTGCCGTTGCGAAGTTCGCCTTTAATACCGACAACAATTCGTCAAAACTTAAACGCTGTTGATCAAAAACCATCCCTTTCAGGGCATGAAGTGAATCGCTCAGGTTGGCGATACCAATCCCCTGTACGCCGGAGAAGTTATAACGCGCGCCGCCATCGGTAATATCGCGGCCTTTTTCCAGACAATCGCTGATAAACGAAGAGAGCAGCGGTACAGGTGCCCAGTCACGATGACCGATATCGCAAATATTGCTGCCTTCAACCATCAGAGTGATGTAGTGACTGATTTTGGCGCGGATCTGCTCCAGCAAACCTTCATAGCTCAGCGCGGCATTGCCTTCATTTTCATGCAGACAGATTTCCATCACTTTCAGCAGGTTAAACATCGCGATGTCATGCAGACCATAAGTCCTGCCAGGAATAGATAATTCCACGCAGCCCACCACGGAATAGTCACGCGCATCTTCCAGCGAAACGCCACGGTTGAGGAACGCGGGCACCACCACTTCATCGTTGAAGATTTGCGGAATACCGGTGCCGAGGCGAATGGTTTCTGCGGTTTTCATCAGGAACGGCGTGTCGATCAGGGCGTTAGTGCGCACACCGAGATTTGGCTGCGGCAACTGTACGCTTTGATAGGCATCGAGGCAGAGGAACGAAAGTACGTTCACCGCGCTACGGCCGTTTTCCGTTAAACCGCCGAGCAGTGCGGTATAACCGGTCGGGAATCCTGCGAAATAACGTGCGCTACTGGTGGAGCGTAGCAGCACAATGTCGTTGCATTTCACCCATAAAGATTCGAGCAATTCTTTCAGGAATGCCGGATCTTCGCCCTGGGTTAATGATGCCTGATAGAACGGCAACATGTACTGGTCGAAACGCCCCAGCGACAGCGAACTGGCGTTAGATTCGTACTGCAGAATGATGTTCATGTACCAGAACAACTGGCACGCCTGCCAGAACGTCTGCGGCTTATGTTCGGCGTTATGGCGGGAGATCTCCGCAATGTTCAGCAGCTCTTCGCGACGCTGAGCATCCGGGCAGTTTGCCGCCATCGTTTCCGCCAGTTCGGCGTAACGCAAAATATGTTTCTGCGAGGCTTCCAGCAGTAACAGCGCAGCCAGATAAAAGTGATTATCCGGCTGTTGCTGGCAATGTTGTTGCATCTGCGCCACCAGCTCACCCAGCCCGTGATTCAGCAGGCGCGGGTAATCAATAATGATGTGTCCCTGGCCTTTATCCGTCTGGTTGATGCTGAAAATCTGCGTGCTGGTCGCAGCTTTTACTTCATCGGTCATCTGCCCGTTGATGAAATCTTTCATCGAGCGTTTTTCCCAGTACGGGAACAATTCTTCGCGGTAGATACGTTTGTCTTCTTCGCTAATGGCGAAGCGGTCCTGCGGGCGCGTCGGGAACTGGTCCAACTCTTTCAGCAACCAGTAAGGGTCCATCTCCGGAGACATAATCCCGGCGCGTGGTTTTACGGTGCGGTTACCGGCAATCAGTTCTTCATCACGAATCGAAATTTCAACATGTTCAAGGATATGCGCTGTCGCTTTCGCCCGGCGCAATATCACCGGTTCACCTTCGGTTTGCCGATGGCTGGCGGTATAAAGCAGCGCACGCTCCAGCGAGATTTCACGGGTATTGGCAAACAGTGCAGTTTTGAGGCGAGAGATACGATTCGTCATGAGGAACTCCTGTGGGAAAGCGAACCCGCCCTTGCGGGCGGGATAAGAACTTAAGCGGTTTGCGCCAGGTGAGCTTCAATTTTGCTCATAATGGTATCAGCGCGTTTTACCGCATCGCTGATGTTGACGCGCACAATGGTCTTGCCAGCAAAACGCTCTTCAAACTTGATGCCGATATCTTTGGTCAGAATCACCATATCGGCGCTCGCCACGTCTTCCGCAGTCAGTTCATTTTCCAGACCAATCGACCCCTGGGTTTCTACTTTCACTTCCCAGCCTTTGGCTTTCGCCGCGCTTTCCAGCGCCTCTGCCGCCATATAGGTATGGGCTACACCTGAAGGACAGGCGGTTACTGCAATAATTTTCGTCATGGCTCGTTCCTCAATTAATTTCAAAATCCAGATCCAGGTCGTCTTCTTTTTCATCAGTTGAAGACCCATTTTTACGCGCCAGACTTTTCAGCACGTTCACACAAACTGCTGTCACTACTGCCCCGACAGCCACTGCGGCGATGTACCCCAGCTTGCCTTCAACCACAGGCAGCACAATCAGACCACCCCAGCCTGCATAGCACTGCGCACCGACCATTGCTGCGGTCACCGTGCCACAAACTGAACCGACCATAATGGAAGGGATGACACGTAACGGATCGGCAGCGGCGAAAGGAATCGCCCCTTCGGTAACACCAACGCACCCCATCACCAGCGCCGCTTTGCCGGTTTCGCGCTCTTCTGCAGAGAAATTTTTACGACCAATCAGCGTCGCCAGCCCCATCCCCAACGGCGGAACACAAATCCCTACAGCGGCAATAGCCACCACGGTATAAACACCCTGAGCAACGCAAATCAGCATGAAGGCATAGGCCACTTTGTTGACCGGACCGCCCATATCGAACGCCAGCATCAGGCCCATGATCACCGCCAACATCACTACGCTGCCTTGCTGCATACCCTGAAGCCACTGGGTCAGACTGTTAGTCAACGCCCCCACCGGCTCGCCCAGCCCCCACATCATGACGCCAGCGGTAATCAGTGTGCCGACGATTGGAATGATGAAGATGGGCATAACAGAACGCAGAACTTTATGTACCGGAATTTTCTTCAGGTAATGCACCACAATGCCGCCGATAATCCCGGCAATCAGCGCGCCAAAGAAGCCCGCGCCAAAGCTGTTACCAACCCAGGCGCCAATAGCGCACGGGGCCAGCGCAGAGCGTTCTGCAATGGAATAACCGATGTAAGCGGCGAGGAAAGGCACCATCAACGTCAAACCTGCAACGCCGATATCAAACAGTTTTTTCAGATTCGGATCGGCTACGGCATCCGGCACCGCACCTTTGCCGTACAACATGACGGAAACCGCCAGCAAAATACCGCCCGATACTACGAAGGGAATCATGTGTGAAACGCCCGTCATTAAGTGCTGACGGGTATTTTTCAGGATCTGTACCAACTCATTCATAAGCTGCTCCCGGGCTTGCGAAAGCCCATGTCCATATTTTTGATGGGAGAAACAATAGGTAATCGCAGCCAGAGCAAACAGTGGATAAAAAGGCCATTTACTGGATTTTTGTAATATCAGTACAAAAATGCGATCCGCCTCATAACTTGCGCCAACCCGGAAGCATACCGAAAAACTGCGTATTGTGAGACGCGTCGCAAATTGACGGTTACATTACATTTGTCCAGCTTTTGGCAGATTTGTCACATGGCAGGCTGTTGCCGTGCGCTTTTATCCTGTAAACAGAAAACCGTACCGGGAGAGAGGCAATGGCCCTGATTGTGGAATTTATTTGTGAGCTACCTAACGGCGTACATGCGCGTCCGGCAAGCCACGTTGAAACGCTGTGTAATACCTTTTCATCACAAATTGAGTGGCATAACCTGAGCACTGACCGCAAGGGCAACGCCAAAAGCGCCCTGGCGCTCATTGGCACCGATACACTGGTGGGCGATAACTGCCAGTTACTGATTTCCGGGTCCGATGAACAGGAAGCGCACCAGCGTTTAAGCCAATGGCTGCGCGATGAATTTCCTCACTGCGACGCGCCGCTGGCAGAAGTAAAATCTGACGAACTGGAGCCGCTACCGGTTTCACTGACCAACCTGAATCCGCGTATTATCCGCGCCCGCACCGTGTGCAGTGGAAGCGCAGGTGGCATTCTGACGCCGATTTCTTCTTTAGATCTCAACGCGCTGGTTAATCTTCCCGCTGCCAAAGATGTTGACGCCGAGCAATCCGCACTGGAAAACGGCCTGACACTGGTGATGAAAAATATTGAGTTTCGTCTGCTGGATAGCGATGGCGCCACCAGCGCGATACTGGAAGCACACCGTTCGTTAGCGGGCGATACCTCTTTGCGTCAGCACTTACTGGCTGGCATCAGCGAGGGGTTAAGCTGTGCCGAAGCGATTGTCACCAGTGCGAATCACTTTTGTGAAGAGTTCGCCCGTTCCAGTAGTAGCTACCTGCAAGAACGTGCGCTGGATGTGCGCGATGTCTGTTTCCAGTTACTCCAGCAAATCTACGGTGAACAACGCTTCCCGGCGCCGGGTAAACTGACGCAGCCCGCCATTTGTATGGCCGATGAACTTACCCCCAACCAGTTCCTGGAACTGGACAAAAATCACCTCAAAGGTCTGTTACTGAAAAGCGGCGGCACCACCTCACACACGGTGATTCTTGCACGTTCATTCAACATTCCGACGCTGGTTGGTGTGGATATCGATGCCCTTACCCCGTGGCAGCAACAAACGATTTATATCGACGGCAACGCCGGGGCGATTGTGGTCGAACCGACAGACGCGGTAGCACGTTATTATCAACAAGAGGCCCGCGTACAGGACGCCCTGCGTGAGCAGCAACGTGTCTGGCTGACCCAGCAAGCCCGCACCGCAGACGGTATCCGCATTGAAATTGCCGCTAACATCGCCCACTCCGTGGAAGCGCAGGCCGCATTCGGCAATGGCGCGGAAGGCGTTGGGTTGTTCCGCACTGAAATGCTCTATATGGATCGCACTAGTGCTCCGGGCGAAAGCGAGCTGTACAATATTTTTTGTCAGGCGCTGGAGTCCGTCAACGGGCGCAGCATTATTGTGCGCACTATGGACATTGGCGGCGACAAACCCGTTGATTATCTGAATATTCCCGCCGAAGCCAACCCGTTCCTTGGATATCGTGCTGTACGTATTTATGAAGAGTACGCGTCGCTGTTTACCACACAACTTCGGTCGATCCTGCGCGCCTCTGCGCACGGCAGCCTGAAAATCATGATCCCGATGATCTCTTCAATGGAAGAGATCTTATGGGTGAAAGAAAAACTGGCGGAAGCCAAACAGCAGCTGCGCAATGAACACATCCCGTTTGATGAGAAGATCCAGCTCGGCATTATGCTGGAAGTACCGTCAGTGATGTTCATCATCGATCAGTGCTGCGAAGAGATTGATTTCTTTAGTATCGGCAGTAATGACCTGACGCAATATCTGCTGGCGGTGGATCGCGATAACGCTAAGGTCACTCGTCACTATAACAGCCTGAATCCGGCATTCTTGCGGGCGCTTGATTACGCCGTGCAGGCGGTGCATCGCCAGGGAAAATGGATTGGTCTGTGCGGTGAACTGGGGGCGAAAGGTTCTGTGTTGCCGTTACTGGTTGGTTTAGGGCTGGATGAACTCAGCATGAGCGCGCCGTCGATTCCGGCAGCAAAAGCGCGGATGGCGCAACTTGATAGCCGCGAATGCCGCCAGTTGCTCAATCAGGCGATGGCTTGTCGTACTTCGCTGGAAGTGGAACACCTGCTGGCGCAATTCCGCATGACGCAACAAGACGCGCCGCTGGTTACTGCCGAGTGCATTACGCTGGAAAGTGACTGGCGCAGCAAAGAAGAAGTACTCAAAGGCATGACCGATAACCTGCTGCTGGCAGGCCGCTGCCGCTATCCGCGTAAACTGGAAGCCGACTTGTGGGCGCGCGAGGCAGTCTTCTCTACCGGACTGGGCTTTAGTTTCGCCATTCCACACAGCAAATCGGAACACATTGAGCAGTCCACCATCAGCGTCGCACGTCTGCAAGCGCCAGTGCGCTGGGGCGATGATGAAGCACAATTCATCATTATGTTAACCCTGAACAAACACGCCGCAGGCGATCAACATATGCGCATTTTCTCGCGCCTCGCCCGTCGCATCATGCATGAAGAATTCCGTAACGCGCTGGTTAACGCCGCCTCTGCCGACGCTATCGCCAGGCTGCTGCAACATGAACTGGAACTTTAAAAGGAAACATCATGGAACTGTATCTGGACACCGCTAACGTCGCAGAAGTCGAACGTCTGGCACGCATATTCCCGATTGCCGGAGTAACAACTAACCCGAGCATTATCGCTGCCAGCAAGAAGTCCATTTGGGAAGTGCTGCCGCGTCTGCAAAAAGCGATCGGTGATGAGGGCATCCTGTTTGCCCAGACCATGAGTCGTGATGCGCAGGGTATGGTGGAAGAAGCGAAGCGCCTGCGCGACGCCATTCCGGGCATTGTGGTGAAAATCCCGGTAACCGCCGAAGGCCTTGCAGCTATTAAGATGCTGAAGAAAGAGGGGATTACTACGCTTGGCACCGCAGTGTACAGCGCTGCGCAAGGGTTACTAGCCGCGCTGGCAGGGGCCAAATACGTTGCCCCGTATGTAAACCGCGTTGACGCCCAGGGCGGTGACGGCATTCGCACCGTACAGGAGCTGCAAGCGTTGCTGGAAATGCATACGCCTGAAAGCATGGTGCTGGCAGCCAGCTTTAAAACGCCGCGTCAGGCGCTGGATTGTCTGCTGGCAGGATGTGAATCCATCACTCTGCCCTTAGATGTAGCGCAACAAATGCTCAACACCCCTGCGGTAGAGTCAGCTATAGAGAAGTTCGAACACGACTGGAATGCCGCATTTGGCACTACTCATCTCTAAAGGAGCAATTATGGACCGCATTATTCAATCACCGGGTAAATACATCCAGGGCGCTGATGTCATTAATCGTCTGGGCGATTACCTGAAACCACTGGCGGAACGCTGGTTAGTAGTGGGTGACAAATTTGTTTTAGGTTTTGCTCAATCCACTGTCGAGAAAAGCTTTAAAGATGCTGGACTAGTGGTCGAAATCGCCCCGTTTGGTGGCGAATGTTCGCAAAATGAGATCGACCGTCTGCGCGGCATTGCAGAAACTGCTCAGTGTGGCGCAATTCTCGGTATCGGCGGCGGCAAAACCCTCGATACCGCCAAAGCACTGGCGCATTTCATGGGGGTTCCGGTCGCGATTGCACCGACAATTGCTTCAACCGACGCGCCTTGTAGCGCACTCTCCGTTATCTACACCGATGAAGGCGAATTTGACCGCTATCTGCTGCTGCCGAACAACCCGGAACGCGTCATTGTGGATACTAAAATCGTCGCGGGCGCACCTGCGCGTCTGTTAGCGGCAGGTATCGGCGATGCGCTGGCAACCTGGTTTGAAGCACGCGCCTGCTCCCGTAGCGGTGCGACCACGATGGCGGGTGGTAAGTGTACTCAAGCCGCACTGGCGCTGGCTGAACTGTGCTACAACACTCTGCTGGAAGAAGGTGAAAAAGCGATGCTTGCCGCCGAACAGCATGTAGTGACTCCGGCGCTGGAACGCGTGATTGAAGCGAACACCTATTTGAGCGGTGTTGGTTTTGAAAGTGGTGGTCTGGCGGCGGCGCACGCAGTGCATAATGGCCTGACCGCTATTCCAGATGCCCATCACTACTATCACGGTGAAAAAGTAGCATTCGGTACGCTGACACAGCTGGTTCTGGAAAACGCACCGGTTGAGGAAATCGAAACCGTAGCTGCGCTGTGCCATGCTGTCGGCCTGCCAATTACCCTGGCACAACTGGATATTAAAGAAGATATCCCGGCGAAAATGCGGATTGTCGCGAAAGCGTCTTGTGCTGAAGGTGAAACCATCCACAACATGCCTGGTGGTGCAACGCCAGATGAAGTATATGCCGCGCTGCTGGTAGCCGACCAATATGGTCAGCGTTTCCTGCAAGAGTGGGAATAACCTACGCGTAACTCCCGCGTCAGCGGGAGTTTGAGACTGATGACAAGCGCAAAATTGCCTGATGCGCTACGCTTATCAGGCCTACACCATTTCTGTAATATATTGAATTTTAATGTTTTGTAGACCAAACAAGGCGTTCACGCCGCATCCGGCACTCTGTGCCAGTAATCTGAAACTCCCGCGTTAGCGGGAGTTTTTTATCCGCTTCTGGATATTTTTTCCACAGAACAATCGTTAGCCCTGAAGGTCGAATCTGTGAATATTATTTTCACGGACGAAACAGATGAAAGTTTCACTGGCATTGGTCAGCATTCTGACAGGATTTACCAGCCACTCCTTAATATCTCCCGCCGCTCCCCCAACCGTGGTACAAATCCAGGCCAACACCAACCTTGCCATCGCAGACGGTGCCAGACAGCAAATTGGCAGCACGCTATTTTACGACCCCGCATATGTGCAGCTTACCTATCCTGGCGGTGATGTCCCGCAGGAGCGCGGCGTATGTTCCGATGTGGTGATCCGTGCCCTACGCAGCCAGAAGGTCGATTTGCAGAAACTGGTTCACGAAGATATGGCGAAAAATTTTGCTGTTTACCCGCAAAAGTGGCAGTTAAAGCGCCCGGACAGCAACATCGATCACCGTCGGGTACCGAATCTGGAAACCTGGTTTAGTCGCCACGATAAAACACGCCCCACCAGCAAAAATGCCAGTGACTATCAACCTGGCGATATTGTCTCCTGGCGATTAGATAACGGGCTGGCGCATATTGGCGTGGTTTCAGATGGCGTTGCCAGTAACGGTACACCGCTGGTGGTGCATAACATTGGCGCAGGCGCGCAGGAAGAAGACGTGCTGTTTAGTTGGCGGATAGTGGGGCATTATCGGTATTTTGCTAAATAAGCGATCACCCCACGTGTAGAAAAGATTCAGATCCTTTTTATGCTGACAGCTTCTTTTTTCTTACGACTCACCAGCGCCAGTGCCAGCACAATCAGCACAATACCGCTACCTTCAACGGCCCCCGGATTTTCACCGAGCAGCCACCAGGAAAAGAGTACACCGCAAACGGGAACGGCCAACGTACTTAAGCTGGCAATACTGGCAGGTAAGTTTTTCAGCACAAACAGCCATAAGCTCCAGGCCAGCGCCGTCGCCAGAATCGCACTGTAGGCCAGCGCCCAGAACACCGTAGGTTGCCAGTCAATTTCACGTTGCGGCACCAGCCAGGCGACTATACTCATCACCAGCGCCGCATAAAGCATCTGCCAGGATGTTAACGACAATAAATCCACACGCGGATAACGGGCGTAAAGGCGTTTAGCGACAATGGCACTCGCCCCCCAACTGACGCCGGAGAGGATCGCAAGGATAGCGCTTTTCATCGAAGAGAAATCGAGTTGCCACGGCTGCAACACCAAAAATAAACCGAAAGCGGCAATCAGAATTGCGAAATATTGCCCGCGTCGCAGTCGTTCACCGAGAAACAATGCCGCGAAGATCACCACCCAGAACGGCATGGTATAGCTCAGGATCGCCACCTTCCCCGCTCCGCCGCTCACCAGCGCCCACTGCGCCAGGCCAACCATCCCGCAGGTTTGTAACAGAGCAATGGCTAAGGTGTATTTAAATGGTGTCGGGCGCATACCGCGACCGCGTAATAAAAGGACGATGAATAAAACGAGAGCGCCGAAAATACAGCGTAAGGCGGTAAAGTCGAAGGCACCGATATAGCTGGTGACTTGCTTCATGAAAATCCAGCTATAACTCCAGATAAGTGTGAGCACAACTAGGCCACTGATTGCCAGTGGGTTGCTCTTTCCTGCGGCAGACATGAGAGATCCAGTGTGTAGTTTTCGTCCGCACACTATACGCTGGTAAATAATGTTCAGCGACTGCCATCAGACAGTCGCTGAAGAAGGTCAGATTACAGCAGGTCGAAACGGTCGAGGTTCATCACTTTCACCCATGCCGCAACAAAGTCTTTAACAAACTTCTCGTGGGCATCGCTGCTGGCGTAAACTTCAGCCACCGCGCGCAGGACGGAGTTAGAACCAAATACCAGATCCGCACGGCTGGCAGTGTATTTCACTTCGCCAGTTTCACGGTCACGGCCTTCGAACAGCTCTTTCGATTCGTCTGCCGCTTTCCACTCGTAACGCATATCCAGCAAATTCACGAAGAAGTCATTGCTCAATACGCCCACGCGGTCAGTGAAGACGCCGTTTTTGCTGCCATCGAAGTTGGCACCCAATACACGCATCCCGCCGACCAGTGCAGTCATTTCCGGCGCGGTCAGAGTCAGTTGCTGTGCTTTGTCGATCAACAGTGACTCCGTAGTAGAAACATCCAGACGAGCGCGGTAGTTACGGAAACCGTCAGCAATTGGCTCCAGCAGTTCGAACATCTCAATGTCAGTCTGATCCTGACGCGCATCAACACGGCCCGGCGTAAACGGCACATGAATACTCAAGCCCGCGGTGCTTGCAGCTTTCTCAACGCCAACCACACCTGCCAGCACGATGATATCTGCCAGCGAGGCTTTACCAGACTCTTTCTGGATTTTCTCCAGAACAGGCAGTGCACGAACGGCTGCGGCGTTTACATCCCAGTCGCGCTGCGGCGCTAATGCCAGACGCGCACCGTTGGCGCCACCGCGTTTGTCGCCACCACGGAAGGTAGAAGCAGATGCCCAGGCTACCGACACCAGTTCGCTGACAGACAGACCAGAATCCGCAATCGCGAATTTCAGACTGATAATGTCCTGCTCGGTCGGGTTGTAGATCGGCTGCGGCAGTGGATCTTGCCAGATCAGATCTTCTTTCGGCACTTCCGGTCCGATGTACCGAGATTTCGGCCCCATATCCCTGTGCGTCAGTTTGAACCAGGCACGGGCAAAGGCTTCATTGAACGCCTGCGGATCGTTGAGGAAGCGACGAGAGATCTTCTCGAACTCCGGATCAAAACGCAGCGTCAGGTCGGTCACCAGCATCGTCGGTTTACGTTTCTTCGACGGATCGAACGGATCCGGGATAATTTCCGGTGCGTCTACCGCTTCGAACTGGATCGCGCCAGCCGGACTGCGGGTCTGTACCCACTCATACTTGAACAGGTTCTCGAAGAAATAGTTGCTCCACTGGGTTGGTGTCTGGGTCCAGACCACTTCCAGACCAGAGGTGATGGCATCTGCGCCAACGCCGCTGCCGTAAGTGCTCGCCCAGCCTAAACCTTGTTCTTCAATTGGTGCAGCTTCTGGATCAGGACCTACGTTCGATGTCGGACCGGCACCGTGGGTTTTGCCCAGCGTATGACCACCCGCAATCAGCGCCACGGTTTCTTCGTCGTTCATGCCCATGTTGCCGAAGGTCGCGCGGATAGCTGCAGCCGCAGAAAGCGGTTCGCCGCTGTGATCCGGGCCTTCCGGGTTAACGTAAATCAGGCCCATCTCGGTTGCGCCCAGCGGTGCTTTCGCCAGTGCTTCTGGATGACGATGGGTCAGCCAGGCTTTTTCATCACCCCAGTTAACGTCCAGATCCGGTTCCCAGACGTCTTCACGACCGGCACCAAAACCGAAGGTACGAAAGCCGGAGTTTTCCAGCGCCACGTTACCTGCGAGGATAAACAGGTCGGCCCAGGAGATTTTCTGACCATATTTCTGTTTGATTGGCCACAACAGGCGACGCGCTTTATCGAGGCTTACGTTATCCGGCCAGGAGTTCAGCGGTGCAAAACGTTGCTGACCACGACCCGCGCCGCCGCGCCCGTCGATTGAACGGTAAGTACCCGCGCCGTGCCAGGCCATACGAATAAACAGACCGGCGTAACTGCCCCAGTCGGCTGGCCACCACGGTTGAGATTCTGTCAGCAGGGCTTTCAGATCTTTTTTCAGGCCGTAGTAATCTAATTTGCTGAATTCTTTGCGGTAGTCAAAGTCCTCACCCAGTGGGTTAGAACGATTAGAATGTTGGTTTAACAGGTCAACACGGAGTTGATTTGGCCACCAGTCGCGAGTAGTGGTGCCCGCACCCGCGCTCTGGTCGTGACCGCCCTGATGGAACGGGCATTTGCCAGTGGCTGTCGTGTTATGGATATCGTCTGACGTGCTCATCAATGTGCTCCCCTCTACAGTGTTACCGTTACGATACACAGCGTTAGAGAGAAGTTATAATTGAATTAATCCACGGATGCGATAGTTGAGATCTTACATATTGTTGGTTAAAGAGATGTAGATCAAATTGATCGTAATTAAGCATTTTTACTTATGTCCGATTTCGGACAAATGCCTTATAAAAAAGGGTTTTAGTTCCGTATCCTTCAAGGAATGAGGGAGAAAACAAGGTTGACTACCTTATTTTCCTCACTCTCATTTCGACGCAGCATTTTGTGCTCTGTTTAAAATTTGTGATCACTGTGTGATTTTCACAAAAGCCACATACTTACAAACCAGGACGCACACCCAGCGTATGACAAATCGCGTAACTCATTTCAGCACGGTTCAGCGTATAGAAGTGGAAATCTTTTACTCCTTCGCGGCTTAAAATCTTCACCATGTCCATGGCAATGTTCGCGCCCACCAGCTTGCGGGTTTCGGCATCGTCATCCAGGCCGTCGAACATTTGCGCCATCCACGCCGGAATACGCACGTTGGTCATGTCGGCAAATTTCTTCGCCTGTTTAAAGTTCGAGACCGGCAAAATGCCCGGAATGATTTCCACATCAATGCCTGCCGATACACAACGGTCACGAAAGCGCAGGTAGCTTTCGACATCGAAGAAGAACTGAGTAATCGCGCGATTGGCTCCGGCATCGACTTTGCGTTTCAGGTTGAGCAAATCCGCCTGAGCGCTTTTTGCTTCCGGGTGAACCTCCGGATACGCCGCCACGGAAATATCGAAATCCGCGACTTCTTTTAACAGTGTTACCAGGTCAGAAGCATACATTTCCGGCTTACCACTTCCGGGCGGCAGGTCGCCACGCAGTGCCACGATATGGCGAATGCCGTTATTCCAGTAGTCGCGGGCGATGGTGCGCAGCTCGTCGGACGTCGCATCAATGCAGGTGAGATGCGGTGCTGCTTCCAGACCAGTACGATCTTTAATGCCTTTAATAATGCTGTGTGTGCGGTCGCGTTCGCCGGAGTTCGCGCCATAGGTCACTGATACAAACTTCGGCTTCAGGCTGCTAAGACGATCGATGGAATTCCACAGGGTCTGCTCCATTTCACTGGTACGCGGCGGGAAAAACTCGAACGAAACGTTAATCTGCCCCTGGACTTCTGCCAGGCTTTGATTCAGGGCATCCCGCTGGCTGGCGTGAAAAAAGCTCATACCTTACCTCATCAATCGCTTGTAGTTATATGTTGTGTTGTGAACATCTATCCATTTAGACGTCCAGATGTAAAGATGAAGGAAAAGCCGTAGGGCGTCAACCGAAAAATGACCAATCATGGTGAGGAAAAATCAGGGAAGATGAAAAAGATTCATCTTAATTAGGGTCTATAAAGAGATTTCGCTGTAACGCAGCCCACCACGCACGTTGTGGCTAATATGCTGCCGACACAATGACGCCTGTACTGGCTCGAACACCAACGCCCTGCCACTGGATGGCGATGCTACAGCATCTTATTTGGCCTACGTTCTCGCGTAGGCCAAATACAAGCTCTGCGACATCAACGGGTAATAAACGGATGAGTCAACTCAAGCGTACTTTTACTTTATATCTTTCACGCGCATACCGTTAAGCTGTTCATCCGTGAGGGTGTTACCCGCTTTAAAGTAATCAACCACCGCGTGATAAACGTAATAGCCCCCCGTGGTGTTGCGCGCTTTCCCCTTGGTAAAGACGGTAAAACCATCTCCGCCATCAGCAAGGAAACTCTGGGTGGCAATAGCGTAAACCGTCGCATCTTCAATCGGTTTGCCATTCAAAGTCAGCGTGATTACCCGCTGACCAACCGGCTTGCTGCTGTCGTACTTCATTTCCAGGCCTTTCGATACCTGCAAAACGCCATTACTTAAACTTGCGCCGTGTTCCATCAAACTGCGTAATTGTTTACCCGTGAGTTCCATCGTCACCAGTTCGTTGGGGAACGGGAAGGTACTGATGACGCCGCCCATCGTAATCGCACCCGCGGGGATCTCATTGCGGATCCCGCCTGAATTGGTTAAGGCTATTTGGGTATTTTTACCTGCCGCTGCCAGTAAAGCGTCCGCCGCCAGGTTCCCCAGAGATGCCGATTCACCATAGGCGCGTTTTAATTCAACCGGCGATTGCGCCACCGTTTGTTGCACCACTTCATCAAGTTTTTTATTCCAACCATCGATCACCTGTTTCGTTTGCGGATCGGGCTTCCACTCGTCGGCGTAAATGGTTTTAAGCTCGAAGTTTTTCACCGTAAAATCATGCGGCTTCTCTTTGTAGTCCAGTACCAGTTTACCCACATCAATCCCGCCGCTGTCCGTCGAGAGGATTAACGTATTGCCCACTTTAATCGGTTCCGGCGTACCTACATGCGCATGTCCGGTGATCAAAATATCCAGCCCTTTCACCTGACTTGCCGTCTGAATATCTTTATCCAGTGCGCGACGCACATCTGTACCTCCCATACTGGACTGGCGGGCCGGAACACCTTCGTGGATCAGGGCAACGGTTAAATCAACCTTGCCTTTGAGTTCGTCGATATAACGCTGTAGCCATTTAATTTCATCACGCGCCTCAATACCCACTCGCGTGGCAGCGGATACCGTGTCATTAAAGGCAAATACTCCGTGCAAACCTATAACACCTATTTTCACACCGTCTTTTTCGATGATGGTATATGGCTTATCCCAGAATGCTTTACTGCTGTTCTGATAGAAAATATTCCCTTGTACAATAGGGAATTTTGCCTGACTCAACTGTAATAACGTGTTGTCCCAGCCGTGGTCAAATTCATGGTTGCCTATTGTGACGGCATCAAACGGCATAGTATTCATAATATCGATAATAGCCTTGCCTTTAGTCAGGCTGCTGATATACGGCCCGGTAAAATAGTCGCCCGCATCAAAAAACCATGTCGCTTTGTTTTTAGCTTTTTCCTGTTTAACCAGCGTAGTGATATTTGCCCAGCCGCCAATATCCCGTTTACCGTCAGCAATCCATGGCACTTTATAAGGCTCTACATGTGCATGAAGGTCGTTAGTATAAATAATGGTGACATCTTTGGCGCAAGCCCAGAACGGTAATGTTAATGCGATACCCGCAGCAAGCATTTTAATTTTCATAAATAGTCCCTTTCAGTGAGATAAAGGATTGCTACATTACGTTCTGAAAGACTTATTTATGTGAGAGTAATCACATCCACAGGGGAGCGTTGACAGACAAAATCAACAACCTTGTGAAATCGTTGGTGAAAAATGTCGACTCTGTTTACGATTAATGCCTGCAAGTCGTTTGGTTGCCGTAATTTAGGACTACCAATATCGCCTGATTACAGCTGGCCCAACTATCGATTGGGTTATCCGGCATTGCACTGTCGGGCATGTGGAAGTTACCCGCCGTTGTTTGACGAACAGCAATTTCGTGACTGGTTGACAGTTCACTTATCTACGTGGGCCTCGGAGAAGGGTCATTTCTGCCCGGTATGTTATGGCACAGACACGATTTGTTATGGTCACAATCCACAGGGATCGCAACGCATTCAATGCCGTGGCTGCAAAAAAGTCTGGACACCCAAACAATATCAGAAAGAAATAACGACTCCCGAAATAATCGAAACGGTTGCTCTGGTCGTGCCATTTCAGGGGACCAGCGGCGGGCAAAAGCTGTATGTTTTAATCAGTTTTGATGCTCTTCGCGGTAATATTCTTCATCTTTCTACTAATTTCACTCAGCATCAGGCTGGAGAAAGTCTGCATTACCGATATAAAGGAAATACAGAGCCTGATATTCACGAAAGCAATATCGTACAACGCGTTGATATGCGCGAAACACAATTCCTCCGCCGCAGTCAGTTTGATGAAATTCAATATGGAAGCGCAGTACTCAAACGCAATGCCAAAGGCACTATACTGCGTCCAGTTATTACGGCACACGGGCATTTTAGAGTACTGAATATTTTATTCCCGACAGTTAAAACACATGTTATCTCACACGAGTGTTTTTTAAGAGGCGCCATTATTACGGCCTGGTCTTATCTTTTTCGCCAACAGCAAGGTGAAATTTGGTTTATTGAAGAGGAAATAGCTGACAGTACCGATAATACGTCCTGGCGTTTTCAGGGAACAACATATCACGGCTGGTGGCAAAATCAGTGGCAACTCTGGGTTCAGGGAAAAAATCGTAAAATGGTATGTGCATTAACGGGCGGAAAGAGTACCAAGGCTGAAATGCTCTCTTTAGCAACCAGCAGACATTTTATCCACTGGCTACATAAACAAGCAGTATTTACTCACAGCCCCCCGCTTTCCGCAGGGCGCGTTACGCAAATACTGCTTTCTCTGGCTCAGGATTACAACAACTGCGCCAGCCGGTTGATATCCGACTGAATCGCCCCGGCGGTGACGTCGCGCCCTGCCCCTGGCCCGCGGATCACCAGCGGATTGTCGCGATACCAGCGGCTTTCGATGGCAAAGACGTTATCGCAAGGCAGCAGTGATGCCAGCGGATGGTCTTCACGCACCGCTTCCACGCCAACACGCGCTTTGCCGTTGGCGTCGAAACGCGCCACATAGCGCAGCACCAGCCCCATTTCGCGGGCCGCTTCCAGCCGTTGTACCATCTGTTCGTTCAGTTCATCGCCATTCTCAAAGAAATGATCGATGCTGCCACCTTCACAATGGGCTGGCACCAGTGATTCAACACGTACCTGGTCCGGTTCGATGTCGTAACCTGCTTCACGCGCCAGAATCACCAGTTTGCGCATCACGTCTTTGCCGGAAAGGTCGTCACGCGGATCAGGTTCGGTTAACCCCTGCTGCCACGCTTGATCCACCAGTTCGGTAAACGGCACGCTGCCGTCGAATTGCAGGAACAGCCAGGAGAGCGTGCCGGAGAAGATCCCGCTGATCGACAAAATAGTGTCACCGCTGTCGATCAGATCGCGCACGGTATGGTTGATCGGCAAGCCAGCGCCGACGGTGGCGTTGTACAGCCAGTGACGTCCGGTTTTTTCGAAGGCATCGTGGATCTGGCGATATTTGTTGCTGTTGCTCGCTCCCGCCAGTTTGTTGGCGCTGATGACGTGGAAACCGTGGCTGGCGAAATCAAGATACTGATCAGCAAGCTGCTGGCTGGCGGTGACATCCAACACCACTAAATCATCATACGGATGCGCGCGCATCCACAGGAACAACGACTCTTCATCCTGCTCGACGGCTTCATCGTTGAAGAAGGCTAACGCGCGGCTGGCGTCCAGCCCGTCATAGCTCAACAGGCTGCGGCGGCTGTCCACCACGCCTGCCAGCACAAATTCAAATCCGGTACGCGCCGAAAGCGTGCTCTGCTCACGGGCGAACAGTTCCAGCCAGCGGGAACCGATATTGCCCTTGCCGAACAATACCAGGCCGATGCGTTTCTCTGCGCGGAAGACGGACTGATGCAGGCCCTGGATCAGGCTTTCGGTCGGGCCGGTGCGCAGCACTGCCACCAGACTGATGCCGTCATCTGACTGCCAGGTAAATTCGACCGGTTGACCTTTCAGTTGCTGCCAGAAACGGTGGCAATGCAGTGGGTTACGGGTGACGCCCGCCCCGACCATCGCCACCAGCGCCAGCCCCTGACGCAGACGCAGTTCGCCAGGTAATCCTGCTTCGTCGAGGATTTTCAGCGCACTGTCGGCGACTTCCGAGGTATAGCAAAATTGCAGCAACTGGCGATCGTTATGCACGCCAACTGCCAGTGGACGCACCTGAGCACGTTTCAGGATCTGGTCGATTTCTTTATGCGCCAGTTTGAAATCCTGGCTGGCGGGCACCTGAAACTCAATCAAACAGACATCATCGTGGCTGGTGACGATACGCGCGCCTGTACCAGACGCCAGGACGCGTTCAATGCGCGTGGAGCCTTGATCTGGCGTGTAGCTACAGCGTAGTTGCAGGTCGATTTCGCTGCCAGAAACTGGCTGTAAAGTACGGGCGTGAAGAACGGGAGCCGCCAGACGCGCCAGTTCGCTGGCTTCATCAAGACGCAGTAACGGCAGCAGACAGGCATCTTTCACTTTACGCGGGTCGGCACTGTATACCCCGGCGACATCGCTCCAGATGGTTACGCGAGAAACACCTGCCAGCGCACCGATTTGTGTCGCGGAATAGTCGGAACCATTACGCCCCAGCAGCACCGTTTCACCGGCGTTGTTACGGCTGATAAACCCGGTCACTACCAGGCGTTTGCCCGGATGTTGCACCAGCAGTTGTTGCAGCAACGGGTACGAAAGACCTTCATCAACCTGAGGTTGTGCGGCACGTTCAGCACGTAAAAACTCGCGAGCATCAAGCCAGGCTGCTGGCAGCCCTTGTTGATTAAGCACCGCAGACATCAAGCGCGCCGACCACACTTCACCATGCCCCACCACTTCCGCATACACCGCATCGGTGACACCGCTGTCGAGCAGCGCGGCCAGACGTTCCAGATCGCTGACAAAGGCGCTAATGAGGCTATCGGCTTCTTCGGCGGGTAACAGGCCGCTAATCAGATCGCACTGATAACGACGCAGTGTTTGTTGAACCTGATGCGCAGAGAGACGATCGGTCTGGCTTAGTTTCAACCAGTTAATCAACTGGTTAGTAGTGCTACCGGCGGCGGAAACCACCATCATATCGTCGGGCTGAGAGTACTCTGCCATAATGCCCGCGACACGCAAATAACACTTCACATCAGCCAGACTACTGCCACCAAATTTATGCAGCTGACGACCTTTCGCCCCTGCCTGCGCAATCACACTCATTTTTACCCCTTGTTTGCAGCCCGGAAGCCATTTTCCAGGTCGGCAATTAAATCTTCGCCATCTTCAATACCGGTGGAGATACGCAGCAGCGTCTCGGAGATCCCGGCGGCAGCACGCGCTTCAGGCGCCATGCCTGCATGTGTCATGGTTGCGGCGTGAGAGATTAAACTTTCCACTCCCCCTAACGATTCCGCCAGCGTAAACAACGACAGCCCGCCCAGGAAACGACGCAGCGTCTGCTCATCGCCATCCAGTTCAAAACTCAACATTGCGCCAAAGCCTTTTTGCTGGCGCGCGGCAATTTCATGCCCCTGATTTTCCGGCAGCGACGGGTGATACAGTTTTTTCACCAGCGGCTGGGTTTGCAGATATTTCACAATCGCCTGCGCGTTGCGCTGTGCCAGATCCATACGCGGCACCAGAGTTCGCAGACCGCGTAGCAGCAGATAGCTGTCAAATGCGCTACCCGTCACGCCAATATTGTTTGCCCACCAGGCCAGTTCGGTGACCACATCTGGATCTTTAGCAATCACGACGCCTGCCACCACGTCAGAGTGACCATTCAGATATTTCGTACATGAATGCAACACCAGATCAGCACCCAATGCCAGCGGATTTTGTAATGCCGGGCTTAAGAAGGTGTTATCCACCACGCTCACCGCCCCGACTTCCCTTGCCAGATGGCAGATTTTCGCAATATCCACGACGCGTAACAATGGATTACTTGGGCTTTCTACCAGCACCAGTTTAGGTTTTTCTGCCAGCGCCGCCCGTAATGCCTGTTCATCGCCCTGATCAACAAACAGCACGCGATAACAGCCGCGTTTTGCCAGGCTGTCGAACAAACGATAGCTGCCGCCATAGCAGTCGTGCGGCGCAACCAGCAGATCGCCCGGTTTCAAAAAGACAGTGGTCACCAGATGAATGGCTGACATGCCGGTATTAGTAAGTACCGCGCCAGCGCCACCTTCCAGTTCAGCCAGCGCACGCTGAACTACATCGCGCGTTGGGTTGCCGCGTCGCGAGTAATCATGCGCGCGCGGTTCGTTAAACCCGGTAAAGTTATAGGTGCTGGAAAGATGGATTGGCGGGACAACGCAACCATACTGTTCGTCGTCATTTAACCCGCTACGCACTGCGATGGTGGCCTGTTTACGCGTCATGTGATGAAGTTCCCTGGGCTGAGTCGGTGAAAAGACAGGCACCAGAGTAAACATTGCGTTAATGGACGTCAACACATCTGGACATCTAAACTTCTTTGCGTATAGATTGAGCAAATCACAAATAGCCGTTAAAATTATATGCATTATCACGCCGACAGGTGCATTACACGATGTCACGGTAACACCTGTACGGTAAACTATGCGGGTTTACGGCCAGTACCCACATTAACTGTGTGGTCTGATCTCAATTTATTGACGAAGAGGATTAAGTATCTCATGGCTGAATGGAGCGGCGAATATATCAGCCCATACGCTGAGCACGGAAAGAAGAGTGAACAAGTCAAAAAGATTACGGTTTCTATTCCTCTTAAGGTGTTAAAAATCCTCACCGATGAACGCACGCGTCGTCAGGTGAACAACCTGCGTCACGCGACCAACAGCGAGCTGCTGTGCGAAGCGTTTCTGCATGCCTTTACCGGGCAACCTCTGCCGGATGATGCCGACCTGCGTAAAGAGCGCAGCGACGAAATCCCGGAAGCGGCAAAAGAGATCATGCGTGAGATGGGGATTAACCCGGAGACGTGGGAATACTAAAGCGGAAAAGAGCGGCATGAAGAGTGCTGCCAAAGGCTGAATC
>NZ_JAATUR010000003.1 GCF_011881725.1 Escherichia coli | reverse complement strand
TACGAAGTATGGCACTGACCTTTGAGGCAGTTCGCTACTCGATAAGAGAGTAGGACAAAAGCGAAAGCTTTTGAACGTTGCGAAGCAACGGCCCGAAGGGTGAATCACAAAGTGATTCATAAACTGCCAGGCATCAAATAAAGCGAAAGGCCATCCGTCAGGATGGCCTTTTTGCGCTGGTGATGAAAAATGCCGGATGCGATGCTGGCGCCTCTTATCCAGTTAACGAAAGTTCCGCGGCGTGGGGAAGCCCCGTGTATGCCTGGTTCAACAATGAATACGCCTCCTGGACTTGCCCACTTCCATACCTTCTCCTTACCAGAAATCTATCCTGAAGATCCTCAATAATCATTCCCCTGCGAACTAAATTCACAGTTAATGTTGCATAATCGCATGCAACAAATGTATAACATTTCACTTACTAAAAAACAAACAACAGTAACCGACAAAAGTATCGGACTATGGCAGGAGAAATATTGGCATGGCAGAAAGTACTGTAACGACAGACGGCAACCTGACAAGTAGTGATACTCGTCGCCGCATCTGGGCAATTGTAGGGGCCTCTTCAGGCAACCTGGTCGAATGGTTCGATTTCTATGTCTACTCATTCTGTTCCCTCTACTTCGCCCACATTTTCTTCCCTTCTGGCAACACTACCACTCAGCTATTGCAAACAGCCGGTGTTTTCGCTGCTGGATTTTTAATGCGTCCAATAGGCGGTTGGCTATTTGGACGCATAGCCGATAAACATGGTCGTAAAAAATCGATGCTGTTATCGGTATGTATGATGTGTTTTGGATCGCTAGTCATCGCCTGCCTGCCAGGTTATGAAACTATCGGTACCTGGGCTCCGGCATTATTGCTTCTCGCGCGTTTATTCCAGGGATTATCCGTCGGTGGAGAATACGGCACCAGCGCCACCTATATGAGTGAAGTTGCCGTTGAAGGGCGTAAAGGGTTCTACGCTTCGTTCCAGTATGTCACGCTAATTGGCGGTCAGTTGCTGGCCTTACTGGTTGTGGTGGTTTTACAACATACTATGGAAGATGCTGCACTCAGAGAGTGGGGATGGCGCATTCCTTTTGCATTAGGCGCTGTGTTAGCTGTTGTGGCGCTGTGGTTACGCCGCCAGTTAGATGAAACTTCACAACATGAAACACGCGCTTTAAAAGAAGCTGGATCTCTGAAAGGATTATGGCGCAATCGCCGTGCATTCATTATGGTTCTCGGTTTTACCGCTGCGGGTTCCCTTTGTTTCTATACCTTCACCACCTATATGCAGAAGTATCTGGTGAATACAGCGGGAATGCACGCCAATGTGGCGAGTGGCATTATGACAGCGGCATTGTTTGTATTTATGCTTATTCAACCGCTCATTGGCGCGCTGTCGGATAAGATTGGTCGTCGAACCTCAATGTTATGCTTCGGCTCTTTGGCCGCTATTTTTACCGTCCCTATTCTGTCAGCATTGCAGAACGTCTCCTCTCCTTATGCCGCTTTTGGTCTGGTGATGTGCGCCCTGCTGATTGTGAGTTTTTATACATCAATCAGCGGGATCCTGAAGGCTGAAATGTTCCCGGCACAGGTTCGCGCATTAGGCGTTGGTCTGTCATATGCGGTCGCCAATGCTATATTTGGTGGTTCGGCGGAGTACGTAGCGTTGTCGCTGAAATCGATAGGAATGGAAACGGCATTCTTCTGGTATGTGACATTGATGGCCGTGGTGGCGTTTCTGGTTTCTTTAATGCTGCACCGCAAAGGGAAAGGGATGCGTCTCTAGTGATGCGCTACTTGCCAGACGGTATAGCCGGTGGTTGCACCGGCTACATCCCAGGCAAAATCTTTCCAGCTCCAGCCGCTCCCTTCGGGGCGGCTATCCCAAAGCTCTTTTGACGCGCCTAACCCTACAGAGAACAACAGCCCGAACGTGGCGCTACGGTCAGAACTCATCCCCTGATGCTGCGCGTATTCATTTCCGGCGGCGGAAAGCATCGCCGAGGCGATAAAGTGTTGGGCTTTATCCTGTCCGCTCCAGCTGTCGTTGGCCATGTGGCTGCAACCAGAAAGTAACAATAGCGAACAGACAAAAAGAATACGCAACGTGGCCTCCAAAAAACAAACCCCGTACAGGACGGGGTTCAGATTACAGGATTCGGCTAATTAATCGGTCGATGCGGATGCGGCGTAAACGGCGGATAAGTTTGCGAACTTTCACCGGGTAATCAGCAATACTTTGCAGATCGCGGTAATGCTTAACAATGGTGGTATGCTCGCGGATCAGGTCCAGTTCTTTCTCACGCTGCGGCGCAAGCTCCAGTTGGGGATCGTGGATCAAAATAGCGTTTTCCAGATCCAGACGCCAGGCGCGCGGATTCAGGTTATTACCTGTTATCAGCATCCACTTATCATCAACCCACATCCCTTTCAGGTGATAGGTATTGTCGTCATCTTTCCATAAACGGACCACTAACTGGTCGGTATTGACGTAATACTGCAAACGGCTCAGGAAGCGACGCAGATTGATCTCATAGAGATAAGGCAGTGCGCCAATTATCTTGAAAGGTTCATCTTCAGGAATGTAGAAGTCGTTCGCGGTTTTATCACCAACAATGATTTCGACCTTTTTGCCTTCGCGCAGCAACTGGATGATATTGCGCACAAGGATGGCTGGCAGGTTGAAGTATGGCGTGCAGATGGTCAATTTCTGCTCTGCACATGGCATAAGATGGAAAATGGTCTTGTTCAACAGACTCGATTTCCCCAGACCTACCAACGGCGTTACAGAAAGCTGATCGTTATCGGCATCGCCCTGGAAATGATAAGCGGCATCACGCAGTTCCTGGCGAAACAGGCGAATGTCGTTCTTGATTTCCGGACTTTTTGGACGATTAACATCATCCAGACGATTAACGCCGCGACCATTCATAATATTCTGCGTAACCCATTCAAACATAATGTCTGACATCTTACGGTTACGAATCAGATGATAACGGTCATAGCGATATTTATCGTGCTGATGCAGGTAAACATCGTTCAGGCTGGCACCGCTATAAAGTACGCTATCATCGATGATAAAGCCTTTGAAGTGCAGAACGCCGAGGGCTTCACGGGTATTGATCGGAACGCCATAAACCGGAACATCTACGCCCGGATTTTCCTGCGCCATGCGGCAGTACCAGTCAGCGTTAGTGTTAGATGCCGCAGCGCCAATGCGTCCACGTTGCGCACGATGCCAGTCGACCAGCACCCGCACATCCAGTTCCGGACGCTGCCGTTTAGCCTCATATAGCGCGTTCAGAATGCCTTTGCCACCGTCATCCTGTTCGAGATACAGGGCAACAATGCAAATGCGCTGCTTCGCGCTGGCTATTTTTTCCAGCAGCGTCTCCCGGAAGTCGGCGGGAGCGTAAAAGAAATCGACATCATCAACTGATTGAGAAATCTTGGGTAGTTGGGCAAGGTGTTGTTGATGTTTATTACGCTTAAATTTTGACAACATCACAGTGCATTTCTTCTCTGTTCATTGAAGGGTCCTCTGTGCAATGCAGACGACATAAGCGGGCAATAATAACACCAGTCCCGATTAAGTGGTCAACATTTCCAGTACCTTACTCATGATTCCTCGCGCTGGGCAAGATTTAGCGTAAGCCCAACGATCCCCTCTTCGAGCTGGATATCGACGTTAAACCCGAGCTTGCGGGCCAACGCCACCATGCCACGATTGTTTGGCATCGTAATACCATTCAGACGTTGCAGTCCGTGATCTCGCGTATAGGTAATCAACTTTTCCATCAGCCGCCGACCTAACCCTAACCCTTTGAGATCCGAGCGAACCAGTACGGCAAATTCGGCATCGATGTTATCAGGGTCGGAGATCGCACGCGTGACGCCGAGGATTTCTTCCGTTTGATCAATGCGTCGCACCGCTACAAACGCCATTTCCCGATCGTAGTCGATCTGCGTCATGTTGGCTAAATCTTCATGGGTAAATTCGTTGATCTCGCTAAAGTAGCGGTAATAAAGATCTTCTTTAGTGACTCGTGAAATGAATTGCTGAAGCTGTGGTTCATCTTCTGGCAAAATCGGGCGAAATAAGCAACGTTCACCGTTTTTCAATTCTACCCACTCTTCCAGCTGATGCGGGTATGGTCGCACAGCCAGGCGGCTCTCGTTATCGCCTTCAAACGGCGCAATATCGAGCGTGACATCCAGCGCGGTAAATTCACTGCCAGAAGCCAGCAAAGGATGAATATCCAGACGCTGAATTTCCGGGCAATCGACAATCAAATTGGAAACTTGCACCAGCAATTGACTCAGGCCTGCTACGTCGAGTGGACGCAGCGCACTGCGCGCACGAATCTTTTTACTTTTAATTCCCTGGATGACCAGATAACGGGCCAGGTTCATGTTCAGCGGCGGCAGTGCGACGACGGCTTGATCTTCAGGACGCCACTCCACACCACCTTCGCCCAGCATGATCAACGGCCCGAAAACCGGATCGTGCTCGACCACTACCCGGAACTCCTGGGCGCCAGCACGGTTAGCCATACTTTGCACCAGCAGACCGTGGATCCTCGCCTGCGGCCAGGCCATTTTTACCCGATCGAAAATAGCGTTTGCGGCTTGCTGGACTTCATTGGCTGTACGCAGGTAGAGCATGACGCCCTGAACTTCCGATTTATGTGGAATATCCGGTGAGCGCAATTTCAGTGCCACTGGATAACCAATCTGTTCAGCAATATGCACCGCTTCAGTACTATCGCTGGCAATCCAGGTGGGAAGCGTGTTCATGCCATACGCTTGCAGGATAGGCTGAACTTCATGGGTATCGAGCGATGTTGCACCCTCGGCAATGGCCTGCTGCAACAGAATGTGTGCCTCTGCGGTATTAGAGGTTAGATTGCTGGGCAATGCCGGTGTTTCGCGCAACTGCTTCTGGTTTCGACGGTACTCCACCATATGCATAAAAGCGGTAATAGTACCTTCCGGTGTGCGATAGGTCGGAAGCCCGGCCTCGCTGAATAAACGTCGTGCTTCTTGCGAGGAGTGTTCGCCGCACCAGTTCGTCAGCAGAGAAACAAACTTGCTGCGAGGGTGATGTTTTACCGCTTCAATTAATGCCCGTGCGCTTTCTGTGGCGGGAGCGGCAGCACTGGGCGAATGAATAACCATCAGCGCATCAAAATCCTGACTGTGGAGCAGAATATCCAGCGTTTTAATATAGTGCTCACTGCTGGCGTCATCGCGCAGATCGAGCGGGTTAGAGATTGCTACATGTTCTGGCAGCGCATCGCGTAGTTTCTGGCAGGTTTCTTCGCTTAGCGTTGCCAGCTTGCCATTGCGTGACCATAAGGCATCCAGCGCCAGCGCAGCTGGCGCGGCACCGTTACTGATAATCATCAGTCGGTCGCCACGCAATGGACGCATGTGGCTAAGGGTTTCTACTGCCGAAAACAGTTCGTGAGTGTCCTGCACTCGTAGTAAACCGGCACGCTGAATAGCTGCATTCCATGCCGGGTCCATTCCTGCCATCGTGTTCAACAACCGTTGTGCCGCCGGGCTACGTCCGCTTTTAATGACCAGAATCGGTTTATTACGCGAGGCGCTTCGGGCAGCCGAAACAAAGCGCCGTGCATCGCTTAATTGTTCGAGGTAGAGCAGGATGGCGCTGGTTTTACTGTCGCGCGCCAGGTAATCGAGCAATTCATCAACGTCGATATCCAGGCTATCGCCGAGCGCAATAAAATACGAAAAGCCCATTTCACGCTGTTGCGCCCAGTCGAGAATGGTGTTGGAGACGGCAGCAGATTGCGAAATAAACGCCAGTTTGCCGCGTTTAATCGGCACAGGCGAAAAGCTGGCATTCAGACCTTGCCAGGGAGCCAGTAACCCCAGACTGTTTGGCCCAAGCAGACGCATGTTATGGCGCTGGGCGCAGGCACGGAGATCTTCGTGTTGCGATGCCGGAGCAGAAAGAATAATGCAGGTTTTACAGCCTTTCTCGCCGAGTTCTTCAAGAAGCGCCAGATTGCGGCTGGCATTGGTACACAGTACCGCGAGGTCAGGGATAAAAGGCAGACTGGCGATGTCCGGCCAGGCCAGTACGCCTTGTACTGCTTTCCAGGCAGGCGTTACCGGTAATACCGGTCCGTTAAAGCCTCCCGCCAGTAGGTTACGCATCATCAGGTAACCTGCGCGATTGGGTTTCATCGATGCGCCAATTACCGCTATCGATTTTGGTCGCAGTAGTGCTTCCAGTCCTCGCTGACTCATACCGGTCTCCCGCAGAAGTGACCGAATGATTTTAAACGCTTTCTAACTGTTCTGCTGTGATGCTACCCAGATGTTGCGTTTTTCCTGCCAGATAACGCGTTTTAAAGCGGGTGAAATGCGCGCTTAAGCCCGTTGCCGCTTCGGTATCGCCCGCCATATCTAACAGTGCGATGGCTACTTCAGCGGTACAATATTGACCTTCAGCCTGGGCTTCACGCAGGCGATAGGCAGAAAGCCGGGAAAGATCGACGGAAATGACGGGAAGATTATCCAGATACGGACTTTTACGAAACATCTTGCGTGCTTCCGGCCAGGTGCCATCGAGCATAATAAACAGCGGTGGTTTACCGGAAGGCGGCGTAAAGATGACTTCCCGTTGTTCATCAGCATACGATGCGGGAAAAACCACCATTGGCTGAAATTCCGGATTCTGTACCAGATCCAGCAGTTCTTGCGATGGTTCGGTGCGTGACCATTGAAACGCGACGGTATTCGGCAAGATATCGGCAATCAGACGCCCGGTATTGCTGGGTTTCATTGGCTCGGTGTCGAACATCAGCAAACAGAAGCGACTTTTTGCTTCCGCTGGGGTAATTGTCGAACAGAGACATAATTTCTCTGGCAAAAGGCAGCGTTGGCAGCGACGAACGCGATTACCACGGGCAAGAAAAGGACGCGTTGCGCGCGCAATACGCTCGGCGCGTAACTGGAGAACAGCGTTTTCGGTCATGAGAGAGAGCGTCGAAAAAACGCCATTGTCGCAGAGGAGAAAACGGGGCACAAGATGCGCCCCGACAAGATTAAAGCGATTCGTTCAGCCAGCTATCGAAAGGTGCTTTCGGTACTGCGCCATTAAGCATGTCGACAACCTGGCCGTTTTTGAAAATCATGATCGTCGGAATACTGCGAATACCAAAACGGCTGCTTAATTCGCGTTCGGCTTCGGTATTCACTTTCACAAAGCGCACTTTACCGCTACGCTCTTGCGCAACATCTTCAAAAATCGGTGCGAAATTACGGCAGGGGCCGCACCACGGTGCCCAGAAGTCGATCACCACAGGCAGATCGTCTTTCAGAAATTTGTCGAGCGTTTCACTGGTCGCATTAATCACCTCTCCGTCAAACAGGTTGTGACCGCAGCGTCCGCATTTTGCCGCATCTTCGATCCGATCGTCGGGAATGCGATTGATGGCCTGACAATGGGTACAAACGGTATTCATATCTAACCTCGGGATGAGTAAGGAGACTTATCGGTAACGACACCGGTATGTTTCTATTATGTTACATATTATCGAGGGCATTGTTCCAGACAACAATCTGTTTTATTCAATAGGTATGATAGTCACAGGCTTTGGAACGAAATCATGGCGAACCGCGCGCACTTCGGGTAATCTGCGCGCTTCGCGCAGCGCTGGTGGAGAAAAGCATGAACGATGAAATGAAAAGCAAAAGCGGCAAGGTCAAAGTGATGTATGTCCGCAGTGATGATGATTCTGATAAACGTACCCACAACCCGCGTACCGGGAAAGGGGGCGGACGACCAGGAAAATCTCGTGCCGACGGTGGCCGTCGCCCCGCCCGCGATGACAAACAGAGTCAGCCTCGTGACCGCAAGTGGGAAGAGTCGCCGTGGCGCACGGTTTCCCGCGCGCCGGGTGATGAGACGCCGGAAAAGGCCGATCACGGTGGCATCAGTGGTAAAAGTTTTATTGATCCGGAAGTATTGCGTCGTCAGCGTGCGGAAGAAACCCGCGTCTACGGCGAAAATGCCTGTCAGGCACTGTTCCAGAGCCGTCCGGAAGCAATTGTTCGCGCCTGGTTTATCCAGAGCGTAACGCCACGTTTTAAAGAAGCATTGCGCTGGATGGCAGCAAACCGCAAAGCGTACCATGTGGTGGATGAAGCCGAACTGACAAAAGCGTCAGGTACGGAACATCACGGTGGCGTTTGCTTCCTGATCAAAAAGCGTAACGGCACAACCGTGCAGCAGTGGGTAAGCCAGGCAGGTGCGCAGGATTGTGTACTGGCGCTGGAAAACGAATCTAACCCGCATAACCTGGGTGGCATGATGCGTAGCTGCGCGCACTTTGGCGTGAAAGGCGTTGTGGTGCAGGATGCGGCACTGCTGGAGTCGGGGGCGGCTATCCGAACCGCAGAAGGCGGCGCAGAGCATGTTCAGCCGATTACTGGCGACAATATTGTTAACGTGCTGGATGATTTCCGTCAGGCGGGTTACACCGTGGTGACCACTTCCAGCGAACAGGGCAAACCGCTGTTCAAAACCAGTTTGCCAGAAAAAATGGTGCTGGTGCTGGGGCAGGAATATGAAGGGTTACCGGATGCCGCACGCGATCCGAACGATTTGCGCGTGAAGATTGACGGTACTGGCAACGTTGCCGGACTGAATATCTCTGTCGCAACCGGCGTTCTGCTTGGTGAATGGTGGCGTCAGAATAAAGCCTGATAAATCAGCCGGGTGGCAGTTCTGCCATCCGGCCCATTTCCACTAATTTACTCACTCTCTGCCGGTAATACTGGCATCCAGTTAATCGGTTTCTCGCCACGTTGTTCCAGCCACTGATTTGCCAGCACAAAATGGTTGCAGCCAAAGAATCCTCGATGTGCCGAAAGCGGTGACGGATGCGGTGCTTTCAGTACATGATGGCGTTGCTTATCTATAATTGCCCCTTTCTTTTGCGCATGGGATCCCCACAACAAAAACACCACGCCTTCGCGATGCTGATTAATCAGACTAATGACTTTATCAGTAAACGTCTCCCAACCGAGGCTGGCGTGGGAATGCGCCTGGCCTGCACGTACAGTCAATACGGTATTGAGCAGCAGGACCCCCTGACGTGCCCAGCTTTCAAGATAGCCATGAGTTGGGCGAATAAATCCTGGAATGGTATTTTCCAGCTCTTTATACATATTCAGCAGTGAAGGTGGTGTCGCAATGCCGGGGCGAACGGAAAACGCCAGACCGTGCGCTTGTCCGGGACCGTGATAAGGGTCCTGGCCGAGAATCACGACTTTGACGTCGCCCAACTCGGTAAAACGAAAGGCGTTAAAGACATCTTTTTGTGGCGGATAGATAGTGATGCCAGACTGCCGCTCGCTGGCGACGGTCTGAAGGGTATTAAGAAAATAGGGTTGCTGCTTCTCTTCAGCCAGCACGTCATGCCAGGTTAATTCGTTAGCCATCTCGCTCTCCTGCGAATCTTCAATCCGCCTAGCTTAACTGCTTCTTTCTACAGAACAAAATCAAGCTCGTTTTTTAGCCAAAAACACCTAAAAAAAATGTAATTTGGTAAAATTTCACACCCGCATAAGTTGATGTAAAACAATAAAATCCAATTGCAACCACACTTGATGTGTGGTTTTTATTGATTTAAATCAAAGAATCAAGGGTGTTTGAGGAGTATATATACACTCAAGCAACAATGGTTTTACCAATTGGCCGCGACAGGCTGATCAAATCAAATAAATTTTGCCGGGGAGGCATCACATGATTACAGGTATCCAGATTACTAAAGCCGCTAATGACGATCTGCTGAATTCTTTCTGGCTGCTGGACAGCGAAAAAGGCGAAGCGCGTTGCATCGTTGCGAAAGCAGGTTTTGCAGAAGACGAAGTGGTTGCAGTAAGCAAACTGGGTGACATTGAATACCGTGAAGTTCCAGTAGAAGTGAAACCAGAAGTTCGCGTTGAAGGTGGTCAACACCTGAACGTAAACGTTCTGCGTCGTGAAACTCTGGAAGATGCAGTTAAGCATCCGGAAAAATATCCGCAGCTGACCATCCGTGTATCCGGTTATGCAGTTCGCTTTAACTCTCTGACTCCGGAACAGCAGCGCGACGTTATCGCTCGTACCTTTACTGAAAGCCTGTAAGGCTTAAGTCAGATATTTCAGAAGCGGAAGAGGGCGACCTCTTCCGCTTTTTTTTCATTAATAGAAAATGCGTACCGCACAATAGACCAGCAGCAGCGCCAGCACGATATTTAACTGGCGACCATACTGGTGAAATAATCGCTGAAACAGATGCCCCGCCAGCGCCCAGCATACATTGCCAAACGTCCCAATCATCGCCAGCAAAACGCTTACACCAACTACCCAGCTTAACGCCTGCGTTTGCGGCAGGACAAACGTCGACAGTGCCGTAATGCCGTACAAAATGATTTTGACGTTCACAAACTGTAGCGCAAAGCTTGCCCAAAAGCTGATCGGTTTTGCATGAAGGCCGTCTTCCTTTGTTGAGCTGGTGGCGATTTTCCACGCCAGCCAGACAATGTATGCCGCACCCGCCCAACTCAACAAATGTACGGCTGCTGGGTCGATAACTGCCAGAGAAAACGAAATTCCCGCACACAGCAGCATGACAATCAAAAAACCCAGACTCATTCCTGCCAGTACGCGGGTACTCTGACGAAACCCATGCGATGTAGCAGAGCTAAGTGCGAGAATATTGTTCGGTCCTGGCGTCAGGGCAGTAATCAGGGTGTAGGTCCAAAAAGCACTTAAAAGCGTCGGTGTCACTTGTTATCTCCTCTGTTTTGGTAGACAGTACCTGACACCAAATATTTAAAAAAATGAATATTTTCACATTTTAAATTCGATGTTTTCGATAGGTTTGAAATTATGGATCTGCGCCGTTTTATTACCCTAAAAACCGTGGTGGAAGAGGGATCGTTCCTGCGAGCTTCGCAAAAACTGTGCTGCACACAATCAACTGTTACCTTTCATATTCAGCAGCTTGAACAGGAGTTCTCGGTCCAGTTGTTTGAGAAAATTGGCCGACGCATGTGCCTCACTCGTGAAGGGAAAAAACTGCTGCCGCACATTTATGAACTCACCAGAGTAATGCAAACGCTTCGCGAAGCAGCTAAAAAAGAGTCTGATCCTGACGGGGAACTGCGCGTTGTTTCGGGCGAAACGTTACTCTCTTACCGAATGCCGCAGGTGTTGCAGCGTTTTCGACAACGAGCGCCAAAAGTGCGGTTATCGTTGCAGTCGCTGAACTGTTATGTGATCCGTGATGCACTACTGAATGATGAGGCCGATGTTGGCGTCTTTTATCGCGTAGGAAATGATGATGCTCTGAACAGACGTGAGTTGGGTGAACAATCGCTGGTGCTGGTGGCTTCACCGCAAATTGCATATGTTGATTTTACTGAGCCGGGAAGACATAACGCCTGTAGCTTTATTATCAACGAACCGCAATGTGTTTTCCGGCAGATTTTTGAAAGTACGTTACGTCAGCGGCGGGTCACAGTGGAAAACACCATTGAGCTTATAAGCATTGAAAGCATCAAGCGCTGTGTCGCGGCAAACATCGGTGTCAGCTATTTGCCGCGCTTTGCGGTGGCAAAAGAGCTTGAAAGCGGTGAATTAATTGAATTGCCCTTCGGCGAACAGTCGCAGACCATTACCGCAATGTGCGCACACCATGCCGGAAAAGCGGTTAGCCCGGCGATGCATACTTTTATTCAGTGTGTTGAAGAGTGTTTTTTGCCGGGATAAAAACAATGCCGGGTTTAAACCCGGCATTGAGATTACTCTTCTGTCGTTTGCGGTGGCACGCCTATTCCGCTTGGTTTGCGTCGCTTACCAATATTTTTGGTATCGCGATGGCGTTTTTTCACCCGTGGCTTCTCTTTCTCTTTAGCCTTTTTCTTCTCGGCGCGTTTTGCCAGTACTTTCTTCGATGGCTTGCCGGTCTGCTTCTCACTTGGCGCACGCGTTTTCGGGCGTAACTCATCAATTACGCGAGCTTTAATTGGCTCTTCAATATAACGGCCTACCTTGCCCAGCAGCAGATGGTCATGAGCTTCAACCAGTGAAATCGCGGTTCCCTTACGACCAGCGCGAGCAGTACGTCCGATACGGTGTAAATAAGTATCGCCACTGCGTGGCATATCGAAGTTAAAGACATGGCTGACATCCGGAATGTCGATACCGCGCGCGGCAACATCGGTGGCAACCAGTACGTTAACGCGACCTTCGGTCAGACGCTTGATCGCTTCGTTACGCTTGCCTTGTACCATCTCACCTTCGAGATAGCAGTTGTTGATGCCCGCTTCGCGCAGCCAGTTTGCCAACTCATGCACACGCTCACGCTTACGCACAAATACAATTGAGCGGGTCGCTTCCGGTTGTTTTAACAGATGCACCAGTAATGCGGTTTTATGCTCAAGATCATCGGCGCGGTAATACCACTGGTGGATCTTTTTGCGCTCACGGGTGGACGGATTCGCAGAAACCTCCACCGGATCTTCCAGCAGACGTTCAGCAAAATCCTGAATGGCATCGCCTTCCAGCGTTGCGGAGAAGAGCAGGGTCTGTTTACGCCAGCGTGTTTCGCCAGCAATATGTTCGATATCCTGAGCAAAGCCCATATCGAGCATACGATCTGCTTCGTCGAGGATCAGCGTTTCAACTGCGCGGCAATCGAAGTTCTCTTCTTTTATATATTGCAGCAGACGCCCAGTCGTGGCGACCACGATGTCCTGGTTTTCGCTGAACACTTCCGCGTGGTTCATATAGGCCACGCCGCCGGTGATGGTGGCGATATCCAGATGCGTATGTTTCGCCAGTTCGCGGGCATGATCGGCCACCTGCATCGCCAGTTCGCGAGTCGGGGTAAGGATCAAAATACGCGGCGGACCGGATTTCTTACGTGGGAAATCGAGCAGGTGCTGCAACGCTGGCAGCAGATACGCCGCCGTTTTACCGGTGCCTGTCGGCGCAGAACCGAGTACATCACGGCCATCGAGCGCAGGCGGAATGGCGGCAGCCTGAATGGCGGTCGGGCGAGTGAAACCTTTATCCTGGAGGGCTTCCAGCAGGCTTTCGTCGAGTTCAAGTTCGGAAAAAGTCGTTACAGTCATGTTCTACCTCTGTGTGGGGCGCTGATTATAGACGTTACGGCTGCAATCTTCATCTGTTTGTATGGATATCGCTTCTCAGGTATTGTTCTTACCCGGTGATATCGCCGTTTTTCCAGCAAGGTTTTATTTACATGTCACAGTCTACATCCGTGCTTCGTCGTAATGGATTTACTTTTAAACAGTTTTTTGTCGGCCACGAACGATGTGCGATGAAAGTGGGAACGGATGGAATTTTGCTTGGAGCATGGGCACCGGTGGCAGGAGTAAAACGCTGTCTTGATATCGGTACTGGTAGCGGGTTGTTGGCGCTGATGCTGGCGCAACGAACCGATGATAGTGTGATGATTGATGCGGTCGAGCTTGAAAGCGAAGCGGCTGCCCAGGCGCGGGAAAATATCGCCCAGTCCCCATGGGAAGAGCGGATTAACGTCCATACGGCGGATATTCAGCAGTGGATCACACAGCAGACAGTACGCTTCGATTTAATCATCAGTAACCCACCTTACTATCAGCAGGGAGTAGAGTGTGCGACACCGCAGCGGGAACAGGCGCGCTATACCACCTCGCTGGATCATCAATCCTTGCTGACATGCGCGGCAGAGTGCATTACCGAAGAGGGATTTTTCTGCGTGGTGCTGCCAGAGCAGATTGGTAATGGTTTTACTGAACTGGCATTAAGTATGGGCTGGCATTTACGTTTGCGGACGGATGTAGCGGAAAACGAAGCGCGACTGCCGCATCGGGTGCTGCTGGCATTCTCCCCGCAGGCGGGAGAATGCTTTAGCGATCGCTTAGTCATTCGTGGGCCAGACCAGAACTATTCCGAAGCGTATACGGCGCTGACCCAGGCTTTTTATCTGTTTATGTAATGATTCCCGGGGGAAAGGATCGATGGACCGGAATGCGTGAGCAGTTCCGGGTAATCTAGCGTATAATGCAGGCCACGGCTCTCCTTGCGCATCATCGCACAGCGAACAATCAACTCGGCAACCTGTACCAGATTACGCAGCTCCAGCAAATTATTTGAGACGCGGAAATGGGCGTAATATTCGTCTATTTCTTGTTGGAGCATGGTTATCCGCCGCAGGGCGCGTTCCAGGCGCTTCGTTGTGCGCACAATGCCAACGTAATCCCACATAAACAGACGTAACTCGTGCCAGTTATGTTGAATCACCACCAGTTCGTCAGGATTCTCAACACGGCTTTCATCCCACGGCGGTAACGTACTGACATCTCGCGCATAAGGCATACGCTTTGTAATATCTTCCGCCGCCGACCAGCCATAGACCAGACACTCCAGCAAGGAGTTAGAGGCCATGCGGTTAGCGCCGTGTAAGCCCGTATAACTCACTTCGCCAATGGCATACAGTCCGTCAACGTCCGTACGCCCATGATCATCAACCATTACACCACCGCAGGTATAGTGCGCAGCAGGCACAATCGGCACCGGTTCTTTCGTGAGATCAATACCCAGCCCTAGCAACTTTTCATAGATCATCGGGAAATGCTGGCGAATAAATTCGGCGGGCTTATGGCTGATATCAAGGAACATACAATCCGCGCCGAGGCGTTTCATCTCGTGGTCAATGGCGCGAGCGACAATATCGCGCGGGGCCAGTTCGCCGCGATCATCGAAATCAGGCATAAAACGTGTGCCGTCCGGGCGTTTCAAATAAGCGCCTTCGCCTCGTAAGGCTTCCGTTAACAGGAAATTCCGTGCCTGTGGATGGTACAGCGCGGTAGGGTGAAATTGATTAAATTCGAGATTGGCGACCCGGCAACCAGCACGCCAGGCCATGGCAATACCATCACCAGAGGAAATATCCGGATTGGTGGTGTACTGATAAACCTTCGATGCGCCGCCAGTTGCCAGCACCACCGCTTTAGCGTGGCAAGTTTCCACTGTTTCTTTATTACGGTTCCATACCCACGCGCCGACAACCCGTCGCGTTCCAGGCAGACCAATCTTGTCAGAAATAATCAGATCAACCGCATTGCTGCGTTCCAGCACACGAATATTCGGATGGTTCTGCGCCTTGCTCACCAGCGTGGTTTCTACTTCTCTACCGGTGGCGTCGGCAGCATGAAGAATGCGACGGTGACTATGCCCACCTTCACGGGTCAGATGATAGCTTTCTTCGCCATTTGGCTGAACGTGGGTATCAAACAACACTCCCTGATCGATTAGCCATTGCACGCAGGAACGTGCATTGCTGGCGACAAACTCAACCGCATGACGACAGCAAATTCCGGCGCCAGCAATTAATGTGTCTTCCACATGCGAGTCAATGCTGTCAGTTTCATCAAACACGGCGGCGATTCCGCCCTGGGCATAAAATGTTGAGCCTTCCGTTACCGGGCCTTTGCTAAGAACGATGACCTGATGTTGGTCAGCCAGACGTAGTGCCAGTGAAAGCCCGGCTGCGCCGCTACCGATAATCAACACATCGCAAGAATGTTCAGGAAGAGTATTCATTGTTTGTTTAATTTACTAAACACTGTTTGGTCAGCATAGCATCATGTTGTGTAATTAAACACCTGCTATTTTAATTTTTGTTACAGTGGCTAAACAGGCTGATCCAGGATAGCAAGAAAAAGAGAAGTTACTTGCTGGCGGAGGATTAGGTGATGAAATAAAAAGGCCGTTGGGGTACTCTTCAGGCAGTTAAATGGGCATTTCTACACAGATAATGCGATGTTCAGATTCTGTAGACTTATAATGATAGATAATGATCCGTCTACAGCATGACAAACAAAAACAGATGCGTTACGGAACTTTACAAAAACGAGACACTCTAACCCCTTGCTTGCTCAAATTGCAGCTAATGGAGTGGCGTTTCGATAGCGCGTGGAAATTTGGTTTGGGGAGACTTTACCTCGGATGAGCGAGCAGTTAACGGACCAGGTCCTGGTTGAACGGGTCCAGAAGGGAGATCAGAAAGCCTTTAACTTACTGGTAGTGCGCTATCAGCATAAAGTGGCGAGCCTGGTTTCCCGCTATGTACCGTCGGGTGATGTTCCCGATGTGGTACAAGAAGCTTTTATTAAAGCCTATCGTGCGCTGGATTCGTTCCGGGGAGATAGCGCTTTTTATACATGGCTGTATCGGATCGCTGTTAATACAGCGAAAAATTACCTGGTTGCTCAGGGGCGTCGTCCACCTTCAAGTGATGTGGATGCCATTGAAGCTGAAAACTTCGAAAGTGGCGGCGCGTTGAAAGAAATTTCGAACCCTGAGAACTTAATGTTGTCAGAAGAACTGAGACAGATAGTTTTCCGAACTATTGAGTCCCTCCCGGAAGATTTACGCATGGCAATAACCTTGCGGGAGCTGGATGGCCTGAGCTATGAAGAGATAGCCGCTATCATGGATTGTCCGGTAGGTACGGTGCGTTCACGTATCTTCCGAGCGAGGGAAGCTATTGATAACAAAGTTCAACCGCTTATCAGGCGTTGACGATAGCGGGATACTGGATAAGGGTATTAGGCATGCAGAAAGAACAACTTTCCGCTTTAATGGATGGCGAAACGCTGGATAGTGAGCTGCTTAACGAACTGGCTCAAAACCCGGAAATGCAGAAAACCTGGGAAAGCTATCACTTAATCCGTGATTCTATGCGGGGTGATACTCCCGAGGTGCTTCATTTCGATATCTCATCACGCGTGATGGCCGCCATTGAAGAAGAGCCAGTACGTCAACCGGCGACATTGATCCCAGAGGCCCAGCCTGCGCCGCATCAATGGCAGAAAATGCCATTCTGGCAGAAAGTACGTCCGTGGGCAGCACAGCTTACCCAAATGGGCGTAGCAGCATGCGTATCGCTTGCAGTTATCGTTGGCGTCCAGCACTATAATGGACAATCTGAAACGTCCCAGCAGCCCGAAACACCGGTATTTAATACACTGCCGATGATGGGTAAAGCCAGCCCGGTAAGTCTGGGAGTACCTTCTGAAGCGACCGCAAATAATGGTCAACAGCAGCAGGTACAGGAGCAGCGTCGTCGCATTAATGCAATGTTGCAGGATTACGAACTGCAACGCCGACTCCACTCTGAACAGCTTCAGTTTGAGCAGGCCCAAACACAGCAAGCCGCTGTACAGGTGCCAGGAATTCAAACTTTAGGAACGCAATCGCAGTAATGAAGCAACTTTGGTTTGCCATGTCATTAGTGACAGGTAGCCTGTTATTCTCTGCTAACGCCTCGGCCACTCCCGCGTCCGGGGCGTTATTACAGCAGATGAACCTGGCCAGTCAGTCACTGAATTACGAGCTGTCATTTATCAGCATCAATAAACAGGGTGTTGAGTCTCTGCGTTATCGACATGCACGCCTCGATAACCGCCCTCTTGCTCAATTGTTGCAAATGGATGGCCCGCGCCGGGAAGTGGTACAGCGCGGCAATGAAATCAGCTACTTTGAACCGGGCCTTGAACCGTTCACTCTTAATGGCGATTACATTGTTGATTCTCTGCCATCGCTTATCTACACCGATTTCAAACGCCTTTCTCCTTACTACGACTTTATCTCCGTGGGGCGCACGCGTATTGCTGACCGCTTATGTGAGGTAATTCGCGTAGTAGCCCGTGATGGCACACGCTACAGCTACATCGTCTGGATGGACACAGAATCGAAATTACCGATGCGTGTTGATCTCCTTGATCGCGATGGTGAAACGCTGGAACAATTCCGCGTGATTGCTTTTAACGTCAATCAGGATATCAGCAGCAGTATGCAGACGCTGGCGAAGGCAAATTTGCCGCCGCTGCTTTCTGTTCCTGTAGGTGAAAAAGCAAAATTCAGTTGGACGCCAACCTGGTTGCCACAGGGTTTTAGCGAAGTTTCCAGTAGCCGACGCCCGCTACCGACGATGGACAACATGCCCATCGAATCACGTCTCTATTCCGACGGATTATTCAGTTTCTCGGTAAACGTTAACCGCGCTACGCCATCGAGCACCGATCAGATGTTGCGCACCGGACGCAGAACCGTCAGTACCAGTGTGCGTGATAACGCCGAAATCACCATTGTCGGTGAACTGCCACCGCAAACGGCGAAACGCATTGCCGAGAATATTAAGTTTGGGGCAGCGCAATGATCAAAGAGTGGGCTACTGTCGTCTCCTGGCAAAACGGACAGGCGCTGGTCAGTTGTGATGTTAAAGCCTCATGCAGCAGTTGTGCTTCCCGTGCCGGTTGCGGTAGCCGCGTGTTGAATAAACTAGGCCCGCAAACCACGCATACCATTGTTGTACCCTGTAATGAACCGTTAGTGCCGGGGCAAAAAGTGGAATTAGGAATAGCCGAAGGCAGCCTGCTTAGCTCCGCATTACTGGTTTATATGTCGCCGCTGGTGGGATTATTCCTCATCGCTTCTCTATTTCAGCTACTCTTTGCTTCAGACATCGCGGCGTTATGCGGCGCAATTCTTGGTGGTGTTGGTGGATTCCTGATTGCCCGCGGCTATTCGCGAAAGTTTGCTGTCCGGGCTGAATGGCAACCCATCATCTTAAGCGTGGCGTTGCCACCAGGCCTTGTGCGATATGAAACATCTTCGGAAGACGCGAGCCAGTGATTTCACTGGCTTTGTTGTATTTTGCATAACAAATGCGAGGACGTTTCCAGATACCGCAATCCATACGGTATGAACATTTCCTCGCCTCAATGTTGTAGTGTAGAATGCGGCGTTTCTATTAATACAGACGTTAAGCTCAGAACAGCGACTTCTAAAAGCCTGGTTAACCGGGCATTAAGGCACAATAATCATACTTTATGAAGAATATACGTAACTTTTCGATCATAGCTCACATTGACCACGGTAAATCGACGCTGTCTGACCGTATTATCCAGATCTGCGGTGGCCTGTCTGACCGTGAAATGGAGGCACAGGTTCTCGATTCCATGGATCTTGAGCGTGAGCGTGGCATTACCATCAAAGCACAGAGCGTGACGTTGGACTACAAAGCGTCTGATGGTGAAACCTATCAGCTTAACTTTATCGACACCCCGGGCCACGTTGACTTCTCCTATGAGGTTTCCCGTTCGCTGGCCGCCTGTGAAGGTGCATTGCTGGTGGTCGACGCCGGACAGGGCGTAGAAGCGCAAACTCTGGCGAACTGCTACACCGCGATGGAAATGGATCTCGAAGTGGTGCCGGTACTTAACAAGATTGACTTACCGGCAGCCGATCCTGAACGTGTGGCGGAAGAAATTGAAGATATCGTCGGCATCGACGCCACCGACGCGGTGCGCTGTTCAGCGAAAACCGGCGTTGGTGTGCAGGACGTTCTCGAACGTCTCGTGCGCGACATTCCACCGCCGGAAGGCGATCCGGAAGGCCCACTGCAGGCCCTGATTATCGACTCCTGGTTCGACAACTACCTGGGCGTTGTTTCACTTATCCGTATTAAAAACGGCACCCTGCGTAAGGGCGACAAGGTGAAGGTCATGAGCACCGGGCAGACCTATAACGCTGACCGTCTGGGAATTTTCACGCCGAAACAGGTTGACCGCACTGAGCTGAAATGCGGCGAAGTAGGTTGGCTGGTGTGTGCGATCAAAGATATCCACGGTGCTCCGGTAGGCGATACCTTAACGCTGGCGCGTAATCCGGCAGAAAAAGCGTTACCAGGGTTTAAGAAAGTTAAACCGCAGGTTTACGCGGGGCTGTTCCCGGTAAGTTCCGATGACTATGAAGCCTTCCGTGACGCGTTGGGCAAACTCAGCCTGAACGACGCCTCACTGTTCTATGAGCCAGAAAGCTCCACGGCGCTGGGCTTTGGTTTCCGCTGCGGCTTCCTCGGCCTGCTGCATATGGAAATCATTCAGGAACGTCTGGAACGTGAATACGATCTGGACCTGATTACCACAGCACCGACAGTAGTGTACGAAGTTGAAACTACGGCAAAAGAAGTTATCTACGTCGACAGCCCATCCAAGCTGCCAGCGGTAAATAGCATCTACGAACTGCGCGAGCCGATTGCAGAATGTCACATGCTGCTGCCGCAAGCGTATCTCGGTAACGTCATTACCCTGTGCGTGGAAAAACGCGGTGTACAGACCAACATGGTTTACCACGGTAATCAGGTCGCGCTGACGTATGAGATCCCGATGGCGGAAGTAGTGCTCGACTTCTTCGACCGACTGAAATCTACCTCGCGTGGCTATGCGTCTCTGGATTACAACTTCAAACGCTTCCAGGCGTCCGACATGGTACGTGTGGATGTATTAATCAACGGTGAACGTGTTGATGCGTTGGCGCTGATCACCCACCGTGATAATTCGCAAAGCCGCGGTCGTGAGCTGGTGGAGAAGATGAAAGATCTGATCCCACGCCAGCAGTTTGATATCGCCATTCAGGCAGCGATTGGTACGCACATCATTGCGCGCTCCACCGTGAAACAGCTGCGTAAAAACGTACTGGCTAAATGTTATGGTGGTGATATCAGCCGTAAGAAAAAGCTGCTGCAGAAGCAGAAAGAAGGTAAGAAACGCATGAAGCAGATCGGTAACGTCGAGCTGCCGCAGGAAGCGTTCCTCGCCATTCTGCACGTCGGCAAAGACAACAAATAACCCTTAGGAGTTGGCATGGCGAATATGTTTGCCCTGATTCTGGTGATTGCCACACTGGTGACGGGCATTTTATGGTGCGTGGATAAATTCTTTTTCGCACCTAAACGACGGGAACGTCAGGCAGCGGCGCAAGCGGCTGCCGGTGACTCACTGGATAAAGCAACGCTGAAAAAAGTTGCGCCGAAGCCAGGCTGGCTGGAAACCGGTGCTTCTGTTTTTCCGGTGCTGGCTATTGTATTGATTGTGCGTTCGTTTATTTATGAACCGTTCCAGATCCCATCGGGTTCGATGATGCCGACTCTGTTAATCGGTGACTTCATTCTGGTAGAGAAATTTGCTTACGGCATTAAAGATCCTATCTACCAGAAAACGCTGATCGAAACCGGTCATCCGAAACGTGGCGATATCGTGGTCTTTAAATACCCGGAAGATCCAAAGCTTGATTACATCAAGCGTGCGGTGGGCTTACCGGGCGATAAAGTCACTTACGATCCGGTCTCAAAAGAGCTGACGATTCAACCGGGATGCAGTTCCGGCCAGGCGTGTGAAAACGCGCTACCGGTCACCTACTCCAACGTGGAACCGAGCGATTTCGTTCAGACCTTCTCACGTCGTAACGGTGGGGAAGCGACCAGTGGCTTCTTTGAAGTGCCGAAAAACGAAACCAAAGAAAATGGGATTCGTCTTTCCGAGCGTAAAGAGACGCTGGGCGATGTGACGCACCGTATTCTGACAGTACCGATTGCGCAGGATCAGGTGGGGATGTATTACCAGCAGCCAGGGCAACAATTGGCAACCTGGATTGTTCCGCCGGGGCAATACTTCATGATGGGCGATAACCGTGACAACAGCGCGGACAGCCGTTACTGGGGCTTTGTGCCGGAAGCGAATCTGGTCGGTCGGGCAACGGCTATCTGGATGAGTTTCGATAAGCAAGAAGGCGAATGGCCGACAGGTGTGCGCTTAAGTCGCATTGGTGGCATCCATTAAAAGCCCATCTTCGTTCATGTTGTCGCCCCTATGGCGACAACATGAATTATTTATGAGATAAATCTCCCATGACTAACGACATCCCCCGTCGTTGTGTATAGAATATTCCCCCGAAGTTTAAGGTTGGCGCCTTCTGGTTGCCACGGCACACGAAACAGCGTTGGTTTCCATATACCGGTAAACTGAAACTGCTGCGAAGCAGTTAGCAGAGCCATGTATATCAGGTCTGTTTCGTGTGCTGAATTGTTGACGCATTTATTTATTGGTATCGCATGAACCCCATCGTAATTAATCGGCTTCAACGGAAGCTGGGCTACACTTTTAATCATCAGGAACTGCTGCAGCAGGCATTAACTCACCGCAGCGCCAGCAGCAAACATAACGAGCGTTTAGAATTTTTAGGCGACTCTATTCTGAGCTACGTTATCGCCAATGCGCTGTATCACCGTTTCCCGCGTGTGGATGAAGGTGATATGAGCCGGATGCGTGCTACGCTGGTCCGTGGCAATACGCTGGCTGAACTGGCGCGCGAATTTGAGTTAGGCGAGTGCTTACGTTTAGGGCCAGGTGAACTTAAAAGCGGTGGATTTCGTCGTGAGTCAATTCTCGCCGACACCGTCGAAGCATTAATTGGTGGCGTATTCCTCGACAGTGATATTCAAACTGTGGAGAAATTGATCCTTAACTGGTATCAAACCCGTCTGGACGAAATTAGCCCTGGCGACAAACAAAAAGATCCGAAAACGCGCTTGCAAGAATATTTGCAGGGTCGCCATTTGCCGCTGCCAACTTATCTGGTAGTCCAGGTACGTGGTGAGGCGCATGATCAAGAATTTACTATCCACTGCCAGGTCAGCGGCCTGAGTGAACCGGTGGTTGGCACAGGTTCAAGCCGTCGTAAGGCTGAGCAGGCTGCCGCCGAACAGGCGTTGAAAAAACTGGAGCTGGAATGAGCATCGATAAAAGTTATTGCGGATTTATTGCCATCGTCGGACGTCCGAACGTTGGCAAATCCACCCTGTTGAATAAATTGTTGGGGCAGAAAATCTCCATCACCTCCCGCAAGGCACAGACAACCCGTCACCGTATTGTGGGTATCCATACTGAAGGCGCGTATCAGGCGATCTACGTCGATACCCCAGGCCTGCATATGGAAGAAAAACGTGCTATTAACCGCCTGATGAACAAAGCGGCGAGCAGCTCCATTGGCGACGTTGAGCTGGTGATTTTTGTCGTAGAAGGCACTCGTTGGACGCCGGATGATGAAATGGTGCTTAACAAGCTGCGTGATGGCAAAGCGCCGGTGATCCTCGCGGTGAACAAAGTGGACAACGTGCAGGAGAAAGCCGATCTGCTGCCGCACCTGCAGTTCCTTGCAAGCCAGATGAATTTCCTCGATATCGTGCCAATCTCCGCCGAAACCGGACTTAACGTTGACACTATCGCGGCAATCGTGCGTAAGCATCTGCCTGAAGCGACGCATCACTTCCCGGAAGATTACATCACCGACCGTTCACAGCGGTTTATGGCGTCTGAAATCATCCGCGAAAAACTGATGCGTTTTCTCGGCGCTGAACTGCCGTATTCCGTGACCGTGGAGATCGAACGTTTCGTCTCTAACGAACGTGGTGGCTATGACATCAACGGTTTGATTCTCGTTGAGCGCGAAGGGCAGAAGAAGATGGTCATTGGCAACAAAGGGGCCAAGATCAAAACCATCGGTATTGAAGCGCGTAAAGACATGCAGGAAATGTTCGAGGCGCCTGTTCACCTTGAGCTGTGGGTGAAAGTGAAATCCGGCTGGGCTGACGATGAACGCGCTCTGCGTAGTCTCGGTTACGTTGACGATCTCTAAGAGTTACTCTGATGGAAGGCTGGCAGCGCGCATTTGTCCTGCATAGTCGCCCGTGGAGCGAAACCAGTCTGATGCTGGACGTCTTCACGGAGGAGTCGGGTCGCGTGCGTCTGGTTGCCAAAGGCGCACGCTCTAAACGCTCTACTCTGAAAGGTGCATTACAGCCTTTCACCCCTCTCTTGCTACGTTTCGGCGGGCGCGGTGAAGTCAAAACACTGCGCAGTGCCGAAGCTGTCTCGCTGGCGCTGCCATTAAGCGGTATCACGCTTTACAGTGGTCTGTATATCAACGAACTTCTCTCCCGCGTACTGGAATACGAGACGCGTTTTTCGGAACTTTTTTTCGATTATTTACATTGCATTCAGTCTCTGGCTGGAGTTACCGGTACACCAGAACCGGCATTGCGTCGATTTGAGCTGGCGTTGCTGGGGCACCTGGGATATGGCGTCAATTTTACTCATTGTGCGGGTAGCGGTGAGCAGGTAGATGACACTATGACGTATCGTTATCGCGAAGAAAAAGGGTTTATCGCCAGTGTAGTTATCGACAACAAAACCTTCACCGGAAGGCAGTTAAAAGCGTTAGACGCGCGGGAATTTCCTGACGCAGACACATTGCGTGCCGCGAAACGCTTTACCCGCATGGCGCTTAAGCCGTATCTTGGCGGTAAACCATTAAAGAGCAGGGAACTGTTCCGGCAGTTTATGCCTAAGCGAACGGTGAAAACACATTATGAATGATGAGGATTGTCATGGCTGAATTACTGTTAGGCGTCAACATTGACCATATTGCAACGCTGCGTAACGCACGCGGTACTGCTTACCCGGATCCGGTGCAGGCTGCGTTTATTGCTGAGCAGGCGGGAGCGGACGGTATTACCGTGCATTTACGTGAAGATCGCCGCCACATTACTGACCGCGATGTGCGCATTCTGCGTCAGACGCTGGATACCCGCATGAATCTGGAGATGGCGGTGACCGAAGAGATGCTGGCGATCGCCGTTGAGACGAAGCCACATTTTTGCTGCCTGGTACCAGAAAAGCGCCAGGAAGTGACAACCGAAGGTGGCCTGGACGTAGCCGGTCAGCGTGACAAAATGCGCGATGCCTGTAAACGTCTGGCGGATGCCGGGATTCAGGTTTCTCTGTTTATCGACGCCGATGAAGAGCAGATCAAAGCTGCGGCAGAGGTTGGCGCACCATTTATCGAGATCCACACGGGTTGCTATGCTGATGCCAAAACTGACGCCGAACAAGCGCAAGAGCTGGCGCGTATCGCCAAAGCCGCGACCTTTGCCGCAAGTCTCGGTCTGAAAGTTAACGCCGGACACGGTCTGACCTATCACAACGTGAAAGCCATTGCCGCCATCCCTGAGATGCATGAACTGAATATCGGTCATGCCATTATCGGTCGTGCAGTGATGACCGGACTGAAAGATGCGGTGGCAGAAATGAAGCGTCTGATGCTGGAAGCGCGTGGTTAATGGCAATATTAGGTTTAGGTACCGATATTGTGGAGATCGCTCGCATAGAAGCGGTGATCGCCCGATCCGGTGATCGCCTGGCACGCCGCGTATTAAGTGATAACGAATGGGAAATCTGGAAAACGCACCACCAGCCAGTGCGTTTTCTGGCGAAGCGTTTTGCTGTGAAAGAAGCGGCGGCAAAAGCGTTTGGCACCGGGATCCGCAATGGTCTGGCGTTTAATCAATTTGAAGTATTCAATGATGAGCTCGGCAAACCACGGCTGCGGCTATGGGGTGAGGCATTAAAACTGGCGGAAAAACTCGGCGTTGTAAATATGCATGTAACGCTGGCTGATGAACGTCATTATGCTTGCGCCACGGTAATTATCGAGAGTTAAAAATAATACCGTTCTCTTTAAAAAGTAAAACCCCCGAACTGGTAAGGAACGGGGATTTTACTTTACAACTTTAATTTTGTGCAGCACGCACCCTCAATGAAAGCGATTATGGATCAGTGTGGTTATCTTTTACAAGCAACTTGCAATCTTTAGTATAAAAACTCGAGCCTTGACGAAGAAATCGATATTGATGGAAAGATTAACGTGACCGCCAATTTGTAATTACATTAAAATTGGCTTCGTTATTGGCGATTTTGCTGTGCTTTACACCATGCCACTGAATTCCCCCATTGAAACGAGTGGTGTCGTCAAAGCTCTGGTGTGGAGTGCAGCATGCACCCTCAATAACTCGCACGTTCAGGTTTGGGGAGATGTAAGGGCTAATCTGAACGGCTGCATTCCTTGTTTAAGGAAAAACGAATGACTGATTGCCGATACCTGATTAAACGGGTCATCAAAATCATCATTGCTGTTTTACAGCTGATCCTCCTGTTCTTATAACACCAGGAAACGTACTTAAGGCGCGTCTGGTTAACCAGTCAGGCGCGCCTTTAATAATTATAAATAAATTTCTACGTGGATATTATATAAATTCAATTGGTGAATGATTGTGTTATTGCTATCAATTGAATAAATATAATATCGTTAAGGTGTTCTCTATAAAATAATTAATACTTTACTTCCAGAGTAGAATATTAAATTTTATCCGCGTGATGCATCAGCACAAATTTATCCCACAATTGTTCTTCCGTCTCTACATGTTGCGGATCTTTCACAATGGTATTAGGGATTGGACACACCTTCTGGCAGGTTGGCGTCTCGTAGTGACCTATGCATTCGGTACACTTATCGCTGTTAATCTCGTAGATGTGTTCACCCATTGAAATCGCCTCATTTGGGCATTCGGGTTCACACATATCACAATTGATGCATTTTTTAGTGATTAACAGCGCCATAAGGAAACTCTCAAAACAACACAAACCGGGCGGGCATTATACGCGCATTCTTTACTCAAACCAGTTTTTTCACCAGTGCTTCACTGTGGCGAATACGTTCTGGTGCCAGTTCCAGATCCTGTTGGATTAGCGCAATGAACAGCAAATCTGTCAGCATTCCCTGAGCGTGACAAGCGGAGATCGACGCGCTATTCGTCGCCTGTTCTTCGGCGATGGTATACAGGCAATGAGAAGCGCGCTGTTGCAGAGCATTAGGGGTGAAACCGGTGATTGCCAGCACTTTGCCGCCTACGCGCAACATTTCATCTGCTGCCAGGTTTAATTCACGCCGCACGCCCGTGTATGAGATGGCTAATAACAAATCTTCTGACGACGAAGCCTGTACCGTGGCTAGCAATGCATGCATATCGCGCTCTGCGGCAGCATTGAAGCCAATCTTCATCAGCTTCCAGGCAAAGTTTTGCGCCACCAGACCCGAAGCGCCAATACCGGTCAGAATTATCCGCCGTGCAGAGCGCAACATTGCTACGCATTCATGCAGTTTCTCTTCACTATTAACGTTTAGCGTTGCGTACATAGCGGCAGTATTTTCTTTAATCAGTTTTTCGCCGACCAGCCGTAACGGATCATCACCGCGGATTTGGTTATGAATGGGCACAGAGGGAGATTCCGGCTGGCTTGCCAGTGCTTCACTCAACGCCAACTTCAATGCCGGAAAACCTTTATAGCCGAGTTTTTGTGCGAATTTCACTACGCTGGATTGACTGACTCCGGCTTCGTTGGCCAATTGCTGAGAGCTTAAATGGCGCGCTGTATCTGGTTGTAGCAGGAGATAGTCCGCCAGTTTTTTATCACTCTGGGCAAGCCGCTGGTAACGCTGACGAATACGAAGTAAGCCGTTCATATCTTTCCTCGCGATGAATTAATGGCGACAACAGGCAATATGAGACACAAGCGAGTGAATATTATATTCCATAGCTTGTAAGATCTATGAATTAAAAATTCCATTCAGCATTATACGGTAGATTGTTGCCGGAAAAGTGATGATCTATCTGTTAGGCTATGTAGTAGCGATGATTAATCAGGATGTTTCAGTCCAGAGGAGTATGGTTTGGCAACTCACGAGCGTCGTGTGGTGTTTTTTGACTTAGATGGAACATTGCATCAACAGGATATGTTCGGTAGTTTTCTGCGCTTCTTACTGCGTCGCCAACCGCTGAATACACTGCTTGTCCTGCCACTATTGCCGGTTATTGTCATGGCATTGTTGATAAAAGGCCGTGCAGCGCGCTGGCCGATGAGTCTGCTATTGTGGGGGTGTACCTTTGGTCACAGTGAAGCTCGCTTGCAAGCGTTGCAGGCTGAATTTGTGCACTGGTTTCGCAACAATGTTACTGCCTTCCCGCTGGTGCAGGAGCGCCTGACCACCTACTTACTAAGTTCCGATGCCGATATCTGGTTGATTACTGGTTCTCCACAGCCATTGGTTGAGGCTGTCTATTTTGATACACCGTGGCTGCCACGGGTTAACCTTATCGCCAGCCAAATCCAGCGAGGTTATGGCGGCTGGGTGTTGACCATGCGTTGTCTTGGGCATGAGAAGGTCGCGCAACTGGAACGCAAAATCGGTACGCCACTGCGGTTGTACAGTGGTTACAGCGACAGTAATCAGGACAACCCGCTGCTCTATTTTTGTCAGCATCGTTGGCGCGTAACCCCGCGCGGCGAACTCCAGCAACTGGAATAGAGTAAAGCATAGCGTCCGTGTATAATGCGCCGCGCTTTTATAACCGGAGTTTTCTTTTTGTCTGAAGTCGAATTTAGTCACGAATACTGGATGCGTCATGCCATGACGCTGGCAAAGCGTGCCTGGGACGAGCGGGAAGTACCGGTTGGCGCGGTATTAGTGCATAACAACCGGGTAATCGGTGAAGGCTGGAATCGTCCGATTGGTCGGCATGATCCCACCGCTCACGCTGAAATCATGGCCCTGCGTCAGGGCGGTCTGGTGATGCAAAATTATCGCCTGATCGACGCCACGTTATATGTCACGCTGGAGCCGTGTGTGATGTGCGCCGGAGCGATGATCCACAGCCGTATAGGTCGTGTAGTTTTTGGTGCACGAGATGCGAAAACGGGTGCTGCCGGATCATTAATGGATGTGTTGCACCATCCGGGCATGAATCATCGGGTGGAAATCACAGAAGGGATACTGGCGGAAGAGTGTGCCGCGCTGCTCAGTGACTTCTTCCGCATGCGCCGCCAGGAAATCAAAGCGCAGAAAAAAGCGCAATCTTCTGCGGATTAATTTTGTTTCTTTTCACTTCCCTTCCTGGAAAACAGCAGCGAAGGGGAGTGTGTCAGATAGTTAGATGACGATTGTGAAAGAAACGAGAGAAAAGGAAATTTCCTTTTACTCAACTCTGTTGGCGACACTGCCGGATAATCCTGAGCCAAATGCATCGCCGCTTCTGTTGCCTGCTTTTCTTTCTCTTGCAGATACCCCACAAGACTAATCTGATACTTACGGATATTTTCGACATAGGCATAAGCTTCATGTCCCCGCGCATAACCGTAAGTCAGCTTGCTGTAATAGGGTTTCTGGCTAAGTAAAGGTAGACGTTGTTTAACATCGGTCCAACTGTCAGGATTACCTTTGGTTTTTGCTGTCAGGGCGCGGGCATCCAGCATATGCGCATAACCCATATTGTAAGCAGCGAGCGCAAACCAAATCCGCTCATTTTCTGGCACGCTTTCCGGCACTTTACTCATCATATCCTGCAAATAACGCGCGCCGCCGCTGATGCTTTGTTCGGCATCGATACGATCGGTAATGCCCAGGCTTTGCGCGGTATTTTTGGTCAACATCATCATCCCACGCACACCGGTCGGCGAAGTGGCCTGCGCGTCCCAATGTGATTCCTGATAAGCAATAGCCGCCAGCAAACGCCAGTCAATTTTCTCGGCATATTTTTCAAACAAGGGTTTTAATTGTGGCAGAACCGCATCGACGGCGCGTAAAAACGTGCGTGTATCGACGTAATCAAAATCATCGCCATGCCCCAGGTATTTCTCTTCAATGCGTGCCAGCGTGCCGTCCTCATTCATTTCGTTGAAGAAGTCGAGCAGAGCTGCGGAAAGGGTATTATCGTCATCTAACTGGCTAAACCAGGTCACAGGTTGTTCATCGGTGATATCGAGCGCCACGGCAAGTTCCGGGTGAACGCGCTGAAACAGGCTGATGGCGACAGAATCAGCGATGGTGTAATCGAGTTTTCCTTCGATAACATCTTCCAGTAATTCCGCAGAGCCTTTTTTATCGTCCACCTTCCAGCTTAAGTTCGGAAACTGAGTTTCTTTCAGTCTCTGCAGATCGTTAACGACGACGTGCCCTGGTACGATGGAGAGCTGTTCCGCCGTCAAATTGCCCAGCGTGCGCGGGCGATATTGACCCACTTTATAAACCAGTTGTTGTGAAACGGAATAATAGGTTGGACCAGGCTGATAATTTTTTACCCGCTCACTGTTATAAACCAGACCGGCTGCCAGCAGGTCGGCGTCGCCGTTGTCGAGATCGTCAAACAACTGGCTGATGTTCTGCCGTACGGTCACTTTCAGCTTCACGCCGAGGTAGTCGGCAAATTGTTTGGCCAACTCATAATCCAGCCCGGAAGATTTACCGTTAATCTCATTCCAGGTGAGGGGAGTATGAATGGTGCTCACGCGCAATTCTCCCCGCGCTTGAATGGCGGCGATACGGTTGTCGGCTTGACCAAACCAGGGAATAGATGGCCAGAGAGCGACCGCGAGAAGCAGTGCCAGAATGCCAATGAACAGATAATTAATCTTTAATTTTTTCAATTAGTTAATTCTCTGTGTCGTTCACGTCCTGGTCTGAAAAAACGATATGCTAAACAAAGGTGTAATCATCAATGAGCGGCATTTTGCGTAAACCTGCGGCAGTTGGCAACTTATTACAGCCATTGGCGGCACGCGTTGCTAATTCACGATGGTGATTTTATTTCCACGCAAACGGTTTCGTCGGCGCATCAGATTCTTTATAATGACGCCCGTTTCCCCCCTTGGGTACACCGAAAGCTTAGAAGACGAGAGACTTATGATGGAAATTCTGCGTGGTTCGCCTGCACTGTCGGCATTCCGAATCAATAAACTGCTGGCGCGTTTTCAGGCTGCCAGGCTCCCGGTTCACAACATTTACGCCGAGTATGTCCATTTTGCTGACCTCAATGCGCCGTTAAACGAAGAAGCGCACGCGCAACTTGAACGCCTGTTGAAATATGGCCCGGCACTTGCCAGCCATGCACCGGAAGGCAAATTACTGCTGGTGACCCCGCGTCCAGGCACCATCTCTCCCTGGTCTTCAAAAGCGACCGATATCGCCCATAACTGCGGGCTGCAACAGGTAAACCGCCTTGAGCGCGGCGTTGCTTACTATATAGAAGCCGGTACGCTGACCAATGAACAATGGCAGCAGGTTACCGCTGAACTGCATGACCGTATGATGGAAACGGTCTTTTTCGCTTTAGATGATGCAGAGCAGCTGTTTGCTCATCATCAACCGGCTCCGGTCACCAGCGTAGATTTACTGGGGCAAGGGCGTCAGGCGCTGATCGACGCAAACCTGCGGCTTGGCCTGGCGCTGGCGGATGATGAAATTGACTATCTGCAAGATGCTTTCACAAAGCTTGGTCGTAACCCGAACGACATCGAGCTGTATATGTTCGCCCAAGCGAACTCTGAGCACTGCCGCCACAAGATTTTTAACGCCGACTGGATTATCGACGGTGAACAGCAGCCGAAATCGCTGTTCAAGATGATCAAAAACACCTTTGAAACCACGCCGGATCACGTTCTCTCTGCTTACAAAGACAACGCCGCGGTAATGGAAGGTTCTGAAGTGGGTCGCTACTTTGCTGACCACGAAACGGGCCGCTACGACTTCCATCAGGAACCGGCACACATCCTGATGAAAGTAGAAACCCACAACCACCCGACGGCGATTTCTCCGTGGCCGGGCGCGGCTACCGGTTCTGGCGGTGAAATCCGCGATGAAGGCGCCACCGGACGCGGTGCTAAGCCGAAAGCCGGTCTGGTTGGTTTCTCCGTATCCAACCTGCGTATTCCGGGCTTTGAACAACCGTGGGAAGAAGATTTCGGTAAGCCTGAGCGCATTGTCACCGCGCTGGACATCATGACCGAAGGCCCGCTGGGCGGCGCGGCGTTTAACAACGAATTTGGTCGTCCGGCACTGAACGGCTACTTCCGTACTTATGAAGAAAAAGTGAACAGCCACAATGGCGAAGAGCTGCGCGGTTATCACAAACCGATCATGCTGGCGGGCGGGATCGGCAACATTCGCGCCGATCACGTACAAAAAGGCGAGATCAACGTCGGTGCGAAGCTGGTCGTTCTCGGCGGCACGGCAATGAACATCGGTCTTGGCGGCGGCGCGGCGTCTTCCATGGCGTCTGGTCAGTCTGATGCCGACCTCGACTTTGCTTCCGTACAGCGCGACAACCCGGAGATGGAGCGTCGCTGCCAGGAAGTGATCGACCGTTGCTGGCAGCTTGGTGATGCCAACCCAATCCTGTTTATCCACGACGTTGGCGCAGGCGGTCTTTCTAACGCCATGCCGGAATTGGTAAGCGACGGCGGGCGCGGCGGTAAATTTGAACTGCGCGATATCCTGAGCGACGAACCGGGTATGAGCCCGCTGGAAATCTGGTGTAACGAATCCCAGGAACGTTATGTGCTGGCGGTTGCTGCCGATCAGTTACCGCTGTTTGACGAACTGTGTAAGCGTGAACGCGCACCGTACGCGGTGATTGGTGAAGCAACCGAAGAATTACATCTCTCCCTGCACGATCGTCATTTTGATAATCAGCCGATCGATCTGCCACTGGACGTGCTGCTCGGCAAGACGCCGAAGATGACCCGCGATGTACAAACGCTGAAAGCGAAAGGCGACGCCCTGGCCCGTGAAGGGATCACCATTGCAGACGCGGTGAAACGCGTGCTGCATCTGCCGACCGTGGCCGAGAAAACTTTCCTGGTGACCATCGGTGACCGCACCGTAACCGGTATGGTAGCGCGCGATCAGATGGTGGGTCCGTGGCAGGTGCCGGTGGCTAACTGCGCAGTGACTACCGCCAGCCTCGACAGCTACTACGGTGAAGCGATGGCGATTGGCGAACGTGCGCCGGTTGCGTTGCTGGATTTTGCCGCCTCTGCCCGTCTGGCGGTTGGTGAAGCGTTAACTAACATCGCGGCCACGCAGATTGGCGATATCAAACGCATCAAACTTTCCGCCAACTGGATGGCGGCGGCAGGTCATCCTGGTGAAGATGCAGGCCTGTATGAAGCGGTTAAAGCGGTGGGCGAAGAGCTTTGTCCGGCGCTGGGCCTGACTATCCCGGTGGGTAAAGACTCTATGTCGATGAAAACCCGCTGGCAGGAAGGTAACGAAGAGCGCGAAATGACCTCGCCGCTGTCGCTGGTCATTTCTGCATTCGCCCGCGTAGAAGATGTACGCCACACCATCACGCCGCAGCTTTCTACCGAAGATAACGCCCTGCTGCTGATTGATCTTGGCAAAGGCAATAACGCGCTGGGCGCAACGGCGCTGGCGCAGGTTTATCGTCAGCTTGGCGACAAACCGGCAGATGTACGCGATGTTGCCCAACTGAAAGGCTTCTATGACGCAATTCAGGCGCTGGTTGCGCAGCGTAAGCTGCTGGCGTTCCACGACCGCTCTGATGGCGGCCTGCTGGTAACGCTGGCGGAAATGGCGTTTGCCGGTCATTGCGGCATTGAAGCGGATATTGCCACTCTTGGAGACGATCATCTGGCGGCGTTGTTTAACGAAGAGCTGGGTGCGGTGATTCAGGTTCGCGCTGCTGACCGTGAAGCGGTTGAAGCCGTCCTGGCGCAGTATGGCCTTGCTGATTGTGTTCATTATGTCGGTCAGGCGGTTTCCGGTGACCGTTTTGTGATTACCGCCAACGGGCAGGCGGTATTCAGCGAAAGCCGCACCACGTTGCGTGTCTGGTGGGCAGAAACCACCTGGCAGATGCAGCGCCTGCGTGACAACCCGGAGTGTGCCGATCAGGAACATCAGGCGAAATCTAATGACGCCGATCCGGGCCTGAATGTAAAACTGTCGTTTGATATCAACGAAGATGTGGCAGCTCCGTTTATTGCTACTGGCGCACGTCCGAAAGTTGCCGTGCTGCGTGAGCAGGGCGTGAACTCGCATGTTGAAATGGCGGCAGCGTTCCACCGTGCAGGCTTCGATGCTATCGACGTCCATATGAGCGACCTGCTGGCTGGACGCACGGGCCTGGAGGATTTCCACGCCCTGGTCGCGTGCGGCGGTTTCTCCTACGGTGATGTGCTGGGCGCTGGTGAAGGTTGGGCGAAGTCTATCCTGTTCAATGACCGGGTACGTGATGAATTTGCAACCTTCTTCCATCGTCCGCAAACTCTGGCTTTGGGGGTATGTAACGGTTGCCAGATGATGTCTAATTTGCGTGAGCTGATCCCTGGTAGCGAGTTGTGGCCACGTTTTGTGCGTAACACCTCCGATCGCTTTGAAGCGCGTTTTAGCCTGGTTGAAGTGACCCAAAGCCCGTCGTTGATGTTGCAGGGTATGGTTGGCTCGCAGATGCCGATAGCGGTTTCTCACGGCGAGGGGCGCGTAGAGGTACGTGACGCGGCGCATCTGGCGGCGCTGGAAAGTAAAGGGCTTGTGTCACTGCGCTATGTCGATAACTTCGGCAAAGTCACTGAAACCTACCCGGCTAACCCGAACGGTTCACCGAACGGTATTACGGCGGTCACGACTGAAAGCGGTCGTGTCACCATTATGATGCCGCACCCGGAACGTGTTTTCCGTACTGTCAGCAACTCCTGGCATCCGGAAAACTGGGGCGAGGATGGCCCATGGATGCGTATTTTCCGTAATGCGCGTAAGCAGTTGGGATAAGGCTTCGGGTAATATGCGCATCGTCTGATGCGCTACACTGACCTCGTTAGCCTGGTTATCCCTGCAATGTATTGAATTTGCATGATTTTGCAGGCCGGATAAGGCGTTTACGCCGCATCCGGCATTAAACACTAATTACTTTGCCAATAATTCTAAGCTCCCAACTCGGGAGCTTTTTTGTGTCTGTAAATCACGACAATGGGTGGTTTGTTATGTCGCTTATAGGAGACATTTAACTTGTTGATTTGATTTAAAATTAATGTTTTTAACCTTAACTGTCTCTTTTAAGCGACACGGTGGCTAATTTGTAGACAAATTGTGAGTCAACCATAAATCCACCAAAACAACGTATAATCAGTACGTTATCAAACAATTTTATTTGTTGGCACAGTTACTGCATAATAGTAACCAGTGGCTCATTCACCCATTTATGTCAGCCCCTTCGGGACGCGCTACATAAAATTCGAATGACGCACAACAAGGTGCCTGCCGTCCAACTTCTGATATCAGCTTAGCTATATCAACCATCGGGCGAAACGTCGAGTTAGGCACCGCCTTATTCCATAACAAAGCCGGGTCATTCCCGGCTTTGTTGTATCTGCACTTCCCCTCGGTTAGCATTTGGTTATTCGCGTCTGACGAGAGTAATGCCTTGAAACGCTGGCCCGTTTTTCCCCGTTCATTACGACAATTGGTAATGCTGGCATTCTTGCTGATCCTGCTGCCCCTGTTGGTGCTGGCATGGCAAGCCTGGCAAAGCCTTAATGCGCTTAGCGATCAGGCGGCGCTGGTCAACCGCACGACGCTGATTGATGTCCGACGCAGCGAGGCGATGACCAACGCGGCACTGGAGATGGAGCGTAGCTACCGTCAGTATTGCGTGCTGGATGATCCTACCCTGGCGAAGGTTTATCAAAGCCAGCGCAAGCGTTACAGCGAAATGCTCGATGCCCACGCAGGCGTGCTGCCGGACGATAAACTTTACCAGGCATTGCGTCAGGATTTGAACAATCTGGCCCAACTCCAGTGTAACAACAGCGGCCCCGATGTCGCCGCCGCCGCGCGTCTGGAAGCCTTTGCCAGTGCCAATGCCGAAATGGTACAGACTACGCGCGCTGTGGTGTTCTCTCGCGGGCAGCAGTTACAACGCGAAATCGCCGAACGAGGGCAATATTTTGGCTGGCAGTCACTGGTGCTGTTTCTGGTGAGCCTGGTAATGGTGCTGCTTTTTACGCGGATGATTATCGGCCCGGTAAAAAATATTGAACGGATGATCAACCGTCTGGGGGAAGGGCGTTCACTGGGGAATAGTGTCTCGTTCAGCGGACCAAGCGAGTTACGCTCGGTAGGGCAACGTATTCTTTGGTTAAGCGAGCGTCTGTCATGGCTGGAATCTCAACGCCACCAATTTTTAAGACATTTATCTCATGAATTAAAAACACCGCTGGCGAGTATGCGCGAGGGCACAGAATTACTGGCTGACCAGGTTGTTGGGCCACTTACGCCAGAGCAAAAAGAAGTGGTGAGCATCCTTGATAGCAGCAGCCGTAATTTGCAAAAACTGATTGAACAACTGCTTGATTACAACCGTAAACAGGCGGATGGCGCGGTGGAACTGGAGAACGTTGAGTTAGCCGAGCTGGTGGAGACCGTGGTTTCTGCTCACAGCCTGCCAGCACGGGCTAAAATGATGCATACCGACGTCGATCTCAAGGCAACAACTTGCCTGGCAGAGCCTATGCTGCTGATGAGTGTGCTGGATAATCTTTACTCCAATGCGGTGCACTACGGGGCTGAATCCGGTAACATTTACCTCCGTAGCAGTTTACATGGCGCGCGGGTTTATATTGATGTCATCAATACAGGCACGCCCATTCCGCAAGAGGAACGCGCCATGATCTTCGAACCCTTTTTTCAGGGAAGCCACCAGCGAAAAGGGGCGGTGAAGGGCAGCGGTCTGGGATTAAGCATTGCCAGGGATTGTATTCGCCGTATGCAGGGGGAACTGTATCTGGTCGACGAGAGCGGGCAAGACGTTTGCTTCCGCATTGAATTGCCTTCGTCGAAAAACACGAAGAAATAATGCTAAGTCTGGTGAATATGCGACAAATTTTTCAACGATTATTGCCCCGACGGCTGTGGCTGGCGGGGTTGCCTTGTCTGGCGCTGCTGGGCTGCGTGCAGAATTACAATAAGCCAGCCATTAATGCGCCAGTAGAAGAAAAAATTCCGGTTTATCAACTGGCTGATTATCTTCCTACCGAATGTAGCGACATCTGGGCGCTGCAAGGTAGAACAACCGAAACTAACCCGCTTTACTGGCTACGGGCGATGGATTGCGCCAACCGCTTAATGCCAGCGCAGTCGCGTCAGGAAGCCCGTAAGTATGGTGATGGTAGCTGGCAAAATACCTTCAAGCAGGGGATTTTACTCGCCGACGCCAAAATCACGCCTTTTGAGCGCCGCCAACTGGTCATGCGCATTGACGCGTTAAGTACTGAGATCCCGGCGCAGGTTCGCCCGTTGTATCAGCTCTGGCGCGACGGCCAGGCGCTGCAACTGCAACTGGCAGAAGAGCGCCAACGTTACAGCAAACTCCAGCAGTCCAGCGACAGCGAACTGGATACCTTGCGTCAGCAACATCACGTTCTGCAGCAGCAGCTGGCGCTCACCACCCGCAAGCTGGAAAACCTGACGGATATTGAACGCCAGCTCTCGACCCGCAAACCAGCCGGAAATTTCTCGCCGGATACGCCGCACGAGAGTGAAAATCCCGCGCCATCCACCCATGAGGCCACTCCTGATGAGCCATAAACCTGCGCATTTATTATTGGTCGATGACGATCCGGGATTGCTGAAACTGCTTGGCCTGCGTCTGACCAGCGAAGGCTACAGTGTGGTCACGGCGGAAAGTGGTGCTGAAGGATTACGGGTACTGAATCGCGAAAAAGTAGATTTAGTCATCAGCGACCTGCGGATGGATGAAATGGACGGCATGCAGCTGTTTGCTGAAATTCAGAAAGTGCAGCCAGGTATGCCGGTAATCATTCTTACCGCGCATGGTTCCATTCCCGATGCCGTAGCCGCGACACAGCAGGGCGTGTTTAGTTTCCTTACCAAGCCTGTTGATAAAGACGCGCTATATCAGGCAATTGATGATGCGCTTGAGCAATCCGCCCCGGCCACCGACGAGCGTTGGCGCGAGGCGATTGTCACCCGCAGCCCGCTGATGCTGCGTTTGCTGGAACAGGCGCGGCTGGTGGCGCAATCAGACGTTAGCGTGCTGATTAACGGTCAGAGCGGCACCGGGAAAGAGATTTTCGCCCAGGCGATTCATAACGCCAGCCCGCGTAACAGCAGGCCGTTTATTGCCATTAACTGTGGCGCATTGCCCGAGCAGTTGCTGGAGTCCGAACTGTTTGGCCATGCACGCGGCGCGTTTACTGGCGCGGTCAGCAATCGCGAAGGTTTATTCCAGGCGGCGGAAGGCGGTACGCTGTTTCTTGATGAGATTGGCGATATGCCTACGCCGTTACAGGTAAAATTACTGCGTGTGTTGCAGGAGCGCAAAGTCCGCCCGCTGGGCAGCAACCGCGATATTGATATCGACGTGCGGATTATTTCAGCGACTCACCGCGACTTGCCAAAAGCAATGGCGCGTGGGGAATTCCGCGAAGATCTCTATTACCGCCTCAACGTTGTCAGCCTGAAAATTCCGGCCTTGGCAGAGCGCACAGAAGACATTCCGCTACTGGCAAATCACCTGTTGCGCCAGGCGGCAGAGCGACATAAACCGTTTGTCCGCGCGTTCTCCACCGATGCGATGAAACGCCTGATGACCGCCAGCTGGCCGGGCAATGTGCGCCAGTTGGTGAACGTGATTGAACAGTGCGTGGCGCTGACATCATCTCCGGTGATTAGTGATGCATTAGTAGAGCAGGCGCTGGAGGGCGAAAATACGGCGCTGCCCACTTTTGTTGAGGCGCGTAACCAGTTTGAACTCAACTACTTGCGCAAGCTGCTGCAAATCACCAAAGGCAACGTCACCCATGCGGCGAGAATGGCGGGGCGCAACCGGACAGAATTTTATAAACTGCTTTCCCGACACGAGCTGGATGCAAACGATTTCAAGGAATGAAATGGCGTAATGTGTTACGTTTAGCAGATCAAAAGACAGGCGACCTTTTCAAGGAATAGCATGAAAAAGATTGATGCGATTATTAAACCCTTCAAGCTGGACGATGTCCGCGAAGCACTGGCTGAAGTCGGCATTACCGGCATGACAGTCACCGAGGTGAAAGGTTTTGGCCGCCAGAAAGGCCATACCGAGCTGTATCGCGGCGCGGAGTATATGGTGGATTTTCTGCCGAAGGTAAAAATTGAGATTGTCGTGCCGGACGACATTGTCGATATCTGCGTAGATACGATTATTCGCACGGCGCAAACCGGCAAAATCGGTGACGGTAAAATCTTCGTCTTTGACGTAGCGCGGGTTATTCGTATCCGTACCGGAGAAGAGGACGACGCGGCAATTTAAATCGCGTCAGGGTTGCCGGATGTCTCCATCCGGCAACATCAAATCACAGTACCTTATGCGGGCCAAAGCATTCGTAATGAATGTTTTCCTGCTTCACGCCCAGTTCCACTAACTGTTTCGCGGCAAACTGCATGAAGCCAACCGGGCCGCAGAGATAGAATTGCATTGCCGGATCGCTGAACGCACCTTCCAGTTTGCTCAAATCCATCAGACCTTCGCTATCAAACTGACCTTTAGCGCGATCGGCTTCGCTCGGCTGACGATACCAGGTGTGTGCGGTAAAGCGTGGCAGTGATTGACCCAGTTCCTTAACTTCATCGGCAAAGGCGTGAACATCGCCATTTTCTGCCGCATGGAACCAGTTCACTTGTGCTGTGTGGCCTGCTTTTGCCAGCGTATCGAGCATCGCCAGCATTGGCGTTTGACCGACACCGGCAGAGATCAGTGTCACCGGAGTGTCATCCGCCACAGCCATAAAGAAATCACCTGCCGGAGCTACCAGCTTCACGACATCGCCAACATTGGCGTGATTGTGTAGCCAGTTGGATACCTGCCCGCCGTCTTCGCGTTTCACCGCAATACGATAGCCTTTGCCATCAGGTTTGCGAGTTAAAGAGTACTGACGAATTTCCTGATGTGGGAAACCTTCGGGCTTTAGCCAGACGCCGAGATATTGCCCCGGGCAGTAATCCGCCACTGCGCCACCGTCGACTGGTTCCAGTTCGAAACTGGTGATCAGTGCGCTGCGCGGCGTTTTAGCTACAATGCGGAAATCGCGAGTACCTTCCCAGCCACCGGATTTGCTGGCGTTTTCGTTATAGATTTCCGCCTCGCGATTGATAAATACATTTGCCAGTACGCCATAGGCTTTACCCCACGCATCCAGCACTTCCTGACCCGGGCTGAACATTTCGTCCAGCGTCGCCAACAGGTGTTCGCCGACGATGTTGTACTGTTCCGGTTTGATCTGGAAACTGGTGTGTTTCTGAGCGATTTTTTCTACCGCTGGCAGCAGGGCAGGCAGGTTTTCGATATTGCTGGCGTAGGCGGCAATAGCGTTAAACAGGGCTTCTCGTTGATCGCCATTACGTTGGTTACTCATATTAAAAATTTCTTTGAGTTCTGGGTTATGAGTAAACATACGGTCGTAGAAATGGGCGGTTAACTTTGGTCCCGTTTCCACCAGTAAAGGGATGGTGGCTTTTACTGTAGCGATGGTTTGAGCGTCAAGCATATAGTCTTCCTTTTTTTGCATCTTAATTGATGTATCTCAAATGCATCTTATAAAAAATAGCCCTGCAATGTAAATGGTTCTTTGGCGTTTTTCAGTAAGAATGTGATGAAGTGAAAAATTTGCATCACAAACCTGAAAAGAAATCCGTTTCTTGTTGCAAGCCCTTTATTCTCCAAAGCCTTGCACAGCCTGAAGGTAATCGTTTGCGTAAATTCCTTTGTCAAGACCTGTTATCGCAGAATGATTCGGTTATACTGTTCGCCGTTGTCCATCAGGACCGCCAAAATCAGGCGAATAATTTTATTGTTAGCTGAGTCAGGAGATGCGGATGTTAAAGCGTGAAATGAACATTGCCGATTATGATGCCGAACTGTGGCAGGCTATGGAGCAGGAAAAAGTACGTCAGGAAGAGCACATCGAACTGATCGCCTCCGAAAACTACACCAGCCCTCGCGTAATGCAGGCACAGGGTTCTCAGCTGACCAACAAATATGCTGAAGGTTATCCAGGCAAACGCTACTACGGCGGTTGCGAGTATGTTGATATCGTCGAACAACTGGCGATCGATCGCGCGAAAGAACTGTTCGGCGCTGATTACGCTAACGTTCAGCCGCACTCCGGCTCCCAGGCTAACTTTGCGGTCTACACCGCGCTGCTGGAACCAGGCGATACCGTTCTGGGTATGAACCTGGCGCACGGCGGTCACCTGACTCACGGTTCTCCGGTTAACTTCTCCGGTAAACTGTACAACATCGTTCCTTACGGTATCGATGCTACTGGTCATATCGACTACGCAGATCTGGAAAAACAAGCCAAAGAACATAAGCCGAAAATGATTATCGGTGGCTTCTCTGCATATTCTGGCGTTGTTGACTGGGCGAAAATGCGTGAAATCGCTGACAGCATCGGTGCTTACCTGTTTGTTGATATGGCGCACGTTGCGGGCCTGGTTGCTGCTGGCGTTTACCCGAACCCGGTTCCTCATGCTCACGTTGTTACTACCACTACGCACAAAACCCTGGCAGGTCCGCGCGGTGGCCTGATCCTGGCGAAAGGCGGTAGCGAAGAGCTGTACAAAAAACTGAACTCTGCTGTTTTCCCTGGTGGTCAGGGTGGCCCGCTGATGCACGTTATCGCCGGTAAAGCGGTTGCTCTGAAAGAAGCGATGGAGCCTGAGTTCAAAACTTACCAGCAGCAGGTCGCAAAGAACGCTAAAGCGATGGTAGAAGTATTCCTGGAGCGTGGCTACAAAGTGGTTTCTGGCGGTACTGATAACCACCTGTTCCTGGTTGATCTGGTTGATAAAAACCTGACCGGTAAAGAAGCCGACGCCGCTCTGGGTCGTGCCAACATCACCGTAAACAAAAACAGCGTACCAAACGATCCGAAGAGCCCGTTTGTGACTTCTGGTATTCGTGTGGGGACTCCAGCGATTACGCGTCGTGGCTTCAAAGAAGCAGAAGCGAAAGAACTGGCTGGCTGGATGTGTGACGTGCTGGACAGCATCAATGATGAAGCGGTTATCGAGCGCATCAAAGGTAAAGTTCTCGACATCTGCGCACGTTACCCGGTTTACGCATAAGCGAAACGGTGATTTGCTGACAATGTGCTTGTTGTTCATGCCGGATGCGGCGTGAACGCCTTATCCGGCCTACAAATCCTTGCAAATTCAATATATTGCAATCTCCGTGTAGGCCTGGTAAGCGTAGCGCATCAGGTAATTTTTCGTTTGTGATCATCAAGGCTTCCTTCGGGAAGCCTTTTTACTATCGCGCCATCAAATCTGGCGTAACTGCGCTTCAACATACAAATAGCCAATCCCCAGCACCTGTTGTGCGCGGCTTAATTGCCCGAAGCCAATTTGCGTCGCTTTTGCGCTCGGTCCTTCGTCGCGATCGAAGGGGTTAAACCCCGTCTGGCGAATAATGGTATTAAGCCAGCGCTCACCAAAGGCGCAACTGCGACCATACAACCAAATCTGATTAATATTGAGAATGTTGAGGAAGTTATACAGACTCAAACCAATGGCGTTGGCGCTGCGGTCAACCCAGCTGGTGACCCACTGTTCTCCACTCTGCCACGCGGCGATTAATTGCGCGGTAGTCAGTTTTTCAGGATCAAGCTGAGTATTAACCGGTTGTGATTTTAGCCATACCCGCGCCTGTTTTTTTAATGCGGTTAACGAGGCGACGGTTTCCAGACAACCGTAACGTCCACAGTCGCAGGCGACGCCATCGGGATTAACGATGGTATGACCGATTTGTCCGCTACCATACAAACTGCCGCGATAAATTTGCTCGTTAATCACGAACGACGATCCAATGCCGTAGTCAACGTTGATCACGCAGAAATCTCGCCCTTGCGCATTGTTTTGCCATTTCTCCGCCAGCGCCAGCATCACGCAGTCATTATCGACCATCACCCGAATGCCGAGCTTCTCTTCCAACAGGTACTTCACCTCAATCGGCGTTGTCCACGGCGCTTGAGGCATGGTTTGCGACACCCCGGTTATCGGATCGACCTGACCGTGAATTGCCAGCGCCAGGTTGATGGTGCGGTCCGGCCACAGTTTGCGGTGGCGATGCCAGCATTTTTCAATTTCGGACAACAGTGCCTGCGGTGTTGGCGCATCAATTTGTAAAAACTCAAATTCACCTTTCGGACTTAAACAGGCATTAGCGACCTGACACTCAATGCTGGTGGGCGTGACGTTCAGGCACAGTGTCCAGTCACCCTCCGGCGCAATGAGCCATGTGCCGCTGCTATGCCCGCGCGTCTGACTTGCATCGTCAATATTCACGACCCGTTTTTCGTTTTCCAGCTCCTGCAAAATATTGCTGACCGCCGGAATCGAAATTTGCGCCAGCCGGGCCAACGTCGACTTATTGGCACGTTTTTGCCGGTACAGCAGTTCCAGAATCACGCATTTGTTATGGTGGCGGATCTGTTGATTGTTAATGCAGGCTCTCATCTTCACTAAACCTTGTTTAGTTAATTGCGTGATTATTCCGCAAAAACATTGCCAGATTGTTCAATACACTGCCACAAATCTTTTAATTCAGTATGTCTTGTTAATATTGAGGGCACCATGACTCCAGTAAAAGTGTGGCAAGAGCGCGTTGAGATCCCGACCTATGAAACCGGGCCGCAGGATATACATCCCATGTTCCTGGAAAATCGCGTTTATCAGGGATCGTCCGGCGCGGTGTATCCCTACGGCGTGACCGATACGCTGAGCGAGCAGAAAACCCTGAAATCCTGGCAGGCGGTGTGGCTGGAAAACGACTACATCAAAGTGATGATCCTGCCGGAGCTGGGCGGTCGTGTGCATCGCGCGTGGGATAAAGTGAAACAGCGCGATTTTGTCTATCACAATGAAGTGATTAAACCGGCGCTGGTGGGACTACTGGGGCCGTGGATCTCCGGCGGGATTGAGTTTAACTGGCCGCAACACCATCGCCCGACCACCTTTATGCCCGTCGATTTTACCATTGAAGCGCATGAAGACGGTGCCCAGACAGTGTGGGTCGGTGAAACGGAGCCAATGCACGGTTTACAGGTGATGACCGGTTTCACATTGCGCCCTGACCGGGCGGCACTGGAAATCGCCAGCCGCGTCTACAACGGCAACGCCACGCCGCGTCATTTCTTGTGGTGGGCCAACCCTGCAGTGAAAGGCGGTGAAGGGCATCAGAGTGTTTTCCCGCCGGATGTGACTGCGGTTTTTGATCACGGTAAACGGGCCGTTTCAGCTTTCCCAATCGCCACAGGCACTTATTACAAAGTGGACTACTCCGCCGGAGTGGACATTTCTCGCTATAAAAATGTGCCCGTGCCGACTTCGTATATGGCTGAAAAATCACAGTACGATTTTGTCGGCGCATGGTGTCACGATGAAGATGGCGGTTTGCTACACGTTGCCAACCACCACATTGCGCCAGGTAAAAAACAGTGGAGCTGGGGACACAGCGAATTTGGCCAGGCGTGGGATAAGAGCCTGACCGATCACAATGGCCCGTATATTGAGTTGATGACCGGTATTTTTGCCGACAACCAGCCTGATTTTACCTGGCTTGACGCTTACGAAGAGAAACGTTTTGAGCAGTATTTCCTGCCTTATCACACTCTGGGCATGGTGCAAAATGCCTCCCGCGATGCGGTAATTAAATTGCAGCGTCGCGAGCAAGGGATTGAGTGGGGGCTGTATGCCATCTCCGCGTTGAACGGATACCGCCTGGCGATCCGCGAAATCGGCAAATGCAAGGCATTACTCGACGATACCGTGGCCCTGACGCCTGCGACCGCCATCCAGGGCGTGTTGCACGGCATCAATCCGGACAGACTGACCATCGAACTTTCCGATGCAGATGGCAATATCGTTCTGTGTTATCAGGAACATCAGCCACAAGAGTTGCCGTTGCCGGACGTCGCTAAAGCGCCCCTGGCAGCACAAGACATTACCAGTACAGATGAAGCCTGGTTTATCGGCCAGCATCTGGAGCAATATCATCACGCAAGCCGTTCTCCGTTCGATTACTACCTGCGCGGCGTGGCGCTGGACCCGCTGGATTATCGCTGCAATCTGGCGCTGGCGATGCTGGAATATAACCGCGCAGATTTCCCGCAAGCGGTGATGTATGCCAGTCAGGCGCTGAAACGCGCACATGCGTTGAACAAAAACCCGCAGTGCGGACAGGCAAGTTTGATTCGCGCCAGTGCTTACGAACGTCAGGGGCAATATCAACAAGCCGAAGAGGATTTCTGGCGAGCGGTCTGGAGCGGCAACAGTAAAGCGGGTGGTTATTATGGTCTGGCACGACTGGCGGCGCGTAATGGCAACTTCGACGCTGGACTGGATTTTTGCCAACAAAGTTTGCGCGCCTGCCCAACCAATCAGGAAGTGCTTTGCCTGCATAATCTGCTGCTGGTGTTAAGCGGTCGTCAGAGTAATGCGCGTTTACAGCGCGAGAAGCTGCTGTGCGACTATCCGCTAAACGCCACCCTGTGGTGGCTAAACTGGTTTGATGGTCGTAGCGAATCGGCTCTCGCACAGTGGCGAGGCCTGTGTCAGGGACGCGACGTTAACGCACTGATGACCGCCGGGCAACTGATTAACTGGGGAATGCCCACCCTGGCGGCAGAAATGCTGAACGCACTGGATTGTCAGCGCACGCTGCCGCTTTACCTGCAGGCAAGCTTATTGCCGAAATCTGAACGTGGCCCATGGGTGGCGAAAGCAATTGAGGCCTTCCCACAGTTTGTCCGTTTCCCTAATACGCTGGAAGAGGTAGCGGCGCTGGAGAGTATTGACGAGTGTTGGTTTGCCCGTCATTTACTGGCCTGCTTCTACTACAACAAGCGCAGTTACGGCAAAGCAATTGCCTTATGGCAGCGTTGCGTAGAGATGTCGCCGGAGTTTGCCGACGGATGGCGTGGGTTGGCAATCCATGCGTGGAATAAACAGCACGATTATGCACTGGCCGCGCGTTATCTTGATAATGCTTATCAGCTTGCGCCGTAGGATGCGCGTCTGCTTTTTGAACGGGATCTGCTGGATAAGTTAACCGGTGCAGCACCAGAAAAACGTCTGGCGCGTCTGGAAGCTAATCTGGAAATTGCCCTGAAGCGTGATGACATGACTGCAGAATTGCTGAATTTGTGGCATCTCACCGGTCAGGCAGACAAAGCAGCGGACATTCTCGCCACGCGTAAATTCCATCCGTGGGAAGGAGGGGAAGGGAAGATCACCAGTCAGTTTATCCTCAACCAGCTATTACGCGCCTGGCAGCACTTTGATGTCAGACAGCCGCAGCAGGCCAGTAAACTGCTTCATGCCGCGTTGCATTATCCGGATAATTTAAGCGAAGGGCGTCTACCGGGACAGACCGACAACGACATCTGGTTCTGGCAGGCAGTATGCGCTAAAGCCCAGGGTGATGAAGCTGAAGCGACGCGCTGCTTACGTCTGGCGGCGACCGGCGATCGCACCATTAACATCCACAGCTATTACAACGATCAGCCGGTTGATTACCTCTTCTGGCAAGGGATGGCGCTGCGACTGCTGGGCGAACAACAAACCGCACAGCAACTGTTCAGTGAAATGAAACAGTGGGCGCAAGAGATGGCGAAAGCCAGTATCGAAGCGGATTTCTTTGCCGTCTCGCAACCTGACTTGTTGTCGCTGTATGGCGATTTACAACAGCAGCATAAAGAAAAGTGCCTGATGGTGGCGATGCTTGCGGCAGCGGGATTGGGCGAGATTGCGCAATATGAATCTACTCGCGCTGAATTGACGGAAATTAATCCGGCCTGGCCGAAAGCGGCACTATTCACCACAGTCATGCCTTTTATTTTTAGCTACGTTCACTAAACCCTATTAACTGTAATCTTTGAGCGGCACGCGCTGCCGCTCATCACTAAATAATTAAAATAAGCCGTTGTAAATAAAAACCCTACAGGAGGCTCTATGCCTAAAAAAATCAGAACAACCCGTAATCTATTATTAATGGCTACGCTATTTGGTAGCGCAATGTTTGCCAACGCTGCGGAAAAAGAGATGACCATTGGCGCAATATATCTTGATACTCAGGGATATTACGCCGGAGTGCGTCAAGGCGTTCAGGATGCGGCAAAAGATTCTTCAGTACAAGTTCAGTTAATAGAAACTAATGCCCAGGGCGATATTTCAAAAGAAAGTACCTTTGTTGATACTCTCGTAGCGCGTAATGTTGATGCCATTATTTTGTCGGCAGTTTCTGAAAATGGGAGTAGCCGCACCGTTCGTCGCGCCAGTGAGGCGGGTATTCCGGTGATTTGCTACAACACCTGTATTAATCAAAAAGGTGTCGATAAATATGTCTCGGCATACCTGGTTGGCGACCCGCTGGAATTTGGTAAAAAACTGGGTAATGCTGCCGCCGATTATTTTATTACCAACAAAATTAATCAGCCGAAAATTGCCGTTATCAATTGCGAAGCCTTTGAAGTTTGTGTGCAACGACGTAAAGGATTTGAAGAAGTATTAAAAGTCCGCGTTCCCGGCGCGCAAATTGTCGCTAATCAGGAAGGGACGGTTTTAGATAAAGCGATTTCTGTCGGTGAAAAACTGATTATCTCCACGCCGGATCTTAACGCCATTATGGGGGAATCGGGCGGTGCGACACTCGGCGCGGTAAAAGCGGTACGCAATCAAAATCAGGCCGGAAAAATTGCTGTCTTCGGTTCGGATATGACCACTGAAATTGCCCAGGAACTGGAAAATAACCAGGTTCTGAAAGCAGTAGTGGATATTTCCGGCAAGAAAATGGGCAATGCTGTTTTCGCGCAAATATTGAAGGTTATTAATAAACAAGCCGACGGTGAAAAAGTGATTCAGGTGCCTATCGATCTCTATACCAAAACGGAAGACGGTAAACAGTGGCTGGCAACGCACGTTGATGGTCTGCCCTAATAGCTGATTCGCAGAGGTCCTTATGTTCACGGCAACAGAGGCAGTCCCGGTAGCAAAAGTGGTGGCAGGAAATAAGCGTTATCCAGGTGTCGCTGCGCTGGATAACGTTAACTTCACGCTCAATAAAGGCGAAGTTCGCGCGCTGTTAGGCAAAAACGGTGCGGGGAAATCGACCCTCATTAGAATGCTCACCGGCAGCGAGCGCCCGGATAGCGGTGATATCTGGATTGGCGAGACACGACTGGAAGGTGACGAAGCTACGCTGACTCGCCGTGCCGCTGAACTGGGGGTACGCGCAGTTTACCAGGAATTAAGTCTGGTTGAAGGGCTGACGGTGGCGGAAAACCTCTGCCTCGGTCAGTGGCCCCGACGTAACGGCATGATTGATTACCCGCAAATGGCGCAGGACGCCCAGCGTTGCTTGCAGGCGCTGGGTGTCGATGTTAGCCCGGAACAACTAGTTTCGACGCTAAGTCCGGCGCAAAAGCAACTGGTGGAAATTGCGCGGGTGATGAAGGGCGAGCCGCGCGTGGTCATTCTTGATGAACCTACCAGCTCGCTCGCCAGTGCGGAAGTTGAGCTGGTGATCAACGCCGTGAAAAAGATGTCTGCACTGGGTGTAGCGGTGATTTATGTCAGTCACCGGATGGAAGAAATCCGCCGTATAGCCTCTTGTGCCACTGTCATGCGTGATGGTCAGGTGGCGGGCGATGTGATGCTAGAGAACACTTCCACACGTCATATTGTGTCGCTGATGCTTGGGCGTGATCACGTTGATATCGCACCGGTTGCCGCTCAGGCCATTACCGACCAGGCCGTGCTGGAAGTACGCGCGCTACGCCACAGACCAAAACTTACAGAGATCAGTTTTTCGCTGCGTCGTGGTGAAGTGCTCGGCATTGCTGGTCTGCTGGGGGCAGGGCGCAGTGAATTGCTGAAAGCGATAGTGGGGCTGGAGGCCTTTGAGCAGGGTGAAATTGTTGTCAATGGCGAGAAAATCACGCGTCCCGATTACGGCGACATGCTTAAACGCGGGATTGGTTATACCCCCGAAAATCGCAAAGAAGCCGGGATCATTCCCTGGCTGGGCGTTGACGAAAATACGGTGCTCACCAATCGGCAAAAAATCAGTGCCAACGGCGTGCTGCAATGGCCCACCATTCGTCGACTGACCGAAGAAGTGATGCAACGGATGACAGTCAAGGCCGCCAGTAGTGAAACGCCCATCGGCACGCTTTCTGGCGGCAATCAGCAAAAAGTGGTGATCGGTCGTTGGGTCTATGCCGCCAGCCAGATTTTGTTGCTCGACGAGCCAACGCGCGGCGTCGATATCGAAGCCAAACAGCAGATTTACCGTATTGTCCGCGAACTGGCCGCCGAAGGAAAAAGTGTGGTGTTTATCTCCAGTGAAGTGGAAGAGTTGCCGCTGGTGTGCGACCGCATTCTGTTGTTACAGCACGGCACGTTCTCGCAGGAGTTTCACTCGCCGGTCAATGTGGATGAGCTGATGTCCGCCATTCTGTCTGTGCACTGATGAATTTTACCGAGGAACCTGAAGATGTCTGCTTCGTCATTACCATTGCCGCAGGGCAAGAGCGTCTCGCTCAAACAATTTGTCAGTCGCCACATTAATGAGATTGGTTTGCTGGTGGTGATTGCCATTCTTTATCTGGTCTTCTCCCTGAACGCGCCTGGCTTTATCTCATTGAATAACCAGATGAACGTGCTGCGCGATGCCGCCACCATCGGTATTGCTGCCTGGGCGATGACGCTGATTATTATCTCAGGTGAAATTGATGTCAGCGTTGGGCCGATGGTGGCTTTTGTCTCGGTGTGTCTGGCATTTTTGCTGCAATTTGAAGTTCCGCTGGCGGTTGCGTGCCTGCTGGTGTTGCTGTTAGGGGCGCTGATGGGAACGCTCGCAGGGGTACTGCGCGGCGTGTTTAACGTACCCAGTTTCGTTGCCACGCTGGGGCTGTGGAGCGCTCTGCGCGGTATGGGCCTGTTTATGACTAACGCTCTGCCCGTGCCGATTGACGAAAATGAGGTGCTGGACTGGCTGGGCGGACAATTTCTCGGCGTGCCGGTATCCGCGCTTATCATGATGGTGTTGTTTGCACTGTTTGTGTTCATCAGTCGCAAAACCGCCTTCGGGCGCTCGGTTTTTGCCGTCGGCGGTAATGCCACGGCGGCACAGCTGTGCGGCATTAACGTTCGTCGGGTGCGCATTCTTATCTTTACCCTTTCGGGATTATTAGCGGCGGTGACCGGTATTTTGCTGGCGGCGCGTCTCGGTTCTGGTAACGCAGGCGCGGCAAATGGTCTGGAGTTTGATGTGATCGCCGCAGTCGTGGTCGGTGGTACGGCGCTTTCCGGTGGTCGCGGCTCATTGTTTGGTACGCTGCTTGGCGTGCTGGTGATTACGCTAATCGGTAATGGTCTGGTGCTGCTCGGAATTAACTCCTTTTTCCAGCAGGTGGTCCGCGGCGTCATTATCGTGGTGGCGGTCCTGGCGAATATCTTGCTGACCCAGCGAAGCAGTAAAGCGAAACGCTAAACCTTAACGCCCCTGGCGCGGGTGCGGCAGGGATGAAAATTAATCGTATTGTTAATGAGGGATTTATGAAAACGATGCTGGCAGCTTATTTACCAGGAAATTCGACCGTCGATCTGCGGGAAGTTGCGGTGCCGACGCCGGGGATTAACCAGGTGCTGATCAAAATGAAATCCTCCGGAATTTGCGGAAGTGATGTCCACTATATCTATCATCAACATCGTGCTACGGCGGCGGCTCCCGATAAACCGTTATACCAGGGCTTTATCAACGGTCATGAACCGTGCGGGCAAATAGTGGCGATGGGACAAGGCTGTCGCCATTTTAAAGAGGGCGACCGCGTGCTGGTGTATCACATTTCTGGCTGTGGCTTTTGCCCGAACTGCCGTCGCGGATTTCCAATCTCCTGTACCGGTGAAGGAAAGGCCGCTTACGGCTGGCAGCGTGATGGCGGTCATGCCGAATACCTGCTGGCGGAAGAAAAAGATCTGATCCTCCTGCCAGATGCGTTGAGCTACGAAGATGGCGCGTTTATCAGTTGCGGCGTTGGTACGGCGTATGAAGGTATTTTACGTGGCGAGGTTTCTGGTAGCGATAACGTGCTGGTCGTTGGTCTGGGACCGGTCGGGATGATGGCGATGATGCTGGCGAAAGGTCGCGGTGCGAAACGGATCATCGGCGTTGATATGTTGCCGGAACGGCTGGCGATGGCGAAACAGTTAGGGGTGATGGATCACGGTTATTTAGCAACGACCGAAGGCTTGCCGCAAATTATCGCCGAACTCACCCACGGCGGCGCGGATGTCGCGCTCGATTGTTCCGGTAATGCCGCAGGTCGCTTACTGGCGCTGCAATCCACCGCTGACTGGGGACGCGTGGTTTACATTGGTGAAACCGGAAAAGTGGAATTCGAGGTCAGCGCCGACCTGATGCACCATCAACGTCGAATAATAGGTTCGTGGGTGACCAGTTTGTTCCATATGGAAAAATGCGCCCACGATTTAACTGACTGGAAACTGTGGCCGCGTAACGCCATTACCCACCGCTTCTCGCTGGAACAGGCAGGTGATGCCTATGCGCTGATGGCGAGCGGCAAATGCGGGAAAGTCGTGATTAACTTCCCGGATTAAGGAGTTAGCGGATGACCATCTATACCTTATCTCACGGGCCACTAAAGCTGGATGTCTCTGACCAGGGCGGCGTAATCGAAGGTTTCTGGCGTGACACGATGCCGCTCTTACGTCCCGGTAAAAAAAGCGGTGTGGCAACCGATGCCTCTTGTTTTCCGCTGGTGCCTTTTGCAAACCGGGTGAGCGGTAACCGTTTTGTCTGGCAGGGGCGAGAGTATCAACTGCAACCGAATGTTGAATGGGATGCGCACTATCTGCACGGGGACAGCTGGCTGGGTCAGTGGCAATGTGTTACGCGCAGCGATGATAGCGTGTATCTTGTGTATGAACATCGTAGCGGTGTTTATCACTATCGGGCGAGTCAGGCGTTTCATTTGACGGCAGATACGCTGACGGTAACGCTCTCTGTCAGTAATGAAGGGGGAGAGACGCTGCCGTTTGGTACGGGCTGGCATCCTTATTTTCCGTTGTCGTCGCAAACGCGGATTCAGGCTCAGGCGAAAGGTTACTGGCTGGAGCGGGAACAGTGGTTGGCGGGCGAGTTTTGCGAGCAGTTAGCGGCGGAACTTGATTTTAACCAGCTTGCGCCGTTGCCGCGCCAGTGGGTGAACAATGGCTTTTCTGGCTGGAATGGTCAGGCACGCATCGAGCAGCCGCAGGAGGGTTACGCCATCATTATGGAAACGACGCCGTCCGCGCCGTGCTATTTCATCTTTGTTTCTGATCCTGCGTTTGATAAAGGGTATGCGTTTGATTTCTTCTGTCTGGAGCCGATGAGCCATGCGCCGGATGATCATCATCGCCCAGAAGGTGGAGACCTTATTGCGCTTGCTCCAGGGGAATCAACAACCTCAGAGATGTCGTTGCGGGTTGTGTTGCTATAATTTATAAAATGTCGGATGGGCGGGCCTGGAGGGTAATTTCGATTTTGTAGCAATCGGCGCACCAGGCCTGATGCGACGCTTCTCGCGTCTTATCAGGCCGACAATCGGTGTCGGAGCGGTAGGCCTGGTAAGGCGCCACAAGCGCCGCATCCGGCATATTTCCTAACGTCGATCGAGAGAAATCGCCCCCGGTCCGGTCATTGCCAGCAGCAGGAATGCGCCAGCAATACTGATATTCTTCCAGAAATTAATCATATTTGGCCCGACTGCATCTCCGGTCATATCCCAGTAATGGTGACCAATTACCGCCGTACCCAACGTGTAGAAAATAAACAGTACCGCCAGCGGACGGGTGAAAAAGCCAAGCACGATTAATATCGCGGCGGGCACTTCCATAATTACTGCAATAATCGCTGCCAGCATCGGCATCGGTGCGCCCAACGAGGCCATATATTGTACTGTCCCGTCAAAGCCCATCATTTTGGGAAAGCCAAAAATAATGAAAATTAAGATGACGGCGATACGGGCAATTAATAACAAAACGGGGCGGGCAGCGCCAAAATCAAAATAACGTAGTGAGTTCATAACCAATCCCTTTGCAAGATGATGTGATTTAAACGTAATACACACTCTGGCTCCTCGCCACGCCCCTGGCGTTGAGATAATCGCTAATTATCCTGGTTACAGTGATTTAAGCGCGATGTTCTCATCAATTAGCAATTTCGCATCAAGGCGTTTACCGCTCTGGAGCAATTTGCGAATAGGGCGAATTTCACGTCCCTGATTCAGCGTTACCGCGCCGATAAGAACACCATTTTGAAGATTAAACCAAATTGCTTTCTGGGTATCCGGGTTACCGCGACAAATCCAGTCATCGCCACGCATATCGCCAATAAACTGTAAGTTATCATTGTACTGATCGCTCCAGAACCACGGAGGCGGCAGTACCGGAAGCGGTAGTCCTAACATTGCGGCAGCGGCAATTTGCGCCTGATGATTGGCGTTTTCCCAGCTTTCACAGCGGTGCAGGGCACCATTATCAAGACGAGTGATTGCCACATCGCCACCGGCAAAGATCGCGGGATCGCCGGTGCGACAAGCCTCGTCAATGACAATGCCATTCACCGTCTCAAGGTCGGCTTCGCGTGCCAGTTGGTCGTTAGCGCTGATACCAATACCGTAAATCACCACATCGGCCAGAAGCGTTTCACCACTTTGCAGTGTCAGCTCTGCTTTCTCACCATCAACTACATGCTCAATCGCATTGTTGAGTAAAATGCGCACACCAGCCTGCTGGTGGCGTTGTAAAAGATAGCGTTGCACGGGCGATGGCGCATTACGCCCCATGACTGTTGCCGCCAGTTCAATCACGGTCACTTTACATCCGCGCTGCGTGGCGCTGGCAGCCAGTTCCAGGCCAATAGTACCGGCACCGACAATCACCACCGACAGGTCAGGTTGAAGCGCTTCCCGTAGCCTGGCGGCATCATCGGCATGGCGCAGGGTAAAGCAGCGTTCTCCCAGAGCGTCAAGCAACGGCAGCGGTCGGGCTGCCGCGCCAGTGGCAATAAACAGCTGGTCCCAGTGCCAGCTTTCGCCGTTGGATAATACTAACTCCCGCGTATCACGGCCCAGCGTTTTGATGGTTACACCGGAATGGAGATGAACGTTGTTTACCAGCCACCAGCTAGCGGGTAACACCGGTTGCAAGTGCGGGGAATCCTCCAGCAACATGGTTTTCGAGAGCGGCGGACGTTCATAAGGAAAGTGTTGCTCATCGGAAAACAGACGCAGCTCACCGGAGAAGCCTTGCTGGCGTAGTGAGGCCGCAGCCATTGCTGCCGCTTGCCCGCCCCCAACAATAATGATCGTTTTTTCTTTCATTGTCCGTCCTTAAAGATCCAGTCCAGCCGCCACGTGGCGAATACCGCGAATGGCTAAACCAGCATCAGCGTTGATCATCACTCCACTTAACGCGCGATTATTGCGCCGGGATGCCAGCATCACGTACGGGCCGGTAAAATCCGCGGGTTGCGGGAAAAATTGCAGCGGTAAAATGGCGGCAATTTTCTCCGGCGTCAGAGACTGCATAATCGAGGTTTCACTTTGCCCGAGCGCCTGCGGGCCGCGCAGATCGCTGGCCATACCGCAGGGGCCGACGCCATTCACCCGGACTTTCGGTGCCAGTTCATAAGCCAGTTGGCGAATAAGCCCGGTTGCGGCATGTTTACTGGCTGTGTACAGCGGGCCACCGCCGCCAGGATACCAGGCGGCGTTTGATAGTGTGAAAATCATGCTGCCTTCACTGGCGATTAACGCCGGAGCGCAGGCTTTTGCACCCAGCAGGTAACCCAGTACGTTGACGTTAAACAGCTCATGGAAACCGGTTTCCAGTGTCTCCGCCGGGGTATTAACCAGCGAGGCATTGTGATCCCAGATGCCCGCGTTGCCGATAAAACAATCCAGTTTGCCGGAACGAGTCAGGATCTGATCGACCGCGAGTTGATAATCGGCAAAACAGGTTACGTTACCTTCTACCGCCAGAATATGTTCGCCGAATCGCTGGCGCAGACTGGCGACTTTCGCTGCCGACAGTTCCAGCGTGGCAACCTGCGCGCCTTCTTCGATAAATCGCTCGACCAGCGCCAGCCCTAATCCCGATCCGCCGCCAGTAATAAAGATGGACTCGTTATGGAGATCGCTCATGGCTGCGCCTCCGGTAAGTCGATGAAGATGTCTCCCCCTTCAACGTGTACTGGATAGGTCGTCAGCGGATCGGTGGCGGGCAGACATAACGCTTTTCCTGTTTTCAGACAAAAACTGGCAGCATGCAGCGGGCATTCCACCGTCGCGTCATCTTCCAGGTAACCTTCTGACATCGACGCATTACCATGACTGCAACGATCATTAATGGCATAAAACTCGCCGCCAACGTTGAAGAGGGCGATCACCGGCGAGGTCTCGATCCGGAGAGCCTCCCCCTCCGGTACATCCGCAACGGGACACGCGTAAATTCGATTCATCAGAACAATATACTCAGGTTATGGGAAGTGATTACCGCTTGATCCAGGACGATATCCCGTTCCAGCAAGCGCCAGTTGTCGCCTTCCAGGCGGCGAACTTTGTCGAAACGCGTCCCGACATAGAACGTCTCGTCGCGCTCTTTTTGCGCCCGGTAGAGCAGATAATTCACCCGTACGGCAAACACGTCTGGTGTGTCGGTTTCGCTTACCTGACAGTTGCTTATTAAATGACGAGTGCGCGACGGCGGTTCTTCCGCCCAGGCCATGCCCGTTTCCAGACGTGCGATTCGCCGCTCCAGCTGGTCTTTGGTGTCATTAAAAATCCAGGTTGTCGGCGGCTGAACGCCTTTGCGGCGGTCGCGTGTTTGCGCGTTAACCGTGGTGCGCATGGTGTAACGAATCTCTTCATCGAGTTGTGCCAGCCAGTCACGAAATTTCCAGTCATCCAGCAAGCTGGCCTCATGAAAGAGAAACTGACTAATACGGTGATGTAACTCCAGCGAAACTAAGGTGCTCATTTCATCACCTCCTGCTGGTAAGCGGCAGTTTTATCCAGCACTTCCTGCCAGCTCTCGCAGCTCAGGAGATCGGCCCAGCGTTGATACATTCCGCGAGCTGCAGTTTCAGAGAAAATGTAGTTGGTAATGCCAGGAATACCGTCATCGCGGTGTTTTTCCTGACCGAGGCCCATTTCAAGACACAGTTTGCTGTTGCGAGCGCGGTGGCCTTTCAGCAGTTTCTGGATTTCACACCAGTTTTCCGAGTCATCCTGTTCCAGGAAGCCTGCCGGACCAAAAGCGCGGGTGGCGCTGTTTTCAAATGCGGCTTTAACCTCATCAGAGGCGGCTTTGTCGGTGATACAGAACGCCCATACTTCTACCTGGTCGGGGCCGCGCGGATGCCAGACGCGGAGCGTGGCTGTGCCGTTGAGCCAGGAAAGCGTTGGGAAAATGTTGTTATGGCCCGCGAGGCGCAGGGCGCGAACTTCACCTAAACGTTGTTCCGCCTCGGCGTAGGTTTCGCGGTAATAGCTGGAAACTGCGCCATCGACCCAGACATTAGCGTCGGGTTTTTCAGTAAAGAAGAAACCGCTGCCGTGACCGTCCTGACCGAATTGCAGCGCATCTTTGGCGGTTTCCCACACCGGACGAGCGGTTTGTCCATCGCCGAGGCGTTTATCACTGCCGTCATCTTTTGCGCCTAAAACCTGAACGGCAGAGGCGTGGCTGAACAGAGCGTGATACTGGTCGCTGGCGAACTGCTCCGCCGGGAATTTCCAGTTACAGTTGATAACCCACTTTTGTACGCCGCCGACAATCTCGGTGCCGCCTTCACGACGATCCAGCATGCCATCCAGATACCAGGCAATGTCACCAAGATAATCGCGCAGGCCAGGTGCGGTGGTGTCCCAGTTGCCAAAAATCAGCCCTTTATAACTTTCTACGCAGGGAACTTCGTTTAATCCCCAGTGGGATTTACACAGACCTTGCGGGTAGGCGCGAGGTTCCAGCGGTACGTCGATCAATTCGCCATTAATACCGTAAGACCAGCCGTGATATGGGCAGGTAAAGGCGCGAGTATTACCGCAATCTGCATAACTTACCCGCATGGCCCGGTGGCGGCACTGGTTAAGAAACGCCTTAATGCTGCCGTCTTTCTGGCGTACGACGACAACCGCATCTTCCCCCATGTAGGTGTTAAAGAAATCACCGGGTTTAGGGATCTGGCTTTCGTGGGCGAGAAATAACCAGCAACGACCGAAAATACGTTCAAGCTCCAGTTGGTAAATATCCGGGTCGGTATAAATACGCGGAGTGACCCGACCATTTTGGGTGTCAATCAGTTGGTAAATGTTCAAATCTGAGGGTGTGGTCATATTTTTAAATCCTGAAAGATAAGATGTATTGACCTTCTATTTTTGTGCCACGAGGATGTTGCTGGTTGGTTGCTAATATGTGAAATAGTTAATTTCTACCAACTGAGACGTTTTTTCGATAACAAAGGTAAGGTGATGGAACTACGACATTTACGCTATTTCGTCGCAGTAGCGCAGGCGCTGAACTTCACCCGTGCGGCGGAAAAACTGCATACCTCACAACCTTCGTTAAGCAGTCAGATCCGCGATCTGGAAAATTGCGTGGGTGTTCCGTTACTGGTGCGTGATAAACGCAAAGTCGCGTTGACGGCGGCGGGAGAATGTTTTCTCCAGGACGCGCTGGCAATCCTCGAACAAGCGGAAAATGCCAAACAACGAGCGCGGAAAATTGTTCAGGAAGATAAGCATTTAACCATCGGTTTTGTGCCATCGGCAGAAGTGAATTTGCTGCCAAAAGTATTGCCCATGTTTCGACTGAAGCATCCAGAAACATTGGTTGAACTGGTGAGTTTAATCACCACGGAACAGGAAGAAAAAATTCGCAGTGGTGAACTGGATGTTGGCTTAATGCGCCATCCCATCTATAGCCCGGAGATTGATTATCTGGAACTGTTTAACGAACCATTAGTGGCGGTGCTGCCGGTTGATCACCCTTTAGCACATGAAAAAGAGATCACCGCCGCGCAGTTGAATGGTGTGAATTTCGTCAGTACCGATCCGGCGTATTCCGGTTCGCTTGCGCCTATCGTTAAAGCGTGGTTTGCGCAAGAAAACAGCCAGCCGAATATCGTGCAGGTGGCAACCAATATTCTGGTGACTATGAATCTGGTGGGGATGGGGCTGGGTGTCACTTTGATACCCGGTTATATGAATAATTTTAATACCGGACAGGTGGTTTTTCGACCCGTTGCCGGAAGTGTGCCTTCTATTACCTTACTGATGGCGTGGAAGAAAGGGGGGATGAAACCGGTGTTACGTGATTTCATCGCCATTGTGCAGGAACGTTTGGCAGGCGTAACGGCATAAGGATGCATTATTTTTGCGGGATGCGTTGCGGATTGCATCTTTTTGTCATTTCCTGATATGCATGATGAGCGGCGGGAAGTTGACTCGAATATTCTTATTTTTCAACTTGCACCAACATTCGATTAACTCCAGACTAACGCCTCCTGACGGGAGGGACTCATGGTTTTGCAATCCACGCGCTGGTTGGCGCTCGGTTATTTCACATACTTTTTTAGCTACGGTATTTTTCTGCCTTTCTGGAGCGTCTGGCTTAAGGGGATTGGCTTAACGCCAGAAACCATCGGCCTGTTGTTGGGGGCCGGGCTGGTTGCCCGTTTTCTCGGTAGTTTGATCATTGCGCCTCGCGTCAGCGATCCTTCTCGCCTGATTTCTGCGCTGCGTGTGCTGGCGTTGCTGACGTTACTCTTTGCCGTCGCCTTTTGGGCAGGGGCACATGTAGCGTGGCTGATGGTGGTGATGGTGGGTTTTAACCTCTTTTTCTCACCTCTGGTGCCGTTGACAGATGCGCTGGCGAATACGTGGCAAAAGCAGTTCCCGCTTGATTACGGCAAAGTGCGACTTTGGGGATCGGTGGCGTTTGTCATAGGCTCGGCGCTGACGGGTAAACTGGTCAGCGTGTTTGATTATCGGGTGATCCTCGCGATGTTGACGCTGGGTGTGGCATCCATGCTGCTCGGTTTTCTGATTCGCCCGACCATTCAGCCACAAGGCGCAAGCCGCCAACAGGAGAGCACCGGTTGGTCAGCGTGGTTGGCGCTGGTTCGCCAGAACTGGCGTTTTCTGGCCTGCGTTTGTTTGTTGCAGGGGGCGCATGCGGCTTATTATGGTTTTAGCGCCATTTACTGGCAGGCGGCTGGCTACTCAGCCTCGGCGGTGGGCTATTTGTGGTCGCTGGGCGTGGTGGCGGAGGTCATCATTTTTGCCCTGAGTAACAAACTTTTCCGCCGCTGTAGCGCCCGCGATATGCTGCTGATCTCGGCGATTTGTGGAGTAGCGCGCTGGGGCATTATGGGCGCAACCACTGAGCTTATGTGGTTGATACTGGTGCAAATTCTGCATTGCGGCACCTTCACTGTCTGCCATCTGGCTGCTATGCGCTACATTGTCGCCCGCCAGAGTAGCGAAGTTATCCGTTTACAGGCAGTTTATTCCGCCGTCGCGATGGGCGGCAGTATCGCCATCATGACTGTCTTCGCCGGTTTCCTGTATCAATATCTGGGGCATGGCGTGTTCTGGGTGATGGCATTGGTGGCGCTTCCGGCAATGTTTTTGCGCCCGAAAGTCGTTCCTTCATGCTGATTCAAGTATTTTGCGGATCTGTCTCTGTTGATGTGCCGTCAGGGTCAGATCCGTATAAATCAGTGGTGGTGAAAAAAGCGGTAGCGGCATGGTATAAGGCGCAATAATAAGCGCGGCGTTGCGCGGCGCGCCACTCTGCAAAAATGTCTTCACAGACATGTGCTTAATATTGAGCGGCAGTATCGTTAGCTCACGCAATTGCAGCTCAATATTCGCTTCTCGTTCGCTGTCATTGCCCGTCAGCAAAATAATCTGTTTTTCGTGAATTTCATTTGCCTGCATCAGCCATGCACCGAAAATCACTGCCACCAGACAACTTTCTTCATCAGAAAGACAGACATTGTACTCATTTTCAAAGTCGACCAGCGCTTCGCGGGTGGTGTGCACGAGCCGTGGATAAAGTCGACGGAACTCTTCTGGTAAAGTGTTATCAATTCCGATAGAAAACAAACAGCGGTTTAACGCCTGGTCGAGGTGAGTATAAAGCTGATAGCATAACCCCTGTTCATCATAGAAACGGACGTTACTCAACTGACGAAAATGCTGTACCAGACGGTTAATTGACAGACGCAACTGCTTGCCACGTTGATGGGTGTCTCGCAGTGGATCGGGAACCCGCAACATGGAAAAAAGTAATGCCATAAATAGCGGTTCACCCTGGGGGACAGGTTGACGTGCGCGCCGTTGCCAGTGGCGGCCAATTTCCTCTGCAACCTGAAACTCAATGCAGGATTCCAACCAGCGACGTTGCAGTGGGTTAAACAGGGGCGAGATTCCTGCATGGTGTTGCAATAAGCAATATTGCAGATATAAACACAGGAAATGAATATCACGCGCTTCAAAGCGTTTTTGCAGCCTTCGCGAGCAGAGATTAACTAACGCCAGTAAATTGGTGTCGTCGTAAAAATTACGAGCAATCCCCCGATGCTTTAGCTCCCCTTTTAATGCGGGCGTAAAATGGTTGATGATAAATGATGGGCACAGGCGAAAAGCGCGCCGTAGCCAATGAAATAAACATAAGCGTTGATTAAGTATCGTACCTTCAATCCGGTAGCTCCCGTCATATCCAGTTGTAATGATGAGTTGATGATAACGCTGGATCTCCCGCCCAGTTTCGCTGATATCGCGACTCACCATTTCATCATCCACACCATTAAGCTCGCTGAAAGTTGCCGTGGTAGCGCTCAACCCCGGCTGGAACAGCGTCAGCAATACCTGGCAACGGCGCTGGGGAGCTGAAAGTACAGATGCTGGAGTAAGTGTAGGTATCATCTGTAGATCTCCCATAAGCATAATTTATAAGAATAGCTAAAGTTTGCTAAGGGAAACGGTGAATGGAATGCTATTAATCAGAAATGCTGACAACCATCACAGAATTTTTGTCGATTTAAACACTTTTGAGCAGTTTAATGCCATCCCTTAAGGTGATTTTATGCTGTTTTATCTGGTTTAGACCATAAGGTTAATTCTGTGGATTCAACGCGCTAAGGATAAAATCCACCATCTGTTCGCGATAAACGTCTCCGTGATGATCGGAAAAGGCATCAATATGTTCGCCATCGGGGATCAAAATCAGGCGTTTTGGCTCTTTCGCCAGGGCAAATAATTTCTCGCTATGCTGCCATGGGATAACATGATCAGCTTTGCCGTGAATCAGTAAAAGCGGAATGGGGCTGACACTGGCGATGTAGTTTTCGCCACTGTAATTCTCATCAAGTAAGTAGCCACTGCCGGGGATCATCTGGTTGGCGATGGTCGAATAAGAGGCGAATGTAGAGTCGAGGATCACCGCGCGTATGCCCTCGCGATCTCCCAGTCCAATAACGTCAAGAATATTCGCACCACCAATACTCTGCCCGAACAATACCAACCGCTTTGGGTTTACATCGCTGCGATGGCGCACCACATTGATGGCGCTTTGCGTATCGTCCAGTAATCCGGCTTGTGATGGCGTGCCTTTAGATTTACCAAAACCGCGATAATCGAACATAAAAACATTGAAATTGTGCTCTGGTAACCAACTGACCAGAGGCCAGTGTGCGGACATATTTCCGGCATTGCCGTGAGCATGAATCACGGTAGCAATAGCGTTTTCGGCGGGACCAGAAGAAGAGGGGATAAACCAGCCTTGCAGGTGTGTGCCGTCTTTAGCAGTAAATTCAACAGATTCAGCAGACCAGGGATCAGGACCGTAAATTTTGTCGTCAGGATAATAGAAGAAGTTGATGGCGACACGCGGAACTAAATAAACGCAGACAGCGATAACAAAGAGAATAAACAGAGAATTAAGAACGCGTTTGTTCACTGGCAGAGCCATAACCTTTCCTTACGACTTTCTTATAATCCATTAATCGGGGAAAGATGGTGGGAGAGTGGCAAAGGAAAGTAAAGCGATGAGAAAGTATTTCGGAATAGCGCCTGAAAGGCGAGGCGGGTGAGTGAAGTCACCCGCCAGAGATATTAACGCTTCAGAGCGTCACTTAACTCGTCACGCATGTTCGCCAGCATGGCTTTAACAACGCGCGGGTTACCGGCAACGATGTTACCGGTCAGCATGTAGTTATGACCACCGGTGAAGTCGCTGACAATACCGCCCGCTTCACGAACCAGCAGTTCGCCTGCCGCGAAGTCCCACGGACGCAGACCGATTTCGAAGAAACCGTCAACACGACCCGCAGCGACGTAAGCCAGATCCAGCGCCGCAGAACCGGTACGACGGAAGTCAGCGCACTCGTTGAACAGTTTGCCAACGATATTGATATAGGTGGTGGCGTACTGTTTTGCTTTGAACGGGAAGCCGGTTGCCAGAATGGTACCGTCGAGATCGCGAGCGGTGCTGCCGCGCAGACGGTAACCGTTCAGCTGTGCGCCCTGGCCGCGAGTCGCGGTGAACAGTTCGTTACGCATAGGATCGTAAACCACAGCAACTTCGGTGCGGCCTTTAATACGAACAGCGATAGATACCGCGAAGTGCGGCAGACGTTTGATAAAGTTGGTGGTGCCATCCAGTGGATCGATAACCCATTGAACATCCTGATCAGTACCTTCAAGTTCACCGCTTTCCTCGGTGATGATGGTGTGCTGTGGGTAAGATTTACGAATCGTGTCGATAATCACCGCTTCGGCAGCTTTATCTACGTTGGTCACGAAATCGTTAGTGCCTTTTTGGCTCGCTTCTACAGCGTCCGGGGTTTCATAGTTTTTGGCAATTAAATTACCCGCCTTGCGCGCTGCGCGCACGGCGATGTTCAGCATCGGATGCATCGGTCTCTCTCACTGGATGTTAAAGAACGGGAAAACGGCGCAGAGTATAGCAGCGAGATCGGCATCTGTCTTCGTTTTATGATAAGATGCGCGAATAATCTTTAGACGAAGAAAGACAATGCTGCAAAATATTCGAATTGTGCTGGTGGAGACGTCACACACCGGCAATATGGGTTCTGTTGCTCGAGCCATGAAAACAATGGGCTTAACCAATCTGTGGCTGGTTAATCCACTGGTGAAACCTGACTCACAGGCGATTGCCCTGGCGGCAGGGGCCAGCGATGTGATTGGTAATGCGCAGATCGTCGATACCCTCGACGAAGCATTAGCAGGTTGTAGCCTGGTGGTTGGCACCAGTGCTCGTTCGCGCACCTTGCCATGGCCGATGCTCGATCCGCGCGAATGCGGTCTGAAAAGCGTTGCTGAAGCAGCAAACACGCCGGTGGCGCTGGTCTTTGGTCGCGAACGCGTCGGCTTGACCAATGAAGAGTTGCAGAAGTGCCATTATCATGTCGCGATTGCCGCTAACCCGGAATACAGCTCGCTGAACCTGGCGATGGCCGTACAGGTTATTGCGTATGAAGTGCGCATGGCCTGGCTGGCGACTCAGGAAAACGGTGAGCAGGTTGAGCATGAAGAGACGCCGTATCCGCTGGTGGATGATCTGGAGCGTTTTTACGGTCATCTGGAGCAAACATTGCTGGCAACCGGGTTTATTCGTGAAAACCATCCGGGGCAGGTGATGAATAAGCTGCGTCGTCTGTTTACTCGCGCCCGCCCGGAAAGCCAGGAGTTGAATATCCTGCGCGGGATTCTGGCTTCTATTGAGCAGCAGAATAAAGGTAACAAGGCTGAATAACAGTCGTTGCCTGATGCGACGCTTAACGCGTCTTATCAGGCCTACAAGTGTACAGAGCCGTAGGTCGGATAAGGCGTTTACGCCGCATCCGACAACAGGTACAAATGCCACGATAAAAAAATGGCACTGAAGGTTAAATACCCGACTAAATCAGTCAAGTAAATAGTTGACCAATTTACTCGGGAATGTCAGACTTGACCCATGCTATGCAATACCCCCACTTTTACAATAAAAAACCCCGGGCAGGGGCGAGTTTGAGGTGAAGTAAGACATGAGACTGACATCTAAAGGGCGCTATGCCGTGACCGCAATGCTTGACGTTGCGCTCAACTCTGAAGCGGGCCCGGTACCGTTAGCTGATATTTCCGAACGTCAGGGAATTTCCCTTTCTTATCTGGAACAACTGTTTTCCCGTCTGCGTAAAAATGGTCTGGTTTCCAGCGTACGTGGACCAGGCGGTGGTTATCTGTTAGGCAAAGATGCCAGCAGCATCGCCGTTGGCGAAGTGATTAGCGCCGTTGACGAATCTGTAGACGCTACCCGTTGTCAGGGTAAAGGCGGCTGCCAGGGCGGCGATAAATGCCTGACCCACGCGCTGTGGCGTGATTTGAGCGACCGTCTCACCGGTTTTCTCAACAACATTACTTTAGGCGAACTGGTTAATAACCAGGAAGTGCTGGATGTGTCTGGTCGTCAGCATACTCACGACGCGCCACGCAGTCGCACACAAGACGCGATCGACGTTAAGTTACGCGCTTAATAAAAAGAATTCAGAATCAGGCCGGAGTGCTAAACACTCCGTAAACACGGTCGTACATCCAGCCGGTAGCCTGATTCCTTGCATTGAGTGATGTACGGAGTTTATAGAGCAATGAAATTACCGATTTATCTCGACTACTCCGCAACCACGCCGGTGGACCCGCGTGTTGCCGAGAAAATGATGCAGTTTATGACGATGGACGGAACCTTTGGTAACCCGGCCTCCCGTTCCCACCGTTTCGGCTGGCAGGCTGAAGAAGCGGTAGATATCGCCCGTAATCAGATTGCCGATCTGGTCGGCGCTGACCCGCGTGAAATCGTCTTTACCTCTGGTGCAACCGAATCTGACAACCTGGCGATCAAAGGTGCAGCTAACTTTTATCAGAAAAAAGGCAAGCACATCATCACCAGCAAAACCGAACACAAAGCGGTACTGGATACCTGCCGTCAACTGGAGCGCGAAGGTTTCGAAGTCACCTACCTGGCTCCGCAACGTAACGGTATTATCGACCTGAAAGAACTCGAAGCGGCGATGCGTGACGACACCATCCTTGTTTCTATCATGCACGTGAATAACGAAATCGGCGTGGTACAGGATATCGCGGCGATCGGCGAAATGTGCCGTGCTCGTGGCATTATTTATCACGTTGATGCAACCCAGAGCGTGGGCAAACTGCCTATCGACCTGAGCCAGTTGAAAGTCGACCTGATGTCTTTCTCCGGCCACAAAATCTATGGCCCGAAAGGTATCGGTGCGCTGTATGTGCGTCGTAAACCGCGCGTACGTATCGAAGCGCAAATGCACGGCGGCGGTCACGAGCGCGGTATGCGTTCCGGCACCCTGCCTGTTCATCAGATCGTCGGTATGGGCGAAGCTTATCGCATCGCAAAAGAAGAGATGGCGACCGAGATGGAACGTCTGCGCGGCCTGCGTAACCGTCTGTGGAACGGCATCAAAGATATCGAAGAAGTTTACCTGAACGGTGACCTGGAACACGGTGCGCCGAACATTCTCAACGTCAGCTTCAACTACGTTGAAGGTGAGTCGCTGATTATGGCGCTGAAAGACCTCGCGGTTTCTTCAGGTTCCGCCTGTACGTCAGCAAGCCTCGAACCGTCCTACGTGCTGCGCGCGCTGGGGCTGAACGACGAGCTGGCGCATAGCTCTATCCGTTTCTCTTTAGGTCGTTTTACTACTGAAGAAGAGATCGACTACACCATCGAGTTAGTTCGTAAATCCATCGGTCGTCTGCGTGACCTTTCTCCGCTGTGGGAAATGTACAAGCAGGGCGTGGATCTGAACAGCATCGAATGGGCTCATCATTAATCGGTATCGGAATCAGGAGAATTTATAATGGCTTACAGCGAAAAAGTTATCGACCATTACGAGAATCCGCGTAACGTGGGTTCCTTCGACAACAACGACGAAAACGTGGGCAGCGGCATGGTGGGGGCACCGGCCTGTGGCGACGTGATGAAGTTGCAGATTAAAGTCAACGATGAAGGTATCATTGAAGACGCGCGTTTTAAAACTTACGGCTGCGGTTCCGCTATCGCTTCCAGCTCCCTGGTGACCGAATGGGTGAAAGGGAAATCTCTCGACGAAGCTCAGGCGATCAAAAACACCGATATTGCTGAAGAACTTGAACTGCCACCGGTGAAAATTCACTGTTCTATTCTGGCAGAAGACGCGATCAAAGCCGCCATTGCGGACTATAAAAGCAAACGTGAAGCAAAATAAGAGTTGAGGTTTGGTTATGTCGATTACACTGAGCGACAGTGCAGCAGCGCGAGTAAATACCTTTCTGGCTAACCGCGGTAAAGGGTTTGGCCTGCGTCTGGGCGTGAGAACCTCCGGGTGTTCAGGTATGGCTTATGTACTGGAATTTGTTGACGAACCGACGCCGGAAGACATCGTGTTTGAAGACAAAGGCGTGAAAGTCGTGGTCGATGGCAAAAGCCTGCAATTTCTGGACGGTACGCAACTGGACTTCGTAAAAGAAGGCCTGAACGAAGGGTTTAAATTCACCAACCCGAACGTAAAAGATGAGTGTGGTTGCGGCGAAAGCTTCCACGTCTGATGCGCACACCGATAACCCCACCGTGGTCAACTGCGCGTGGGGTTTGTTTTACCTGATTCGCCGTTATAGCGGTGGATCGCAGCCCTGAGAATGTTATGGATTACTTCACCCTCTTTGGCTTGCCTGCCCGTTATCAACTCGATACTCAGGCACTGAGCCTGCGTTTTCAGGATCTACAACGTCAGTATCATCCTGATAAATTCGCCAGCGGAAGTCAGGCGGAACAACTCGCCGCCGTACAGCAATCTGCAACCATTAACCAGGCATGGCAAACGCTGCGTCACCCGTTAATGCGTGCGGAATATCTGCTTTCTTTGCATGGTTTTGATCTCGCCAGCGAGCAGCATACTGTGCGCGACACTACGTTCCTGATGGAACAGCTGGAACTGCGCGAAGAACTGGACGAGATCGAACAGGCGAAAGATGAAGCGCGGCTGGAAAGCTTTATCAAACGTGTGAAAAAAATGTTTGATACCCGCCATCAGTTGATGGTTGAACAGTTAGATAACGAGACGTGGGACGCGGCGGCGGATACCGTGCGTAAGCTGCGTTTTCTCGATAAACTGCGAAGCAGTGCCGAACAACTCGAAGAAAAACTGCTCGATTTTTAATTTCTGGAAGCTAAACATGGCCTTATTACAAATTAGTGAACCTGGTTTGAGTGCTGCGCCGCATCAGCGTCGTCTGGCGGCTGGTATCGACCTGGGCACAACCAACTCGCTGGTGGCGACAGTACGCAGCGGTCAGGCCGAAACGTTAGCCGACCATGAAGGCCGTCACCTGCTGCCATCTGTTGTTCACTATCAACAGCAAGGGCATTCGGTGGGTTATGACGCGCGCACTAACGCCGCGCTTGACACCGCCAACACCATTAGTTCTGTTAAACGCCTGATGGGGCGCTCGCTGGCTGATATCCAGCAACGCTATCCGCATCTGCCTTATCAATTCCAGGCCAGCGAAAACGGCTTGCCGATGATTGAAACAGCAGCGGGGCTGCTGAACCCGGTGCGCGTTTCTGCGGACATCCTCAAAGCACTGGCGGCACGGGCAACTGAAGCCCTGGCCGGCGAGCTGGATGGTGTAGTTATCACCGTTCCGGCGTACTTTGACGATGCCCAGCGTCAGGGCACCAAAGACGCGGCGCGTCTGGCTGGGCTGCATGTTCTTCGCTTGCTTAACGAACCGACTGCTGCGGCTATCGCCTATGGACTGGATTCCGGTCAGGAAGGCGTGATCGCCGTTTATGACCTCGGTGGCGGGACGTTTGATATTTCCATTCTGCGCTTAAGTCGTGGCGTGTTCGAAGTCCTGGCGACCGGTGGTGATTCCGCACTCGGCGGTGATGATTTCGACCATTTGCTGGCAGATTACATTCGCGAGCAGGCGGGCATTCCTGATCGTAGCGATAACCGTGTTCAGCGTGAACTGCTGGATGCTGCCATTACGGCCAAAATCGCGCTGAGCGATGCGGACTCAGTAACCGTTAATGTCGCGGGCTGGCAGGGTGAAATCAGCCGTGAACAATTCAACGAACTGATCGCGCCACTGGTAAAACGAACCTTGCTGGCCTGTCGTCGTGCGCTGAAAGACGCTGGCGTAGAGGCTGATGAAGTTCTGGAAGTGGTGATGGTTGGTGGTTCTACTCGCGTGCCGCTGGTGCGTGAACGGGTAGGCGAATTTTTTGGTCGTCCGCCGCTGACCTCCATCGACCCGGACAAAGTCGTGGCCATTGGCGCGGCGATTCAGGCAGATATTCTGGTGGGTAACAAGCCGGACAGCGAAATGCTGCTGCTTGATGTGATCCCGCTGTCGCTGGGCCTCGAAACGATGGGCGGCCTGGTGGAGAAAGTGATCCCACGTAATACCACTATTCCGGTGGCCCGCGCTCAGGATTTCACCACCTTCAAAGATGGTCAGACAGCGATGTCTATCCATGTGATGCAGGGTGAGCGCGAACTGGTGCAGGACTGCCGCTCGCTGGCGCGTTTTGCGCTGCGAGGTATTCCGGCGCTACCGGCTGGCGGCGCGCATATTCGCGTGACATTCCAGGTCGATGCCGACGGTCTTTTAAGCGTGACGGCGATGGAGAAATCCACCGGCGTGGAGGCGTCTATTCAGGTTAAACCTTCTTATGGTCTGACCGACACTGAAATCGCCTCAATGATCAAAGACTCAATGAGCTATGCCGAGCAGGACGTAAAAGCCCGAATGCTGGCAGAACAAAAAGTGGAAGCGGCGCGTGTGCTGGAAAGTCTGCACGGCGCGTTGGTTGCTGATGCCGCGCTGTTAAGCGCCGCAGAGCGTCAGGTCATTGACGATGCTGCCGCTCACCTGAGTGAAGTGGCGCAGGGTGATGATGTTGACGCCATCGAACAAGCGATTAAAAACGTAGACAAACAAACCCAGGATTTCGCCGCTCGCCGCATGGACCAGTCGGTTCGTCGTGCGCTGAAAGGCCATTCCGTGGACGAGGTTTAATATGCCAAAGATTGTTATTTTGCCTCATCAGGAGCTCTGCCCTGATGGCGCTGTTCTGGAAGCTAATAGCGGTGAAACCATTCTCGACGCAGCTCTGCGTAACGGCATCGAGATTGAGCACGCATGTGAAAAATCCTGTGCTTGCACCACCTGCCACTGCATCGTTCGTGAAGGTTTTGACTCGCTGCCGGAAAGCTCGGAGCAGGAAGACGACATGCTGGACAAAGCCTGGGGGCTGGAGCCGGAAAGCCGTTTAAGCTGCCAGGCGCGCGTTACCGATGAAGATTTAGTGGTCGAAATTCCGCGTTACACTATCAACCATGCGCGTGAGCATTAACAGAGGTTAGTATGGGACTTAAGTGGACCGATAGCCGCGAAATTGGCGAAGCATTGTACGATGCGTATCCCGATCTTGATCCGAAAACGGTTCGATTCACCGATATGCATCAGTGGATTTGCGATCTGGAAGATTTCGACGATGATCCTCAGGCATCTAACGAGAAAATCCTCGAAGCGATTTTGTTGGTCTGGCTGGACGAAGCCGAGTGAATGAACGGGCTACCTGGGGGTAGCCCGTTTTGCTGTTACACGAATAAGGATAATTAAAATGACAGAAGCGATGAAGATTACCCTTTCGACCCAACCTGCCGACGCGCGCTGGGGAGAAAAAGCGACTTACAGCATTAATAATGATGGCATTACCCTGCACCTCAACGGGACTGACGATCTGGGGCTGATCCAGCGTGCGGCGCGCAAAATTGACGGTCTGGGCATCAAGCATGTTCAGTTAAGCGGTGAAGGCTGGGATGCGGATCGCTGCTGGGCATTCTGGCAAGGTTACAAGGCTCCGAAAGGCACACGTAAAGTGGAGTGGCCGGATCTGGACGATGCCCAACGTCAGGAACTGGATAACCGCCTGATGATCATCGACTGGGTGCGTGACACCATCAATGCACCGGCTGAAGAACTGGGGCCATCGCAACTGGCACAGCGGGCTGTTGATCTGATCAGCAACGTCGCAGGCGATCGTGTGACTTACCGGATCACCAAAGGCGAAGATCTACGCGATCAAGGTTATATGGGGCTGCATACCGTTGGGCGCGGTTCAGAACGTTCTCCGGTATTGCTGGCGCTGGATTACAATCCAACTGGCGATAAAGAAGCGCCAGTGTACGCGTGCCTGGTAGGCAAAGGCATCACCTTTGATTCCGGCGGCTACAGCATCAAACAGACCGCGTTTATGGACTCGATGAAGTCTGATATGGGCGGCGCAGCAACGGTTACCGGGGCGTTGGCATTTGCCATTACGCGCGGTTTGAACAAGCGCGTGAAGCTGTTCCTCTGCTGTGCGGATAACCTGATCAGCGGCAATGCGTTCAAACTGGGCGATATCATCACCTATCGCAACGGTAAAAAAGTTGAAGTCATGAACACCGATGCGGAAGGGCGTCTGGTACTGGCTGATGGCCTGATTGACGCCAGTGCGCAGAAACCGGAACTGATTATCGATGCCGCGACCCTTACCGGAGCGGCGAAAACCGCTCTCGGTAATGATTATCACGCGCTGTTCAGTTTTGACGATGCGCTGGCCGGTCGCTTGCTGGCGAGTGCCGCCCAGGAAAATGAACCGTTCTGGCGTTTGCCGCTGGCGGAATTCCACCGCAGCCAATTGCCGTCTAACTTTGCCGAACTGAACAACACGGGCAGTGCGGCTTATCCGGCTGGCGCGAGCACAGCGGCGGGCTTCCTTTCGCACTTTGTTGAGAACTACCAGCAAGGCTGGTTACATATCGACTGTTCGGCGACTTACCGTAAAGCGCCGGTTGAACAGTGGTCTGCGGGCGCTACCGGGCTGGGCGTGCGCACGATTGCCAATCTGTTAACGGCGTAAACGCCTTATCCGGCCTACAAACTTCGCAAATTCAACAGATTGCGATTCTCTTGTAGGCCTGATAAGCGTAGCGCATCAGGCATTTTCGCCCCGAACGTTGAATAAATTGTGGTTCTTATGTCCGAAACAAAAAACGAACTTGAAGACCTGCTGGAAAAAGCAGCAACCGAACCGGCACACCGCCCGGCCTTTTTCCGTACTCTGCTGGAATCTACCGTCTGGGTGCCGGGTACAGCGGCGCAGGGCGAGGCTGTGGTTGAAGATAGCGCGCTTGATTTACAGCACTGGGAAAAAGAAGACGGCACCAGCGTCATTCCTTTTTTCACCTCGTTAGAAGCACTTCAACAGGCAGTAGAAGACGAACAGGCATTTGTCGTGATGCCCGTTCGCACATTGTTTGAGATGACCCTTGGCGAAACGCTCTTCCTTAATGCCAAACTGCCAACCGGCAAAGAGTTTATGCCGCGTGAAATCAGTTTGTTGATTGGTGAAGAAGGAAATCCGTTGAGCAGTCAGGAAATACTGGAAGGCGGTGAATCGCTGATATTATCGGAAGTCGCAGAGCCGCCAGCACAAATGATTGACTCACTCACCACCTTATTTAAAACCATTAAGCCGGTAAAGCGTGCTTTTATTTGTTCAATTAAAGAGAGCGAAGAGGCACAGCCTAATTTACTTATTGGTATTGAAGCCGATGGTGATATCGAAGAAATTATTCAGGCGGCGGGAAGTGTCGCGACCGATACATTACCTGGCGATGAGCCGATAGATATTTGCCAGGTGAAAAAGGGGGAAAAAGGAATTAGCCACTTTATTACCGAACATATTGCGCCATTCTATGAACGTCGCTGGGGAGGTTTCCTGCGTGACTTTAAACAGAATCGGATAATATAAAAATATGCCGCCCCAAAGGGCGGCATTCGGGCTTACTTGCTGCTCTGAAGGGCGTTAACCGCCAGTAAATTGTTGCCGGAGAGACTCCGGTTATTATTTACTTCGGAAAACAACGCACCAGAAACAATAAGTACGATACAGAAGCACTGTATCTTCATTGTGCGGTCCATGCGAAGACCGCATCACGACAGCACCACTGGCGATATTGCCGCGATAGCAAGCACTGTGGGGTGTCTGCATTTACGGTCATGGAACATCCTTTCCTAAAGCCAGCGCCCGTTTGCGAGACGGCGAAAAGGGCCGTCACGAATAATACTTTCATGTTTGAATAATTACTCTATTTATTATCTTGACATAGCCAGGCATAAAAGAGAGTATTTCAACACTGTGGGGTGCCTGCGTTGCTCCAGCAACACAAGCCAACCTGCTGGAAAGGCCGCGAACCAGACCAGTAATAAAAAACCGCCAAATTTGGCGGTTTTTTATTGCCTGTAAAAAGCTTATTTCACTGGCTCGACCGGTAAATCTGCCCGCGCGCCCCATTCACTCCATGCGCCGTCGTACAGTTTAACATTTGGCACATCCAGCGTAGCGAGTGCCAGCAACACCACGGCTGCCGTTACCCCAGATCCGCAGCTGACAATAATGGGTTTGTCATAGCTGACGCCACGGCCAAAAAATATTGCATCCAGTTCATCGGTTGTTTTCAATTCGCCTTCACGCACCAGTTCCGTCCACGGCACATTCAACGCGCCGGGAATATGTCCGCGACGTAAACCAGGACGAGGCTCATCGACTTCTGCATTAAAACGTGCAGCCGGGCGGGCATCAATAATTTGCGCTGTTTTCTCATGGCTTGCCAATAACACATCGGTCACTTTAACCACGGCTTCCGGGGTAAACGCGACGTTAAACTCGCCTTCCGGCAGTTCCACTGCGCCTTCTTCTAACAGCAGATCATCACGCTGCCAGCCCGCTAAGCCACCGCCGAGGATTGACACTTTCTCCACACCAAAAGTGCGCAGCATCCACCATGCGCGCGGTGCAGAAAATAGGTTTCCTTCATCATAGACAATCAGGTGCTTATCCTGATTAACGCCCAGTTCACGCATCGCGACGGCGAACGTTTCCGGGCGCGGCAGCATATGCGGAAGCGGGGAGGTGTGATCGGAAAGCGCTTCGATATCGAAAAACACTGCACCGGGGATATGACCGTTCAGATACTCCAGGGCAACGTTACGATCTTCCTGTCCGGGCGGGGCCATACGGGCATCAAGAATCTGAATTTCCGGGTCATCAATATGTTCGGCGAGCCAGTCGGCTCCTACAAACCATGTCGTGGACATAGGCATCTCCATTTTTGCCGGGGTTAAGTTAAATTGTCGGGTGTTTGCCGAAAAGCGACAAGCAAAAAAGGTTGATTTGGCTGCCTGAGCCACATTTCTCTCTAAAATTCGGATTCTTTAGATGTGATAGTGAATTACATAATGTCATTTCTCACGCATAATAATTATTCGACGTTGCTAACGGGCCATTGTGGCAGGGATGAGAGATGAAAAAGTTACGCTTAGCCGCCTGTATGTTAATGCTGGCGCTGGCAGGGTGCGACAACAACGATAACGCGCCAACAGCGGTGAAAAAAGACACGTCTGCTGAAGTTGCTAAAGGAACATCTTCAGAAAACGCGAGTTCTGAAAAACTTTCCGCGCCGGAGCGACAAAAACTGGCACAACAGAGCGCGGGTAAGGCACTTACATTGCTTGATCTCTCTGAAGTTCAGCTCGATGGCGCAGCCACGCTGGTGCTGACTTTCTCCATTCCCCTCGACCCGGAGCAGGACTTCTCACGCGTAATCCATGTCGTCGATAAAAAGAGTGGCAAAGTGGATGGTGCCTGGGAGTTGTCAGATAATCTCAAAGAACTGCGCTTACGTCATCTCGAACCGAAACGTGATTTGATCGTCAGTATTGGCAAGGAAGTTAAGGCACTCAATAACACAACCTTCAGTAAAGATTACGAAAAAACCATCACCACCCGCGATATCCAACCCAGCGTCGGCTTTGCCAGTCGTGGTTCGCTGCTGCCTGGAAAAGTCGTGGAAGGACTGCCGGTGATGGCGCTCAACGTTAACAATGTCGATGTTAACTTCTTCCGTGTTAAGCCGGAATCGTTGCCAGCGTTCATTAGTCAGTGGGAGTATCGTAACTCGCTGGCGAACTGGCAATCAGACAAACTGTTGCAGATGGCGGACCTGGTCTATACCGGACGGTTTGATCTCAATCCTGCGCGTAACACTCGCGAAAAATTATTGCTGCCGCTGGGCGATATCAAGCCGCTTCAGCAGGCAGGCGTGTATCTGGCGGTGATGAATCAGGCCGGACATTATGATTACAGTAATCCAGCCACGCTATTTACGTTAAGCGATATCGGCGTATCGGCCCACCGTTATCACAATCGTCTGGATGTCTTTACTCAAAGCCTGGAAAACGGCGCGGCCCAGCAAGGAATTGAAGTCTCGTTATTAAATGAGAAAGGGCAGACCCTGACCCAGGCAACCAGCGATGCCCAGGGCCATGTGCAACTGGAAAATGATAAAAACGCGGCATTACTGCTGGCACGTAAAGACGGTCAGACAACGCTACTCGATTTAAAACTTCCGGCGCTGGACTTAGCGGAATTTAATATTGCTGGCGCACCTGGCTACAGCAAACAGTTCTTTATGTTTGGTCCGCGCGATCTTTATCGTCCAAGTGAAACAGTAATCCTTAATGGTTTACTGCGTGATGCAGACGGTAAAGCGTTGCCAGATCAACCCATCAAGTTGGACGTGATTAAACCCGACGGGCAGGTGCTGCGTAGTGTTGTTAGCCAGCCGGAAAATGGCCTCTACCATTTTACCTGGCCACTGGATAGTACTGCGGCAACCGGCATGTGGCATATCCGCGCCAACACGGGCGATAACCAGTATCGGATGTGGGATTTCCACGTCGAAGATTTTATGCCAGAGCGCATGGCGTTGAATCTGACTGGCGAGAAAATGCCATTAACGCCAAAAGATGAAGTGAAATTCTCCGTGGTGGGTTACTACTTGTACGGTGCGCCCGCTAATGGCAATACCTTGCAGGGACAGCTTTTTCTGCGGCCACTGCGTGAAGCGGTTTCTGCATTGCCTGGTTTCGAATTTGGCGATATTGCGGCCGAAAACCTCTCACGCACGCTGGATGAAGTCCAGTTGAAACTGGATGATAAAGGACGCGGCGAAGTTTCCACTGAAAGCCAGTGGAAGGAAGTACATTCCCCATTGCAGGTCATTTTCCAGGGCAGTTTGCTGGAATCTGGCGGTCGTCCGGTGACGCGCCGCGCTGAACAGGCTATCTGGCCTGCCGATGCGCTGCCAGGGATCCGTCCGCAGTTCTCGTCAAAATCAGTTTATGATTACCGTACTGATAGCACGGTAAAACAGCCCATTGTTGATGAAGACAGTAACGCCGCTTTTGATATCGTTTATAGCGATGCGCAGGGCGTAAAAAAAGCAGTGTCGGGCTTGCAGGTGCGACTGATTCGCGAACGCCGCGATTACTACTGGAACTGGTCGGAAGATGAAGGCTGGAAGTCACAGTTCGATCAAAAAGATCTGATCGAAAGTGAGCAAACGCTGGATCTGAAAGCAGACGAAACTGGCAAGGTAAGTTTTCCGGTAGAGTGGGGCGCTTATCGTCTTGAAGTCAAAGCGCCGAATGAAGCGGTCAGTAGCGTGCGTTTTTGGGCTGGATATAGCTGGCAGGATAACAGCGACGGTAGTGGCGCAGTGCGTCCGGACCGCGTCACGCTGAAACTGGATAAGGCCAGTTATCGCCCTGGCGATACCATTAAGTTGCATGTTGCCGCGCCAACGGCGGGTAAAGGTTACGCGATGGTTGAGTCCAGTGAAGGGCCACTCTGGTGGCAAGAGATTGATGTCCCGGCACAAGGGCTGGATCTGACGATTCCGGTCGATAAAACCTGGAATCGTCATGATCTTTATTTGAGTACGCTGGTGGTGCGTCCTGGTGATAAATCTCGCTCCGCGACGCCAAAACGCGCGGTTGGCGTGTTGCATTTGCCGCTTGGCGATGAAAATCGTCGTCTTGACCTGGCGCTGGAAACACCAACAAAAATGCGTCCCAATCAACCTTTGACCGTGAAAATTAAAGCCAGCACTAAAAATGGCGAGAAGCCAAAACAGGTGAATGTGCTGGTGTCTGCCGTTGATAGCGGCGTGCTGAATATTACTGACTACGTCACGCCAGATCCGTGGCAGGCGTTCTTTGGTCAGAAACGCTATGGCGCAGACATTTACGATATTTACGGTCAGGTAATTGAAGGTCAGGGGCGTCTGGCTGCGCTGCGCTTTGGTGGCGATGGTGATGAACTGAAACGCGGTGGCAAACCGCCAGTGAATCACGTCAATATTGTCGCGCAACAGGCGCTGCCGTTAACGCTCAACGCACAGGGAGAAGGCGAGATTACATTGCCGATTGGCGATTTTAACGGTGAATTGCGCGTCATGGCGCAAGCATGGACGGCAGATGACTTCGGCAGCAGCGAAAGCAAAGTGGTTGTTGCCGCGCCGGTGATAGCCGAACTGAACATGCCTCGCTTTATGGCAAGTGGCGACACCTCGCGTCTGACGCTGGATGTCACCAATCTGACCGATAAACCGCAAAAACTGAGCGTCACCCTGACCACCAGCGGCTTGCTTGAACTGGTAAGCGGTTCACCTGCTGCCGTTGAGTTAGCGCCAGGCGTGCGTACCACGCTGTTTATCCCGGTGCGTGCTCTGACGGGTTATGGCGATGGAGAAATTAAGGCGACTATCAGTGGCCTTAATTTGCCAGGTGAAACCGTTGCCGATCAGCATAAGCAGTGGAAAATTGGCGTCCGTCCGGCATTCCCGGCACAAACGGTCAATTACGGTACAGCGTTGCAGCCAGGTGAAACATGGGCGATTCCGGCTGATGGATTGCAAAACTTCTCGCCTGTTACCCTGGAAGGGCAATTGTTGTTGAGCGGCAAACCACCGTTGAACATTGCGCGTTATATCAAAGAGTTAAAAGCGTATCCGTACGGCTGTCTGGAGCAAACCGCCAGCGGCCTGTTCCCGTCGCTCTATACCAATACCGCACAGCTACAGGCGTTGGGTATAAAAGGCGACAGCGATGATAAACGCCGTGCGGCAGTCGATATCGGCATTTCCCGTTTGCTGCAAATGCAACGTGATAACGGCGGTTTTGCGCTATGGGATAAAAACGGTGACGAAGAGTACTGGTTGACCGCATACGTGATGGATTTCCTGGTCCGTGCTGGTGAACAGGGTTACAGCGTGCCGACAGAAACCATTAATCGTGGAAACGAGCGTCTACTGCGCTATTTGCAAGATCCGGGCATGATGTCGATCCCATATGCGGATAATCTCACAGCCAGTAAATTCGCCGTACAGTCTTACGCTGCGCTGGTGCTGGCGCGGCAGCAAAAAGCGCCGCTGGGTGCGCTGCGTGAAATCTGGGAGCGTCGTGCAGATGCCGCCTCTGGTTTACCGCTGCTGCAACTTGGTATTGCGCTGAAAACTATGGGCGATGCGACGCGTAGTGAAGAAGCGCTGGCGCTGGCGCTGAAAACGCCGCGTAGTGATGAACGGAAATGGCTGGGCGATTACGGTAGCCCACTGCGCGACAACGCGTTAATGCTCTCCTTACTCGAAGAGAACAAGTTACTGCCTGATGCACAATATGCATTGCTTCATACCCTTTCGCAGCAGGCGTTTGGTGAACGTTGGCTCTCGACCCAGGAAAGTAACTCGCTGTTCCTGGCTGCCCGTACTCTTCAGGATTTACTGGGTAAATGGCAGGCGCAGACATCTTTGTCTGCCGAGCCGCTGACAGGTGAGAAGGCGCAAATCAGCAATCTGGATAGCGATCAACTGGCTGCGTTGCAGGTGACCAACAGAGGCGACCAGCCGTTATGGCTACGCGTGGATGCCAGCGGTTATCCGGAGTCTGCGCCATTACCAGTGAGTAATGTTCTGCAAATTGAGCGCCATATATTAGGCACCGATGGTAAGAGTAAATCTCTGGACTCGTTGCGTAGCGGCGATCTGGTGTTGGTCTGGTTGCAGGTAAAAGCCAGTAACAGCGTGCCGGATGCTTTGGTTGTTGATTTACTGCCCGCGGGCCTGGAACTGGAAAATCAGAACCTGGCTAACGGCAGCGCCAGCCTGGAGCAAAGTGGTAGCGAAGTGCAAAACCTGCTCAATCAAATGCAACAGGCGAACATTAAGCATATTGAGTTCCGTGACGATCGCTTTGTGGCGGCGGTTGCCGTTGATGAATATCAACCAGTAACACTGGTGTATCTGGCGCGGGCGGTGACGCCGGGAACGTATCAGGTGCCGCAACCAATGGTGGAATCGATGTATGTTCCCCAATGGCGTGCGACTGGCGCGACTGAAGGTTTGCTGATTGTCAGACCATAAATGCTTCGTCTGTTAACCAAACGTGGCTGCTGGATAACGCTGGCAGTCACGCCCTTTATTATCATTCTGGCGGCGTGGGGGGCAGATAAACTCTGGCCTCTGCCGCTACATGAAGTTAACCCCGCACGCGTAGTCGTGGCGCAGGATGGGACGCCGCTCTGGCGCTTCGCCGATGCTGACGGCATATGGCGTTATCCGGTCACCATTGACGATGTTTCTCCGCGTTACCTCGAAGCACTGATCAATTACGAAGATCGCTGGTTCTGGAAGCATCCAGGCGTAAACCCATTCTCGGTGGCACGCGCCGCCTGGCAGGATCTTACTTCTGGTCGGGTTATCTCCGGCGGCAGTACGCTCACCATGCAGGTAGCTCGCCTGCTTGATCCACATTCGAAAACCTTTGGCGGTAAAATTCGCCAACTCTGGCGAGCGTTTCAACTGGAATGGCACCTGTCCAAACGTGACATTCTGACCTTGTACCTTAACCGTGCTCCATTTGGCGGTACGTTACAGGGGATTGGCGCGGCAAGTTGGGCTTATCTCGGGAAATCGCCTGCTAATTTGAGCTATTCTGAGGCGGCGATGCTGGCGGTGTTACCGCAAGCGCCCAGCCGCCTGCGCCCGGATCGCTGGCCGGAACGTGCCGAGGCCGCGCGTAATAAAGTGCTCAAACGGATGGCTGTGCAAGGCGTGTGGTCCCGCGAGCAGGTAAAAGAATCAAGCGAAGAACCCATCTGGCTGGCACCCCGACAAATGCCGCAACTGGCACCGCTATTTTCACGGATGATGCTTGGTCAAAGTAAAAGCGACAAAATCGTGACCACGCTGGATGCAGGTCTTCAACGGCGCCTGGAAGAATTGGCGCAAAACTGGAAAGGACGATTACCATCGCGCAGTTCGCTGGCGATGATCGTAGTTGATCATACCGATATGCGTGTTCGCGGTTGGGTGGGTTCGGTTGATCTCAATGATGATTCACGCTTTGGTCATGTTGATATGGTCAATGCGATCCGCTCGCCAGGATCGGTGCTCAAACCGTTTGTTTATGGTCTGGCGCTGGATGAAGGCGTGATCCATCCGGCTTCGCTGTTGCAAGACGTCCCCCGGCGCACCGGTGATTATCGCCCCGGCAACTTTGATAGTGGATTTCATGGTCCGATAAGCATGAGTGAGGCGCTGGTGCGCTCGCTGAACTTACCTGCTGTGCAGGTGCTGGAAGCCTATGGCCCGAAAAGGTTTGCGGCAAAGTTGCGTAACGTTGGTTTACCGTTATATTTGCCTAACGGTGCGGCACCGAATCTTTCGCTAATTCTCGGCGGCGCAGGTGCCAAACTGGAGGATATGGCTGCGACGTATACCGCATTTGCTCGCCATGGTAAGGCGGGTAAGTTGCGCTTCCAGCCGGACGAACCATTACTTGAGCGACCGTTAATGTCGCCGGGAGCAGCGTGGATTATTCGCCGGATTATGGCAGATGAAGCGCAGCCGCTTCCGGATGGCGCTTTACCGCGCGTCGTACCACTGGCGTGGAAAACAGGAACCAGCTATGGCTATCGCGATGCATGGGCAATAGGGATAAACGCTCGCTATGTGATCGGTATCTGGACCGGCAGGCCGGACGGCACGCCGGTAGTCGGTCAGTTCGGTTTTGCCAGCGCCGTGCCGCTGTTGAATCAGGTCAATAATATCTTACTGTCGCGCAGTGCAAATCTGCCGGAAGATCCGCGTCCTGACTCAGTAAGCCGTGGTGTTATCTGTTGGCCTGGCGGTCAGTCTTTGCCGGAAGGTGACAGTAACTGCCGCCGCCGCCTGGCAACCTGGTTACTGGATGGAAGTCAGCCGCCAACCCTGTTACTGCCGGAGCAAGAAGGGATTAATGGCATCCGCTTTCCCATTTGGCTTGATAAACATGGCAAACGAGTCGCCGCTGATTGCCCGCAAGCGCGACAAGAAATGATTAATGTCTGGCCGCTACCGCTGGAACCCTGGTTACCTGCATCAGAACGTCGTGCTGTGCGCTTGCCACCGGCCTCGACAATTTGCCCGCCATACGGTCACGATACCCAACTCCCGCTGCAACTGACAGGAGTACGTGACGGCGCCATTATTAAACGGTTACCTGGCGCAGCGGATGCTTCTTTGCCTGTGCACACCACCGGTGGCGCAGGTGAACAATGGTGGTTTCTTAATGGGGCGCCGTTAACTGAACATGGGCGTAACATTACGTTGCGTTTAAGTGAAAAAGGCGATTATCAGTTACTGGTGATGGATGAAAGGGGACAAGTCGCGACGGTGAGATTTGCCATGCAGTAGTCTGTTTTGTCACAACTTGTTTCTTAAAATCGTTTTATTTTAAAAAAATGTTACCTTCGTCAATGGTCAACGGCCCTGTTGCTCATTATAATCCGCGCCATCTCGTACGCTGGTACAGACAACAACAGAATAATTTACAGAGGTAAACATGGCTATTGAACGTACTTTTTCCATCATCAAACCGAACGCGGTAGCAAAAAACGTCATTGGTAACATCTTTGCGCGTTTTGAAGCTGCAGGGTTCAAAATTGTCGGCACCAAAATGCTGCACCTGACCGTTGAACAGGCTCGTGGCTTTTATGCTGAACACGATGGAAAACCGTTCTTTGATGGTCTGGTTGAGTTCATGACCTCTGGCCCGATCGTGGTTTCCGTGCTGGAAGGTGAAAACGCCGTTCAGCGTCACCGCGATCTGCTGGGCGCGACTAATCCGGCAAACGCACTGGCCGGTACTCTGCGTGCTGATTACGCTGACAGCTTGACCGAAAACGGTACCCACGGTTCTGATTCCGTCGAATCTGCCGCTCGCGAAATCGCCTATTTCTTCGGCGAAGGCGAAGTGTGCCCGCGCACCCGTTAATAATTTCGTAAATGCTACGTGCAAACGTGGCATCCGTGCGCCAGAATTTGTACAATGCAGCGCCCCCGGACGAGCAGCCGCTCACCGGGGCGTTTCTTTTTTCAACCCTCCAGGGGCCATAACGTGTAATAACGAGGCCGGAATAGCATATGTCTGAACAATTAGTCACACCTGAAAACGTCACCACGAAAGATGGAAAAATCAACCTGCTGGATCTCAACCGTCAGCAGATGCGGGAGTTTTTTAAAGAGTTAGGTGAAAAACCCTTCCGCGCCGATCAGGTGATGAAGTGGATGTATCATTATTGCTGCGACAACTTTGATGAGATGACTGACATCAATAAAGTGTTACGCGGCAAGCTTAAAGAGGTGGCGGAGATTCGCGCACCGGAAGTGGTTGAAGAACAGCGTTCATCCGATGGCACCATTAAATGGGCGATTGCCGTGGGCGATCAGCGCGTTGAAACGGTATATATTCCGGAAGACGACCGCGCCACGCTTTGTGTTTCCTCGCAGGTTGGCTGTGCGCTGGAGTGTAAATTCTGTTCCACTGCCCAGCAAGGTTTCAACCGTAATCTGCGGGTGTCGGAAATTATTGGCCAGGTGTGGCGTGCGGCGAAAATTGTCGGCGCAGCAAAAATCACCGGTCAGCGCCCAATTACTAACGTAGTGATGATGGGTATGGGCGAGCCGCTGCTCAACCTGAACAATGTCGTTCCGGCGATGGAAATCATGCTCGATGATTTCGGTTTTGGCCTGTCTAAACGTCGCGTGACACTTTCCACTTCCGGTGTGGTTCCGGCGCTGGATAAACTGGGCGATATGATCGACGTTGCGCTGGCAATTTCACTGCACGCGCCGAACGACGAAATTCGTGACGAAATTGTACCCATTAACAAAAAGTACAATATCGAAACGTTCCTTGCTGCGGTGCGTCGTTATCTGGAAAAATCCAACGCTAACCAGGGCCGTGTCACCATTGAATATGTGATGCTTGACCATGTTAATGACGGTACAGAGCACGCACACCAACTGGCGGAGTTGCTGAAAGATACGCCGTGTAAGATTAACCTGATCCCATGGAACCCGTTCCCTGGCGCGCCGTATGGTCGCAGTTCGAACAGCCGTATCGATCGCTTCTCAAAAGTGCTGATGAGCTATGGTTTCACCACTATTGTGCGTAAAACCCGTGGTGATGATATCGATGCCGCCTGTGGTCAGTTGGCGGGTGATGTTATCGACCGTACGAAACGTACCCTGCGTAAACGGATGCAGGGTGAGGCCATCGAGATTAAAGCGGTTTGATAGCCCTTACGCCACGGTTACTTTATGTACCGTGGCGTAATCTTTTATGAATGAAGTATTAAGTTGCAATTGTCTGGTCAATATTAACGGTGCGTTTTTGCTGACTTTAAGGCAGTATGTAACGATGCAACAATAAGTTAGCCTTAGTGAATGTGGGCTTTGTCACGAGCACACAGACGGTCTTATACTGTATGATAACGGTTAACTTAACGGATGTTTCGCGGTGTGGGTGAGCATGATGGTTCACCGGCATCTCAATTCTCATTTAAACGTACCTGCAGCGAATGAATACTGAAGCCACGCACGACCAAAATGAAGCACTTACTACCGGCGCTCGCCTGCGTAATGCTCGCGAACAACTTGGACTTAGTCAGCAGGCCGTTGCTGAGCGACTATGCCTGAAGGTTTCCACGGTACGCGATATTGAAGAAGATAAGGCGCCAGCCGACCTTGCATCAACATTCCTGCGTGGGTATATCCGGTCTTATGCACGTCTGGTGCATATCCCGGAAGAAGAACTGCTGCCGGGACTGGAAAAACAAGCTCCGTTGCGGGCCGCAAAAGTTGCGCCAATGCAGAGTTTCTCTCTCGGCAAGCGACGTAAAAAACGTGATGGCTGGCTGATGACCTTCACCTGGTTGGTGTTATTCGTGGTGATTGGACTGAGCGGCGCCTGGTGGTGGCAAGATCACAAAGCCCAGCAGGAAGAGATCACGACTATGGCCGATCAAACCACAGCGGAACTGAACGGTAATAGCGGCCAGGCGCAGAGCGTGCCGTTAGAGCCCTCCTCAAACGCTAGCCAGACTGACTCCACCACGACGTCAGCATCTGCGGATACTACCGCTGCAAACACGCAAACGTCAGACGTGACCACGCCAGCACCTGCCGTTGAACCACAGCAGAATGCAGTTGTTCCGCCTTCGCAGGCGAATGTCGATACCGCTGCTACGACCGCGCCAACTGCAACGACGCCTGATGACGCGGCACCACTGCCAACCGATCAGGCTGGCGTGACCACGCCGGCGGCTGACCCGAATGCACTGGTGATGAACTTTACTGCCGATTGCTGGCTGGAAGTTACCGATGCTACCGGTAAAAAACTGTTTAGTGGTATGCAGCGTAAAGACGGTAATTTGAACTTAACCGGTCAGGCACCGTATAAGCTGAAAATTGGTGCGCCGGCCGCAGTACAGATCCAGTACCAAGGGAAACCTGTCGATCTGAGTCGTTTTATCAGAACTAACCAGGTTGCGCGTCTGACCCTAAATGCCGAACAATCACCGGCGCAGTAACAGACGGGTAACGCGGGAGATTTTTCATGCATAACCAGGCTCCAATTCAACGTAGAAAATCAACACGTATTTACGTTGGGAATGTGCCGATTGGCGATGGTGCTCCCATCGCCGTACAGTCCATGACCAATACGCGTACGACGGATGTCGAAGCGACGGTCAATCAAATCAAGGCGCTGGAACGTGTCGGCGCTGATATCGTTCGTGTCTCTGTACCGACGATGGACGCAGCAGAAGCGTTCAAACTCATCAAACAGCAGGTTAACGTGCCGCTGGTGGCTGATATCCACTTCGACTATCGTATTGCGCTGAAAGTAGCGGAATACGGCGTTGACTGTCTGCGCATTAACCCTGGCAATATCGGTAATGAAGAACGCATTCGCATGGTGGTTGACTGTGCGCGCGATAAAAACATTCCGATCCGTATTGGTGTTAATGCCGGATCGCTTGAAAAAGATCTGCAAGAAAAGTATGGCGAACCGACACCGCAGGCGTTGCTTGAGTCCGCCATGCGCCATGTTGATCATCTCGATCGTCTGAACTTCGATCAGTTCAAAGTCAGCGTGAAAGCATCTGACGTCTTCCTCGCTGTTGAGTCTTATCGTCTGCTGGCAAAACAGATCGATCAGCCGCTGCATCTTGGGATCACCGAAGCCGGTGGCGCGCGCAGCGGGGCGGTGAAATCTGCCATCGGTCTAGGGCTGTTGCTGTCTGAAGGCATTGGTGACACGCTGCGCGTCTCGCTGGCTGCCGATCCGGTTGAAGAAATCAAAGTCGGTTTCGATATTTTGAAATCGTTGCGAATCCGTTCGCGCGGCATCAACTTCATCGCCTGCCCGACCTGTTCGCGTCAGGAATTTGACGTTATCGGCACGGTTAACGCGCTGGAGCAACGTCTGGAAGATATCATCACCCCGATGGACGTTTCGATTATCGGCTGCGTGGTGAATGGCCCAGGCGAGGCGCTGGTTTCTACACTCGGCGTTACCGGCGGCAACAAGAAAAGCGGCCTCTATGAAGATGGCGTACGCAAAGACCGTCTGGATAACAACGACATGATCGACCAGCTGGAAGCTCGCATTCGTGCGAAAGCCAGTCAACTGGACGAAGCGCGTCGAATTGACGTTCAGCAGGTTGAAAAATAATAACGTGATGGGAAGCGCCTCGCTTCCCGTGTATGATTGAACCCGCATGGCTCCCGAAACATTGACGGAAGCGTTGAGGGTTCATTTTTATATTCAGAAAGAGAATAAACGTGGCAAAAAACATTCAAGCCATCCGCGGCATGAACGATTACCTGCCTGGCGAAACGGCCATCTGGCAGCGCATTGAAGGCACACTGAAAAACGTGCTCGGCAGCTACGGTTACAGTGAAATCCGCTTGCCGATTGTAGAGCAGACCCCGCTATTCAAACGTGCGATTGGTGAAGTCACCGACGTGGTTGAAAAAGAGATGTATACCTTTGAGGATCGCAATGGCGACAGCCTGACTTTGCGCCCTGAAGGGACGGCGGGCTGTGTACGCGCCGGCATCGAGCATGGTCTTCTGTACAATCAGGAACAGCGTCTGTGGTATATCGGGCCCATGTTCCGCCATGAGCGTCCGCAAAAAGGGCGTTATCGTCAGTTCCATCAGTTGGGATGTGAAGTCTTCGGTCTGCAAGGCCCGGATATCGACGCCGAACTGATTATGCTCACCGCCCGCTGGTGGCGTGCGCTGGGTATCTCCGAACACGTAACTCTTGAGCTGAACTCTATCGGTTCGCTGGAAGCTCGAGCGAACTACCGCGATGCTTTAGTGGCATTCCTCGAACAGCATAAAGAAAAGCTGGACGAAGACTGCAAACGCCGCATGTACACCAACCCGCTGCGCGTGCTGGATTCCAAAAATCCGGAAGTGCAGGCGTTACTCAACGACGCTCCGGCATTAGGCGATTATCTTGACGAAGAATCGCGCGAGCATTTTGCTGGTCTGTGCAAACTGCTGGAGAGCGCAGGTATTGCTTACACTGTCAACCAGCGTCTGGTGCGTGGTCTGGATTACTACAATCGTACCGTTTTCGAATGGGTGACTAACAGCCTCGGTTCCCAGGGGACCGTGTGCGCAGGCGGTCGTTATGACGGTCTGGTGGAACAGCTGGGTGGCCGTGCAACACCGGCAGTCGGTTTTGCGATGGGCCTCGAACGTCTTGTGTTGTTAGTTCAGGCAGTTAATCCGGAATTTAAAGCCGATCCAGTTGTCGATATATACCTGGTGGCTTCAGGTGCCGATACTCAATCCGCAGCACTGGCACTGGCTGAGCGTCTGCGTGATGAATTACCGGGCGTGAAATTGATGACCAACCACGGTGGTGGCAACTTTAAGAAACAGTTTGCCCGCGCTGATAAATGGGGCGCACGTGTTGCTGTGGTGCTGGGTGAGTCCGAAGTGGCCAACGGCACGGCTGTAGTTAAGGATTTGCGCTCTGGTGAGCAAACGGCAGTTGCGCAGGATAGCGTAGCCGCGCATTTGCGCACATTACTGGGTTAAGGAAGGAGAAGGACAGCGTGGAAATTTACGAGAACGAAAACGACCAGGTTGAAGCGATCAAACGCTTTTTTGCTGAAAATGGCAAAGCACTGGCTGTTGGGGTGATTTTGGGCGTTGGCGCACTGATTGGCTGGCGCTACTGGAACAGCCATCAGGTTGATTCCGCACGCTCCACTTCTCTTGCCTATCAAAATGCGGTTACCGCAGTGAGCGAAGGCAAACCAGACAGCATTCCCGCGGCGGAAAAATTCGCTGCTGAAAATAAAAATACTTATGGCTCGCTGGCTTCTTTGGAACTTGCGCAGCAATTTGTTGACAAAAATGAACTAGAGAAAGCTGCCGCCCAATTGCAACAAGGTTTGGCGGACACGAGCGATGAAAACCTCAAAGCCGTGATAAATCTGCGTCTTGCCCGAGTTCAGGTACAGCTCAAGCAGGCTGATGCCGCGCTGAAAACCCTTGAAACCATTAAAGGTGAAGGGTGGGCTGCCATTGTTGCCGATCTGCGTGGCGAAGCATTGCTGAGCAAAGGTGATAAGCAAGGTGCGCGTAGTGCATGGGAAGCAGGCGTGAAAAGCGATGTTACCCCGGCGCTGAGCGAAATGATGCAGATGAAAATTAATAATTTGTCCATCTGAGAGGGACCCGATGCAATTGCGTAAATTACTGCTGCCAGGACTGCTTTCCGTTACTCTTTTAAGCGGCTGTTCGCTGTTTAACAGCGAAGAAGATGTGGTAAAGATGTCCCCATTGCCGACCGTTGAAAACCAGTTTACGCCGACTACGGCGTGGAGCACGTCTGTTGGTAGCGGCATTGGCAACTTCTATTCTAATCTTCATCCGGCACTGGCGGACAACGTTGTCTATGCAGCGGATCGCGCTGGTTTAGTAAAAGCGATGAATGCGGATGACGGCAAAGAAATCTGGTCTGTCAGTCTGGCTGAGAAAAATGGTTGGTTGTCTAAAGAGCCAGCATTACTTTCTGGCGGCGTGACCGTATCTGGTGGTCACGTTTACATTGGCAGCGAAAAGGCGCAGGTTTATGCGCTGAATACCAGCGATGGTACAGTAGCATGGCAAACTAAAGTCGCGGGTGAAGCACTTTCTCGCCCGGTGGTCAGCGATGGTCTGGTTCTTATCCACACCAGTAACGGCCAGTTACAAGCGCTGAGCGAAGCTGACGGCGCGGTCAAATGGACGGTTAACCTCGATATGCCTTCGCTCTCTCTGCGTGGAGAGTCTGCGCCAGCAACTGCTTTTGGTGCAGCAGTCGTTGGTGGCGATAATGGCCGTGTCAGCGCAGTGCTGATGGAGCAGGGCCAGATGATTTGGCAACAACGTATCTCCCAGGCGACCGGTTCTACTGAAATCGACCGTCTGAGCGATGTTGACACCACACCGGTAATCGTTAACGGCGTTGTTTTTGCACTGGCCTATAATGGTAACCTGACGGCGCTCGATCTGCGCAGCGGTCAGATTATGTGGAAACGCGAGCTGGGTTCGGTGAATGATTTCATCGTTGATGGTAATCGTATCTATCTGGTCGATCAAAATGATCGGGTGATGGCGCTGACGATTGATGGCGGCGTTACGCTGTGGACGCAAAGCGATCTGCTGCATCGCCTGCTGACTTCTCCGGTGCTGTATAATGGCAACCTGGTGGTGGGTGACAGCGAAGGTTATCTGCACTGGATTAACGTCGAAGATGGTCGTTTCGTTGCCCAGCAAAAAGTTGATAGCTCCGGTTTCCAGACCGAACCGGTTGCCGCTGATGGCAAACTGCTGATCCAGGCAAAAGACGGGACTGTGTATTCCATTACACGTTAATCGTCTCTGTCGTTCACTTTGAAAACGGCTCCTGGACAGGGGCCGTTTTCCTGTTTTTAACAACGACGCAAAAAAAGCGATTGTTGTCTGATGATTTATAAAAATGAGGCTTTAAACATGGTACCTGTGGTCGCGCTTGTCGGGCGCCCTAACGTAGGAAAATCCACGTTATTTAACCGTCTAACTCGCACCCGAGATGCGCTGGTTGCGGATTTCCCGGGTCTGACTCGTGACCGTAAGTACGGTCGTGCAGAAATTGAAGGCCGCGAGTTTATCTGTATTGATACCGGTGGTATTGACGGTACAGAAGATGGTGTTGAAACCCGTATGGCGGAACAATCGCTGCTGGCGATTGAAGAAGCAGACGTTGTACTGTTTATGGTTGATGCGCGCGCAGGCCTGATGCCTGCAGATGAAGCCATTGCCAAACATCTGCGCTCCCGTGAAAAACCAACCTTCCTGGTAGCAAACAAAACCGACGGGCTGGATCCGGACCAGGCGGTGGTTGATTTCTATTCACTCGGTTTAGGTGAAATCTATCCTATCGCCGCGTCTCACGGTCGTGGCGTATTAAGCCTGCTGGAGCACGTACTGCTACCGTGGATGGAAGATCTCGCGCCGCAAGAAGAAGTGGACGAAGACGCTGAATACTGGGCGCAATTTGAAGCGGAAGAGAACGGCGAAGAAGAAGAGGAAGACGACTTCGACCCGCAAAGTCTGCCAATCAAACTGGCGATTGTTGGTCGTCCGAACGTCGGTAAGTCTACGCTCACTAACCGTATTCTCGGTGAAGAACGTGTTGTGGTTTACGATATGCCAGGCACGACGCGAGACAGCATCTACATTCCAATGGAACGTGATGGACGTGAGTATGTACTCATTGACACCGCGGGCGTACGTAAACGTGGCAAAATCACCGACGCTGTAGAGAAGTTCTCAGTAATCAAAACGTTGCAGGCTATTGAAGATGCCAATGTGGTGATGCTGGTCATTGACGCACGCGAAGGTATTTCCGATCAGGATCTCTCCCTGCTAGGCTTTATTCTCAATAGTGGGCGCTCACTTGTGATTGTGGTGAACAAGTGGGATGGCCTGAGCCAGGAAGTAAAAGAGCAGGTGAAAGAGACGCTGGACTTCCGTCTGGGCTTTATCGATTTTGCTCGCGTGCACTTTATCTCTGCCTTGCACGGCAGCGGGGTTGGTAACCTGTTTGAATCGGTGCGTGAAGCTTATGACAGTTCCACCCGTCGTGTGGGAACGTCGATGCTGACACGAATCATGACTATGGCTGTTGAAGATCACCAACCACCGCTGGTGCGCGGTCGTCGCGTCAAGCTGAAGTATGCTCACGCTGGTGGTTACAACCCGCCGATTGTGGTGATTCACGGTAACCAGGTGAAAGACCTGCCGGATACCTACAAGCGTTATCTGATGAACTACTTCCGTAAGTCTCTGGACGTGATGGGGACGCCGATTCGTATTCAGTTTAAAGAAGGGGAAAACCCGTATGCGAACAAGCGTAACACTTTGACGCCGACACAGATGCGCAAGCGTAAGCGTCTGATGAAGCACATTAAGAAAAGTAAGTAATTACTTATCTGGTTTCCCTTTCCATATGGTGAGGGAAACCCATGAAAATGTGAGGAACATTTATGGAACTCAATTGCCCAATCTGCCAAAACTCTCTCGAACGTAACGGCGAGACTGCTCACTGCGCAACGTGCAACAAAGATTTCATTGTTCAGGTTCTTTGCCCTGATTGCCATCAGCCGTTGCAGGTTTTAAAAGCGTGCGGTGCGGTGGATTATTTCTGCCAACATGGACATGGGTTAATTTCTAAAACACGCGTTGAATTTGTTATTGTGTAATATCACGGGAATATATGATTTCATATCATGTATTCTCAGTGTTAATATTATGACCTCTTTGTTATTACGTTAACGACTAATTGATATGAGCAAAGTCTCGTTCTTATAACTTTAAGAATATATTTAGCATTTCTGGTGTGCAGTCCCTGAACTAACTGGAATACAATAGTAGATATTATTCCAGATATTAATTTTTATAGGGAAAAACATGCTGCGATGGATCCGCTGTATAACGCTAATATTTATCTCTGGTGCTGCTTATGCGGCACCAGAGATAAGTGTTAAGCAAAGCGAATCACCATTGCCTGATCTGGCAAGTGACGCTGCACAACAAGAAGAACAAAATAACAAAGGTAAATCCTTTAAAGAGCGTGGTGCCAACTACGTTACCGAGTCCGCCCAGCAGGGCTTTGAGAACCTGACGCCCGAAGCTCTTGAATCCCAGGCGAGAAGCTATCTGCAAGGCCAAATCACTTCATCCGCACAGTCGTATATCGAAGGGACGCTTTCTCCTTATGGTAAAGTTCGCTCTAATCTTTCCATCGGTCAGGATGGCGATCTGGACGGCAGTTCAATCGACTATTTTGTCCCCTGGTATGATAATCAGAGTACAGTCTATTTCAGTCAGTTTTCTGCGCAACGTAAAGAAGATCGCACGATAGGTAATATAGGTTTAGGTGTAAGACATAATTTTGATAAATGGCTTCTGGGTGGAAATATATTTTACGATTATGATTTCACCCGTGGACATCGCCGTTTAGGCTTAGGAACAGAAGCCTGGACGGATTATTTAAAATTTTCTGGTAACTATTATCATCCGCTTTCAGACTGGAAAGATTCAAAAGACTTTGACTTCTATTTAGAACGACCTGCTCGTGGCTGGGATGTCCGGGCGGAAGCCTGGCTACCGTCTTATCCACAGCTGGGGGGCAAAATTGTTTTCGAGCAATATTATGGTGACGAAGTGGCGCTCTTCGGCACCGATAATCTAGAAAAAGATCCTTATGCAGTCACGCTTGGCGTGAAATATCAACCCGTTCCGTTACTGACGATCGGGACAGACTATAAAGCAGGTACAGGAGATAACAGTGATCTTAGTGTTAACGCCACGGTTAACTATCAGTTCGGTGTTCCGCTAAAAGATCAACTGAATAGCGATAACGTTAACGTCGCTCACTCGCTGATGGGCAGCCGCCATGACTTCGTTGAGCGTAATAATTTTATTGTTTTGGAATATAAAGAAAAAGATCCTCTCGACGTTACGTTATGGCTGAAGGCTGACGCCACCAATGAACACCCGGATTGTGTCATCAAGGACACCCCTGAAGCTGCGGTGGGTCTGGAAAAATGCAAGTGGACCATTAACGCGCTAATCAACCATCACTATAAAATTGTCGTCGCCTCGTGGCAGGCGAAAAACAATGCTGCACGCACGCTGGTGATGCCTGTTGTAAAAGCGAATACCATCACTGAAGGTAACAACAACCACTGGAACCTGGTGCTGCCAGCCTGGCAGTACAGCTCCGATCCCGCAGAACAGGAAAAACTCAATACCTGGCGCGTGCGTCTGGCGCTGGAAGATGAAAAGGGCAATCGACAAAACTCCGGCGTGGTGGAAATCACCGTTCAGCAGAACCGCAAAATTGAGCTGATCGTCAATAACATTGCGGATGTACCGGAGGAAAACAATCACAGTCATGAAGCCAGCGCCCAGGCGGATGGCGTTGATGGTGTCGTGATGGATCTTGATGTTACCGATAGCTTTGGTGATGGCACGGATCGCAATGGTAATGCGTTGCCTGAAGATGGGCTGAGTCCGCAGCTTTATGATGCTCAGGATAAAAAAGTCACTCTCACTAATAAACCCTGCTCAACTGAAACCCCGTGCGTTTTTATCGCGCAGCAAGATAAAGAGAAAGGAACTGTTACCCTCTCCAGTACCCTACCTGGCACCTTCCGCTGGAAAGCAAGAGCTGCCCCGTATGATGATAGTAACTATGTTGATGTCACTTTCCTCGGTTCCGATATTGGGGGACTGAATGCTTTTATCTATCGTCTTGCTGCGAAAAATCCCGTCAACCTTATCGGCAATAAAGAACCATTGCCGCTCAATAACACCTATCGCTTTGTACTATGGCGCGATACCAACAAAGACGGCATTTTCCAGCAGTCTGAGAAATTGGCCGACGAAGAAATGGCGCAGTACGACTACCAGTGGGAATTTACCGGGCAGAGTGTGCATGGTGAAACGGGCGCACAGGCTAACACAACCAATGAAGATATTGTCATCCCTGTAACCAATCAGGAAGCCGCGCAAAAGTTTAGCGCAGGGGCTGGTGATGGTGTGCAGGGGTACGGTTTGCAGGTGAAATACAGCAAAAAATAAGATCGGCGTAATGGCCGATCGGCCAGCCGCTGAGGTTTAACCAAGGAGAGTGTGTATGCAACAGGAAACAAAACGCGGCCTGACGAAGATCGCGCTAGCGTTAGTACTAGCCGGGTATTGCGCGGTGCCAGTGGCGATGGCCGAAGAGGCAGCATGGGTAGATAGTGGTCCTACTGCAGAATTCCAGGGAACGATACCATGGCTTTACAGCGAGGGTGGTAATGCGACTATCAACTCTACTGATGCCGGTCATGTCAAAGTCACTTCCGATTATCAGGGCACCCGTCCGACAGGAAGTGAGAACGACAAGCGGCTTTACTCCGGCGATACCATCACACTGGGCTGGGATATTGGCGATACGGAAGGAGATATCGACGATGGACCGGCGGGTGTCGATGCGAAAACGACTGAAACCATCAAATGGTATAGCTATAGCGATAGCGCCGGGAATGACAAAAAAGAGTTGACTGCTGCAGCGGGACAAACCAGCTATAAAATTACTGATAACGATCGTGGTCGTTATATCGGCGTTGAAATCAAACCGATTACTCAGACTGGTAACCCCTTTGAGGGAACAGTTCTGACGTTGTTGGATATTTCAACGGCTAGTGGCGGTGGTAGCGACAGTGATAACGTCGATCCTGGCCCAGTAGTGAACCAGAACCTGAAAGTAGTTATTTACGAACAGGGAACGGGCACCAATCTTATTGGTGGCAGTACGCCGATTGCGCTTGGCAAAACTTATGTCGCCAAACTGTACTCGGATGAAAACGGAAACGGTCAGTACGATGCTGGCGCGGATGTGGATGTTACCGCCAATTACGACTTTGCCTGGGTATTCAATGGCAACAGTAAACAGCTTGGTACGGCGGGCGGCATTGCCAGCGCCAGCTTTGATAATAGTGACATTGTTATCCCGCAGACCAACGAGCAGGCCAGAACCACTCTTAATGGCAGCGATCGTTATGGTAAGACGGGCCTTGCGATCCCGGCAAACGGCGATGGCGTTCAGGGGTACACATTGTCCATTACGTACAAGCATCACTAATATTCGCCCAACAGCATTCCCTGGCGGGAATGCTGTTTTCCGCCTCTTTTGCTTAGCCGTACGTTAAGCAAAATGGGTTGAAATATTGTCAATAGTGCTGGAGTTCCTTAAATGGCGGTGTGTCTGAAACCAGGTAAAATTATTGCAGTCTTAGGATTGTTGGCTGCCATTATGCTGTCTGGTTTCGCACGGGCAGACGTAACCTGGCAAACCTGGCCTTCCTCCACCGCTGAATTTAACGGCACGCCCCCTACTGCCGACAGTGCCAGCATGCCCGTTTATCAGGGTAGTGTACAGCTTGATCCGACCCAAACTCACGATATCGCCAATACCGCTAAACCCGGCGAGTTCAGCGTTGACGATACCGCCGCCAATATGATCCTGACCAATCCGCAGGATACCCAAGGCGATACTTTTGACATGCCGCCGTTGTTGCGCTGGGAAAACCAGATACCACCTGCGGTTTCACTAATCTGGGCTGAGGCCGCCACGCCGGACACGCCGCTGAATCCGCAGCCGCGCCCGGATCGTTCCTTTTGCGCACAGGATTTGGCTGGACATACGCTGGTGGCGTGGCCGCAAATCAGCCAATCGCAGACTATACCGCACCTGAATTTATTCACCCTGACCGGGGTGCCGAACGGGGGCGTGATCCCATTAAGTGACCAGAAAGTGACGCTCAATATCGCTCAGGCAAGCGGCGATCTGGTGACGATAAGCGTTGCTGGCTATGACGATACGCTAAAGGCGGCGAAAACCACCGTCGGCGGTACGTTGACTCTGACGGTGACGACGAAAGACTGTGTAGGCAACCCTGCAGGCAACATTCCTTTTAGCGTTAAACGTAAAGATGCTGAAAACCGTCAGGGGGGGTAAATAACGTTGGGCCAGTAATGTTGGATACCACCGAACTGACCACGGCGGCGACAGAATATCGCGGTACGACAGACGAGAACGGCACAGCTACAATCCAGGTCACACAGCCCAATGGCCCCGGCGTGAAAACCCCGTTGGAGGTTAGCCTGTCGGGCATTTCCCAGACCAGTGAAACTGCGGTCATTTTTACAGTACTAACCAGCCCGGATGTGCCGGAAGCTAACATGTGGGGTCATATGGCCGACACAGTGGAAGCCCACGGCTACACCTTCTCGCGTCCAAAACTGGCAGCTGAAACCAGTCACGACGGTACATTGGTCGATCACAATGAAACCTGGTCCACTTTCACCTGGAGCGGCGCGAACAACCATTGCGCTATTTTGCCTGGGATGCGCCAGTTCGGCGCGCTGGCAACGGTGATCCCGACTTCGGTACAGCAGGTGCTCGGTTGGCCGATGCAGGATGACTATTATTGGTCATCGCTGGCAGGGACGACAGGACAGCATCATGCTGCGGATGTTTCCAACCGCAGTGAAGCGCAAAAACCGGACGACACCAGATTCCTGGTAAGCTGCGTCGATAAAGAAGCGCCTGATGTCGAACCGAAGCTGGTGCTGACACCAGGAAGTTTTGACAACACGCTGAATGCCGCGAAAGCGAAGGTAGGCGAAACGATTACCATGCGTCTGGCTGTCACGGACAATAAGAATAACGATCAGCCGCTGCCGTACTACTATTTCTCGCTACACCTGGATAACGGTGTCAACCGAAAAGGCGAAACCGATCAGGCGTGGGAGGCGCATCCGATACAGATTGAAGAAAATACTAATCTGCGAAAAGTCGATGACCATACTTATGAAGGTTTGACGGATGCTAATGGTCTGGCGACGCTCATTCTGTCGCAACCCGATGGCGCCGGGGTGAAAACTCATATTACGGCTAAAATGCGCAGTGATTTTAGTGCCCAAGATGCTAAAGACGTGATCTTTACCGTGATCACCAGCCCGGATGTCACCCAGGCGCGGATGTGGGGCCATATGCGTGGTCTGATTGCCGCAGGTAGCGTGTTTAAGCGCCCGCTGCTGGCGGATGAAACCAGCCATGAACTGGGACAGATACGTGAAAACAACGAGGATTGGGCGCTGTTCGATCAGGATACCAGTATGCAGGCCGAATGCGGCGTCGGGCATATTCCGCGCCTGAGTTCGCTGGAAAGTTTGTATGCCGCTTATCCCGGCAATGAGATTGGCACTCAATATGGCTGGCCGACGACGAAACAGGATTATCTGACTGCGGCGGAGCAGGTTACGCACTCCTCCGTGAATATGAGTAGCGGCGGCGTTGATAGTTACAGTGGCTTTAAACAAAATTACCTGAGTTGTTCCGGTAATGAACTGGTGACCCATGTTGAAGCCACGACCGATCATGATATCTCTGATGGTAGTGAAGCAAAGGCGAAAGTAGGCGAAAAAATCACCATGACGGTACATACCGTCAATGCGCTCAATAATGCGCCGGTGGCCTATGCGGCGTTTACTATCACCAAAGATATTGGCCTGAACCAGCAGGGCCGGGCGGATGGTTTTAACGATCCCACAGCTGGTGCGCTGGAGATGAACGGCACGTTTTACGGTACCTCGCAGCCATTGCAGGTCTATTCCGGCACCACGGATGCACAGGGTAACGCCACGGTAGTAATCGAGCAGCCGCAGGGTGTGGGCTTAAGAACTCCGCTTATTATTACGCCAACTAATTCAGCACTTTCCAACACGGTTAACTACTCGGTGATTTTCACCGTCGCCACCAGCCCGAACGTACCCGGCCCGCAGGGGGCGCAGATGTGGGGCCATATGGATGACACCATCGCCGTCGGCTCCCTGACCTTTAACCGTCCCAAACTGGCGACGGAAGTGACGAATGCGCAAAGCTCCATTACCGAGAATAATGAAACCTGGGTACGCGTAGCACAGGCAAGCCTCGATGATACCAGCGTGGGCGGCTGCGGTGCCAATATGCTGCCACGCCGGACACAATTGACGGATTTATACAACGCCAATAGCGGTAATGCCATCCAGACCGTTCACGGCTGGCCGACCCTGCGTCAATCGTACTGGAGCACTTCTCCGGCGGACAAAGTGCCGCATTTGTATACCGTATGGCTGAACGATGGTAACCTGGTGAACAATAATGAATCTGAAACCTATGTCAGTTGCTTGAGTACGGCAAACGTATCAGCCGCCAGCATTACACTGGAAGTGGTTGACCCAGCACAGTGGGATGCGACGGACAATGCGGCGAAGCTGAAAAGAGGCGAAACGCTGCAGGTGAAAGTGACGGTGAAAGACGCCGCAGGCAACCCGATGCCAGATATGCCGTTTACCCTCAATCGCGGTGATGGCTATACTCGCTATCCCGTTGAAAAACATACCGCAGGCAGCACCGATGTATTGACTTCACCGGTGATAGTGGACAGCGGTCAGCCTGATGAAGTGACGCTTGCCGATAAGACCACCACCTATAGTGCGATGACAGGCAGCGACGGCAGCAAAATTCTCAGCATTACCCGCCCGGACACTCATGGCACCAAAACGGCGTTGACGGCGACGCTGTACTCCGACCCAACCAAAAAAGCCAGCATGGACACCATTTTCACCGTACCCACTAGCCCAGATTATGCGAAAGCAAAAATGTGGGGCCATATGGCGGAAACGCTGACGGCGGGCGGGCTGACGTTTAAACGCCCGCTACTATTTATTGAACTGACCAACAGTAGTGGTCGGCAAAGTCAGGTAGAGGACAACGAAACCTGGGCGCTGTTTACCGAAGACGAGGCCGCACACACTGGCAAAAACGGCTGCGGCGTGGAGTATATCCCCACCCGGGATGCGCTGGTCACGCTGTCTGGCAGTTGGGGCGGCCATGCGGTAGACGGCTGGCCAGTGCTGAAGAATTACGACAGCAGCACGGCGGATGACGCCACAACAGACAGCCGCAAATATAAAAGCGTGCAGATTAACGACGGCACCAGCAGTACGCTGACGGCCAGCGATTCGGGCTATTTAACCTGCCAGATAACGGCGAACCCGCAGGCGGCGCAAATTGAGCTGACCTCAGCGCAGACGGCGACGTATGACGGCAACGCCGGGGTAAAAGTCAGAACCGACTGGACCAATACAGGCGATGAAATTGTAATGACTGTCACCACGCGTGACGCGCAGGGGCAGTCGGTGGGTAACGTGCCGTTTTCGCTTATTCATGGTACGACGGTATCGCGTAGAGCTACAGGTATTTCATTGAACAATCAGACGCGTTGGGTCTCTGTTAGAGGTAGCGATAACGAGAGCAATGAATACTTTAACGACAATGAAAGATATTACGGCCAGACTGGGGCTGATGGGACAACGCGTATTACGCTACACCAAACTTCCGCCGGAATGGGAGGGCGCATTCCGCTAACGGCACAACTGGACAGCGGCGCGAGGTCGAATACGTTAAGTGCTATTTTCACCACATTAACCAGCCCGGATACGCCATTAGCGAACTTCTGGGGACATATGGCTGAAACAACAACGGCGCAAAATGGCAAAGTATTTAGTCGTCCACAGTTGAAAGCTGAAACAAGTTCGGCCTCAGGAATATCTATCAACAACGAAACCTGGTCAATAACGACAATTACTCAGGCGCATAATGGGGTTTATGGGGGATGCAAGGATAAACTCCCCCTTATTCATGATTTGCAATCACTGGCTGAGGCCTACCCTGGCGACCAGCTTCAGGTATTACAGGGGTGGCCGTTGGGTAATTCCTCAGGCAATAATTATTTCTGGTCGCGTAATGTGGCCTCCAGTCAGTGGGGAACCTCTTCGCCTCTTTATCAGGCGATGGATCTCAAAGGAGGGATCACGGGGATAACAAGCAGTACCAGCACCTCGTATTCACAAATTTGCCTGATGAATGCAGAACCAATAGGCGCGATTACCCTCACGCCGTTACAAACAGAAAGTTGGGACAGCGCCCTGTTAGCAGCGAAAGTGAAGAAAGCTGAACCGTTGCCGATGATTGTCACGGTAACGCGTAGCGATGGTTCTCCGGCCGCGTATGAATCTGTTGCTATCAGTCGTGGGGAGAGCGTGTCGCGTAAGGGAGCGGCGGCCACTAGCAGTAGTAATTCGGATGATTTGGTCGTTGATAGCTTGATTCCGGCGCAAACTTTTTCAAGCAGCACGTCCCTCTCAGGGAAGAATAGTGGCTTCGTTTATATGCAGACCGATGCCCAGGGAAAATTGACGTTTACTTTGCATCAGGATAATTCGACCGGACTTAAAACGACGCTCACAGCAACAGAAATGGGTAACAGCGCACAGTTGAAAGCGTCGCTGGACGCGATTTTTACCGTGATTACCAGTCCAGACAGCAGCAAAGCCAGTATGTATGGACATATGCCGGAAACGGCAACAGCGGCGAATGGTGTGGTGTTTGAGCGGCCTAAGTTGACCGCTGAGTTGACATCTTATAGCGGTAATTCCATTTCGATTGCGAGTGAAATGTGGCCACTGCCGACGGCGCTGGAAAAAATAACCATTCCGTGTTCGGATGAAGCGAAGCATCCGACGGTCGATGACCTTGAATCGCTGTATGACCGCTATCCGGATGGGGCAGTGCAGGCAGCGATTGGCTGGCCAGCGATATCAGGTGGCTATGAATTCTGGACGTCTGATCCATCATGCGGCAATACAAGGACGTCCAGGTGCCAGACAGTGAACCTGTACAGCAATGCCATTCATACTGACAAAAACAAAGCCTACCAGGTTTGCCTGGTGACGCCGCGCCCGAATACGTCCATCACGCTGACGTCATATCAGTTTGATTCCGGGAGGCAGGCCGCTGTGGCCAAACAAGGTGAAGCGATGTTTTTAACCGTCACGACGAAAGATAGTGCCGGGAAGGCGAAGCCTGGCGTGGCGTTCACCCTGAAGCGCGGCGAAGCGGCGCCGAGAAACACAGGCGCGACGCTGTCTGGTGATGTGGAGAGTTTTGATGACATGTTGCTGGCGCCCGAATCGCCCGCAGGCGCGAACGTCACGCTGACGGATAACGGCAGCAGCATTAGCGGCGTGACCGATAGTAATGGTAAGGCGACTTTTACGATCCGCCAGGATAGGTCGCTGGGGTATAAAACGCCGCTGACGGCGGCACTGGAGAGTGACAACACGGTATCATCGTCGCTGGATACCATCTTTACCGTTATGACCAGCCCCGATACTCCTACGGCACACTTCTGGGGGCGCATGCTGGATACTGTATCCGTGAATGGGAAAACGTTGCACCGCCCACTGCTGGCGTCGGAAGTATCGTCAGCGACGCCAGCAGCAACGCCAGATGTAAATCATGAAATCTGGGCGCTGGCGCATACCATTGACGCAAATAAACTGGATCTTGCACAACAGTGCGGTAGCCTGGATAAAGCGCCAACATACAATGATTTGCAGATATTGTTCCGCTCAATAGGCAATGTGGGATGGCCGACGTCGTCGAATCAATACTATCTCTCATCATCACCCAGCAGCGGTGGCATGTACTGCGGCATGAATATGACAACAGGCGCCCAGAATTGTGCTATCAATGCGGTTAAAACACTTGGGTTTGCTACTTGTTTCCAGTGATTGCGTACCAAAATGCCGGATAGTGGCTATGCCCTGTCCGGCACAGAACGGCGAGATTTACGTGATCGCTTCACTGCGCTGACTTCACTGATCACCATACCATCGCCCAGACGGGTAGTTAGCGTATCGCCTACTTTTACTTGCTTAACTTGCTTGAGTACCTTGCCGTCAGCAGCGCTGGTGACGCTATAACCGCGCGCCAGCGTTGACAGTGGACTTACCGCTTCCAGATGCGTTACCGCGTTACCAAAGCGTTCTCGCGTGGCGCTAAGTTGTGCGCGAAGTGTTTCTGTCAGGCGATATTCCAGCTGCTGAATGCGGGTTTGCGCACGGTGAATATGCGGTTGTGGGTTTTGCTGGTTCAGTCGCTGGCTAAGGCGTTGCTGTTGCTGACCCGCCCGTTTCAGCTGGTTTTCCAGCGCAAAACGCATCCGCTTTTGCAGGCGTTCGAGCGTGGTCTGCTGACGCGCCAGCCTTAATTGCGGATGCTGTTGCTGTAACCGATGATGAATCTGTGTAAAGCGTCGCGTGCGGTTGGCAAGATAATAATCCATTGCCATTTCCAGCCGCTGTTGCGCAGATTGTACCTGGCGCAGCAACTCTTGCTGATTGCGACTCACCACTTCGGCGGCGGCAGACGGCGTTGGGGCGCGCAAATCGGCAACAAAATCGGCGATGGTCACATCGGTTTCATGCCCGACGGCGCTGACTATCGGAATGACGCTCGCATAGATCGCCCGCGCCACGCGTTCATCGTTAAAACTCCATAAATCTTCCAGAGAACCACCGCCGCGTCCGACGATTAACACGTCACACTCGTTGCGAATATTTGCCAGTTCAATAGCGCGAACGATTTGCCCCGGCGCATCATCACCCTGTACGGCGGTAGGATAAATAATCACTGGCAGTGACGGATCGCGACGTTTAAGCACATGCAAAATATCGTGCAGTGCCGCACCGGTTTTTGAGGTAATGACACCTACACAGTGCGCGGGAGAGGGAAGTGATTTTTTGGATTGTTGATCGAACAAACCTTCAGACTGCAACTTCGCTTTAAGCTGTTCGTACTTCTGTTGCAGTAAACCTTCACCGGCGGGCTGCATACTTTCGACAATAATTTGATAATCGCCGCGCGGTTCATACAAAGTGATATTGGCGCGAACCAGCACCTGTTGCCCATGCTGTGGGCGGAAGGTCACCCGGCGATTGCTGTTGCGGAACATCGCGCAGCGTACCTGGGCGGTATCGTCTTTGAGGGTAAAGTACCAGTGCCCGGAAGAGGGCTGGCTAAAGTTAGAGATTTCGCCGCTGATCCACACTTGTCCCATCTCCTGTTCAAGCAGCAAACGGACGGTCTGATTCAGGCGACTAACCGTAAAAATTGCGGGGGATTGAGAAGGTAACATGTGAGCGAGATCAAATTCTAAATCAGCAGGTTATTCAGTCGATAGTAACCCGCCAGCCGGGGATAGCAAGCATTTTTTGCAAAAAGGGGTAGATGCAATCGGTTACGCTCTGTATAATGCCGCGGCAATATTTATTAACCACTCTGGTCGAGATATTGCCCATGCTACGTATCGCTAAAGAAGCTCTGACGTTTGACGACGTTCTCCTCGTTCCTGCTCATTCTACCGTTCTGCCGAATACTGCTGACCTCAGCACCCAGCTGACGAAAACTATTCGTCTGAATATCCCTATGCTTTCCGCAGCAATGGATACCGTAACGGAAGCTCGCCTGGCTATTGCTCTGGCTCAGGAAGGCGGTATCGGCTTTATCCACAAAAACATGTCTATTGAGCGCCAGGCAGAGGAAGTTCGCCGCGTGAAGAAACACGAATCTGGCGTGGTGACTGACCCGCAAACTGTTCTGCCAACCACGACGCTGCGCGAAGTGAAAGAACTGACTGAACGTAACGGCTTTGCGGGCTACCCGGTCGTTACCGAAGAAAACGAACTGGTGGGTATTATCACCGGTCGTGACGTGCGTTTTGTGACCGACCTGAACCAGCCGGTTAGCGTTTACATGACGCCGAAAGAGCGTCTGGTTACCGTGCGTGAAGGCGAAGCCCGTGAAGTTGTGCTGGCAAAAATGCACGAAAAACGCGTTGAAAAGGCGCTGGTGGTTGATGATGAATTCCATCTGATCGGCATGATCACCGTGAAAGACTTCCAGAAAGCGGAACGTAAACCAAACGCCTGTAAAGACGAACAAGGTCGTCTGCGTGTTGGCGCAGCAGTTGGCGCTGGTGCCGGTAACGAAGAGCGTGTTGATGCACTGGTTGCCGCAGGCGTTGACGTTCTGCTGATCGACTCCTCTCACGGTCACTCTGAAGGTGTTTTGCAACGTATTCGTGAAACGCGTGCCAAATATCCGGATCTGCAAATCATCGGCGGTAACGTGGCAACAGCTGCTGGCGCACGTGCTCTGGCAGAAGCGGGCTGCAGCGCGGTTAAAGTCGGTATCGGCCCTGGCTCAATCTGTACGACCCGTATTGTTACTGGCGTAGGTGTTCCGCAGATCACTGCTGTTGCTGACGCAGTAGAAGCACTGGAAGGTACAGGTATTCCAGTTATTGCTGACGGTGGTATCCGCTTCTCTGGCGATATCGCGAAAGCGATTGCCGCTGGCGCAAGCGCGGTGATGGTGGGTTCCATGCTGGCAGGTACTGAAGAATCTCCGGGTGAAATCGAACTCTACCAGGGGCGTTCTTACAAATCTTACCGTGGTATGGGCTCTCTGGGCGCGATGTCCAAAGGTTCTTCTGACCGTTACTTCCAGAGCGATAACGCTGCCGACAAACTGGTGCCTGAGGGTATCGAAGGTCGCGTAGCTTACAAAGGTCGCCTGAAAGAGATCATTCACCAGCAGATGGGCGGCCTGCGCTCCTGTATGGGCCTGACCGGCTGTGGTACTATCGACGAACTGCGTACTAAAGCGGAGTTTGTACGTATCAGCGGTGCGGGTATTCAGGAAAGCCACGTTCACGACGTGACCATCACTAAAGAGTCCCCGAACTACCGTCTGGGCTCCTGATTCTCTTCGCCCGACTTCATGTCGGGCGATTTATATTATCTGTTTCACTTGCCTCGGAATAAGCGTCAATGACGGAAAACATTCATAAGCATCGCATCCTCATTCTGGACTTCGGTTCCCAGTATACTCAACTGGTTGCGCGCCGCGTGCGTGAGCTGGGCGTTTACTGCGAACTGTGGGCGTGGGATGTGACAGAAGCACAAATTCGTGACTTCAATCCAAGCGGCATTATTCTTTCCGGTGGCCCGGAAAGTACTACTGAAGAAAACAGCCCGCGTGCGCCGCAGTATGTGTTTGAAGCAGGCGTACCAGTATTCGGCGTTTGCTATGGTATGCAGACCATGGCGATGCAGTTGGGCGGTCATGTTGAAGCCTCAAACGAACGTGAATTTGGTTACGCGCAGGTTGAAGTCGTTAACGACAGCGCACTGGTTCGCGGTATCGAAGATGCTTTGACCGCAGACGGTAAACCGCTGCTCGATGTCTGGATGAGCCACGGCGATAAAGTTACCGCTATCCCGTCCGACTTCGTCACCGTAGCCAGCACCGAAAGCTGCCCGTTCGCCATCATGGCTAACGAAGAAAAACGCTTCTACGGCGTACAGTTCCACCCGGAAGTGACTCACACCCGTCAGGGCATGCGCATGCTGGAGCGTTTTGTGCGTGATATCTGCCAGTGCGAAGCCTTGTGGACGCCGGCGAAAATTATCGACGATGCTGTAGCCCGCATTCGCGAGCAGGTGGGCGACGATAAAGTGATCCTCGGCCTCTCTGGTGGCGTGGATTCCTCCGTAACCGCAATGCTGCTGCACCGCGCTATCGGCAAAAACCTGACCTGCGTATTCGTTGACAACGGCCTGCTGCGTCTCAACGAAGCAGAGCAGGTTCTGGATATGTTTGGCGATCACTTTGGCCTGAACATTGTTCACGTTCCGGCAGAAGATCGCTTCCTGTCAGCACTGGCAGGTGAACACGATCCGGAAGCAAAACGCAAAATCATCGGTCGCGTCTTCGTTGAAGTATTCGATGAAGAAGCCCTGAAACTGGAAGATGTGAAGTGGCTGGCGCAGGGGACTATCTACCCTGACGTTATCGAATCTGCCGCGTCTGCGACTGGTAAAGCGCACGTGATCAAATCTCACCACAACGTGGGCGGCCTGCCGAAAGAGATGAAGATGGGCCTGGTTGAACCGCTGAAAGAGCTGTTCAAAGACGAAGTGCGTAAAATTGGTCTGGAGCTGGGCCTGCCGTACGACATGCTGTACCGTCACCCGTTCCCGGGACCGGGCCTCGGCGTTCGTGTTCTGGGCGAAGTGAAGAAAGAGTACTGTGATCTGCTGCGTCGTGCTGACGCCATCTTCATTGAAGAACTGCGTAAAGCGGACCTGTACGACAAAGTCAGCCAGGCGTTCACCGTCTTCCTGCCGGTACGTTCCGTTGGTGTAATGGGCGATGGTCGTAAATACGACTGGGTTGTCTCTCTACGTGCTGTCGAAACTATCGACTTTATGACCGCACATTGGGCGCACCTGCCGTATGACTTCCTGGGGCGTGTTTCCAACCGTATTATCAACGAAGTGAACGGTATTTCCCGCGTGGTGTATGACATCAGCGGCAAGCCGCCAGCGACTATTGAGTGGGAATAATCCCGATACACTTCAGTAGATTTTGACAGCAAAACCCTCTGATCTCTGGAGGGTTTTTTTATGCATAATAAAAGCTCATAATTTTCACAAATTATGAGCTTTGTCCCAGAGACATCGATTAATTAAACCAACCGTCCGATTTATTCTCTTCTGCTTTACCCACGCTCTTCATCAAATCGCGACCACCTTCAGTCATGTTCCTGTTAGCGTCAGCTTCAGATTGCACGACATCGGTTTGCGCAGCTTTGTGCTTCAGTTCCTGATCGATAAATTCGTTCTCGCGCTTAACGCGGGCTTCTTCTTTCGCCAGCGCCAGTTTTTGTTTCTGGATCTCTAAGCTTCGAAGTTCATCTTCATAGTTTTGATCACGTTTTTTATCCGCAGTGGCTTCGGCGTCAAGTTTATCCTGGCGAGCTTTCTTATTCGCTGCTGCCGCCGCCGCTCTTTTATTAGCGGCGGCCTGAGCGTTTGCGCGACGCTGTTTCTCTTGCTGTATTTCCCTGTTGCGCTCCGCGACCCATTCGTCATGCTGCTTTTGCTCTTCATTTTTACCTTGCTGTTCCGCTTCTGCGACAGCTGAGAGTTGATCCTGCAGGGATGAGGCGAAAGCCGGGGAGCTTAAGGAGGCTAAGATGGCGCAAAGAAAAATTTTCTTCATGAGTCCTCCTGATATTTAGCTCTTTTCAGGACATTTGGTATTTGGCTGAATACGTGTCTCGTTATACGTCGTGGTAATAACGACAGCTAAACCCGTCGTAAACTGGCATTCTTTACCCACTTGAGTGGAGGTATAGACTTTGGTGCCTTCCTTATAAGTTAAAGAAACACCTTCCACTAAGGTTTTATCATTCACCATAGAACCCGCAGCCGCGCCTACAGCTCCGCCGCCAACTGCACCTGCCGTCGTTCCGGAATTACTGCCAGACCCGACGTTATGGCCAATAACGCCGCCAGCGACGGCACCAATGAGTGCGCCGAAGGCTTGCGCGTTCCGTTTATTTTGGGAATTGTCTACGGCAACTTTTGCAGGAAGGATGGAAATAATATTAACGGTTTTTGTTTCTTGCCTGGTATTCAGTTGATCGGTTTGATAAACATCGGCGGCATGATCGTCAGCATTTGACTGGCATCCTGCCAGAGTGAATGACGCTAAAATTGCCACAGGCAGAAGATATGTTTTAAATTTCATCACTATTCCTTGTTATACACATTACGAAAAATAAGATATTTAAGATCATCAAAAGAGGAAAGTAAATGTATTGTGTTTAAATGAATGGATTAAATTTATTAAAATTCACACGGAGAATAATATTCAAAAATATATAATTAAAATCTATGTATTAATGGGGTGTTAATTTTGTAACCAGGCAGAATAAAAGTCAGTCAGGGCAAAGAAGGAAAATTTAAGATGAAAGAATATCTGCCGCTTTGATAATCACAAAGAGCAAAAGCATCGGACAGAGATGTGCTGTTATGTTCAGTGAGAGTGGAGAAGGTAACCGCTAACGTTGTACCGGTGTTTCGACAGAGAGTGTGGATTGTTGAGCTTCTTTTTTGCTCTGATGATGCTGCCAGGCACCGACGGAAGAGTAGATAAAGCGGCCAAAGAAGAAGATAAAGCTAATGAGCAGTACGATACGGGTCATGCGACTGTTAAATCGGTGTCGTTTTCGCATACTGGTTGCCTGACTCACAAAAGGTTCCTTGAAGTATGTCCAACTCTGTGGACGGTACTTACATTAAGGCACACCAGGACAAAATGGTCAATTCTTCGATATGTAAAAAAGCGTCAGTGGATACATATTTTAATGTTATGGAAGTTAATTTAATCATTTACAGCGATGATGTAATAATGATGAATTAACATTATAAACGTAATAATTCATTAATCAGGATTATTTTGTTTGATATATATCAAATGGAACTTTCATATGACACTTAGAATCAATGTTCTCTATAGTGATGAATAATCATCCTTCGAAGTCAGGTGGGATGCCTGTCTGAATACACCCTTTCAGGATGTAAGGGGTTCTGCTGAGCATCTATGAAACTGAATGCAACTTATATAAAAATACGTGATAAGTGGTGGGGGCTTCCGCTGTTCCTGCCTTCTTTAATCTTGCCTGTCTTTGCCCATATAAATACTTACGCATATATTTCTTCTGGTGAAGTTTTTCTCTTTTATCTGCCGCTAGCGCTGATGATCAGCATGATGATGTTTTTTAGCTGGGCAGCATTACCAGGTATTGCTTTAGGGATTTTTGTTCGCAAGTATGCCGAGCTTGGTTTTTATGAAACGCTCTCGTTAACGGTTAATTTTATTATCATTATCATTCTTTGTTGGGGCGGTTACAGGGTGTTTACTCCCAGACGTAACAACGTTTCACATGGAGATACCCGCTTAATTTCCCAGCGTATCTTTTGGCAGATTGTTTTCCCTGCAACGTTGTTTCTGGTGCTCTTCCAGTTTGCGGCGTTTGTAGGTTTACTGGCGAACAGAACAAATCTGGCTGGCGTCATGCCCTTTAATCTGGGAACCTTAATCAATTACCAGGCTTTGCTGGTGGGTAATCTAATAGGCGTCCCACTTTGCTACTTCATCGTTCGTTCTGTACGAAATCCATTTTATTTGCGATGCTATTATTCTCAATTAAAACAACAAATTGATAGTAAAGTTACAAAAAAAGAGTTCGCGCTGTGGTTGCTTGCTCTGGGCGCATTGTTATTGCTGCTATGTATGCCTTTAACTGAAAAAAGCACAATTTTCAGCACCAACTATACCTTGTCGTTATTGCTGCCGCTGATGATGTGGGGAGCGATGCGTTATGGCTACAAGCTGATCTCGTTGCTCTGGGCTATAGTGCTGATGATCAGTATCCATAGCTACCAGAATTATATTCCCTTTTATCATGGGTATACCACTCAACTGACCATAACCTCCTCCAGCTATCTGGTGTTTTCTTTTATCGTCAATTACATGGCTGTTCTGGCAACGCGTCAACGAGCAGTGACCAGACGCATTCAGCGACTGGCTTACGTGGACCCGGTTGTTCATCTGCCGAATGTTCGCGCCCTGAATCGCGCGTTGCGTGACGCACCCTGGTCTGCGCTATGTTATTTACGCATCCCAGGCATGGAAATGCTGGTAAAGAACTATGGCATCATGCTGCGGATCCAATACAAGCAAAAACTCTCTCACTGGCTTTCACCATTACTAGAATCGGGCGAAGATGTTTATCAACTTTCAGGTAACGATCTTGCGCTGCGACTGAATACAGAGTCTCACCAGGAGCGCATTATCGCATTGGATAACCATCTTAAGCAGTTTCGTTTCTTTTGGGATGATATTCCATTGCAACCACAGATTGGCGTCAGCTATTGCTATGTCCGTTCGCCAGTGAATCATATTTATTTGCTGTTAGGTGAGCTAAGCACGGTTGCTGAACTCTCTATAGTGACTAATGCCCCGGAAAATATGCAGCGTCGTGGGGCAGTGTATCTGCAACGAGAATTAAAAGACAAAGTGGCAATGATGAATCGGCTACAGCAGGCGCTTGAGCACGGCGATTTTTGCCTTATGGCCCAACCAATTACTGGGGTGCGCGGCGATGTCTATCATGAAATTTTGCTGCGTATGAGAGGGGAGAATGATGTACTCATCAATCCTGACAACTTCTTGCCGGTTGCGCATGAATTTGGCTTATCGTCCAGTATCGACATGTGGGTCATCGAACATACATTGCAATTTATGGCGGAAAATAAAGAGAAAATGCCCGCCCAACGATTTGCGATTAATTTGTCGCCAACATCAGTTTGTCAGGCTCGCTTTCCTGTTAAAATTAGTGAGTTATTGGCGAAATACCATATAGAAGCGTGGCAGCTTATCTTTGAAGTCACCGAAAGTAATGTCCTGACTAACGTTAACCAGGCACAGAACACGTTACAGCATCTTCAGGAGTTAGGATGCCAGATTGCTATTGATGATTTCGGCACCGGATACGCAAGTTATGCGCGGTTAAAAAATGTGAATGCCAATTTATTAAAAATTGATGGTAGCTTCATCCGTAACATTGCCTCAAATAGCCTTGATTACCAGATAGTGGCATCGATTTGTCATCTGGCTCGAATGAAGAAAATGCAAGTGGTTGCGGAGTATGTTGAAAATGAAGATATTCGCAATGCCGTGCACTCTTTGGGTATTGATTACCTGCAAGGCTTTTTGATTGGTGAACCGAAGCCGTTAAATACGATTACGGATGAAAGAGAAACTGTTCGAGAAAGCGCGTAATTCATTTGGGCCAACGAATCAGGTTGGCCCTTTTCATTTCATATTAAGCCGCGATTTCCGGCGTGCTTTCTTCTTCAATTTTCAATCGCCAGCCAGCCACGCCTTCCCAGTATCCTTGCTCCTTTTCCAGATCAAGCAATACCAGCGCGTTCTGGCTAAACCAGCCATGCGGAAAACGTAACGTCCAGTGGCTGTCATCAGTAATTAGTGTCAATGTTGGCGGCGTGGTAGTTGCCTGACGTTGATTATTGAGTAATACGCCAAGGCGCAACAACTGAATTAAAGGCAGGAACTGTTTCTTCTTAAACAAGGTAAAGCGTGGCAGATCGTCGAGCTTAATCGCTTTACGATGATAGCGCACCAACGTCGCCATCATCAGCTGCTGTTCCTGATTAAAGCCCGGCAAGTCGCTGTTCTGCAGGATATACGCCGAATGGCGATGGAGGCCGCTATGATTAATGCTTAATCCGACTTCATGCAGCATGGCGGCCCAGCGCAGCAATGCTTCCAGTTGCGGATGAGCCAGCTTCGGTTGCTGTTCCCGCCATTGTTCGTACATTTGCATAGTAGTGTCGAGTACCCTTCGGGCCTGTTCACTGTCAATATGATACTGGTTGGCGAGGCTGCTGGCGGTACGGCTACGCACATCCTGATGGCGGAAACGTCCTTCCATCTCATACAAAACGCCTTCACGCAGCGCCCCGTCAGAAAGCCGCAGTTCACGAATGGCTAAGGCATCAAATACACCACACAAAATAGCCAGACCAGGAACAAAAACCGTTTTTCGTTCTTCCGACAGACCCGGCAAACTTAACGCCGAGAATTTACGATGACGTAAAACTTCTTTCACCAGTTTATCGAGGCGCTCTGGTGTTATGATGCCGTCTTTCTCGCCCATTTCCATCAACACTTCATGAGCGGCTTTAATGGTTCCGGAAGCCCCCATTGCTACGTTCCAGCCCTGAATCCGAAACTGCCAGGTTAAAGTTTCGAGTTTTTGCGCTGCCGCCATGCGTGCTCGCTGAAAATTCTCTTTATTGATGACCCCGCCCGGGAAATAGAGCTGGGCAAAGCTGACGCAACCCATCCGGCGGCTTTCAACAAGAATCGGTTCGAAATTCTCTCCAATTACCAGTTCTGTTGAACCGCCGCCAATATCAATAACCAGTTTGCGGCCTTTTTCCGGCTGGGTATGTTCCACACCCATAAAAATGAGACGAGCTTCTTCGTTGCCGGAAATAATCTCAATTGGGTAGGGGATAACCTTTTCGGCGCGTTTCAGAAAATCAGTGGCGTTCAACGCCTGACGCAGCGTATGTGTCCCGACAATACAGACACTAGAGGGAGAGAAACCCTGCAGGCGTTCGGCAAACAGCGACAGACAGCTTAAACCGCGCGTCATCGCCTCTTCACTCAACATATTATCTGGCCCCAGACCGTCCGCCAGATGTACCCGCTGTTTCAGGCGGCCAATAATCTGCATGGCGCCATCCACCACACGGGCAATAACCATGTGGAAACTATTTGAACCGAGATCGACCGCAGCAAATTCCTGCGGACGAGGGGATTTGTCGTGTATTGGCATAGGGTTATTCTGGTTGTTCGAGTGATTTGATGTAGTCGTAAATCGCCAACTGCGCCCGCACTTTGCGGCGGTTACCGCGGGGAACGTAGCGATTACTGAGTTCTTTATCGATATAACGCGCTTTGACCGTATCGCTGAACAAAATCTCAATGATGTCCAGTACTCGCTGCTTCAGGCGCGGATCAAGCAGCGGCGTCGCGACTTCAATACGATAATCAATATTACGCGTCATCCAGTCAGCGGAAGAAAGATAGACCTTTTTATCACCGCCATTTTCAAAAATATAAACCCGGTCATGTTCAAGGTAACGATCGACAATACTGATAGCGCGAATATTGTCGCTAATACCTTCCAGATTGGGGATCAGCGAACACATTCCGCGAACCAGCAGATTCACCGGCACGCCGGAGCTGGAGGCCGCATACAGACGATCGACAAGACCTTTATCAACAAGGTTATTCAGTTTCAGAGTAATACCGCTGGGCAGTCCTTGTTGCGCGTTGGCGATCTCGCGATCCACCATTTCATACAACAGACGGCGGGAGTTTTGCGGCGACACCATTAAATAATCGAATGTCACTGGGCGGTATGGGTTTTCAATAAAGTTGAACACCCGCCGCACTTCGTTTGTGATGCGCGCATCGGCGGTCAGCAACGAATAGTCGGTATAAAGACGTGCAGTTTTTTCGTTAAAGTTCCCGGTCCCGATATGTGCGTAACGCACGACTTCACCGTTTTCTTTACGTGAAATCAGGAACAATTTTGCATGAATTTTCAGCCCAGGCGCAGAGAAGATAACGTGCACGCCAGCTTCGGTTAGCCGTTTCGCCCAATGAATGTTAGCCTCTTCGTCAAAGCGAGCCTGTAGCTCAACCACCACTGTCACTTTTTTACCGTTGTGCGCGGCGTGGATCATCGAGTCGATGATGCGTGAATCTTTCGCCACGCGGTAAATATTGATTTTTATTGCCAGCACGCTCGGGTCGAACGAGGCCTGACGAAGCAGTTCCAGCACATGCTCAAAGGTGTGATAAGGATAATAGAGCAACACATCGCGTTCGCGAATGGCATCAAAACCGTTGCGGAACTGGGCTTTATCGAACCAAATGTGGCGTAAACGCGGCAGCGGTTTGTTAACCAGATTCGCTTTGCCGACATTAGGGAAATTAATAAAGTCTTTGAAATTGTGGTAACGACCGCCGGGGACGATAGAGTCGTAACGGGAAATAGTCAGTTTCTCACGCAACACTTCAACCAGCGCGTTAGGCATATCACGCTGGTAAACAAAACGTACTGGTTCTGCCGTTAAACGCTGCTTCAGACTGGAAGACATCAGCTCCATCAGGCTGGCTTCCATCTCGTGTACTAAATCGTATTCGGCATCGCGGGTCATCTTCATCGAATAGGCATTCAGCGCATCATAATCAAAGAAGCCTTTGAAAATATCATCAAGGCAATAACGCAGAATGTTATCCAACAAAATCATCGGCTTGCGTCGACGCGGTGCTTCCGGCGGCAAATTCACAAAGCGCGGTACTTTATCTGATGGGATCTCCAGCAGCGCGTAACGAATGGTTTCTCCACGAATGATTTCCACCGCCAGATAGGTGTAATCATCTTTCAGGAACTGGACTAAGTCAGTGTCTGGGTTGATTAAAATCGGCGTAATGTGCTGACGCAGATACTGCTTAAAGTAATGACGCAGCCAGTTTTGTTGATTAACGGAGAGCTGGCGTTCATTAATCAGGAAGATCTGGTTACGCGCCATCTCCAGCAATAGTTCGTTATAAAGACCGTCGAATTCCTGATCAGCTTTCAGCACCCGGGACTGAATTTTGCCTAGTAAATGGCGGGAATGAGAGTTGGAACCTTGTTCTTCGCTAATAATGATACGTCGCTTCAGTTCAGCGAAGCGAACTTTATAGAACTCATCAAGGTTATTGGAATAGATCCCAAGAAAACGCATCCTTTCAATCAGCGGGTTAGATTTGTCCGCCGCTTCCTGAAGCACGCGTTCATTGAACGATAACCAACTGAGCTCTTTCTCGATGTATAGCTTTTCCTGACCCATTACCACTTTTACTCCGTTTTATTCACGGGACACTGCCTGGATATTATGGCGAGCAATATTGGCAGATGTCCAACTATGCCAGAAAAGGGGGAAAAAAACTGCTGGAGCCTGCGATTTACAGGTGAATTGAAAAACGCCAGCGGCAGAGCTGGCGCTTTAACTACGGGGTCATTACTCGTCGGCAGCGTAGCCTTGCGGCGGCAGACGTTGGCCATCCAGCCACGCGGCGTTTTCATGCATCTTCAGACGACCATCAACAAACCAGCTAATGACCAGCGGGTAAATAGCGTGTTCCTGAGTTTGCACTCGAGCGGTGATTTCATCTTCCGTATCACCGGCAAAAACCGGAACTTTAGCCTGCAAAATCACCGGGCCGCCGTCCAGCTCATCGGTCACGAAATGCACCGATGTACCGTGTTCTTCATCACCATTTTCCAGCGCGTGACGATGGGTATGCAAACCGGGATATTTCGGTAGCAGGGAAGGATGGATGTTCAGTAAACGCCCGGCGTAGTGGGAAACAAACGCCGGGCTGAGAATGCGCATAAAACCGGCCAGCACGACCACATCGGGTGCGTACACGTCGATTTCGTGCATCAACTCCCGGTCATAGTCTTCCCGACTGTCAAATTGACTGGCAATAAGCGTATGCGTTGCGATACCTGCTTTGCGGGCGCGCTCAAGGCCGAACGCGTCGGCCTTATTGCTGAAAACTGCCCGTAGGGTGCCTTTAATTTTGTTGGTTTTGCAGGCGTCAATAATTGCCTGCAAATTACTTCCGTTACCGGAAATAAGCACCACAATATTCATTATTCGATAACCACGCGTTGTTCGGAATCAGAGGCTTTGATGATACCGATTTTCCACGCGTTTTCACCGTTGGCATTGAGCAGGGCGAGAGCTTTGTCCACTTCCGGAGCTGGCAGGGCGATAACCATCCCGACGCCGCAGTTGAAGGTACGATACATTTCATGGCGGCTGACGTTACCTGCCGTTTGCAGCCAGTTGAACACTTCCGGCCATTGCCAGGAGGATTCATCAATCACAGCCTGAGTGTTTTCTGGTAATACGCGAGGAATGTTTTCCCAGAAACCGCCGCCGGTCAGGTGTGCAATGGCGTGAACATCAACCTTTTCAATCAACTCCAGCACGGACTTCACATAAATACGGGTTGGCGCCAGCAGATGATCGGCTAATGGTTTACCGTCGAGTTCGGTGGTTTGCGGGTCGCAGCCACTGACTTCGAGAATTTTGCGTACCAGCGAATAACCGTTTGAATGCGGGCCACTGGAGCCAAGTGCAATCAGAACATCGCCGTCGCTGACTTTAGAACCGTCAATGATTTCTGATTTTTCTACCACCCCGACACAGAAACCGGCGACATCGTAATCTTCACCGTGATACATCCCGGGCATTTCTGCCGTTTCGCCACCCACCAGCGAACAACCGGATTGCAGACAACCTTCCGCGATGCCGCTGATCACCGAAGCAGCGGTATCAACATCCAGTTTTCCGGTTGCGTAATAGTCGAGGAAAAACAGCGGTTCCGCGCCTTGTACCACCAGGTCATTAACGCACATGGCGACCAGATCGATACCAATAGTGTCGTGACGTTTTAAGTCCATCGCCAGACGCAGCTTGGTGCCTACGCCATCTGTGCCGGAAACCAGCACCGGCTCGCGATATTTTTGCGGCAACGCACACAGCGCACCGAAGCCGCCCAGACCGCCCATAACTTCCGGACGACGCGTTTTCTTCACTACGCCTTTGATTCTGCCAACCAGAGCATTACCTGCGTCAATATCAACACCGGCATCTTTGTAGCTAAGAGAGGTTTTATCGGTCACTGCTTGGGTCCCCACGCGTTACTTGCGGTAGAAAAATAAAATTCGGCGCAATTCTAACAGGGAAAGCAAACGTTTGCGAGACTGCTTTACACAACCTTTTTTCGCTTCTTTTCCTCAAACGGGCGGCGAAAGAATACATGCACGAAGACAAAGAATAGGTTTTGGATGGAATAATCTTCTTTCGTAACTATCTGACTACAAAATAACTTTATCTCTAATTGTTATCATTTTGACTAAAGTCAACGAAAATAATATTGCCACCTTAAAGAAAGGAGGTATAATCCGTCGATTTTTTTTGTGGCTGCCCCTCAAAGGAGAAAGAGTATGAAGATCGTGGAAGTCAAACACCCACTCGTCAAACACAAGCTGGGACTGATGCGTGAGCAAGATATCAGCACCAAGCGCTTTCGCGAACTCGCTTCCGAAGTGGGTAGCCTGCTGACTTATGAAGCGACCGCCGACCTCGAAACGGAAAAAGTGACTATCGAAGGCTGGAACGGCCCGGTAGAAATCGACCAGATTAAAGGTAAAAAAATTACCGTTGTGCCGATTCTGCGTGCTGGTCTGGGGATGATGGACGGCGTGCTGGAAAACGTGCCGAGCGCGCGTATCAGCGTAGTCGGTATGTACCGTGATGAAGAAACGCTGGAGCCAGTACCGTACTTCCAGAAACTGGTTTCTAACATCGATGAGCGTATGGCGCTGATCGTTGACCCAATGCTGGCAACTGGTGGTTCTGTTATCGCGACTATCGACCTGCTGAAAAAAGCGGGCTGCAGCAGCATTAAAGTGCTGGTGCTGGTAGCTGCGCCAGAAGGTATCGCTGCGCTGGAAAAAGCGCACCCGGACGTCGAGCTGTATACCGCATCGATTGACCAGGGGTTGAACGAGCATGGATACATTATTCCGGGCCTCGGCGATGCCGGTGACAAAATCTTTGGTACGAAATAAAGAATAAAAATAATTAAAGCCGACTTTAAGAGTCGGCTTTTTTTTGAGTAAAGCGCCTATAACATAAAATATACAGAGGATAATACTATGACGCGCCGTGCTATCGGGGTGAGTGAAAGACCGCCACTTTTGCAGACAATCCCGCTTAGTTTGCAACATTTGTTCGCCATGTTTGGTGCAACCGTCCTGGTGCCCGTCTTATTTCATATCAACCCGGCGACCGTACTATTATTTAACGGTATTGGAACGCTGCTGTATCTCTTCATCTGTAAAGGAAAAATCCCGGCTTATCTCGGTTCCAGCTTTGCCTTTATTTCTCCAGTATTATTGCTGTTGCCGTTGGGTTATGAAGTCGCGCTTGGCGGCTTTATTATGTGCGGCGTGCTGTTCTGCCTGGTTTCTTTTATTGTGAAGAAAGCAGGAACTGGCTGGCTGGACGTACTGTTTCCACCTGCCGCAATGGGCGCAATCGTTGCCGTCATCGGTCTGGAACTGGCGGGTGTAGCTGCCGGTATGGCGGGCTTACTTCCGGCTGAAGGGCAAACGCCAGATTCCAAAACCATCATCATCTCTATAACCACGCTGGCGGTTACAGTTTTAGGCTCTGTGCTGTTCCGTGGTTTCCTGGCGATTATCCCGATTTTAATCGGTGTACTGGTGGGTTACGCGCTCTCTTTCGCAATGGGGATTGTCGATACCACGCCGATTATTAATGCTCACTGGTTTGCGCTGCCAACCCTCTATACACCGCGCTTCGAGTGGTTTGCCATTCTGACCATTCTGCCAGCGGCGTTAGTGGTTATTGCCGAACACGTAGGGCACCTGGTCGTCACGGCTAACATCGTCAAAAAAGATCTGCTGCGCGATCCAGGCCTGCACCGTTCGATGTTTGCTAACGGCTTGTCGACCGTGATCTCCGGCTTCTTTGGCTCCACGCCAAACACCACCTACGGGGAAAACATAGGTGTTATGGCGATCACCCGCGTGTACAGTACCTGGGTTATCGGCGGTGCGGCGATTTTCGCTATCCTGCTTTCCTGCGTCGGTAAACTGGCTGCTGCAATCCAGATGATCCCATTGCCGGTGATGGGCGGTGTTTCGCTGCTGCTTTACGGTGTGATCGGCGCTTCCGGTATTCGTGTGCTGATCGAATCGAAAGTGGATTACAACAAAGCACAAAACCTGATCCTGACTTCCGTGATTTTGATCATCGGTGTCAGCGGCGCGAAGGTAAACATCGGTGCGGCAGAACTAAAAGGTATGGCGCTGGCGACCATAGTCGGTATCGGCTTAAGTTTGATCTTCAAACTGATTAGCGTGCTGCGCCCGGAAGAAGAGGTGTTGGATGCAGAAGACGCCGATATAACAGAAAAGTAATGTCGCGGCCGGGCAGTAATTCTGCCCGGTTCAAACATGATGGGTTTCTGTGGTAAACTTCTCGCGATTTTGTGAAATCCCTGGTTGAGGTATCTCTGAACACACCGGCACAGCTCTCTTTGCCACTTTATCTTCCTGACGACGAAACCTTTGCAAGTTTCTGGCCGGGGGATAACTCCTCTTTACTGGCCGCGATGAAAAACGTGCTGCGTCAGGAACATAGCGGTTACATCTATCTCTGGGCACGCGAAGGCGCGGGGCGCAGCCATCTGCTGCACGCGGCTTGCGCGGAATTGTCGCAGCGTGGCGATGCGGTAGGTTATGTCCCGCTGGATAAACGCACCTGGTTTGTTCCGGAAGTGCTCGATGGTATGGAACAACTGTCGCTGGTTTGCATTGACAATATTGAGTGTATTGCTGGCGATGAGTTGTGGGAGATGGCGATTTTCGATCTCTACAATCGGATTCTGGAGTCGGGGAAAACACGGTTGTTGATCACTGGCGATCGTCCACCACGTCAGTTGAATCTGGGCTTACCGGATCTCGCGTCACGTCTCGACTGGGGGCAGATCTACAAGTTGCAGCCACTTTCTGATGAAGACAAATTGCAGGCTTTACAGTTACGCGCCCGCTTGCGTGGTTTTGAACTGCCGGAAGATGTAGGACGTTTCTTGCTGAAGCGACTCGACAGAGAGATGCGCACGCTGTTTATGACACTGGATCAGCTGGATCGCGCGTCGATTACTGCGCAACGTAAGTTGACCATTCCGTTTGTGAAAGAAATTCTGAAATTGTAGGCAAGGTTTTTTACTGTCGAATGCAACCTACGAAGAGCGAGCCATTGCATTCGTAGGCCGGATAAGACGCGGCAAGCGTCGCATCCGGCAATGTGCAACAACGCCGGCGTTAACCCGTAATTTCCAGCACCTGCTCCGGCGGACGACCAATACGCGCTTTGCCATTCGCGACCACAATCGGGCGTTCCATCAGCTTCGGATTATCCACCATCGCCTGAATCAGCGCTTCTTCGCTAAGCGAACTGTCTGCAAGATTAAGCTCTTTATAAAGATCCTCTTTCTGACGCATCAGTTCACGGGCGCTATTCATACCCAACATTTTCAGCAAATCGCGTAGCGTTGCCGCATCGGCGGGTGTCTCAAGATAGAGCACCACTTCCGGCTCCACACCATTTTCTTTCAGCAGGTTCAGCGTTTCACGGCTCTTTGAACAGCGTGGGTTGTGGTAGATTTTTACCTGTTTGGTCATGGTTCTTCCTTTAATGCGAATTACATCTTGGTATAAGGCTTAAAACGTTCCTGCAGTTGGCGCAACTGGTCGATGCGCGCATCGTAACGCGCTTGTTGCAGGCTGCCTAATTTCACCTGCGAACTGGCGCTACTCAACAAGGAAATGGCCTGATCGAGTCGCCCGGCGAGTGCATAACCTTCTGCTCGCGCAGCCAGTTCCTGATCGCGGTTATTTAGCGCGGCCTCCGCCTGTGCAAGTAAATCCCAACCATTGCTGTCATCTTTATTATTAAAAGTGTAGCGATTCAGAATATTGGCCGCTTCCTTTGGTTGACCCCCTTGCAGATAAGCGTTCGCAAGGTTGAGCTGCAACACCGGATTGGTGCGCAAATCGCGGGCATTTTTCAGCCGATTGATCGCGTCATTGGCTTTGTTTTGCCCAAGATCGATATCGGTAGCCAGATCGAGAAACCATGCATTAGTCGGTTCTGCCGTCAGTAATGGCTGTAGCGTTTTCCGTGCTTCATCGAATTTATTGGCTCCCATCGCCTGTAAAGCACGATCATATTGTGCCGCCCGTTGCTGACGAACATTGCCTTTCGCCCATTCATCCAGTAAATCGCTGGTGAGCTGATTACGTCCGGAATTGTACATCCCCAGAGTACGCGCTTTCGCCAGATAGAAGTCTTCTGATGATTGCACCACCATCGGGCGCATCTGGTTAGCACGGTTACGAGCATCAGCCAGACGACTCTCCGGCAATGGGTGAGTCAGCAAAATTTCTGGCGGACGGGAGGAGTAGCGAGCCTGATCGAGTAATTTTTCGAGGAAGGTCGGCATCGCCTGCGGATCGAATCCCGAGCGTTGCAATACCTGAATACCAATGCGGTCTGCTTCCTGTTCATTTTGCTGGGTGAAGCTGATCATCCCCTGGCGCGTTCCCGCCAGCGTCCCGGTCAACGCCGCCATACCCGCCTGCGGGCTGGCCATCGCCAGTAAAATAGAACCTAACGCCCCAACCCAGGTGAGCGGCGCGCTACGTTGCTGATCTTCCATTGCCCGCGCCAGGTGACGCTGGGTGACGTGAGAGATTTCATGCGCCATAACCGAAGCCAGTTGGCTTTCATTATCGGAATAACGGAACAGGGCAGAGTGCAGCACCACGTTGCCGCCAAAGAAAGCAAAGGCGTTAATTTCGTCGTTATTGATCAGAAAGAAATGGAACGGCGTCTTAACAGAATTGGCATGTGAAACCAGACGCATCCCCAGTGAGTTAATGTATTGCGTTAACAGTGGATCGTTAATTAACGGCGCGCTGCCGCGTAGCTGGCGAACGTAATAGTCGCCCATTTGCATTTCCTGACCAATGGAAAGCGTGCTTCCTGCGGAGGTTCCCATATCCGGTAAGGTGTCTGCGCTATCGGCAAACGCCGGAGCTACCTGACCGAGGGCCATAGCAGCAATGAGGGTAGCAACCAGGTTTTTTTTCAACTGCCTGAACATAACCTCTGTCCTGTATTTCTGGAGATAGTCATTTGACCGATACTGTGAAATATCGTTCCCACCGCGCCGCCTTTGAGTGTAACGGTGAAGATTAGCCCACTCAAATGACTTTTCAGTTTCCTGAATCCATCATAAAAAGCGAAGTCTTTTTTGTGACATTTCGATACAATTGCGGATCGCAATCCCACTCTTGAGGTTCAGGGAAAGTCTTTATGCTCGAAATGTTGATGCAATGGTATCGCCGCCGTTTTAGCGACCCGGAAGCGATTGCCTTGTTGGTTATTTTAGTTGCCGGATTTGGCATTATCTTTTTCTTTAGTGGGCTGCTTGCACCGTTGCTGGTGGCGATTGTGTTGGCCTATTTGCTGGAATGGCCAACCGTGCGCCTGCAATCTATTGGTTGTTCCCGTCGCTGGGCGACGTCGATTGTATTGGTGGTTTTCGTCGGGATTTTGCTGCTGATGGCGTTTGTGGTACTGCCTATCGCCTGGCAGCAGGGCATTTACTTAATCCACGATATGCCGGGCATGCTCAATAAGCTCTCTGACTTTGCCGCTACGCTACCGCGTCGTTATCCAGCCTTAATGGATGCGGGCATTATTGATGCAATGGCCGAAAATATGCGCAGCCGGATGCTCACTATGGGCGATTCGGTGGTGAAAATTTCCCTCGCCTCGCTGGTCGGTTTGCTGACCATTGCCGTCTATCTGGTGCTGGTGCCATTGATGGTTTTCTTCCTGCTGAAAGACAAAGAGCAAATGCTGAACGCTGTTCGCCGGGTACTGCCGCGTAACCGTGGGCTGGCAGGCCAGGTGTGGAAGGAGATGAACCAGCAAATCACTAACTACATCCGCGGCAAGGTGCTGGAGATGATTGTGGTGGGGATAGCCACCTGGCTGGGATTCTTACTTTTCGGACTAAACTATTCACTGCTGCTGGCGGTGCTGGTCGGCTTCTCGGTGCTTATTCCGTACATTGGCGCATTTGTTGTAACCATCCCGGTGGTTGGCGTGGCGCTATTCCAGTTTGGTACGGGGACGGAGTTCTGGAGCTGCTTCGCAGTGTATCTGATTATTCAGGCGCTGGACGGCAACCTGTTAGTGCCGGTACTGTTCTCTGAAGCAGTTAACCTGCATCCGTTGGTGATTATTTTATCCGTGGTGATCTTTGGTGGTCTGTGGGGATTCTGGGGCGTATTCTTCGCCATTCCACTGGCAACGCTAATCAAGGCAGTAATTCACGCCTGGCCGGATGGTCAAATCGCGCAAGAGTAATCTTCAGCGGAAGTGAAATGTGCTGGCCGCAAGCGCAGCCAGCACGGAATGGAGCAAAGTAATCAAGCGTGTTCTTTTAGCCAGTTAAGCACTACGTCGTGGTGATTGCTGGTTTTGAAATCGTCAAATACGTGTTCGATTTTACCGTTGGCATCGATCAGGAAGCTGATGCGGTGAATGCCATCGTAGGTTTTGCCCATGAAAGACTTCTCGCCCCAGACGCCGAATTGTTCGCATACCTGGTGGTCCTCATCGGACAGAAGCGTAAAGTTAAGCAGTTCTTTATCTGCGAAACGGGAGAGTTTTTCCGGTTTATCGGTGCTGATACCCAGCACATCAACGCCCGCTTTTTTCAACTCATCCATGTTATCGCGCAAGCCGCAGGCCTGTACGGTACAGCCGGGGGTCATGGCTTTTGGGTAGAAATAAACCAGAACACGCTGTCCCTGGAAGTCGGTCAAATTAACTTGTTCTCCGTCTTGGTCCGGCAAGCTAAATTTCGGTGCGATATCACCGGCTTTCAGTGGATTCATTAATTAACTCCATCCTGTTCATCATGTTGGGAATAGTTGACAACGTTAATACTGCCTTGCGCATTGAGTTCTGTACATAGTGCTTTGAACGCTTGTTCAATATTTGCTGAGTCCGCAGACGCCGGGCTGTGGGCGGTGATCTGAATATGTAGCTGCGCAGCCCGTTCATTTTCAGCAGGTTGCGTGCGTGACACCAGCTCCGCAATGTTCATATGGTGCGCGTCGAAAAGTGCTGTGAAGCGCTCAATTAAATGCGGGGAGTCAGCCACATCGACCTGAACCCAGACAGATGCGGGCATTGGTGGACGCGGACGAGCGGTCGTTCGTTTCATCACGATTAAAAGATCCAGCTCGGCGCCTTTCAACGGTAACGTTGATTCAATCAGGGTAATTGCGTTCCATGAACCGGAAAGCAGCATGATAAACGTGAACTCTTCTCCCAACATCGCCAGGCGACTGTCTTCAATATTACAGCCGCAACTACTGACATGACGGGTGATGGTATTCACAATTCCTGGGCGATCGGCACCCAGCGCAGTGATCACCAGATAATGTTGCGATGACAGTGTCAAACTGGTTATTCCTTTAAGGGGGTGAGATGTTCCTAAGGAAAGCATAAAAAAAACATGCATACAACAATCAGAACGGTTCTGTTTGCTTGCTTTTAATGCCGTACCAAACGTACCATTGAGACACTTGTTTGCACAGAGGATGGCCCATGTTCACGGGAAGTATTGTCGCGATTGTTACTCCGATGGATGAAAAAGGTAATGTCTGTCGGGCTAGCTTAAAAAAACTGATTGATTATCATGTCGCCAGCGGCACTTCGGCGATCGTTTCTGTTGGCACTACTGGCGAGTCCGCCACCCTGAACCATGACGAGCATGGCGATGTGGTGATGATGACGCTGGAGCTGGCTGACGGGCGCATTCCGGTGATTGCCGGAACCGGCGCTAACGCTACCTCAGAAGCCATTAGCCTGACGCAGCGTTTCAACAACAGCGGTATCGTCGGCTGCCTGACGGTAACTCCTTACTACAATCGTCCGTCGCAAGAAGGTTTGTATCAGCATTTCAAAGCCATCGCTGAACATACTGACTTGCCACAAATTCTGTATAATGTGCCGTCCCGTACTGGCTGCGATCTGCTACCAGAAACGGTGGGCCGTCTGGCGAAAGTAAAAAATATTATCGGAATCAAAGAGGCAACAGGGAACTTAACGCGTGTTAACCAGATCAAAGAGCTGGTTTCAGATGATTTTGTTCTGCTGAGCGGCGATGATGCGAGTGCGCTGGACTTCATGCAGTTAGGCGGTCATGGCGTAATTTCCGTTACGGCTAACGTCGCGGCGAGAGATATGGCCCAGATGTGCAAACTGGCGGCAGAAGGGCATTTTGCCGAGGCACGCGTTATTAATCAGCGTCTGATGCCATTACACAACAAACTATTTGTCGAACCCAATCCAATCCCGGTGAAATGGGCATGTAAGGAACTGGGTCTTGTGGCGACCGATACGCTGCGCCTGCCAATGACACCACTCACCGACAATGGTCGTGAAACGGTCAGAGCGGCGCTTAAGCATGCCGGTTTGCTGTAAAGTTTAGGGAGATTTGATGGCTTACTCTGTTCAAAAGTCGCGCCTGGCAAAGGTTGCGGGTGTTTCGCTTGTTTTATTACTCGCTGCCTGTAGTTCTGACTCACGTTATAAGCGTCAGGTGAGCGGTGATGAAGCCTACCTGGAAGCGGCACCGCTTGCAGAACTTCACGCCCCGGCAGGAATGATTTTGCCGGTAACCTCCGGTGACTATGCGATTCCGGTAACTAACGGTAGTGGCGCAGTTGGTAAAGCGTTGGATATTCGTCCGCCAGCTCAACCGCTGGCGCTGGTGTCTGGCGCACGTACCCAGTTTACGGGGGATACCGCTTCGTTGTTGGTGGAAAATGGTCGTGGCAACACCCTGTGGCCGCAGGTAGTAAGCGTGCTGCAGGCGAAAAACTACACCATTACCCAACGTGATGATGCTGGTCAGACGCTGACAACCGATTGGGTGCAATGGAACCGTCTGGACGAAGATGAGCAGTATCGTGGTCGGTATCAAATCTCTGTTAAACCGCAGGGTTACCAGCAGGCGGTAACGGTGAAGTTGCTGAACCTGGAGCAGGCTGGCAAGCCAGTTGCAGATGCGGCGTCTATGCAGCGTTACAGCGCTGAGATGATGAACGTCATTTCCGCTGGTCTGGATAAATCTGTCACTGACGCGGCTAATGCGGCACAAAATCGTGCTTCCACCACGATGGATGTACAAAGCGCCGCTGACGACACCGGTTTACCGATGCTGGTCGTGCGTGGTCCGTTCAACGTAGTTTGGCAACGTCTGCCTGCAGCGCTGGAAAAAGTAGGCATGAAAGTGACCGACAGCACTCGTTCACAGGGCAGCATGGCCGTAACTTACAAGCCACTGTCTGACAGCGACTGGCAGGAATTGGGCGCACGCGATCCTGAACTGGCATCTGGCGATTATAAACTGCAGGTCGGTGATTTAGATAACCGCAGTAGCTTACAGTTTATTGATCCGAAAGGTCACACTCTGACCCAGAGTCAGAATGACGCGCTGGTAGCTGTCTTCCAGGCTGCGTTTAGCAAGTAAAAATACAGGGCTGGAGTCATCCGGCCCTTTTTTCTGATATGATACGCAAACGTGTGCGTCAGCAGAAAAACGCGATTTTAGCGTTAATTCGCACAAAGTTTATTTGTCGACGTAGGTCGGATAAGGCGTTCTCGCCGCATCGGGCAAAACGACAGGCACACCAGACAGCAAAAGATTTTAAAACGTTAATTCACACCCAGGAGTGATAAAGATGCAAAAGCAAGCTGAGTTGTATCGTGGTAAAGCGAAAACCGTATACAGCACGGAAAACCCGGATCTGTTGGTGCTCGAATTCCGCAATGATACGTCAGCAGGGGATGGCGCGCGCATTGAGCAGTTTGATCGCAAAGGTATGGTGAACAACAAGTTCAACTATTTCATTATGAGCAAACTGGCTGAAGCGGGTATCCCGACTCAAATGGAGCGTCTGCTCTCCGATACCGAATGTCTGGTGAAAAAGCTGGATATGGTGCCGGTTGAGTGTGTCGTGCGTAACCGTGCTGCTGGCTCTCTGGTGAAACGTCTTGGAATCGAAGAAGGTATTGAACTGAACCCGCCGCTGTTCGATCTGTTCCTGAAAAACGACGCCATGCACGATCCGATGGTCAACGAATCTTACTGCGAAACCTTTGGCTGGGTAAGCAAAGAGAATCTGGCGCGCATGAAAGAGCTGACCTACAAAGCGAACGACGTGCTGAAAAAACTGTTCGACGATGCCGGTCTGATTCTGGTCGACTTCAAGCTGGAGTTTGGTCTGTACAAAGGCGAAGTGGTACTGGGCGATGAGTTCTCCCCGGACGGCAGCCGCCTGTGGGACAAAGAAACGCTGGAGAAAATGGACAAAGACCGTTTCCGCCAGAGCCTCGGTGGCCTGATCGAAGCCTATGAAGCCGTTGCCCGCCGCCTGGGTGTACAGCTGGACTGATTTTTTTTGGTTGCTTGTTTATTTAGCCGGAGGGTACTCCGGCTAAATGTCTTCGGTACTCCCGCTACAATACTTCGCATTATCTCCCTTTGACAGGAAAGTAATACCAGTCCAATATGTATATACATAACGTATATCCCAAAGAAGGGGGGGCTATGGAAACCACTGTATTTTTAAGTAATCGCAGTCAGGCCGTCAGATTACCGAAAGCGGTCGCTCTGCCAGAAGACGTTAAGAAAGTAGAAATTATTGCGATTGGTCGTACAAGAATCATCACTCCCGCTGGTGAGTCCTGGGACAGTTGGTTTGATGGCGAAAATGTGAGTGCGGATTTTATGGATATCCGTGATCAACCCGCAATGCAGGAAAGGGAATCATTCTGATGCTGAAATTCATGCTGGATACCAATATCTGTATTTTCACTATTAAGAATAAACCAGTACATGTCAGAGAGCGGTTTAACATGAATTCTGGTCGAATGTGTATAAGTTCTATAACATTGATGGAGCTTATCTATGGGGCAGAAAAAAGTCAGATGCCAGAACGCAATTTGGCGGTTATTGAAGGTTTCGTATCTCGTTTGGAAGTGCTTGATTATGATAGTGCAGCTGCGACGCATACCGGGCAAATCAGGGCCGAGCTTGCCCGGCAGGGAAGGCCTGTTGGACCTTTTGACCAGATGATAGCGGGACATGCTCGCAGTCGCGGTTTGATTGTAGTTACCAACAATACCCGAGAGTTTGAGCGAGTGGCGGGAATCAGACTGGAAGACTGGAGCTAACATTCTCTTTTACTTCTAACATTCGTAAGTTATATAACGTAGCATGAAGCCTTAATTCCTCCATCATTTCCTCCCGCTTTCCTGTGGTAATCTTTCCCTGAACCACCTACGATCATTCCTATAATGAATATATTGTTGAGGTATCTATGCGCTGGCAAGGGCGTCGTGAAAGTGACAATGTTGAAGACAGGCGAAACAGCTCTGGTGGTCCGTCAATGGGCGGTCCTGGTTTTCGCCTGCCAAGCGGTAAAGGTGGGCTGATTTTACTGGTAGTGGTGCTAGTCGCTGGCTACTATGGTGTTGATTTAACTGGATTGATGACCGGACAGCCGGTTTCCCAGCAGCAATCAACGCGGTCAATTAGCCCAAATGAAGACGAAGCCGCAAAATTCACCTCAGTGATTCTGGCAACTACGGAAGACACCTGGGGACAGCAATTTGAGAAAATGGGTAAAACCTATCAGCAACCGAAGCTGGTGATGTACCGCGGAATGACGCGCACCGGTTGCGGGGCGGGGCAGTCCATTATGGGACCGTTTTATTGCCCGGCAGATGGCACGGTCTATATCGATCTCTCCTTCTATGATGACATGAAAGACAAACTGGGCGCGGATGGTGATTTTGCTCAAGGGTACGTTATCGCCCATGAAGTTGGTCATCATGTGCAGAAACTGCTAGGTATCGAGCCGAAAGTCCGTCAACTACAACAAAACGCGACGCAGGCGGAAGTCAACCGCTTATCTGTACGTATGGAACTCCAGGCCGACTGCTTTGCCGGTGTCTGGGGGCATAGCATGCAGCAGCAAGGCGTTCTGGAAACCGGCGATCTGGAAGAGGCGCTTAATGCGGCGCAGGCCATCGGCGATGACCGTTTACAACAGCAAAGTCAGGGGCAGGTGGTGCCAGACAGCTTTACCCATGGCACATCTCAGCAACGCTATAGCTGGTTTAAACGTGGTTTCGACAGCGGCGATCCGGCACAATGCAATACTTTCGGTAAAAGCATTTAACTTCCGGGGCAGGGATGGCTGAACTGACTGCGCTTCACACATTAACAGCGCAAATGAAACGCGAAGGCATCCGCCGCTTGTTGGCGTTGAGCGGCGAAGGAAGCTGGTGCGGTGAGCATGCGCTTAAGTTGCGTGATGCCTTGCCAGGCGACTGGCTGTGGGTTTCGCCACAGCCATCTTCTGAAAATCACTGTACACCCTCGGCGTTACAAACTTTACTCGGGCGCGAGTTTCAGCATGCGGTATTCGACGCCCGCCAGGGCTTTGATGCCGCTGCTTTTGCGGCACTTAGCGGAACGCTGAAAGCGGGAAGCTGGCTGGTGTTGTTACTCCCTGTATGGGAAGAATGGGAAAAACATCCTGATGCCGACTCGCTGCGCTGGAGTGATTGCCCAGGTCCTGTTGCGACGCCGCATTTTGTCCGGCATCTCAAACGCGTACTTACGGCGGATAACGACGCTATCCTCTGGCGACAAAATCAGCCGTTCAAGTTGGCTCATTTTGCTCCCCGTGCTGACTGGCAACCCGCTACCGGTGCGCCACAGCCCGAACAACAGCAACTATTAGAGCAACTGCTGACTATGCCGCCGGGCGCGGCAGCGGTAACAGCTGCGCGTGGGCGCGGTAAGTCGGCGCTGGCGGGGCAACTCATTTCCCGTATTGCTGGCAGTGCGATTGTTACAGCGCCTGCAAAAGCAGCAACAGATGTACTGGCGCAGTTTGCTGGCGATAAGTTTCGCTTTATTGCGCCGGACGCCTTGTTAGCCAGTGATGAGCAAGCCGAATGGCTGGTGGTCGATGAAGCCGCAGCCATTCCTGCGCCGTTGTTGCATCAGCTTGTTTCACGTTTCCCTCGAACGTTGTTAACCACTACGGTGCAGGGCTATGAAGGCACCGGACGTGGTTTTTTGCTGAAATTTTGTGCGCGTTTTCCGCATCTTCACCGTTTTGAATTGCAACAGCCGGTCCGCTGGGCGCAGGGCTGTCCACTGGAAAAAATAGTCGCTGAGGCACTGGTTTTTGACGATGAAAACTTCGCTCACGAATCATCTGGTGACATTGTCATTTCCGCTTTTGAACAGACTTTATGGCAACGTGAACCAGAAACGCCATTAAAGGTTTATCAGTTACTGTCTGGCGCGCATTACCGGACATCACCGCTGGATTTACGCCGGATGATGGATGCACCCGGGCAACATTTCTTAAAAGCGGCTTGCGAAAACGAGATCGCCGGAGCGCTGTGGCTGGTGGACGAGGGCGGATTATCGGAGGAACTCAGTCAGGCGGTATGGGCGGGTTATCGTCGCCCGCGGGGCAACCTGGTCGCCCAGTCGCTGGCGGCGCACGGCAGTAATCCACAGGCGGCAACATTGCGCGGACGGCGGGTTAGCCGGATAGCGGTTCATCCGGCGCGTCAGCGCGAAGGCATTGGGCAACAGCTTATTGCCAGCGCTTTGCAATATACGCGTGACCTTGACTATCTTTCGGTGAGTTTTGGCTATACCGAGGAATTATGGCGTTTCTGGCAACGCTGCGGTTTTGTGCTGGTACGGATGGGCAATCATCGTGAAGCCAGCAGCGGCTGTTATACGGCGATGGCGTTGTTACCGATTAGCGAAGTGGGTAAACAACTGGCAGAACGTGAGCATTTTCATTTACGCCGCGATGCGCAAATTCTCGCGCAGTGGAATAGTGAAACTATTCCTGTCGATCCACTAAACGATACCGTGCTTTCTGATGATGACTGGCTTGAACTGGCTGGTTTTGCTTATGCTCATCGTCCGCTTTTAACGTCGTTAGGCTGTTTAATGCGTTTGCTGCAACTCAGCGAACTGACATTACCAGCGCTGCGTGGGCGCTTGCAGAAAAATGTCAGCGACGCGCAGTTATGTACCACACTTAAACTTTCGGGTCGTAAGGCGTTGTTAGCCCGTCAGCGTGAAGAGGCGGCACAGGCGCTATTCGCACTTGATGATGCCCACACTGAACGCCTGCGCGATCGCATAACGCAATGGCAATTTTTTCACTGACTCCTTCAATTTTATCCCATGGTCATTGTGAGTCAGCGGCGTAAAATTAATGACATCAGTTAAGGAGTTCGCCATGAAACATGACCATTTTGTTGTTCAAAGCCCGGATAAACCTGCGCAACAGTTGTTGCTACTTTTCCACGGCGTCGGGGATAACCCGGTAGCAATGGGAGAGATTGGCAGTTGGTTTGCACCGCTGTTCCCGGATGCGCTGGTGGTGAGTGTCGGTGGCGCGGAACCGAGCGGTAATCCGGCGGGGCGCCAGTGGTTTTCGGTTGCGGATATTACAGAAGAAAACCGCCAGGCGCGCGTGGACGCTATTATGCCGACCTTTATCGAGACGGTGCGCTACTGGCAGAAACAGAGCGGAGTAGCGGCTAACGCCACGGCATTGATCGGTTTCTCACAAGGCGCGATTATGGCGCTGGAGAGCATTAAAGCCGAGCCAGGTCTTGCTTCACGCGTCATTGCCTTTAACGGACGCTATGCCAGCCTGCCGGAAACGGCGACTACTGCCACGACAATTCACTTGATTCATGGCGGTGAAGATCCGGTTATCGATCTGGCGCATGCGGTTGCGGCGCAGGAGGCGTTAATCAGTGCCGGTGGTGATGTGACGCTGGATATCGTGGAGGATTTGGGCCATGCGATCGACAATCGCAGTATGCAATTTGCCCTGGATCACTTGCGTTACACTATTCCGAAACATTATTTCGATGAAGCGCTAAGTGGCGGTAAGCCTGGCGATGATGATGTGATTGAAATGATGTAATAATAGCCGAGTAGGCCTGATAAGACGCGTGAGCGTCGCATCAGGCATCGTTCACCATTGCCGGATGGGGCGTGAACGCCTTATCCGGCCTACGGTTGAGCGCTCAGCTTACTTCTTCGGTTGATCCTTTTTCGGCCAGTCGTCGTCATCGTCCCACTTATCGTTGAAATCACGATGTGGGGGAAGCTCCGGCTTGTTGGCGAGAAATTTCTTATGGTCGACGCGCTTGAGATCTTTAATCACGTTCAGCAGGACGCCTACCAAAAAGACAATCACCAGAATCCACCAATATTTAGCCAGCCAGTCCATGCTTATTTCCTCTTGCAGAACAGCTCATCAGGCGACGAGCTGTTCCATGATACGTTGATACATACGGGCAAGTAGCTGCAGGTCGGCAGCATTCACACATTCATTAATTTTATGAATGGTAGCATTGACCGGCCCGAGTTCCACCACCTGCGCCCCCATGCGAGCAATAAAGCGCCCGTCGGACGTTCCGCCTGTGGTCAGTAGCTGCGGTTTAATTTCATTATAGTGCTCAACGGCGTTGACCACCGCATCCACCAGTTTACCGCGTGCTGTCAAAAATGGCTGACCAGAAAGCCACCAATCCACCGTATAACGCAGTTGATGTTTTTCAAGCAGGGCAAGCACCTTTGCTTTGATCATTTCGTCGGTCAGTTCGGTGCTAAAGCGGAAGTTAAACTGCACAAACAGTTCACCTGGAATAACGTTGTTACTGCCGGTTCCCGCCTGAATGTTGGCAATCTGCATACTGGTTGCCGGGAAGAATTCATTCCCCTGATCCCATTCAATAGCCACTAACTCATTGAGGAAAGGTGCTGCACGATGTACCGGATTATCAGCCAGATGCGGGTAAGCCACATGCCCCTGCACGCCATGAATGGTAAGGTTGCAGGTTAACGATCCGCGACGACCATTTTTCACCACATCACCAACCACTTCGATACTCGACGGTTCGCCGACCAGGCAGTAATCGAGACGCTCATTACGCGCCATTAAAGCTTCGACGACTTTTACCGTACCGTTGTGGGCACTGGCTTCTTCATCAGATGTGATAAGAAATGCCAGTCGGCCTTTATGGTTGGGATGCTGCGCAACAAAGCGTTCTGCCGCCACCACCATCGCCGCCAGCGAGCCTTTCATATCAGCCGCACCACGCCCGAATAACATGCCGTCGCGAATGGTCGGTTCAAATGGGGGATTGATCCAACGGTCGGCATCGCCTGGGGGGACTACGTCAGTATGTCCGGCAAAGGCCAATGTTTCTCCTTGCCCACGCCACGCCCAAAAATTCTGCGTATCCGCAAAATCCATGCGTTCAATGGTAAAACCGATTGCCTGCAGACGGTCGATCATGATTGCCTGACATCCTGCATCATCAGGACTTAAGGATGGGCGGCGAATAAGCTGCTGTGTCAGCTCAATAACCGGACACGACATAGACTACACCTCATGGAAAAATTGCTGATAACTGGATTCACTGAAACCCAGCAGCATAGGCTTCCCTGGCGCACAGAGCAATGGGCGTTTGATGATTGCAGGCATTTCAGTCATTAATGCCATAGCGGAGGCCGCATCCGTGATGTTGTTGCGGGTGGCTTCGTCCAGTTTGCGCCAGGTGGTGCCACGGGTGTTAAGTAACGCTTGCCAGCCTAATTCATTGATAAAGGAGTTCAACAATTCACTGTTCAGGCCATCAACACGGTAATCGTGAAAGTGAAAGTCGATGTGATTGGTTTCCAGCCAACGGCGTGCTTTTTTAATGGTGTCACAATTTTTGATACCGTAAAGGGTAACCATAATGAATCCTTTTGCAATTATTAAGAATAACTAATCATTCAACGATCAATAAATATTTTCCGACAATGATTATCAGGGAATATAACATCATTAAGGTATTTAACTTAACAATTATTAAATAGTTGTGAACAATTTTAATGCAATTATTAAGAATGTTCTTCTTGGTATGCTTCTGTATTTTAAACAGAATTAATTCAGTATTAGAATCCGTATGAATATGTCGAAATGTTGCAGTTCATCACATAAAAATCCCTGTCACAGGGCCATAGTATTTACGTAGGCTTTACCCCGGAGGTAGTAATCACAGCAATCGAATAAATTAGCTTCACCACGGTATATTGTTTCCGTAGAATACCCATAATTATAAGAGAGGTTGTTATGATTGAACGTGAACTGGGGAACTGGAAAGACTTTATCGAAGTTATGCTTCGTAAGTAATTTCCACAACAGGAAATGAAAGAACCTGACGTCAGGTTCTTTATCAGGAAGTTGAAAAAGGCGACACATAGGCATGTCGCCTTTTTTATTGCTTATTCTGGTCGGGGCTTCAGTGGGAAGCGACGACGCACCAGCACAAAGAATAACGGCACGAAGTAAATCGCCAGAATGGTGGCAGAAATCATCCCGCCCATTACGCCAGTACCGACGGCGTGTTGACCACCGGAACCGGCACCACTGCTGATCGCCATCGGCAGCACGCCGAAGATAAACGCCAGCGATGTCATCAGAATCGGGCGTAAACGTTGACGGCAGGCGTAGAGCGTCGCTTCAAACAGGTCGTGGCCTTTTTGATTCATCTCGTTGGCAAACTCAACAATCAGGATGGCGTTTTTCGCCGACAAACCAATAACGGTTAGCAGGCCAACTTGAAAGTAAACATCGTTTTCCAGTCCGCGCATCCAGGTTGCCAGCAGCGCACCGATAACCCCCAACGGTACAACCAGCATTACCGAGAACGGTACTGACCAACTTTCATAAAGAGCAGCCAGACATAAGAATACCACCAGCAACGAAATGGCATACAGCGCCGGAGCTTGCGCACCGGAAAGTCGTTCCTGGTACGACATCGCCGTCCATTCCAGACCAAAACCATTTGGCAACTGCTTCACCAACGATTCCATAATATCCATCGCGGTACCCGTACTGACGCCCGGTGCGGCTTCCCCGACAATCTCTACTGCAGAATAGCCGTTATAGCGTTCCAGACGCGGCGAGCCTGTCTCCCAGCGAGAGGTTGCGAAGGCGGAGAAAGGCACCATGCCGCCGTCTTTGTTACGCACATACCACAGGTTGATGTCATCTGGCAGCATGCGATACGGCGCGGCAGCCTGCACATAGACTTTCTTCACGCGACCGCGATCCATAAAGTCATTCACATAGCTTGAGCCCCACGCGGTTTGCAGTGTGTCGTTAATATCGTCAATGGCAACGCCCAGCGCCTGCGCTTTGCGCTGGTCGATATCAATCTGCAATTGCGGGCTGTCGTCCAGACCGTTATGGCGCACACGGGTAAGTTCTGGGTTTTCCGCCGCTAGCGCCAGCAGTTGATTACGCGCTGCCATCAGCGCATCGTGACCAGCCCCGGCGTGGTCCTGCAACTCCATATCAAATCCAGCGGAACTGCCAAGACCGCTGATAGCTGGCGGGCTGCTGGCGATAACACGAGCTTCTTTGATTTTATTAAATTCTTTTGTTGCACGTTCGATAATGGCAAACGAGGTGCCTGTTTTACTATCGCGCTCGCTCCAGTCTTTCAGGCGGACAAACATTCGTGCCACGTTTTGCCCGTTACCCCCAGGGCCAGAGCCGACAGTGGCAAACACCGACATGATGTTGTCTTTCTCATGGGTGAAGTAATACTTCTCGATCTGTTCCACCACTTTCAGGGTCTGTTGCTGGGTTGAACCGCTGGGTAACTGTACCGAAGTGGTAAACATGCCACGGTCTTCCAGAGGCAGGAACGATGTCGGCAGACGCAGAAACAGGAACACCATACCGCCAAGCAGCAGGATATAAATAAAAATCCAGCGCAGGCTGCGGTGGAGAATTTTCGCCACCCCTTTTTCGTAGCGTTCGGCGTTACGGTTGAACATCTGGTTAAACCAGGCAAAAAAGCCTTTCTGCCCGTGATGTTCACCTTTTTTCAATGGCTTAAGTAGTGTGGCGCACAATGCCGGAGTCAGGATCATCGCCACCAGAACCGACAGCACCATTGCCGCAACAATGGTTATAGAGAACTGTCGATAGATAGCCCCGGTGGTGCCGCCAAAGAAGGCCATTGGCACAAATACGGCAGAAAGCACCATTGCAATCCCGACCAGTGCGCCCTGAATCTGCCCCATTGATTTACGCGTTGCTTCGCGAGGAGTGAGTCCTTCCTCACTCATAATACGTTCGACGTTTTCCACCACCACGATGGCGTCATCCACCAGCAGGCCGATCGCCAGCACCATCGCGAACATGGTTAGGGTGTTGACGCTATAGCCGAAGGCATAAAGCACCGAGAAGGTTCCCATCAACACTACCGGTACGGCGATAGTTGGAATCAGCGTAGCGCGGAAATTTTGCAGGAACAAATACATGACGAGGAAAACCAGCGCAATTGCTTCCAGCAACGTTTTCACTACGTCTTCAATGGAGGCCTTAACAAACGAGGTGGTTTCATACGCCACCTTGTACTCCAGTCCAGGCGGGAAATACTGAGCCAGTTCATCCAGACGGTTGATCACCAGCTCCGCTGTCGCCATTTCGTTCGCGCCGGAGGCCAGTTTTACCCCAAGCCCCGAGGCTGGCTTACCGTTGAAACGGCTAAGATAATCGTATTTCTCCGCCCCCATTTCGACGGTGGCAACATCGCCCAGCCTTACCTCTGAGCCGTCCTGATTTACCCGCAAGGTGATATCGCGGAACTGTTCTGGTGTTTGCAGCAGTGACTGGGCGTTAATGGTAGCGTTGAGCGCCTGCTTATCCACGGAAGGTGTACCACCAAGCTGCCCAACCGCAATCTGCGCGTTCTGTGATTCAATGGCATCGGTGACATCTTTAGCCGTCATCTGGAAGCTGTTGAGTTTCGCCGGGTCCAGCCAGATACGCATTGAATACTGCGAACCGTAGGCATCGATATCCCCGACACCGTTCACGCGGCTTAGCGGATCCTGAATATTACTGGCAACGTAATCGGCAATATCCTGTTTATCCATCGAACCATCGGTAGAGACGAAGGCAATGGTCAGAATGTTGGTATCGCCGGTTTTACGTACCGTCACGCCCTGATTTTGTACCGCCTGCGGTAACTTTCTCATGGCAGACTGCAGCTGATTCTGCACCTGTTGTACTGCTTCGTCCGGATCTGTGCCTGCTTTAAAACTGAGCGTTACTGACGCCTGTCCAGTACCGCTACTTTGTGATGACATATACATCAGGTTATCGAGGCCGGTCATATTCTGCTCGATAACCTGGGTCACGGTGTTTTCCAGTGTCTGGGCGGACGCGCCAGGATAGTTAGCGGTCACTCGCACATTAGGTGGCGCGAGATCTGGGTACTGTTCAACGGGCAATGAGAAAATGGCCAGGGTTCCTGTCAGACACAACAGAATAGCCAGCACCCAGGCAAAAATGGGGCGATCTATAAAGAAATTCGCCATTAAAAGAGGACCTCGTGTTTCTGCGTATCGTTGTAGGCATGCCTTGCTTCACTGTAGCGGCAAGGTACGAGCCAATCGTGGAGAAAAAAAGGAGATAATGTAAATTATCATGCCCTTTTATACTGAACCTTAAGTGCCAGTATTCTTTGGTCAACAAGAGGCATTACATCAGCTGACTTTCCTCACCCTCCGCAGAGCGAAAGCTAATACTCACTAACGTGCCGCCGCCGGAAGGTTGCGAAAAAGTCAGCGTCCCACCCAGTCTTTCCGCGCGCTCGCGCATGATGTTCAGACCATAATGGCCTTCGGGTTCATTCGGTTCACCGATGCCAATACCGTTGTCGCGAATATAGACTGTGTGATTGCCATCCGGCGCGGTGACGCAGCTAACGGCAATTTCGCTGGCGCTGGCGTGCTTCATCGCATTCAGCACTGCTTCGCGAATAATTTGCAACAAATGCACCTGCATCTGCGCATCCAGCGCCAGGGTTGGCAGACGGCAGTCGAGCGTCAATTTGGCGCTGGTTTGGTTTTGTAATGTATCCAGCATTTCACGCAGCGCAGAGGGGAGGTCCGCCTGTTGTAGCGTCAGGCGGAAAGTGGTTAACAACTCGCGTAGCTGCCGATAAGCATCATTCAGTGCCTGGGAGAAATCGGCCATGATACTTTGTGCCGTGGCGTTATCTTCCGGTATCGAACGCTTCAGTAACGTCAACTGGATACGTAAATAAGAAAGCACCTGTGCCAGCGAGTCGTGCAATTCGCGAGCGATGGTCGCGCGTTCCTCCATCAACAGCAACTGCTGGAAATGCTTCTGCGCCTGGTTAAAGTACAAACCGCGGCCCAGCATCGACGAAACGCTGTTAAGCAGCGGTTCAGAGGCCGACAGGTTGCTATTTTGCCAGTGCAGTTCGCCGTAAACCGTCTCTTGCATGGTGACCGGCAAAATCTGCATCGGCAATTCTGGATTTGGCTTCCCTTCGCTAATCCGCCAGTTTTCACCGACGTTCAACTCCAGATATTCAGCCGCTTCATTGTCACGAACAATCTGCAAAATATGACGGAAACAATGCACGTCAATCTGGCTGGTGTTCAGCGCCTGTGAACACTGATAAAGAACTTCCAGTCGCCGCTTGGCCTCGTGGAGATCGCGAGTTTTTTCTTCTACTGACGCTTCCAGCGAGCGGTACAACTTATGGAGTTCGCTCGACATCTGGTTAAAGGTTTTTGCCAGCAAGCCCAGTTCATTGGGTAGGCTGGTATCCAGCGGCGGCGAGTCGAATTGCCCGTGTTCAATGCGCTGACTGGCGGTAACCAGTTGATTCAGCGGAGCAACCACCTGATGGCGTATGCGGCGCAGAGTAAAAAAGACCAGCGTGAAAATACCAATACCGCCAGCCAGCGAAATAGCCACTACCAGCAGCATTTTGCGTTCGGCGTAGTGCTGTAAAGCCAGCACGAACAGGTCTATCTGGTTGACATAATTATTGATATTGGCCTGATACCACGGCAAATCGCCCTGAATGAGTCGGTTATTCATCTCCAGCCAGTTGGCATGAAGATGCGCATAGCGGGTTTTCACCGCCTCTGGTACATACCAGACGTTAAGATTGGTTAAGACTGGTGAGTGTAGCGCCTGCTGGAACAGTTGGCGGTGTGCATTAAGCTGTGGACTTCCGCTTTGAAGATCGTAGCCCAGACGATAACTCTGCATGCGCAGCGATCCGGCAATATTGATGGCTTCCGCATCACGCAAACTGCTCGCCAGAGTGAGCAGAGCAATACCTGTGGAAAGAATCGACAGCAGCACAATGTAAAAAAAGGCCCGGGCCAGACTGGCCGAGACGGGGCGTTTGACAATCACACGCGTCTTCTCCACATAAAAGAATTAAAGTTCCAGAACGCTGAAACTCAATTTGATAAGCAATGGGATTATTTGATCTGCCACAGTTTATTGCGAAATAGTGACTTATTCTGGGCACATGAACATTGCCGATTCCCCTGTAAGTCGGGTAATAACAACACTCATATAAAGAATAAGGTTTTTACAACCAAAAAAGAAGGTCGTTATGAATCGTTTTATTATGGCCAACAGTCAGCAATGTCTGGGGTGCCATGCTTGTGAAGTGGCCTGTGTGATGGCTCATAATGATGAGCAACATGTGTTGAGTCAGCACCATTTCCACCCCCGAATTACGGTTATCAAACATCAACAGCAACGTAGTGCAGTGACCTGTCACCATTGTGAAGATGCACCCTGCGCCCGTAGTTGCCCCAATGGCGCGATCAGCCACGTTGATGACAGCATTCAGGTCAATCAGCAAAAATGTATTGGCTGTAAATCCTGCGTTGTAGCCTGTCCATTTGGTACGATGCAAATCGTCCTGACACCGGTCGCCGCTGGAAAAGTGAAAGCTACGGCGCATAAATGTGACCTTTGCGCAGGGCGAGAAAACGGTCCTGCCTGTGTCGAGAATTGTCCGGCAGACGCGCTGCAATTGGTCACTGATGCTGCACTCACCGGAATGGCGAAATCTCGTCGTCTACGCACCGCGCGGCAGGAACATCAACCGTGGCATGCGAGCGTCTCGGCACAAGAAATGCCAGTTATCAGTAAAGTCGAACAAATGCAGGCAACCCCTGCACGCGGCGAGCCGGATAAACTGGCGATTGAGGCACGCAAAACTGGATTTGATGAAATTTATCTGCCGTTTCGTGCCGACCAGGCGCAACGGGAAGCCTCGCGCTGCCTGAAATGCGGCGAGCATAGCGTTTGTGAGTGGACCTGCCCGCTACATAACCATATTCCGCAGTGGATTGAACTGGTGAAAGCCGGAAACATCGACGCCGCCGTCGAACTTTCTCACCAGACTAATACCCTGCCTGAAATTACCGGGCGAGTTTGCCCGCAAGACCGCTTGTGCGAAGGTGCGTGTACTATTCGCGATGAGCATGGCGCAGTGACTATCGGCAATATTGAACGCTACATTTCAGATCAGGCGTTGGCGAAAGGCTGGCGTCCCGACTTAAGCCATGTCACCAAAGTCGACAAGCGGGTGGCGATTATCGGCGCGGGTCCGGCAGGGCTTGCGTGTGCTGATGTCCTGACCCGCAATGGCGTCGACGTAACGGTCTACGATCGCCATCCGGAAATCGGCGGTTTGCTAACCTTTGGCATTCCTTCTTTCAAACTGGATAAGTCCCTGCTGGCGCGCCGTCGGGAAATCTTCAGCGCAATGGGGATCCACTTCGAACTCAATTGTGAAGTGGGTAAAGATGTCGCTCTGGATTCTCTGCTTGAACAGTACGACGCAGTCTTTGTTGGCGTAGGTACTTACCGTTCCATGAAAGCGGGCTTACCCAATGAAGAGGCGCCGGGCGTTTATGACGCGCTGCCATTCCTCATTGCCAACACCAAACAGGTGATGGGACTTGAAGAGTTACCGGAAGAGCCATTTATTAATACTGCCGGGATGAATGTGGTAGTACTGGGCGGTGGAGATACCGCGATGGACTGTGTCCGAACTGCGCTGCGCCACGGGGCGAGCAACGTCACCTGTGCCTACCGTCGTGATGAAGCCAACATGCCGGGCTCGAAAAAAGAGGTGAAGAATGCACGCGAAGAAGGGGCAAACTTCGAATTTAACGTTCAACCGGTAGCGCTTGAGCTGAATAAACAAGGTCATGTCTGCGGGGTTCGTTTCCTGCGCACGCGTCTTGGCGAAGCGGATGCACAAGGGCGTCGGCGACCTGTACCGATTGAGGGTAGTGAATTTGTGATGCCGGCAGATGCTGTGATCATGGCATTTGGCTTTAATCCGCATGGTATGCCGTGGCTGGAGTCGCACGGTGTAACGGTGGATAAGTGGGGCCGCATCGTGGCGGACGTTGAAAGCCAGTACCGTTACCAGACAACCAATCCGAAAATCTTCGCCGGTGGCGATGCCGTACGTGGTGCGGATCTGGTGGTTACCGCAATGGCAGAAGGACGTCATGCGGCGCAGGGGATTATTGACTGGCTGGGGGTAAAATCAGTCAAATCTCACTGATAGCCTACGCAGACAAAACTGACTTCACAGCGTAAGATAATCGTTCATTTCGCGCTGTGGAGTCGGTATGACGCAACAAATCACCCTCGTTAAAGACAAAATTCTCTCCGATAACTATTTCACCCTGCACAATATTACTTACGATCTTACCCGCAAAGATGGCGAAGTTATCCGCCATAAACGTGAAGTTTACGATCGCGGCAATGGCGCGACGATCCTCCTGTACAACGCGAAGAAAAAGACCGTAGTTCTGATTCGTCAGTTTCGTGTCGCCACCTGGGTTAATGGCAATGAAAGCGGACAGTTGATTGAAACCTGCGCCGGGCTGCTGGATAACGACGAACCGGAGGTGTGCATTCGCAAAGAAGCGATTGAAGAGACGGGTTATGAAGTGGGCGAAGTGCGTAAATTATTTGAACTGTATATGTCGCCTGGCGGCGTGACCGAGCTAATCCACTTTTTTATCGCCGAATATAGTGACAATCAGCGCGCTAACGCAGGTGGCGGCGTCGAAGATGAAGATATTGAAGTGCTCGAGCTGCCGTTCAGCCAGGCACTTGAGATGATCAAAACCGGTGAGATACGAGACGGTAAGACAGTGTTATTGCTTAACTATTTGCAAGCGTCACATTTAATGGACTGAAAAGTAACAATAATATTTCGCTGTTTATAATTAGCTCAATCCGATAAATCCGATTGAGCCGCGCTTCCTGCGCAACGAAGATACGACTTGTGCTGTTTGTTTGAACTCTGGGGTCGTACCGTCCATGCGCTATCGCATTTTTCTTCTCTTTTTTTTCGCTTTGTTGCCGACGTCTTTGGCGTGGGCAGCGCCAGCGCAACGGGCGTTTTCCGACTGGCAAGTCACCTGTAATAATCAAAACTTCTGCGTGGCGCGCAACACAGGCGATCATAATGGACTGGTGATGACTCTTAGCCGCAGTGCAGGGGCGCATACCGACGCCGTTTTACGTATTGAGCGTGGTGGATTGAAATCGCCGGATGCGTCAGAAGAGGCAATAGCGTCGCGACTGCTGTTAGATGGAGAGCCGCTGGTGTTAAACGGGAACAAATGGCGGATTTCGCCGTGGTTATTAGTGACCGATGATACGGCGACCATCACCGCATTTTTAAAGATGATTCAGGAAGGGAAGGCCGTCACTTTACGCGACGGCAATCAGACTATTTCTCTGGCCGGATTAAAAGCAGCGTTGCTGTTTATAGATGCCCAGCAAAAGCGTGTCGGCAGTGAAACCGCGTGGATTAAGAAAGGGGATGAGCCGCCGTTGAGCGTGCCGCCAGCGCCTGCGTTGAAAGAGGTTGCCGTGGTGAACCCGACGCCGACACCGCTTTCTCGTGAAGAACGTAACGATTTGCTGGATTACGGTAACTGGCGGATGAATGGTCTGCACTGTTCACTTGATCCGCTGCGTCGCGAAGTGAGCGTTACGGCGCTGACCGATGATAAAGCGTTAATGATGATTAGTTGTGAAGCAGGCGCGTATAACACCATTGATCTGGCGTGGATAGTGTCGCGTAAAAAACCGCTGGCCTCGCGTCCGGTGCGGTTACGTTTACCGTTCAACAATGGTCAGGAGACGAATGAACTGGAGCTGATGAACGCGACATTTGATGAAAAAACGCGTGAACTGGTGACGTTAGCGAAAGGACGCGGATTAAGCGATTGTGGTATTCAGGCGCGCTGGCGTTTTGACGGTCAGCGTTTTCGACTGGTGCGTTATGCCGCTGAACCGACCTGCGATAACTGGCATGGGCCAGACGCCTGGCCCACGTTGTGGATCACCCGTTAAACATAATGGCGGATGCGGCGTAAACGCCTTATCCGCCCTACTATTTGGCACGGACGTGTAGGCCTGATAAGACGCGCCAGCGTCGCATCAGGCGCTTTTAACCCCCAGCACCTTATGCGCTTGTGCCACAATATTTTCAGCGGTAAAGCCAAAAAACGGGAACAGTTTATCCGCCGGGGCAGACTCCCCGTAACCCGTCATCCCAACAATCGCTCCTTTCAGGCCGACATATTTGTACCAGTAATCGGCGATACCCGCTTCAACCGCTACGCGGGCCACAACGTTAGATGGCAATACCGATTCCCGATATTCCTCATCCTGGGCGTCGAAAATATCGGTCGAGGGCAGGGACACAACCCGCACATTACGCCCTTCGCCAGCCAGTTTCTCTGCCGCTTGCAGGGTAATTTCCATCTCTGAACCGGTGGCAATCAAAATAATATCTGGCTTACCGCCGCTGTCTTTCAGTACATAACCACCGCGGGCAATCTCTTTTATCTGATCTGGCGTACGTTCCACCTGCGCCAGATTCTGCCTTGAAAGGATCAGCGCCGTCGGTCCGTTGTGGCGCTCAACCGCCAGTTTCCAGCCCACAGCTGCTTCCACCTGATCGCACGGTCGCCAGGTGCTGAAATTCGGCGTCAGGCGCAGACTGGCCAGTTGCTCAACCGCCTGGTGCGTCGGACCATCTTCCCCCAGGCCAATCGAGTCGTGGGTGTAAACCATAATCTGCCGCGCTTTCATCAGTGCTGCCATACGTGCGGCGTTTCGGGCGTATTCAACAAACATCAGGAATGTTGCGATATACGGTACAAATCCCCCGTGGTGCGCAATACCGTTGGCAATAGCGGTCATACCAAACTCACGGACCCCGTAGTGAATATAATTCCCTGCGGGATCTTCCTTCAGCGACACAGATCCTTTCCAGATGGTGAGATTGCTTGGGGCCAAATCCGCAGAGCCGCCAAGCAGTTCCGGCAGCATGGGGCCGTAAGCGTTAAGCGTATTTTGCGACGCTTTACGGGTAGCGATTTTTGCCGGATTCGACTGCAACTCATGGATATATTTCTCGGTAGTTTTCTCCCAGTCCTTCGGCAAACCACCGCTCATTCGGCGGGTAAACTCTTCTGCCAGTTGCGGATGGGCCTTTTTATACGCGGCAAACTTCTCATTCCAGCTCTGCTGGGCTTTTTCGCCTTTTTCGCGAGCATCCCAGGCATGATAAATCTCTTTTGGGATCTCAAATGGCGGATGGTGCCAGCCCAGTTTTTGCCGTGCCAGCGCCACTTCTTCTTCTCCCAGCGGTGCGCCGTGCGCCTCTTCCTTACCCGCTTTGTTCGGTGAACCAAAGCCAATCACCGTACGGCAGATAATCAACGACGGCTTATCTTTCACGCTTTGCGCTTCGAGAATCGCTTCTTTCACCGCCTGCGGATCGTGCCCGTCTATTTCATGGATCACATGCCAGTGATAGGCTTCAAAGCGTTTTGCCGTATCGTCGGTAAACCAGCCTTCGGTTTCACCATCAATCGAAATACCGTTGTGATCGTAAAAGCCAATCAGCTTGCCCAGCCCCAGCGTTCCTGCCAGCGAACAGACTTCGTGAGAAATGCCTTCCATCAGACAGCCGTCGCCCATAAATACATAGGTGAAGTGATCGACAATCTCATGATCTGGCTGATTAAACTGTGCTGCCAGCGTACGTTCTGCTATCGCCAGCCCGACCGCGTTCGCCAAACCTTGCCCAAGTGGACCTGTGGTGGTTTCAACACCAGGCGTATAGCCAATCTCCGGGTGACCAGGGGTTTTTGAATGCAACTGACGGAAGTTCTTCAGCTCTTCCAGCGGCAGGTCGTAACCGGTCAGATGCAGCAAACTGTAGAGCAGCATTGAGGCATGACCGTTGGAGAGAATAAAGCGGTCGCGATCATACCAGGTCGGGTCGGTGGGGTTATGTTTAAGAAAATCGTTCCACAGCACTTCGGCAATATCGGCCATGCCCATCGGCGCGCCGGGATGACCAGAATTGGCTTTTTGCACCGCATCCATACTGAGCGCGCGAATCGCATTGGCAAGGTCTTTTCGGGACATATAACACTCCGTGGCTGGTTTAAAGTTTGGTGGCAAGAAGATCTTCCAGTTTGCGTTGATCGACGGCGAACAGGCGGATGCCTTCAGACAGTTTTTCTACCGCCATCGCGTCCTGATTGTGCTCCCAACGAAATTCTGCTTCGCTCATCGGGGCAGGGCGTGGGAATGTCTGAGAAGGCGGGATCAATTTACGGACGACAGGCGAGACTTTTTCCTGCAACTCTTTCAACAAGTTCGGCGCGATGGTCAGACGGTCACATCCGGTTAACGCAAGGATTTGTTCGGTACGACGGAAGCTCGCGCCCATTACAATGGTTTCGTAGTGGTGTTGCTTGTAGTAGTCGTAGATATTGCGCACCGACTTAACGCCCGGATCTTCTTCCACTACATACGGATCCATCGGTTTGCGCGCCTGATACCAGTCATAAATACGACCCACAAACGGCGAAATCAGAAAAACGCCTGCTTCTGCACAGGCCCGCGCCTGAGCAAAAGAAAACAGCAGCGTCAGGTTGCAGTTAATGCCTTCTTTTTCCAGCTCTTCTGCTGCGCGAATTCCTTCCCAGGTCGAAGCCAGCTTAATCAGAACGCGTGATTTCTCAACGCCTTGTTGCTGATACAAGTCCACCAGATGGCGCGCTTTCTCAATACTCTTTTCTTTATCAAAAGAGAGGCGGGCATCAACTTCTGTCGACACACGACCGGGTACGATTTTGAGAATTTCGGTACCGAAATTGACCGCCAGTTTGTCACACGCCGCGACCACCTGTTGTTCCTGGGTCTTGCCATTTTTTTTACCCCAGGCGATAGCATCGTCTATTAAATGCTCATATTGGGATAATCCGGCAGCCTTGAGTAACAGCGAAGGATTGGTGGTGGCATCCTGGGGATGATAGTGGCGAATGGACTCAATATCGCCGCTGTCTGCCACGACAGTGGTGAACTGTTTGATGCCGTCTAACTCGTTCATAGGAAATACTCCTTGAAAAGTAAAGTGTTAGATGAGTGCGTTAATTCACACTTCTGAGAAATTTCGCTAAACGCATCAAAAAAGCATAGCAGACAGGCATGGTATTGCTGGATTAAGCAGGTAACATCAGTGTTATAGGATTATTACCAAAACATTGTATTTAATGGTGAGAGTTTGGACTTGCTCAAAGTCTGTAGGCTCCGGCAAGGTAATAATGTGCGCATGTTGTGGGCTGAGGCAGTTGCCCACTCATTTTTGTGAACCTTACGTTAAAGGAACAACCAAATGGATGACCAGTTAAAACAAAGTGCACTTGATTTCCATGAATTTCCAGTTCCAGGGAAAATCCAGGTTTCTCCAACCAAACCACTGGCAACGCAGCGCGATCTGGCGCTGGCCTACTCACCAGGCGTTGCCGCGCCTTGTCTTGAAATCGAAAAAGATCCGCTAAAAGCCTACAAATATACCGCGCGCGGTAACCTGGTGGCAGTCATCTCTAACGGTACGGCGGTGCTGGGGTTGGGCAACATTGGCGCGCTGGCAGGCAAACCGGTGATGGAAGGCAAGGGCGTTCTGTTTAAGAAATTCGCCGGCATCGATGTTTTTGATATTGAAGTTGATGAACTCGACCCGGACAAATTTATTGAAGTTGTTGCCGCGCTCGAACCGACCTTCGGCGGCATCAACCTCGAAGACATTAAAGCGCCAGAATGTTTCTATATTGAACAGAAACTGCGCCAGCGAATGAACATTCCGGTATTCCACGACGACCAGCACGGCACGGCAATCATCAGCACCGCCGCCATCCTCAACGGCTTGCGTGTGGTTGAGAAAAACATCTCCGACGTACGGATGGTAGTTTCTGGCGCGGGCGCCGCGGCAATTGCCTGTATGAACCTGCTGGTGGCGCTGGGGCTGCAAAAACACAACATTGTGGTTTGCGACTCAAAAGGCGTTATCTATCAGGGCCGTGAGCCAAACATGGCGGAAACCAAAGCGGCTTATGCGGTGGTGGATGACGGCAAACGTACCCTTGATGATGTCATTGAAGGCGCGGATATTTTCCTCGGCTGCTCTGGTCCGAAAGTGCTGACCCAGGAGATGGTGAAGAAAATGGCTCGCGCGCCGATGATCCTGGCGCTGGCGAATCCGGAGCCGGAAATTCTGCCTCCACTGGCGAAAGAAGTGCGCCCGGATGCCATCATCTGTACTGGTCGTTCTGACTACCCGAACCAGGTTAACAACGTGCTTTGCTTCCCGTTCATCTTCCGTGGCGCGCTGGACGTTGGTGCAACGGCCATTAATGAAGAGATGAAACTGGCGGCGGTACGTGCGATTGCTGAACTGGCCCATGCGGAACAGAGCGAAGTGGTGGCTTCCGCGTATGGCGATCAGGATCTGAGTTTCGGCCCGGAATACATCATTCCTAAACCGTTTGATCCTCGTCTGATCGTTAAGATCGCGCCAGCGGTAGCAAAAGCAGCAATGGAGTCCGGGGTAGCGACGCGTCCGATTGCTGATTTCGACGTCTACATCGACAAGCTGACCGAGTTTGTTTACAAAACCAACCTGTTTATGAAGCCGATTTTCTCCCTGGCCCGCAAAGCGCCGAAGCGAGTGGTGCTGCCGGAAGGGGAAGAAGCGCGCGTTCTGCACGCGACTCAGGAACTGGTGACGTTGGGACTGGCGAAACCGATCCTTATCGGTCGTCCGAACGTGATCGAAATGCGCATTCAAAAACTGGGCTTGCAGATCAAAGCGGGTGTTGATTTTGAGATCGTCAATAACGAATCCGATCCGCGCTTTAAAGAGTACTGGACCGAATACTTCCAGATCATGAAGCGTCGCGGCGTCACTCAGGAACAGGCGCAGCGTGCGCTGATCAGCAACCCGACCGTGATTGGTGCGATCATGGTTCAGCGTGGCGAAGCCGATGCAATGATCTGTGGAACGGTGGGGGATTATCACGAACACTTCGGCGTGGTGAAAAATGTGTTTGGTTATCGTGATGGTGTTCACACCGCTGGCGCAATGAACGCGCTGCTGCTGCCGAGTGGTAACACCTTTATTGCAGACACCTACGTCAACGATGATCCAGATGCAGAAGAGTTGGCGGAGATCACCTTGATGGCGGCAGAAACTGTCCGTCGTTTCGGTATTGAGCCGCGTGTTGCCTTACTGTCTCACTCCAACTTTGGTTCTTCTGACTGCCCGTCGTCCAGCAAAATGCGTAAAGCTATGGAACTGGTCAGGGAACGTGCGCCAGAACTGATGATTGATGGCGAAATGCACGGTGACGCGGCGCTGGTGGAAGCGATTCGCAACGATCGTATGCCAGACAGTCCCCTGAAAGGTTCCGCCAATATTCTGGTGATGCCGAACATGGAAGCCGCCCGCATTAGTTACAACTTACTACGCGTTTCCAGCTCGGAAGGTGTGACTGTTGGTCCAGTGCTGATGGGCGTGGCGAAACCGGTTCACGTATTAACACCAATCGCATCGGTACGTCGTATCGTCAACATGGTGGCGCTGGCCGTGGTTGAAGCGCAGACTCAGCCGCTGTAATTCTTTAATAATTCTCACGCTTACCCTGAATATTCAGGGTAAGCGGTTAAGTCCGTATTATATTAGAAAATTGTATTACAGCTTTTTCTAATAAAATAAATCACGTCATATATAAGCTAAATATCTCTCCATTCTTAGTGATCTACCTCACCTTTTAAACGCGCTTGCCGAATTTTGTTATTTACTCTGACGAAAAATTGTCACGATACACGCAAGTTTTTCACAGGCGGCGACTCATGGATAAAGAACACATCATTCAGGAATTTGTGCCCGGGAAACAGGTCACGCTGGCGCATTTAATTGCGCATCCGGGCGAAGAACTGGCGAAGAAAATCGGCGTTCCGGATGCGGGCGCAATTGGCATTATGACGCTAACTCCCGGTGAAACAGCGATGATCGCCGGTGATTTAGCACTAAAAGCCGCCGATGTGCATATCGGTTTTCTCGATCGTTTCAGTGGCGCGCTGGTGATTTATGGCTCGGTGGGCGCAGTCGAAGAGGCTTTATCACAAACCGTCAGCGGTTTAGGGCGTTTATTAAATTATACGCTGTGTGAAATGACCAAAAGTTAATACGAGGTATTCATGAAGCGAATTGCGTTTGTGGGTACTGTCGGGGCAGGAAAAACAACGTTATTTAATGCGTTGCAGGGGGATTATACCCTCGCCAGAAAAACACAGGCTGTGGAATTTAATGATAAGGGTGATATTGATACGCCGGGTGAATATTTTAGCCATCCCCGCTGGTATCACGCCTTAATAACCACGCTACAGGATGTGGACATGCTGATATATGTCCACGGCGCGAATGATCCGGAAAGCCGATTGCCTGCCGGGTTGCTGGATATTGGCGCCAGTAAACGGCAAATCGCCGTCATCAGTAAAACGGACATGCCAGATGCTGACGTCGCCGCAACACGTAAGTTATTGCTTGAGGCTGGCTTCGAAGAGCCAATTTTCGAGCTAAACAGCCACGACCCGCAAAGCGTGCAGCAACTGGTGGATTATCTGGCATCTCTCACCGAACAGGAGAAAGCAGGTGAAAAAACTCATTACAGCGAATGATATTCGTGAAGCACACGCGCGCGGCGAACTGGCAATGTCCGTGGTTCTGCGCGCCAGCATTATTACCCCGGAAGCCCGTGAAGTGGCTGATCTGTTGGGTTTTACCATCACTGAATGTGATGAATCGATCCCGGTAACGGCGTCTATTCCCGCTAGCGCATCAGCCGATAAAACCGAAAGCCAGCGCATCCGCGAAACCATCATTGCCCAGCTACCGGAAGGTCAGTTTACCGAAAGCCTGGTTGCGCAGCTGATGGAAAAAGTGATGAAGGAAAAGCAGTCGCTGGAGCAGGGCGCAATGCAGCCGAGTTTCAAATCGGTAACGGGTAAAGGCGGCATCAAAGTGATCGACGGCGGCAGCGTCAAGTTTGGTCGCTTCGATGGTGCGGAACCGCACTGCGTCGGATTGACTGATCTCGTGACCGGAGACGACGGCAGCAGTATGGCCGCTGGTTTCATGCAGTGGGAGAACGCATTCTTTCCGTGGACTCTGAACTACGACGAAATCGACATGGTGCTGGAAGGGGAGCTGCATGTTCGCCACGAAGGCGAAACTATGATCGCCAAAGCCGGCGACGTGATGTTTATTCCGAAAGGCTCCAGCATCGAATTTGGTACGACATCCAGCGTGAAATTCCTGTATGTCGCCTGGCCGGCTAACTGGCAATCCCTATGAAAGATTTCATCACCGAAGCATGGCTAAGAGCGAACCATACGCTCAGCGAAGGCGCAGAGATCCATCTCCCTGCGGACAGTCGCCTGACGCCCTCTGCCCGGGAGTTACTGGAAAGCCGCCATCTGCGCATCAAGTTTATCGACGAGCAGGGCAGCCTGTTTGTTGACGATGAACAGCAGCAGCCACAGCCGGTACATGGGCTGACCAGTAGTGATGAACATCCACAGGCGTGCTGCGAACTGTGTCACCAGCCAGTGGTGAAAAAAACAGACACGCTGACTCACCTGTCGGCGGAAAAAATGGTCGCTAAAAGCGATCCGCGCCTGGGTTTTCGCGCTGTTCTCGACAGCACCATTGCGCTGGCAGTGTGGCTGCAAATTGAACTGGCGGAACCGTGGCAGCCGTGGCTGGCGGATATCCGTTCGCGTCTTGGCAACATTATGCGTGCCGATGCGTTGGAAGAACCTCTGGGCGCTCAGGCGATTGTCGGGCTTTCTGACGAAGACTTGCATCGGCTCTCTCATCAACCCCTGCGTTATCTTGGCCACGATCATCTGGTGCCGGAAGCCAGCCACGGACGCGATGCGGCGTTGCTGAATCTGCTACGCACCAAAGTGCGGGAAACCGAAACCGTCGCGGCGCAGGTGTTTATCACTCGCAGCTTTGAAGTATTACGCCCGGACATCTTGCAGGCGCTGAACCGCCTTTCCAGCACGGTTTACGTGATGATGATTTTGAGCGTAACGAAGCAGCCGCTAACGGTGAAGCAGATCCAACAACGACTGGGGGAAACGCAATGATTATTGGACGTTGTCGTGAACTGGCATTGCGTGCGCCCGCCAGAGTGGTTTTTCCTGATGCGTTAGACCAACGCGTGCTGAAAGCCGCGCAATATCTGCATCAACAAAGTCTGGCGACGCCCATTCTGGCCGCCAATCCGTTTGAACTTCGTCAGTTTGCGCTCAGTCATGGCGTGGCGATGGACGGACTACAGGTGATTGATCCGCATGGCAACCTCGCAATGCGGGAAGAATTTGCTGACTGCTGGCAGGCCCGTGCGGGAGAAAAAACGCCGCCGGACGCGCTGGAAAAACTTACCGATCCGCTGATGTTCGCTGCCGCGATGGTTAGCGCTGGTAAAGCGGATGTCTGTATTGCAGGCAACCTCTCTTCCACGGCAAATGTGCTGCGTGCTGGATTACGCATTATCGGTTTGCAGCCAGGCTGTAAAACACTCTCTTCCATTTTCCTGATGCTACCGCAGTACAGCGGCCCCGCGTTGGGCTTTGCCGATTGCAGCGTGGTGCCACAGCCGACGGCGGCGCAGCTGGCGGATATCGCGCTTGCCAGTGCCGAAAGCTGGCGAGCCATCACCGGAGAAGAACCGCGCGTGGCGATGTTGTCGTTTTCCAGCAACGGTAGCGCCCGTTACCCCTGTGTTGCCAACGTCCAGCAGGCGACAGAAATCGTCCGTGAACGCGCACCGCATCTGGTGGTGGATGGTGAGTTGCAGTTTGACGCCGCCTTCGTGCCGGATGTCGCGGCGCAAAAAGCGCCTGCCAGCCCGCTGCAGGGCAAAGCTAATGTGATGGTTTTTCCATCGCTGGAGGCCGGAAATATTGGCTACAAAATTGCACAACGACTCGGCGGATACCGTGCCGTCGGGCCATTGATACAAGGACTTGCCGCACCGATGCACGATCTCTCTCGTGGTTGTAGCGTGCAGGAAATTATCGAACTGGCGCTGGTGGCAGCCGTACCGCGCCAGACAGAAGTGAACCGCGAAAGCAGTTTACAAACACTGGTTGAATGAACGGTCCCGTTCTGGACCCCTATAAAGAGGAAAACACAATGGAAGCATTAGGAATGATCGAAACCCGGGGCCTGGTTGCACTGATTGAGGCTTCTGATGCGATGGTGAAAGCCGCGCGCGTCAAACTGGTTGGTGTTAAGCAGATTGGCGGCGGCCTGTGTACTGCCATGGTTCGTGGTGATGTTGCTGCCTGTAAAGCGGCGACCGATGCCGGTGCCGCAGCGGCACAGCGTATCGGCGAGCTGGTATCCGTACACGTGATCCCGCGTCCGCATGGCGACCTGGAAGAAGTCTTCCCGATCGGCCTGAAAGGCGACAGTAGCAACCTGTAATCACCCTGTGTGACGTCGATTCGGGCGTCACGCTCTCTCCTTTTTCATTTTACCTTCCGCGGAGGGTAGGGGGAGCTTTTACCTGAAATACGCCACGGAGGCGGGTATGAAACTGGCAGTCGTCACTGGACAAATTGTTTGTACCGTACGCCATCACGGACTGGCGCATGACAAATTGCTGATGGTGGAAATGATTGATCCACAAGGTAATCCTGACGGGCAATGTGCTGTCGCCATCGACAATATTGGCGCCGGAACCGGGGAGTGGGTGTTGCTGGTGAGTGGCAGTTCCGCCCGCCAGGCGCATAAAAGCGAAACGTCACCGGTCGATCTGTGCGTGATTGGCATCGTCGATGAGGTGGTCTCTGGCGGTCAGGTCATTTTCCACAAATAAGGCAGAACATCATGAATCAACAGGATATTGAACAGGTGGTGAAAGCGGTACTGCTGAAAATGCAAAGCAGTGACACGCCGCCCGCCGCCTTTCATGAGATGGGCGTTTTCGCGTCCCTGGATGACGCCGTTGCGGCAGCCAAAATTGCCCAGCAAGGGTTAAAAAGCGTGGCAATGCGCCAGTTAGCCATTGCTGCCATTCGTGAAGCAGGCGAAAAACATGCCAGAGATTTAGCGGAACTTGCCGTCAGTGAAACCGGTATGGGCCGCGTTGAAGATAAATTTGCCAAAAACGTCGCCCAGGCGCGCGGCACGCCAGGCGTTGAGTGCCTCTCACCACAGGTGCTGACCGGCGACAACGGCCTGACCTTAATTGAAAACGCGCCCTGGGGCGTGGTGGCTTCGGTGACGCCTTCCACTAACCCGGCGGCGACCGTGATTAACAACGCCATCAGCCTGATCGCTGCGGGCAATAGCGTCATTTTCGCCCCGCATCCGGCGGCGAAAAAAGTCTCCCAGAGGGCGATTACGCTGCTCAACCAGGCGATTGTCGCCGCAGGCGGGCCGGAAAACTTACTGGTTACCGTGGCAAATCCAGATATCGAAACCGCGCAACGCTTGTTCAAGTTTCCGGGCATCGGCCTTTTGGTGGTGACCGGTGGCGAAGCGGTGGTGGAAGCGGCGCGCAAACACACCAATAAACGTCTGATTGCCGCAGGCGCTGGCAACCCGCCGGTGGTGGTGGATGAAACCGCCGACCTCGCACGTGCTGCTCAATCCATCGTCAAAGGCGCTTCTTTCGATAACAACATCATCTGTGCCGATGAAAAGGTCCTGATTGTCGTTGATAGCGTAGCCGATGAACTGATGCGTCTGATGGAAGACCAGCATGCGGTGAAACTGACCGCAGAGCAGGCGCAGCAGCTGCAACCGGTGTTGCTGAAAAATATCGACGAGCGTGGCAAAGGCACCGTCAGCCGTGACTGGGTAGGTCGCGATGCGGCAAAAATCGCGGCGGCAATCGGCATGAATGTACCGCCAGAAACGCGTTTGCTGTTTGTGGAAACCACCGCAGAACATCCGTTTGCCGTGACCGAACTGATGATGCCGGTGCTGCCCGTCGTGCGCGTCGCTAACGTGGCGGATGCCATTGCGCTGGCGGTGAAACTGGAAGGCGGTTGCCATCACACGGCGGCGATGCACTCGCGCAATATCGAGAACATGAACCAGATGGCGAACGCTATTGATACCAGCATTTTCGTCAAGAA
>NZ_JAATUR010000039.1 GCF_011881725.1 Escherichia coli | reverse complement strand
ATGAATGTACAGTTTTATACGCCTGTTTTTGCTGGATGGAAACAGGGAAATTTACGGGTGTGAAAAATCTGGAAAGCAACTCGCAAATGTAAAAACAAACCCGGCAGAGACGTGGTTTTGCTGGAGCACTATCAGTAAGCTAGTGGTTTCAAGGGTACGTCAATGACGTATAAAAAGGATTGTTACTCTAAGCCAATGGCGTATAATTATGCTCTTCATCGAAACGGAAATTTTTACTGAAGATGTTCAAAAACTGCTGAATGACGATGAATTCAGTCGTTTTCAGTTTTTCCTGGCCTTGAATCCTGACTATGGTGAGGTAATACCTGAAACTGGTGGGTTAAGAAAGGTTCGATGGGTGTCAGGAGGAAAGGGGAAACGTGCTGGTGTCAGGGTTATTTACTTTCATCAGGTTAAACATTATGAGATCAGATTACTGCTTATTTATCGTAAGGGTATTAAAGATGATCTGTCTCCCCAGGAAAAAGCAATGCTCCGGTTGTTAAATACGAGGTGGTAAATGGATAAGGCACTTTTTGAGCGGTTGACTCACAGCATGGCCCAGATGAATGAAATTATTGAAGGAACGCGACAGCCTTCGCGGACTTTTGAAGTTGATGCTATGAAAATCAAAGAAATACGCCGTGCTTCAGGGTTGTCACAATCTAAATTTGCCGATCTTATTTCTGTAAGCGTAGACACGTTGCGTAACTGGGAGCAGGGGCGACGTTCACCGACCGGGCCTGCAAAGGCTTTGCTGCGAGCGATTGCCAATGATCCGCAACATGTGCTGCAAGCACTTAACCGTTAGAGGCATGATTATACCATAGAGAAAGCACCAGCATTCAGAACTCCTGTGAAAGCGGCATAGTGGCCGCCTGTGCAGGAGTTTTGTTATGACCCGTAATCATGCTGACCGTTGCCACCCTATGATGCGATTAAAAAAACTCACCGTCGCGCCGATGATTTACGTCAATGCTATCGGATGATGCCAGGGGTATTCCGGAAGGAATTCCCTGTTTCCCGAACTGTTACCCACAAAATTATAACGATGAGCAAGTAAAGATCGGTTGGTGGCAGTACTGACCGGTCTGTGATGGATGATTAATTTCACCTTAAATCCTGGTGCTGTTAGGATGCTGACTTTTTTCGGGTACACCATTCAGATTATGCAAATAAAGATCCAATCAAAAAACAAATATCCCTCAATATAATATATTCATAGCACCCATAACTCATCTTGGGCGATAACTAAACCATTTTTGAGTAACAAATGAAACAATTGCAACGCTCTTATTATTTATGGAAAACGCCTCGCAAAAACAAAACGACATGCAAAAATCCGCTTTCGTTAATTAATTTTCCGGCGTAATTTTCGCACATACATTAATGAGTAATATATGTAAGGTATTGGCAATGGCGATGAATACGGTTTTTCTTCATTTATCAGACGATGCAATTAAACGGCTGAACAAGCTCAGGGGCTGGCGTAAGGTTTCACGATCTGCAATTTTACGCGAAGCGGTAGAGCAATATCTGGATCGGCAGCAATTTCCGGTGCGTAAAGCAAAGGGTGGCAGGTGTAAGGATCATAAGGAATGACAAAAAATTTTATATTCTTGAATATAAAAAACCAGAAACCCTTATTCTGGAATTAATACAAGCACCCTATGAACTGTAATCCGGGTGACCTGCGCCACCCGGAAAACATCAGAGATTACTCTCCTTCACCCGGGAACAGGAACGGATTGATGGAACTGCGGGCGTAGCCTTCTTGCTCCATTCTCGCGTCCAGTACCAGAGAGGCGAGGTCATCTGCCACGGCTTCAACTTTCGGCTCTTTTTCCTGATAAAGAATCTTCAGGTAAGTGCCGCAGTCATCACAGCTTTCGGCTTTAATCGCGGCTTGTTCGTCATCCAGCGACCAGTAGTGCAGTTTGCCGCTCTGTTCGCAGTTGCTGCATTTTACGCGCACCACGTGCCATTCGGTTTCACACAGGTTGCAGTGCAGGTAACGTAGCCCCTGAGTGGTGCCAATTTGCACCATGCTGGAAACCGGCATGGAACCACAAACCGGGCAATATTGACGTTGCTCGCCGTATTCTGCGCGAGCTTTGCCTGGGATCAGGTTGGCCATTTGCGCCCAGTAGAGTGACAGTGCAGCCCAGATAAACGGCGCTTTATCACTGCTAACGGACGAGAAATCAGAGGCAAACAGCGCGCTGGCCATATCTTCCAGCTCCTGGGTCGATGCCTTCTCCAGATTCTCAATCACTGCCAGCGCCGGACCGCTCATTTCTGGTTTCAGCTCAGCAATCAGCGCCATCAGCAGCTTTTGCCAGTGCTTATCACGCGGAAGAACGTGAATATCCAGCGGTGGCTTGCTCTGCGCGCTGGCTTCTTTAATGCGTGCGGTCAAATCCATCTCCAGCGGATGGTCGTACAGCACCACTTCCTGGGCGTGGGCGATAAGCGCAGCAAAGCGCAGGTAATCACCCAGCGGATTATTTTCTGCCAACTCGCGCAGACGCTCGGCGCGGCGGTTGTATAAATTTTTGAGCCGAGGGAACAATAACGGCGGAATCATATCCGCCGTACGTTTCTCGCTCGAACCCAGCTCATCTTGCGGGATTATGCGAATACTCATTCAGCTTTCTTTTCCGTTGTCTTGCGGACCTCACGGTACCAGCGCGGGTGATGTTTCTTCGCCCATGCGCTGGTAACCCATCCTTCCACCATGGCGGTAATCGTGCCTTTCACCCAAAGGGCGGCGTAGATATGCACCATGATAACCACAATTAACGCCACTGCGGCAAATGAATGCAGCATTAACGCGAATCGGATCACCGGGATTGAGAAAGCAGGCGCAAAATAAGGACGCCAGATAATCACACCGCTCACCAGCAGCAGGACCAGGAAAATAATCGCCGCCCAGAAAACACATTTCTGACCGAAGTTATAACGCCCGGTGTCACCTACTTCCTCGTTAACGACGATCTTACGAATATTCTTCGCCCAAAAGATATCATCCCGATTGATTAGGTTGTGATGCCAGTAACGGAAAAACATGATGATGAACGAGGCAAACATAACCACGCCAACAAACGGGTGCAGAATGCGCGCCAGCTGCGGTGTGCCCATGATTTGCATCAACCAGTTGAAGGATGGGAACAAAAAGCCCAGCCCGCTCACTGCCGCCAGGATGAAGCAGAAGGCGGTGATCCAGTGGTTGATACGTTCCGGCGCGGTGTAGCGCACGATGGTGTCACGTCGTTTCATTTGCGCTCCTCGTCTTTCTCTTCGTGCAGATTGTTCTCTTCCTCATCCGCACGGTTCGGACCGACACCCACGTAGTGGAAGATACTGGCCGCGAAGGTAGCCGCAAAGCCAACGGCTGCGAGCGGTTTCCAGATGCCTTTCCAGAATTTCACGGTTTCGCTGATTTCCGGATTCTCTGGCAAGCCATGATACAGATTCGGCTTGTCAGCATGGTGCAGCACGTACATGACGTGTGTACCGCCGACGCCAGCCGGATCGTACAGGCCCGCATTGTCGTAACCACGGGTTTTCAGCTCAGCCACGCGCTCGCTCGCCAGCGTTTTCATCGACTCTTTCGTACCGAAGTGAATCGCGCCCGTCGGGCAGGTCTTCACGCAGGCCGGTTCTTGCCCAACCACCACGCGGTCAACGCACAGCGTACATTTGTAGACGCGGTTGTCTTCCGGATTGAGGCGCGGAATGTCAAACGGACAGCCCGCAATGCAGTAACCGCAGCCAATGCACTGCTCGGACTGGAAGTCGACGATGCCGTTGGCATACTGAATAATTGCTCCTTCCGCCGGGCACGCTTTCAGGCAGCCTGGGTCGGAACAGTGCATACAGCCGTCTTTGCGGATCAGCCATTCCAGTTTGTCGTTCTGCTCCACTTCCGAGAAGCGCATCACTGTCCACGATTTGGCGCTCAAATCATTGGGGTTGTCGTACACCCCAATGTTATTGCCGACGGTATCACGAATGTCGTTCCACTCTGAACATGCCACCTGACAGGCTTTACAGCCGATACAGGTGGTGACGTCGATGAGTTTCGCCACTTCTTCCTGGAAGTCCCGCGCTTGGGGCGCGGGGGTCAGACCGTTAGTCGCGGAACGACGAATGATATCTTGCGATTGATAAGCCATATGTCGTCTCCGTTACACCTTTTCCACATTCACGAGGAAGGACTTAAACTCCGGCGTCTGCGTGTTCGCATCACCGACGAATGGCGTTAACGTGTTGGCAATAAAGCCTTTTTTCGCTACACCCTCATAGCCCCAGTGAATCGGAATACCGATGGTATCGATATCTTTGCCGTTCGCTTTCAGCGTGCGAATTCGTTTGGTCACCACCGCTTTAGCTTTAATATAGCCACGGTTGGAGGAGACTTTCACGGTATCGCCCTGGGCAATGCCAAGTTTATTCGCCAGCGACTCACCGATTTCCACAAACTGCTCTGGCTGCAAAATCGCGTTCAACAGCGCGTGTTTGGTCCAGTAGTGGAAGTGCTCGGTCAGACGATAGGTGGTTCCGACATACGGGAACTTATCGGCTTTACCCAATGCTTCTGCGTCGTCTTTAAAGATACGTGCAGCCGGATTCGAGATAACGTTTGGATGCAGCGGGTTAGTCCCCAGCGGCGTTTCAAACGGCTCGTAGTGTTCCGGGAACGGACCTTCCGCCATCTTATCGAGAGCAAACAGACGCCCCATACCTTCCTGCTGCATGATAAACGGCCCGACGCCACTGCCCGGAGGCGCTGCGCTGTAGTCCGGAATATCCCAGCCGGTCCACTTAGTGCCGTCCCATTTCAGCAACTGACGTTTCGGATCCCACGGGTTACCCTGCGGATCTGCGGAGGCGCGGTTATACAGAATGCGGCGGTTAAGCGGCCATGCCCATGCCCAGCCCAGCGTGTTACCGAGGCCAGACGGATCGGCGTTATCACGGCGTGCCATCTGGTTACCTTCTGGCGTCCAGCTACCGGCGAAAATCCAGCAGCCACAGGAGGTGGTGCCGTCATCGCGCAGTTGAGCGAACGAGCTGAGTTGCTGGCCTTTCTTGACGATAACCGCACCGGTTGCCGGATCGGTAATATCGGCCAGCGCCTTACCGTTGCTCTCCATCGCCACCTCTTCTGAAGATGGCTCATGCGGAATGGCATAGTTCCAGGTCATGTTCAGCACCTGGTCCGGGTTCGCACCACCCTGCTCGGCATACATCTTGCGCAAGCGCAGGAAGATACCGGAGAGGATCTCGCCGTCAGTCAGCGCAATCCCCGGGGCGTCTGCACCTTTCCAGTGCCACTGCAACCAGCGACCGGAGTTCACGATAGAACCGTTCTCTTCCGCAAAACAGGTCGATGGCAGACGGAACACTTCGGTCTGGATCTTCGACGAGTCAACTTCGTTCAGCTCACCGTGGTTCTGCCAGAAGTTGGAGGTTTCAGTGTTCAGCGGGTCGATAGTGACGAGGAACTTCAACTTCGACAGGCAGCCGATCACTTTGTTTTTGTTCGGGAATGAGGCAACAGGATTAAAGCCCTGGCAGATATAGCCATTGACCTTGCCCTCTTTCATCATCTCGAAGTATTGCAAGACGTCGTAGCCTTTATCCCACTTCGGCAACCAGTCAAAGCCCCAGCTATTTTCCGCCGTCGCTTTATCGCCAAAGAAGGCCTTCATCATTGAGACGAAGAATTTCGGGTAGTTGCCCCAGTAGTTTACCTGACCCTCCAGCAGCGGTTTCGGCGTATTGGCGGTAAGGTAGGTTTGTAGATCGGTCTGCTTCTCGCTCGGCAGCGTCATGTAACCTGGAAGGCTCTGCGACAGCAGCCCCAGATCCGTCAGCCCCTGAATGTTGGAGTGACCGCGCAGGGCGTTAACGCCGCCGCCTGCCATCCCCATATTGCCGAGCAGCAGCTGGATCATCGCCATCGTACGAATGTTTTGCGCACCAACAGAGTGTTGCGTCCAGCCGAGCGCGTAAAGGAACGAGGCCGTTTTATCGTGAGCACTGGTTTCGGCGATGTATTCGCAAACTTTCAGGAACGCGTCTTTTGGCGTACCACAGATGTTTTCAACCACATCCGGCGTGTAACGGGAAACGTGCTGTTTCAGCAAGTTCCACACGCAGCGCGGATGTTGCAGGGTGGTATCGCGTTTGGCGAAGCCGTTTTCGTCCAGTTCATAAGTCCAGGAGGATTTATCGTACTTGCGTTTTTCCGCGTCGTAGCCGGTGAACAGACCATCTTCAAAGCCGTAATCCTCACGCACGATCAGGCTGGCGTTGGTATAGGCTTCGGTGTATTCGCGGTTGAATTTTTCATTGTTCAGCAGGTACAGCAATACGCCTGACAGGAAAGCAATGTCAGTACCGGAACGAATAGGGGCATAGTAGTCAGCCACCGCCGCCGTACGCGTAAAGCGAGGATCGATCACAATCAGCTTCGCGCCGTTGTGAATTTTGGCTTCCATCGCCCAGCGGAACCCGACCGGGTGAGCTTCAGCGGCGTTACCGCCCATCACCACGACAAGGTTGGCGTTCTTGATGTCGACCCAGTGGTTGGTCATCGCACCGCGACCAAATGTTGGAGCAAGACTTGCTACCGTTGGTCCGTGTCAGACACGCGCCTGGTTGTCGACCGCGAGCATACCCAGCGCGCGGGAGAATTTTTGCGTTAAATAGCCGGTTTCGTTACTCGACGCGGAAGCACACAGCATCCCGGTGGAGAGCCAGCGGTTAACAGTTACGCCTTCGGCGTTTTGTGCAATGTAGTTAGCATCGCGGTCTTCTTTCATCAGTTTGGCGATGCGATCAAACGCCTCTTCCCAACTGATTTGCTGCCATTTATCAGAACCTGGCGCACGGTATTCCGGAAACTTCAGACGGCTTTCGGAGTGGATGAAATCCACCAGGCCAGCGCCTTTCGGACAAAGTGCACCGCGGTTGACCGGATGATCCGGGTCACCTTCGATATGAAAGATAGATGCTTTGGCGTTTTTTGCTCCGTCACCGAGGCTGTACATCAACAGTCCACAGCCTACGGAACAATAGGTGCAGGTATTACGGGTTTCGCGGGTGCGCAGCAGTTTATACTGCCGGGTTTCCGCGAGTGCTACGCTGGGTGCAAAACCCAGTGCCGCTGCCGTGGTGCCTGCCATACCGCCAGCGCAGATCTTAAAGAACTGCCTTCTGCTGACCTGCATGGATTGCTCCTTGTTTCGACATTGTCACGTCCCATTTACATTCGCTTGCTGCGTGTGCAGGGAGTGGGCGTTATTTTTCTTTGCGGAAGGGGCCGCAAAGGTCCAGAATTGGCTCAATTTCCCTCCATCCAGGAAGGGTTTGTAACAGAATACCATAATGTTGGTGTGTGTGTTCTTATCTGGTTAAGAGAAAGTGAAAAAAACACAGCAAAAAGAAATCAAAAATGTGACAAATATCACAGGCGTTCGTCAAATTGAGTTATGGCGGCGTGATGACTTACAGCACCCACGGTTAGATGAGGTGGCGGAAGAAGTTCCCGTTGCGCTGGTATACAACGGTATTTCGCATGTGGTGATGATGGCGTCGCCCAAAGACCTTGAGTACTTTGCGCTCGGTTTTTCGCTTTCCGAGGGGATTATTGAAAGTCCGCGCGATATCTTCGGCATGGATGTCGTTCCTTCCTGTAATGGTCTGGAAGTGCAAATCGAACTGTCCAGTCGCCGCTTTATGGGGTTGAAGGAGCGCCGCCGGGCGCTGGCGGGGCGTACAGGGTGCGGTGTATGTGGCGTAGAGCAACTTAACGATATCGGAAAACCGGTGCAGCCGCTGCCGTTCACCCAGACGTTCGATCTCAACAAACTGGATGATGCATTACGCCAACTCACCGATTTCCAGCCAGTGGGGCAACTGACCGGTTGTACTCACGCCGCCGCCTGGATGTTGCCATCTGGCGAACTGGCGGGCGGACATGAAGACGTGGGCCGCCATGTGGCGCTGGATAAACTGTTAGGTCGCCGGGCGCAAGAAGGTGAACGCTGGCAGCAAGGTGCGGTACTGGTTTCCAGTCGTGCCAGTTATGAAATGGTGCAAAAGTCGGCGATGTGTGGCGTAGAAATTCTGTTTGCGGTGTCTGCCGCGACTACACTGGCCGTAGAAGTGGCCGAGCGTTGTAATTTGACGCTGGTGGGCTTTTGTAAGCCGGGTCGGGCAACGGTTTATACCCATCCGCAGCGGTTGATTGCCAATTAAAGATAAACCGTAATTCTGATTCGGGATTGCGGTTTTATTTTCTCGTTTATTCCGGTTGTTATAGATATATTTCTCTCATTTCATTCCATGAAAAACTAATTTCATTTATATAAATTGCTTCAATTTAGTCATCGCGTGAATAAATGAGAAATTTGTAACTAATGGATACTGAATCAGCTGCTGCCACAAGAGCAGGGCGGGCAGTATCTGTCACACTGGCGCGTTAATCACAGCGTATAGCAGCAGGTACGACAGCTGGTTGCACAGTTGGAACAGCAGGAAGGGGAACGATTTACCGTCGACCGCCAGTCGCGAGATCTTGTTTATGTAATTATTGTTCTTGCTGCGTAAAAACAGTTTGCAGGAGGGCATGGACAATAGCGCGTCACGCCTGAACTTGCTGCTGGCGTGGCTGGAAGATCATTTTGCCAGCGATCAGCAAGCGGTCGCTGTCGCTGATCGTTATCCTCATCATTTTTATCGTCGTGTCACCCTTCTGACGAGATGAGTGTAAAAATTGTGCACTCGATTAACCTTTCGCCTGTTGCCGATTTACGGGCAATCAGCGCATTAAGTGGGTGATTTGCTTCACATCTCAGACATTTCCCTGCAAAACCATATCCTTACGAAAAGTGCGGCATTGATAATCATTTTCAATATCATTTAATTAACTATAATGAACCAACTGCTTACGCGGCGTTAACAATCGACCGCCCGACAATACTGGAGATGAATATGAGCTATACCCTGCCATCCCTGCCGTATGCTTACGATGCCCTGGAACCGCACTTCGATAAGCAGACCATGGAAATCCACCACACCAAACATCATCAGACCTACGTCAACAACGCTAACGCGGCGCTGGAAAGCCTGCCAGAATTCGCCAACCTGCCGGTTGAAGAACTGATCACCAAACTGGACCAGCTGCCAGCAGACAAGAAAACTGTTCTGCGCAACAACGCGGGCGGTCACGCTAACCACAGCCTGTTCTGGAAAGGTCTGAAAAAAGGCACCACTCTGCAGGGCGACCTGAAAGCGGCTATTGAACGTGATTTCGGTTCCGTAGATAACTTCAAAGCAGAATTTGAAAAAGCGGCAGCTTCCCGCTTTGGTTCCGGCTGGGCATGGCTGGTGCTGAAAGGCGATAAACTGGCGGTGGTTTCTACTGCTAACCAGGACTCCCCGCTGATGGGCGAAGCCATTTCTGGCGCTTCCGGCTTCCCGATCCTGGGCCTGGATGTATGGGAACATGCTTACTACCTGAAATTCCAGAACCGTCGTCCAGACTACATCAAAGAATTCTGGAACGTGGTGAACTGGGATGAAGCTGCAGCACGTTTCGCAGCGAAAAAATAATCGCATCTAGCCTGCTGCAATGAGGCGTTTACGCCACTTGCCAGCATTAAAAACAAACCATCGTGCATAGCGGTGGTTTTTTTGTGATCAATTTCAAAATAAAAACAACGAACCTATAAAATTAAAACGATGTTTCAATTGATGTGGTTTTGATCACTTTTATTGCAGTGATGAATGTTTATCTTCATTTCCATCAACACTGATGCTCCGTTAAGGAACTTCGCATCAGCCTATAAAAATATGCCTACAGGTGATGAAAATGCAGATAAAACGCACAATAGAGAAAATCCCGGGAGGGATGATGCTCATCCCGCTGTTCCTTGGCGCACTGTGCCACACCTTCTCGCCGGGGGCGGGGAAATATTTTGGATCATTCACCAACGGGATGATTACTGGCACGGTGCCAATTCTGGCGGTGTGGTTTTTCTGCATGGGGGCGTCTATCAAATTAAGCGCGACGGGAACAGTGTTGCGTAAATCCGGTACGCTGGTGGTAACCAAAATTGCCGTTGCGTGGGTGGTTGCGGCCATTGCTTCGCGCATTATTCCTGAGCACGGTATTGAAGTTGGATTCTTTGCCGGGCTTTCAACGCTAGCGCTGGTAGCGGCAATGGACATGACCAACGGCGGTCTGTATGCCTCTATCATGCAGCAGTACGGCACCAAAGAAGAGGCCGGAGCATTTGTGTTGATGTCGCTGGAATCCGGTCCGCTAATGACGATGATTATTCTGGGAACCGCCGGGATTGCTTCGTTTGAACCGCATGTTTTCGTTGGCGCAGTATTACCGTTCCTGGTGGGCTTCGCACTGGGGAACCTCGATCCTGAATTGCGCGAGTTTTTCAGCAAAGCGGTGCAGACGCTGATTCCGTTCTTTGCCTTCGCGCTGGGCAATACCATTGATTTAACCGTGATTGCCCAGACAGGTTTGTTGGGGATCCTGTTAGGTGTATCGGTGATTATCGTGACCGGTATTCCATTGATTATTGCCGATAAATTGATTGGCGGTGGCGATGGCACTGCCGGAATTGCCGCCTCCAGTTCCGCAGGGGCCGCAGTGGCTACACCGGTGCTGATTGCAGAAATGATCCCGGCTTTTAAACCGATGGCACCTGCGGCAACTTCGCTGGTGGCGACGGCGGTAATTGTGACGTCGATTCTGGTGCCAATTCTGACCTCTGTCTGGTCACGTAAAGTCAAAGCCAGAGCGGCGAAAACCGAAATTTTGGGTACGGTGAAATAACTTCTCTTATTCTATATCATCGCCGGATGAATTAACGTTCATCCGGCGTTTTACCTTAAATAACAAACACCTCATCAATCGTCCGACATTCGCTTTCTGTTAACTCCCCACCGGCATTGCGCGACACTCCTGTGCAGTAACCAAACTTACGTGATACCACCGTCTTGATGGTGGTGACAAAATCTTCACCGATGGCGTAGATGGACATATAGGTGCCGATCTGTTGCTGAATTTCATGTAGGGCAGCGAGATCGCCATTGTTGAAGGCTTCGCGTGCTTCAACAAACAACTCCGGCATGACGTTATTTAAGCCAGAGATTATCCCCGCGCCACCGGCCAGCAGATTAGGAATGAAATATTCGTCATACCCCGAAAGCACTGCAAAATCAGGACGCACCGCCTGGGTTGCCTGAATCATGCTGCGGGTGTGTGACTGGCAATCGACGGTATCTTTAATTCCGGCAAACTCAGGAAACTCACTCGCCAGTGTGGCGACCAGATCTGGGGTTAAATCACAACCGGTCCGCGCCGGGAAGTTATACGCGAACCATTTTCCCTGTAATTCTCGACCCAGATGGCGGAAATAACTTAATAATTGTTTCGCAGTCTGGCCGTAGTAGTAAGGTGGGAGGATCATTACCGCATCATACCCAACGCGATACGCTTCTTGCGCCATAACCAGTACATCATGTGTGCATGTGGACGAGACGTTGGCAACCATTTTTAGCTTGCTCATGGCTCGTGCTTCATGAATAAGCATGAGCCTCTCTTCCAGTGTGAAGGAAGCAAACTCACCAATGCTTCCCATTAGCAATATCACATCGATGTTAGCGTCTGTGAGTCGCTGCAGATGCTGTTTCAGTCCGTTAAGGTCTACATTCCCGTCTTTATCCATCGGCGTGATGGAAGGACACCAGACGCCAGAAAACTGTAATTTATCAGCCACGCGGTAAATTCCTCATAATGAAATGGTGTTTCAAAAAACATCTCATTGATAACATGTCTACAGTTTTGTCATGTGAACCGTGCTCTCATTTTGCGCGCCTGACATAAAATAAATGTGGTCTAATGGGGAAATTTCTCGGTGGAGAGGGAACAGATGCGATATCCGGTTGATGTATACACAGGCAAAGTACAGGCTTATCCCGAAAGTAAACCCAGCGCGATTGCCAAAATCCAGGTCGATGGTGAATTGATGCTGACAGAACTGGGCCTGGAAGGTGATGAGCAGGCAGAGAAAATCGTTCACGGTGGGCCAGACAGGGCGCTGTGCCATTATCCTCGCGAGCATTATCTCTACTGGGCGCGGGAATTTCCGGAGCAGGCTGAATTGTTTGTCGCTCCTGCATTTGGTGAAAACCTCTCAACCGACGGCCTGACGGAAAGTAATGTTTTTATTGGCGATATTTTCCGCTGGGGAGAGGCGTTGATTCAGATCACCCAGCCGCGCTCTCCGTGCTACAAACTCAATTACCACTTTGATATCAGCGATATAGCGCAGTTGATGCAAAACTCGGGTAAAGTCGGCTGGCTGTATAGCGTGATTGCGCCGGGGCAGGTATCAGCTGATGCGCCGCTGGAGCTGGTTTCCCGCGTTAGCGATGTGACCGTGCAAGAGGCCATTGCTATCGCGTGGCATATGCCGTTTGATGATGAGCAGTATCACCGTTTGCTCTCTGCTGCTGGGCTATCGAAAAGCTGGACGCGAATGATGCAAAAGCGCCGACTGAGCGGCAAGATTGAAGATTTTTCACGCCGGTTGTGGGGAAAATAACCTCCGGAGAATAGGCCGGATACGGCGTAAACGCCTTATCCGGCCTTCAAAAGATGCCCTGCGCGGTGTTTAACTCCGTTTATACAGCGGCAACCAAATCACCAGCCGTAAACCGCCCAGTGGGCTGTCTTCCGCTTTTACCCAACCACGATGCTGCTGGATGGCGGTTTCGACAATCGCCAGCCCCAGACCCGTACCGCCAGATTCACGATCGCGTGCTTCATCGGTACGATAGAAAGGACGGAAAATCTGTTCGCGATCCTCCGGGCTAACACCAGGACCATCGTCATCCACCGTAATGGTAATGCCGTCTTTATCTACTGCGAAGCCCACTTCAATCTTCGTATGGGAATAACGCAGGGCATTACGAACAATGTTTTCCAGCGCACTTTCCAGGGCGTTCGGGTTGCCGTACAGCGGCCACGGCCCCGGCGGGAAGTTAACGGTAAACGACTTACCCATTTGTTCCGCTTCGAACGCCGCGTTATCCAGCACTTCACTCCACAACTGGTTGGCTTTGATTGTCTCGCTCACCAGCGCGTTTTTCTGTTGATTACGTGACATCACCAACAGGTCGTTGATCATGCTGTCCAGACGTTGCGCTTCGGTTTCAATACGCTCCAGTTCCTTGCTTTCACCACTACGACGACGCAGTAATGCCGTACCCAGCTGCAGACGCGTTAGCGGCGTACGCAGTTCGTGAGAGATATCAGAAAGCAGGCGCTGCTGAGAGGTCATCATGCGTTCCAGTGCGGTCACCATCTGGTTAAAACTGGCACCGGCGGCAAGGAATTCTTGTGGCCCCGCTTCCAGTTCCGGATGCTGGCGTAAGTTCCCCTGGGCGACTTCATCGGCAGCGTTTTTCAGCTTACGTGCAGGTTTTGCCAGACTCCAGGCCAACCACAACAGCAGCGGTGTACTAACCAACATAGTGACAATCAGCAGTAAGAGCGGACGGTCAAACAGTAAGTTAATGAAATCGGATTGAGAATTGCTGGCCGGACGAATCAGATAGAGCTGGTAATTATCTTCACCATCACGCACGGAAAACGGACCGACCAGTTCTACGCGGCCGTACTTTTTCTTCTGCGGATGATCGGCGTTATCTGCCTGGCCAATAAAGTTGCGAATGATCTGCATTTCGCTGCGTTCAGCGCCGATCACGCGGCCTTCGGTGGTGACCAGTAATAAACGCTGGCCTGGTGGCGCCCACTTATCAATGGCACGGAACAGGCGACGCCACCACATTAAATCGTTGGGCGGATCGTTCGCCAGTTCTGCTTCGACATGCTGCTCAATCATCAGCCCCTGACGCTGTTCGCTATCCAGAAGCTCGGTCATCTGGCGTGAATCGAGCTTGGGTAACATCAAAACCAGCATCAACACCAGCGCCAGCGTCAGCCAGAAGATGGCGAAGATGCGCGCGGTTAAGCTACCTATCATGAAGCGGAAACCATCAGATAACCGCGACCACGCAAGGTTTTAAACCACGGGTGACCATCTTTACGATCCGGCAGCTTACGACGCAGGTTGGAAATATGCATATCAATAGCACGGTCGAAAGGCGTCAGGCGCTTGCCCAGTACTTCCTGGCTTAAATGCTCACGAGACACAACCTGACCCAGATGCTGCGCCAGTAGGTAGAGCAGGGTAAATTCAGTGCCTGTTAACTCCAGCGTTTGTCCGTCGAAGCTGGCTTCCTGACGGCCTGGATTCAGCACTAAGGCGTCAACTTCCAGCGTCGGCGAACCGTTATCGTTGTTTTGCTGTTGCTCGCTCCAGTGCGAACGGCGCAGGATCGCGCGAATACGGGCGACCAGTTCGCGATCATTAAACGGTTTCGGGAGATAGTCATCAGCGCCTAGTTCAAGGCCGAGGACGCGATCAAGTTCACTGCCGCGCGCCGTTAACATAATGACTGGCGTCTGGTGTGTCTGGCGAAGTGCTTTCAATGTATCGATACCATTTTTCTTCGGCATCATTACATCAAGCAAAAGTAAATCAATGCTGTCGTCCAGAAGATCAAGCGCCTGTTCCCCGTCGTGGGCAACAATTACGTTGAAGCCTTCCATTTCGAGCAGCTCCTTTAACAGGGAAGTCAGCTCTCGGTCATCATCAACTAACAGGATTTTATTCATTGTTTAAATACCTCCGAGGCAGAAATTACGTCATCAGACGTCGCTAATCCATGACTTTACGTTGTTTTACACCCCCTGACGCATGTTTGCAGCCTGAATCGTAAACTCTCTATCGTTGAATCGCGACAGAAAGATTTGGGAGCAAATGATGCGCATAGTTACCGCTGCCGTCATGGCCTCAACGCTGGCAGTAAGTTCATTAAGCCACGCTGCTGAAGTCGGTTCAGACGGTAACTGGCATCCGGGAGAAGAACTTACGCAGCGCAGTACGCAGAGCCATATGTTCGACGGCATAAGTTTAACCGAACATCAGCGTCAGCAGATGCGAGATCTTATGCAACAGGCCCGGCACGAACAGCCTCCTGTTAATGTTAGCGAACTGGAGACAATGCATCGCCTTGTCACCGCAGAAAATTTTGATGAAAACGCTGTGCGCGCACAGGCAGAAAAAATGGCGAATGAGCAAATTGCTCGTCAGGTTGAGATGGCAAAAGTCCGCAACCAAATGTATCGCCTGTTAACACCGGAGCAGCAAGCGGTTTTAAATGAGAAACATCAACAACGAATGGAGCAGTTGCGCGACGTGACGCAATGGCAAAAAAGTTCATCGTTGAAGCTATTGAGTAGTAGCAACTCACGTTCCCAGTAGTAAACCCTGTTTTCCTTGCCATAGACACCATCCCTGTCTTCCCCCACATGATGTGGGGGTTTTTTTTATCCTCATTTTGCCTGTTTCTTAATGCATTGCAGATGATTTTCATCCGTTATACTACCGTCAATGAATAGCGGGAGTACTTATGAATCAATCTTATGGACGGCTGGTCAGTCGGGCAGCGATTGCTGCAACGGCGATGGCTTCGCTGTTATTACTGATTAAAATTTTTGCATGGTGGTATACCGGCTCAGTGAGTATTCTCGCTGCGCTGGTGGATTCGCTGGTTGATATCGGTGCGTCCTTAACTAACTTATTGGTTGTGCGTTACTCACTGCAACCTGCCGACGATAATCACTCATTTGGTCACGGTAAAGCGGAATCCCTCGCCGCGCTGGCGCAAAGTATGTTCATCTGCGGTTCTGCGCTGTTCCTGTTCTTGACTGGCATTCAGCATTTGGTTTCTCCGACGCCGATGACAGACCCAGGCGTTGGGGTTATCGTGACTATTGTGGCGCTAGTTTGTACGATTATCCTTGTCTCGTTTCAGCGTTGGGTAGTGCGCCGGACGCAAAGCCAGGCAGTGCGAGCAGATATGCTTCATTACCAGTCTGATGTTATGATGAACGGCGCGATTCTGCTGGCGCTGGGATTGTCCTGGTATGGCTGGCATCGCGCCGATGCCCTGTTTGCGTTGGGAATCGGCATCTATATTTTATATAGCGCGTTACGTATGGGGTATGAGGCGGTACAGTCATTACTGGATCGCGCGCTGCCCGATGAAGAACGACAAGACATTATTGATATCGTGACTTCCTGGCCGGGTGTTAGCGGCGCTCACGATCTTCGCACGCGGCAGTCAGGGCCGACCCGCTTTATTCAGATTCATTTGGAAATGGAAGACTCTCTGCCTTTGGTTCAGGCACATATGGTGGCGGATCAGGTAGAGCAGGCTATTTTACGGCGTTTTCCGGGATCGGATGTGATTATCCATCAGGATCCCTGTTCCGTCGTACCCAGGGAGGGTAAACGGTCTATGCTTTCATAATCCGTATAAAAGAGAGCCAGACCCGCATTTTGTGTATAAAATACCGCCATTTGGCCTGACCTGAATCAATTCAGCAGGAAGTGATTGTTATACTATTTGCACATTCGTTGGATCACTTCGATGTGCAAGAAGACTTCCGGCAACAGATTTCAATTTGCATTCCAAAGTTCAGAGGTAGTCATGATTAAGAAAATCGGTGTGTTGACAAGCGGCGGTGATGCGCCAGGCATGAACGCCGCAATTCGCGGGGTTGTTCGTTCTGCGCTGACAGAAGGTCTGGAAGTAATGGGTATTTATGACGGCTATCTGGGGCTGTATGAAGACCGTATGGTACAGCTAGACCGTTACAGCGTGTCTGACATGATTAACCGTGGCGGTACATTCCTCGGTTCTGCGCGCTTCCCGGAATTCCGCGACGAGAACATCCGCGCCGTGGCTATCGAAAACCTGAAAAAACGTGGTATCGACGCGCTGGTGGTTATCGGCGGTGACGGTTCTTACATGGGGGCAATGCGTCTGACCGAAATGGGCTTCCCGTGCATCGGTCTGCCGGGCACCATCGACAACGACATCAAAGGCACTGACTACACCATTGGTTTCTTCACTGCGTTGAGCACTGTTGTTGAAGCTATCGACCGTCTGCGTGACACATCTTCTTCTCACCAACGTATTTCTGTGGTGGAAGTGATGGGGCGCTACTGCGGCGATCTGACTCTGGCTGCGGCTATTGCTGGTGGCTGTGAATTCGTTGTGGTTCCGGAAGTTGAATTCAGCCGCGACGATCTGGTGAACGAAATCAAAGCCGGTATCGCGAAAGGTAAAAAACACGCGATCGTGGCGATTACCGAACATATGTGCGACGTTGACGAACTGGCGCATTTCATCGAGAAAGAAACTGGTCGTGAAACCCGTGCAACTGTGCTGGGCCACATCCAGCGTGGTGGTTCTCCGGTGCCTTACGACCGTATTCTGGCTTCCCGTATGGGCGCTTACGCTATCGATCTGCTGCTGGCAGGCTACGGTGGGCGTTGCGTAGGTATTCAGAACGAACAACTGGTTCACCACGACATCATTGACGCTATCGAAAATATGAAGCGTCCGTTCAAAGGTGACTGGTTGGACTGCGCGAAAAAACTGTATTAATGGTTGCGCCGGATGCGACGCTTGACGCGTCCGATCCGGCCTACAAAATTGCGCAAATTCAATATATCGCACTATCTTCGAAGCGTAGCCCATCAGGGACTATTGCGTTTGTCAGCGATCTCAGGCGGATTTCTTCCGCCTTTTTAACTCCCCAATATATACCTACAAGTTATAGCCAATCTTTTTTTATTCTTTAATGTTTGGTTCACCTTCTGGCACGCTTTGTTCATCACAACACAACATAAGAGAGCCGGGCGATGAACAAGTGGGGCGTAGGGTTAACATTTTTGCTGGCAGCGACCAGCGTTATGGCAAAGGATATTCAGCTTCTTAACGTTTCATATGATCCAACGCGCGAATTGTACGAACAGTACAACAAAGCCTTCAGCGCCCACTGGAAACAGCAAACTGGCGATAATGTGGTAGTTCGCCAGTCGCACGGCGGTTCGGGTAAACAGGCGACGTCGGTAATCAATGGTATAGAAGCCGATGTCGTCACGCTGGCACTGGCCTATGACGTGGACGCGATTGCAGAACGCGGTCGCATCGACAAAAACTGGATCAAACGTCTGCCGGATAACTCCGCACCGTACACTTCCACCATTGTCTTCCTGGTGCGTAAGGGCAATCCAAAGCAGATTCATGACTGGAACGATCTGGTTAAACCGGGTGTTTCGGTGATCACGCCGAATCCGAAAAGCTCTGGCGGTGCTCGCTGGAACTATCTGGCCGCCTGGGGATATGCCTTGCATCACAACAACAATGATCAGGCAAAAGCGCAGGATTTTGTGCAATCGTTGTATAAAAACGTCGAAGTGCTGGACTCCGGCGCGCGCGGTTCAACGAATACCTTTGTCGAGCGCGGTATTGGTGACGTGCTGATTGCCTGGGAAAATGAAGCTCTGTTGGCGGCGAATGAACTGGGGAAAGATAAATTCGAAATCGTCACGCCGAGTGAGTCTATCCTCGCAGAGCCAACCGTGTCGGTGGTCGATAAAGTGGTAGAGAAAAAAGGTACCAAAGAGGTGGCGGAGGCTTACCTGAAATATCTCTACTCGCCGGAAGGTCAGGAAATTGCAGCGAAAAATTACTACCGCCCGCGTGATGCTGAGGTGGCGAAAAAATATGAAAATGCGTTTCCAAAGCTGAAGTTATTCACCATTGATGAAGAGTTCGGTGGCTGGACGAAAGCGCAAAAAGAGCATTTTGCTAACGGCGGTACGTTCGACCAAATCAGCAAACGTTAATTTTGTTGGCGATAACCAGGCCCGGTGGCATCTCGCGACCGGGTTTTTTATTTGTCACGATTTTGCGTTACCCTTGCATCTCTTTGAGGTTCAGGGAAAAAAAGATGAAAAAAGCAGGTCTTCTTTTTTTAGCAATGATGGTAATTGCTGTTGCTGCTGCGGGTATTGGTTACTGGAAATTGACCGGCGAAGAGTCGGACACGTTACGTCAGATTGCCCTTGAGCAATGTTTGCCCAACCAGCAGCAAAACCAAAACCCTTCGCCATGTGCGGAGGTTAACCCTAATGCCGGATATGTGGTTTTAAAAGATCTCAACGGTCCTCTGCAATATTTATTGATGCCAACGTATCGTATTAACGGCACTGAAAGTCCATTGTTGACCGATCCATCAACGCCGAATTTCTTCTGGTTAGCCTGGCAGGCTCGTGATTTTATGAGCAAAAAATACGGCCAGACAGTCCCCGATCGCGCGGTATCTCTGGCGATCAATTCCCGAACCGGGCGTACGCAAAACCATTTTCATATTCATATCTCTTGTATTCGTCCTGATGTGCGCGAACAACTGGATAACAATCTGGCGAACATCAGCAGCCGCTGGTTGCCGCTGCCTGGTGGGCTCCGCGGGCATGAATACCTGGCGCGTCGGGTAACTGAAAGCGAACTGGTACAACGCAGTCCATTTATGATGCTGGCGGAAGAAGTGCCTGAAGCGCGGGAACACATGGGCAGTTATGCGCTGGCGATGGTGCGACAGAGTGATAACTCGTTTGTATTGCTGGCGACGCAGCGTAATCTGCTGACGCTGAATCGAGCTTCAGCGGAAGAACTTCAGGATCATCAGTGTGAGATTTTGCGTTAACGCGAGAAGTTGACGAAAGCTAAGTGCCGGATGCGATATCCGGCACCTGTCAGACTTAAGCCTGTTTAGCCGCTTCAGCAGCTTTGACGATCACTGCGAAAGCATCAGCTTTCAGAGAAGCACCGCCAACCAGCGCGCCGTCGATGTCCGGCTGAGCGAACAGTTCTGCAGCGTTAGACGCGTTTACAGAACCGCCATACTGGATGATCACTTGTTCCGCGATGTTAGCGTCAACTTTAGCGATGTGGTCACGGATAAATTTGTGAACAGCCTGTGCCTGCGCCGGAGTTGCAGATTTGCCAGTACCGATTGCCCATACGGGTTCGTAAGCGATAACCGCGCCTTCAAAAGCCGCAGCACCCTGAGTCTTCAGCACTGCGTCAATCTGACGTGCGCAAACTTCTTCAGTTTTGCCCGCTTCGTTTTCAGCTTCGGTTTCACCAATGCACAGAACCGGAGTCAGACCCTGTTCTTTCAGCACCGCGAATTTTTTCGCGATCAGTTCGTCAGACTCTTTGTGGTAAGTACGACGTTCAGAGTGACCGATGATGATGTACTGTGCGCCGATGTCTTTCAGCATAGCAGCAGAGGTTTCACCGGTGAATGCGCCAGACAGGTTCAGGTCCACGTTCTGCGCACCCAGCATGATGTGGCTGCCTTCAGCTTCACGCTTCGCCATATCGATGTACATTTCCGGTGGTGCGATTGCAACCGCACAGCCAGCAACACCTGCCAGCTCTTTACGCAGGTTAGAAACCAGCTCATGAACCATGTGGCGGCTGCCGTTCAGTTTCCAGTTACCCATCACTAAAGGATGTCGCATTTTAATTCTCCACGCTTATAAGCGAATAAAGGAAGATGGCCGCCCCGCAGGGCAGCAGGTCTGTGAAACAGTATAGAGATTCATCGGCACAAAGGCTTTGCTTTTTGTCATTTATTCAACCCTTCAAGCGATTCAGATAGCGCCAGCTTAATCGGTTCAACAGCGAAGGTCAGTCCCTTTTCGCCGTTGTCCGCGACAACATAGCGCAGTGCGCCTTCTGTCTCGGTGTAATAACGTTTGTTTTTCCCCGCAGTGAGGAGCGACAGCAGCTTTTTCTGGCTTTGCGTTTTTGTCATCAGCGGGGTGAGCGTGCGGATCACCGCCGCCATGTATTCGTAGGCTTTCGCTTTGGCGGCTTTTTGCTCTGGTCCCTGGATTGGTAGCCAGGTAATTTGAATGCTTTTGATTTTTAAAGTGCCTCGCTCCAGCGCCGTTGAAGCATACAAGTTCTCGTTAATTTTACTGGCGGCGCGAGTGAGATTGGCTTTGTCGGGGCTGCTGTCGATGGCGCGAAACTCGTTCAGTGGCAGGTTGGGATTCTGGCTGTTAAAGTCTTCTCGAAACTGACTGATGGAGAGATCGAAGGTAGGGGCACCAGCCAGAAGATAAGGCGCGGTCGTTGCCGTATCTGGTGTTTGTGCATGTACCGTTGTGCTAACGGCTGATGCAGAACATAAGAGAAAAAACAGCGTAAACCCTGGCTTCATCGACAGTACCTTTTGTTATGACTGGCTCCGATTAAAACGATATCTGTCGCCCTTGTCAAAAGGGTAGAATCCTGGAAAAGACAACCATCAAGGAACTTACATGACCATACAGCAATGGTTATTCTCATTTAAAGGGCGTATTGGGCGCCGTGATTTCTGGATTTGGATAGGCCTGTGGTTCGTGGCCATGCTGGTGCTGTTCTCGCTGGCAGCTAAAAACTTACTCGATATTCAGACGGCGGCGTTTTGCCTTGTGTGCTTACTTTGGCCGACAGCGGCAGTAACGGTCAAACGGCTGCACGATCGCGGCCGTTCCGGCGCATGGGCATTTTTGATGATTGTAGCGTGGATGTTGCTGGCGGGTAACTGGGCGATTTTACCGGGTGTCTGGCAATGGGCGGTGGGGCGTTTTGTCCCGACGTTGATTCTGGTGATGATGCTTATTGATCTTGGCGCATTTGTCGGTACGCAGGGCGAAAATAAATTTGGCAAAGATACTCTGGGCGTGAAGTATAAAGCCGATAATAAATCAAGTAATTAACCTTTAATATATCTCTTATTGCTATTTTTTTCCGGGATCGTTATTTCCTCGTTGAAAATGACGATGCCTGGAAAATCCTTCCAATGTCTTCATCTTAAGCAATATCAAAAAAAATGGTAATCCATAAGATCATTACTTGTTTGTTCTTCCCTTAACGGCGCATTATTCTTATAGGGTAATCGACAGAGAGGCGAATATACAGAGGTGCCCAATGAAAGATGTCGTAGATAAATGCAGTACTAAAGGATGTGCAATTGATATCGGTACGGTGATTGATAACGACAACTGTACAAGTAAGTTTTCGCGCTTTTTTGCCACCCGCGAAGAAGCAGAGTCCTTTATGACCAAACTGAAAGAGCTTGCCGCCACCGCATCCTCTGCAGATGAAGGGGCCAGCGTGGCTTATAAGATTAAGGATCTGGAGGGGCAAGTTGAGCTTGATGCGGCCTTCACCTTCTCATGCCAGGCCGAGATGATTATTTTTGAGTTGTCCCTGCGTTCGTTAGCTTGATGGAGTCACTTTAGAAGGAGTTAAACATGGCTTATAAATACATTGGCGTGGCAATTTCCGGGAATGAAGAGGATGCCTTACTGGTGAATAAAGCCTTGGATCTCGCCAGACATAATGACGCTCACCTGACGTTAATTCATATTGATGATGGCTTAAGTGAGTTGTATCCGGGTATCTACTTCCCCGCAACAGAAGATATTCTGCAACTGTTGAAAGATAAGTCCGATAACAAGCTGTATAAACTGACGAAAAATATTCAGTGGCCGAAGACAAAACTGCGTATTGAGCGCGGAGAAATGCCGGAAACACTGCTGGAAATTATGCAAAACGAGCAGTGCGACCTCCTTGTCTGTGGTCATCACCACTCATTTATCAACCGTTTGATGCCTGCATACCGCGGGATGATCAATAAGTTGAATGCGGATCTGCTCATCGTACCGTTTATCGATAAGTAACCGCTTACCAGTAATGCTCCGCTGTCATATGGCCCGGTCGACGACGTAAATGTTTCGTCATCTGCCGGGTTTCTTTTAACAGCTGTTGCGTATCGCGCACCATTTGCGGATTACCGCACAGCATCACATGGCTGGTTTCTTTATCCATCGGCAAGCCAACCGCACTTTCCAGTTCACCACTTTCAATTAACGCCGGTATTCGCCCGGTGAGCGAACCCGCCGCCGTTTCCCGACTGACCACCGTCTGAATGCGCAGTTTCCCTTCGTAGCGTTTTTCCAGTTCTTGCATCAGTGGCAGATAACTTAAATCGGCGGCATAACGTGCGGCGTGAACCAGAACCAGATTTTTGAAGCGATCTAAATCTTTACCCAGTTGCAGAATCGATAAATAAGGACCAATTGCCGTACCTGTTGCCAGCATCCACAGTGTTTCGCAGTCAGGGACCTCATCCAGCACAAAGAAGCCAGCTGCTTCGCTAACCACCTGTACTTCATCGCCCGGTTTCAGTGCCGCTAATCGTGGGCTTAATTTTCCATCGGGGACGGTGACCAGGTAAAACTCCAGATCGGGATTGTCGGGCGAGTTAACGTAAGAGTAGGCACGCTGAACGCGTTCGCCGTCAATTTCAAGGCCAAGTTTGGTGAATTGCCCGGCGGTAAACGGAAGCACGGGAGCGTGAACGGTGAGACTAAACAGGGCGTCGGTCCAGTTCTGCACTTTAGTGACTTTGCCTGTTACCCAATCAGCCATGTTTTTCTCCTGTTTTGATTGACTTGCCTTATCTTCGTTCTCCGAACAAAAAAATTCCAGTCCCGAAGGACTGGAAGGCTCAATCGATCAAATCACTCAGAGAATGTGCGCCTGCATTTCCGGGTCTTTACGATCCAGATAGTGAATTGATTGAATGCGACGAATGGTGCGAGACTTGCCGCGGATTAACAGCGTTTCGGTGGTGGCGATATTGCCTTTGCGGCTAATACCTTCCAGCAGGTCACCTTTAGTGATACCGGTTGCGGAGAAGATGACGTTATCGCTGCGCGCCATATCGCCCAGACGCAACACTTTACCCGCTTCGATACCCATCGCTTTGCAGCGTGCCAGTTCCTGTTCACCAATGCGGCGATTTTCTGTGTTGTCGCCTTTGACATCATGACGCGCCAGCAGACGGCCGTTCATATCGCCATCTAACGCACGGATCACCGCCGCAGAAACCACGCCTTCCGGAGCGCCGCCAATACCGTATAGCACGTCAACTTCGCTGTCTGGCATACAGGTGAGTATTGAGGCCGCAACGTCTCCATCCGGAATAGCAAATACGCGCACGCCGAGTTGCTGCATTTCTGCGATAACGGCATCGTGGCGCGGTTTTGCCAGAATCGTTACCGTCAGTTCGCTCAACGATTTGCCGAGTGCCGCCGCAACATTGCGCAGGTTATCCGCCAGCGGCAGATTCAGGTCAATGGCGCCTTTAGCACCCGGCCCGACGATTAACTTCTCCATATACATATCTGGCGCGTTGAGGAAGCAGCCTTTATCGCCTACTGCCAGCACCGCCAATGCGTTGGCCTGGCCCATCGCCGTCATGCGCGTGCCTTCAATCGGATCAACGGCAATATCCACCGCATCGCCACGGCCAGTACCGACTTTTTCACCAATGTAAAGCATCGGTGCTTCGTCGATTTCACCTTCCCCAATGACGATGGTACCGTCAATGTTGACCTGGTTGAGCATAATACGCATGGCGTTAACCGCTGCGCCGTCAGCGGTATTTTTATCACCGCGTCCTAACCATTTGTAGCCAGCCAGCGCCGCTGATTCGGTGACGCGGGAAAATTCGATGGCAAGTTCTCGTCTCATAGCAAACTCTAAGCAGTAAGGAATGGCGCGAAGTGTAGCACAGGGGAGGGGGTGGATTATTGATGTGTGCGGGGTTGCCCCCGCACGGTTTCAATGTCTGCATGATGCTGAATACGGCCCGTAGGCCTGATAAGACGCGTCAGCGTCGCATCAGGCGCAGGATCACTCTTCGTGTTCTTCCCACGCCATCGCGCGTTTAACTGCTTTTTTCCAGCCAGCGTAACGGTAATTACGCTCGGTAGTTTCGATACCAGGACGGAACTCACGTTCAATCACCGCTTTCTCTTGCAGCTCGTCGAGATTCTGCCAGAAGCCGACCGCCAGACCAGCAAGATAGGCCGCACCTAACGCAGTCACTTCGCGAACTTCCGGACGCTCAACGCGAGTGCCGAGAATATCGGACTGGAACTGCATCAGGAAGTTATTCGCCACTGCGCCACCGTCTACGCGCAGTGCGTGTAGACGAATGCCGGAGTCGGCTTGCATCGCTTCCAGCACATCACGCGTTTGATAAGCGATAGACTCCAGCGTCGCACGGATGATGTGGTTGGCGTTCACCCCACGAGTTAAGCCGAAAATGGCCCCGCGCGCATACGGATCCCAGTACGGGGCACCCAGTCCGGTAAAGGCTGGAACCACATACACACCATTGGTGTTTTGGACTTTAGTTGCAAAGTATTCGGAATCGTAGGCGTCGTTAATCAACTTCATTTCATCGCGTAGCCACTGAATGGATGCACCCGCCATAAACACTGCACCTTCCAGCGCGTAGTTCACTTCTCCGCTTGGGCCACAGGCGATGGTGGTCAGCAGGCCGTTTTCTGATTTCACCGCTTTCTCGCCGGTGTTCATCAGCATAAAGCAGCCAGTACCGTAGGTATTCTTCGCCATTCCTTCTTTCACGCACAACTGACCGAACAGCGCCGCCTGCTGGTCGCCCGCAATCCCGGCGATCGGAATACGCGTGCCGCCTTTGCCACCAATGTTGGTCTGACCGTACACTTCGGAAGAACGACGCACTTCTGGCAGCATCTCGCGCGGGATATCCAGCGCGTCGAGCATTTTGTCGTCCCAGTCCAGAGTATGGATGTTGAACAACATGGTACGAGACGCATTAGTGTAATCAGTGACGTGAACGCGACCCTGGGTCATTTTCCAGATAAGCCAGGTATCAACAGTACCAAACAGCAGCTCACCACGACGAGCGCGCTCGCGAGAGCCTTCCACATGGTCGAGGATCCATTTTACCTTGGTGCCAGAGAAGTATGGGTCAATGACCAGACCGGTGTTATTACGAATGTACTCTTCCATGCCATCGCGCTTGAGATGCTCGCAGATTTCGGCAGTACGACGGCACTGCCAGACAATGGCGTTATAGATAGGCTTGCCGGTTTCTTTTTCCCAGACGATGGTGGTTTCACGCTGGTTAGTAATACCAATAGCTGCAATTTGATCGGAATTAATATCTGCTTTCGCCAGTACTTCTACCAGTGTGGAGCTTTGGGTGGCCCAGATTTCCATTGGGTCGTGTTCTACCCAGCCTGGTTTTGGGTAGATTTGCTCAAATTCGCGCTGCGACACACTAATGATGTTGGCATCGTGATCCATTACGACCGCGCGGGAGCTGGTGGTGCCCTGGTCGAGCGCAACGATATATTTTTTTTCAGTCATGTTTTATTGTCCCGTAGTCACATTACAGCGAAGCTTTTTGTTCTGAAGGAGTTGTGGTTTCCTTTTCTTCCACAACACAGATATCGCAAGGCAAATGGTGGCCAATCAGTTTGCGGTAGGCGAATGCACCTACAATCGCGCCAACGATAGGGCCAAAAAGCGGCACCAGGAAGTAAGGAATGTCTCTGCCACCGGTAAAGGCGACATTGCCCCAGCCTGCCAGCCAGGCAAACACTTTCGGACCGAAGTCACGTGCTGGGTTCATGGCAAATCCCGTCAATGGGCCCATAGATGCGCCAATGACCGCAATCAGCAAGCCAATTAACAACGGTGCCAGCGGCCCACGTGGTACACCGTTGCCATCGTCTGTTAACGCCAGAATCAGCCCCATCAGAATAGCGGTAATCACCATCTCAACTGCGAAGGCCTGCACAAAATTGATATGAGGATTAGGATAAGTAGAGAAAGTACCTGCCAGATCAACACTTTCGACGCTTCCGCGAACAATATGATGGGTCTGCTCGAAGTCGAGGAATAAATTGTAGTAAAGCCCGTAAACTAATGCCGCAGCGCAGAAAGCACCGGCAACTTGTGAAATGATAAAAGGAATAACTTTGCGTTTGTCGAAACAGGCAAACAGCCACAATGCAATGGTTACAGCGGGATTAAGATGTGCGCCGGAAACCCCTGCGGTCAGGTAGATGGCCATTGCCACCCCGAGCCCCCAAATGACACTGATTTCCCACTGACCAAAAGACGCTCCAGCGACTTTAAGTGCAGCGACGCAACCCACACCGAAAAAAATCAACAACCCGGTACCGAGGAATTCAGCAATGCACTGGCCTTTCAAGGTTGATGTTTGACTCATAATCGGATCCTGAAGAGTTAATGTTTGTTGTATGCGTGAAAGTCACGGACCTCCACGATGCTTGTAGGCATGCTGTAAATTTATCGTTAACGAGCAAAAACGAGAAATATCGAAATTAAAATGTGTGTGCTTCGTCATAAAATGAGCGTTATCGCGCCATTTAATGCCTCTTTTTGTACATGATGCATGTTTGTTAAAACATTTGTGAAACAAATTTATTAACATTTTCGATTAGAGTGGATTATGTTACAAGGAGAAGGATTAAAAGTGTGGCAAACCGTAATCTGCAAGGCGTGCCGCTGGACAGCGATGGCGCGGCTTCATACAATCGGAGCTAACTAAAGTGCGCTCGTATTTATTAAGGCGTCACCGGTAATCGGGACGAGGATTTTTATCCATCAACGCCTTGCAATTCAGGAGAGGTATGACAATGTCATTAGAAGTGTTTGAGAAACTGGAAGCAAAAGTACAGCAGGCGATTGATACCATCACTCTGTTGCAGATGGAAATCGAAGAGCTGAAAGAAAAAAACAACTCACTGTCGCAGGAAGTTCAAAATGCCCAGCATCAGCGCGAAGAGCTGGAGCGTGAGAACAATCATCTGAAAGAACAGCAGAACGGCTGGCAGGAACGTCTGCAGGCCCTGCTGGGTCGCATGGAAGAGGTTTAATCTCTTCCAGACAGAGGCGCCGTAAGGCGCCTTGAGACTGATGACAAACGCAAAATTGCCTGATGCGCTACGCTTATCAGGCCTACGTAATCTCAGCAATACGTTGAATTTGCGTGCTTTTGTAGGTCGGATAAGGCGTTTACGCCGCATCCGGCATGAACAACACGCACTTTGTCAACAATCTGAGGCACCGTAAGGCGCCTTATTTTTTACCTCAGTGAATTTTTAGCAGACAGCATAATCTCCATCGCCTGATGGCGATATTTATCTGGCGTGTTCGGTCTTAGTGACGCAATGATGCCCACAGCCCTGGGCGTATCTTCAAGATAAACGCTGATGATTCTCTTCGAGTTACCATCAAAACTTATCAACACGTCCTGATATTTGCAGGTGAAATATTTGGCATTACAGTCATGAAACTGGAAGGTTTCTTCAATGTATTGATCCTTAAGATTGTCTCGCTGCATATTCTTTAACTCTTCCAGCGAGTCATCGATGCTACGCCCCGAGGGCAGGCGGAAAGCAGAAATAAAGACGTTATTATCTTCACTTTTTATAAAAATTTTTTTATCCGTTCTACCGGGAATCGTGTTCCATTGTCTGTTTGGGACAGTCACGGTAATCGCGGCATTCTCAAAGGTATATTGCCACGGGGTGATCATGCGAAACGTATTTCCGACGTTGGATAAAAGTAGTACCCCTAATACCCAGCAGCACCCGCGAGTAAAACTGGCGAAGTTACGCGTTTTTTTAGCGAATGCGCACAGAATACCTGACACAAGCACGGGAAGTAATAACGGTCCCAGAAGTACTGAACCGATATACTCACCAACCATGCCAGGATCTCCAGAAAGCAAGTTGCTATGCTGAAGATGACTAAGAAAAACAGTTATTATCCATAACATTAATAAGATAACGTATCTCATATCAATCCCTTATTATATAATACCTTCGCGACTAATGTTGATTCATATCACTATTTCCGGAATGGTTAATTTGCTCTATAACTTAATTTTTACTGCTTCATTATTTTTATGATGTGGTATATCGATAATTGATTTATATTATCAGATGTGAAGCATTGATGTTTAAAATGAATTAAATAAAAGGAAAAATAGTTTTTATGTATATTTGGTCTATAAAAAAGGGGAATTTAATTCCCCTTTTAACGCATGGCAGATACTTATTCAATATCCAGCGGATCTTCAGAAAGAATAATCCCGGTATTGTCGGCATAGAGATGGTCACCGGAAAAGAAGGTGACGCCACCAAAGTTGACGCGGACATCGCTTTCGCCAATGCCTTCGCCAGCGGCACCGACCGGAATTGCCGCCATTGCCTGGATGCCGATGTCCAGCTCCTCCAGATCATCTACCTGACGCACCGCGCCGTAAATGACCAGGCCTTCCCATTCATTCTGGACCGCCAGACGCGCCAGTTCCGCATCGACCAGTGCGCGACGAACAGAACCACCGCCATCGACGACAAGTACGTGACCACGGCCATTCTGTTCGAGCAGATCGTACAGCAACCCGTTGTCCTCGAAACATTTTACCGTGATGATTTGTCCGCCAAACGACGCCCGTCCACCAAAGTTGGAGAACAGCGGTTCCACGACGTTGACATCTTCTTGATAGATGTCACAAAGCTCGGAAGTATCGTATTTCATAGGCTTAACATTCAGTTGCTGCGAGAATTTTCAGTATATCGCGCTATGTGGGCTGTTGGCAAAATCATCAATTGTTAATTGATATTTGTCAGTTATGTAGCCCACTGGCTTAAGAATATTCCCAAAACAAACAGTAGGTTAGTTAATAATGCTCCCTTGACGGTGCGTTCCAGCATCGGGCGCATTGCCGCCGGGTCCATTTCACGCATCACATAACGGGCCTGTTTTACCAGCAACGGCGTTGCTAACAGGAACAACCAGCCCCACAGGCTGTGTAGTGAAAAGAGATTAAACAGCGCCAGACACACCAGCGAGCCCATCAGCAGGCAGGCATGGTAACGACGGGCGTTCACTTCACCTAAGCGCACTACCAACGTATTCTTGCCGTTCTCGCGGTCGCTATTAATATCGCGCAGGTTGTTGATGTTCAGTACCGCTGTCGCCAGCAGTCCGCAGGCGGTTGCCGGAAGGATCAGCGCCGGGATCAGCGAATGTGCCTGTAAGTACCAGCTCCCCATCACGCTGAGCCAACCAAAAAACACCAGCACGGAAATATCACCCAGACCGATGTACCCGTAGGGACGATTGCCCACGGTATAGGTGATCGCTGCGATTATCGAAAGCCCCCCCAGAATCAGGAAACCGACAAAATCAGCAAGCGTGTGGCACGCCACTACCACCAATGCCAGCCCGGAGAGGCAGATGAGTACCACGGTGATGATCAGCGCCCGCTTCATCTCTTGCTGGGTAATGACCCCTTTTTGCATACCGCGCAGTGGTCCAATGCGGTCAGGTTTGTCGCTACCTTTAACCGCATCACCGTAATCATTGGCGAGGTTAGAGAGGATCTGTAACAGCCCGGCGGTAATGAGTGCCAGCAGAGCGACCAGCGGATCGAAGTGACCTTGCCACCATGCCAGCGCCGTCCCGACGATAATTGCAGCAAAGGCGAGAGGTAGGGTTTTAGGTCGTAAACTTTCCAGCCACGCCTGAGTTCGGCTAATTTGTTGTTCAGTCATAATACGCGCCAATAAAAATGGGGCCTTTCAGCCCCATCAAACAATGATGAAAATGATTGAACGCGATTATAGGATAAAACGGCTCAGATCTTCATCTGCCACCAACGCATCCAGATGTTTGCTCACATAATCTGCGTCAATAGTGATAGTTTGACCGCTTAAATCGCTGGCGTCGTAAGAAATCTCTTCCATCAAACGCTCCAGAACGGTATGTAAACGACGCGCACCGATGTTTTCAGTAGATTCGTTTACCTGCCATGCCGCTTCCGCAATACGCTTAATGCCCGACTCAGTGAACTCAATATTCACGCCTTCGGTCGCCATCAGTGCTTTGTATTGCACAGTAATGGAGGCATTCGGCTCGGTCAGAATTCGCTCGAAGTCGCTCGTGGTCAGGGCCTGCAGCTCTACGCGGATCGGCAGACGACCTTGCAGTTCCGGGATCAGGTCAGACGGTTTCGCAACCTGGAATGCGCCAGAAGCGATAAACAGAATGTGGTCGGTTTTAACCATCCCGTGTTTGGTGGAAACGGTGCAACCTTCTACCAGCGGCAGCAAGTCGCGCTGAACGCCTTCACGAGAAACATCCGGGCCGGAGGATTCGCCGCGCTTACAGATTTTGTCGATTTCGTCGATAAACACGATCCCGTGCTGTTCAACGGCGTCGATAGCGTCTTGCTTCAGCTCTTCCGGATTTACCAGTTTCGCTGCTTCTTCTTCAATCAGCAGCTTCATGGCGTCTTTGATTTTCAGCTTACGCGCTTTTTGCTTCTGGCCGCCCAGGTTCTGGAACATAGACTGCAGCTGGCTGGTCATCTCTTCCATTCCCGGAGGCGCCATAATTTCAACGCCCATCGGTGCTGCGGCAAGATCGATCTCGATTTCTTTGTCATCGAGCTGGCCTTCACGCAGTTTTTTGCGGAATGCCTGACGGGCAGCGGAAGGTTCCTGCTGCTGCTCGGTCTGTCCCCAGTTGTTTTTAGCCGGTGGGATCAGCACGTCGAGAATACGTTCTTCTGCCAGTTCTTCAGCGCGATAACGGTTTTTCTCGATAGCTTGTACACGCACCATTTTCACGGCGGCATCGGTCAGATCGCGGATAATAGAATCCACTTCTTTACCAACATAACCAACTTCAGTGAATTTGGTCGCTTCAACTTTGATGAACGGCGCGTTCGCCAGCTTAGCCAGACGACGGGCGATTTCAGTTTTACCGACGCCGGTCGGGCCGATCATCAGAATGTTTTTCGGGGTTACTTCATGGCGCAACTCTTCGTTGAGCTGCATGCGGCGCCAGCGGTTACGCAGTGCAATCGCCACGGAACGCTTGGCGTTATCCTGGCCGATGATGTGCTTATCAAGTTCGCTGACGATTTCGCGTGGGGTCATTTCAGACATGGGAGATCCTTACGCTTTGTAGCTTAATTCTTCGATGGTGTGGAAATGGTTGGTATAGATGCAAATATCGCCTGCAATATCCAACGCCTTTTCAGCAATTTCACGGGCGCTAAGTTCTGTGTTTTCTAACAGAGCGCGTGCCGCAGCCTGGGCGTAAGGGCCGCCGGAGCCGATAGCAATAAGATCGTTTTCTGGCTGCACCACGTCACCGTTACCAGTGATGATCAGCGATGCGGTTTCGTCAGCGACCGCCAGCAGTGCCTCAAGTTTGCGCAACATGCGATCGGTACGCCAGTCTTTTGCCAGCTCAACCGCCGCTTTAACCAGATGGCCCTGATGCATTTCCAGTTTACGTTCAAACAGTTCGAACAGCGTGAAGGCATCCGCCGTGCCGCCGGCAAAGCCTGCGATCACTTTATCGTTATACAGGCGGCGAACTTTTTTAACGTTGCCTTTCATTACAGTGTTACCCAGTGTGGCCTGACCATCACCGGCGATTACTACGTGGCCATTACGGCGTACGCTTACTATAGTTGTCACGAGCAGACCCCTTGGTTAGGAATACAGAATTCAAGCCCCGCACAATTGTGCGGGGCATAATGAAAGTATAGATGGGGGATATTTTGAGGGTTTCAACCCCCGGTGGCGAGCCGAATGCAGTTTGTATGACCTGCCATCTTCAAACGATTAAGGGTGCTGTCTGCGTTCTCTTTGCCTTTAACCGGGCCAATGACCACACGATTCCAGCCATTGTTGGTGGTAATTTTCGAGTCAAAGCCTTCAAACGCTAGCTGAGCACGTACCGTCTCTGCCTGTTCAGCGCCTCTGAACGAACCACACTGTACCATCCAGCGGCGTTCGTCTTTTTTCTCCGCAGTGGGTTTTGGTGCGTCAGCAGCACGAGCAACCGGTGCAGCCTGCTGTGGCTTCGGCTGCGAGGTAGTATGCGCAGGTGTTTGCAACAGATCCTGATACGGTTGCTGGGTAGAAGCCGGTTTAGAGGTTTGTCGCGGCTGCGATTGTACTGGCGCAGCTTGTGCTGTACGCGTCTGTTGCTGCCAGCTTTGTTCAGATGTCCGCGCCGGCTGGGCCTGACGTTGCTGTTCCGCTAACTGCTGCGCCTGACGCTGGCGTTGCAGCGTTTGCTGGCGCTGCTCCGGCGTCTGTTCATTCCACGGGACTTCGGCAAGCTGCGTTGGTTGCTGACGCATATCAGCCTGCATTTGTTCAAGAAGCTGGCGCTGCTCCGGAGTCAGCTGCTCCGGCGTTTTCACTTCGCCGCCAGCAGATGGTTCTGTTGGCGCACGCACGCCTGGCTGGCGACTTTCCAGCTCTTTAATGTAGCGCCAACGTTCTTCCGGTTTTGGAGGTAGTCCGTTGCCGGTCACTTTCTGGCTTTGCAGCGTCTCGGACTCTTCTTTCTTGTGATGTGTAATGAAGTACAGACCCCCGATAAAGGTCACAAGAACGGCTGCAGCAATAGCGATCATTGCGGGAGAAACCGCAGGCATGTTTCGTTGCTTTTTCCGTGAGGTGCTCTTTTTTCGCCGCGAAGGTGCCGGTTGGCTGCGGCGTACATAATCTCGTTGTGCCACTATCGTTTCGCTGTATTTATTCGTTCGTCAGCCCGCCATGTTACTTAAGCGGCGGGCCTTTGACCAGTCACGGAAGCCTTAAAGGTTTACTTTAAGATAACGTGCGCGTCGATCCCCGGATAATAAGCTCGCAGTCCATTAAACGTGAGCCGCTGCCGACCGTTTGCCCCTGCATTTGATCAAGCAATAACAGCATAGCTTCCCGACCAATTTCGTAGCGCGGCTGTGCAATGGTTGTCAGCGGCGGGTCACAAAATTGCGTCAGGTCGATGTTGTCAAAGCCGATTATGGAAAGGTCTTCAGGGACTTTTAGCCCCTGGCGTTTCGCCTGAGAAAGTGCGCCGAGCGCCATCACATCGCTATGACAGAAGACGGCAGTTGGCGGTTGCGGAAGGTCGAGCAGCTGTTGCATGGCTTTGCTTCCGGCTTCAAAGGAGAAGTCGCCCCGGGCGATATATTGTGGGTCAACCATAATTCCGCAGCGACGCAGCGCCTGAACGTAGCCTTGTAGACGGTAGTGACACAATGGCATCTCTTCAGGGCCGGCAATACAGCCAATCAGTTTATGCCCCTGTTCATACAGATAATTTACTGCACCAAAAGCAGCGGTCAGGTTGTCGATATGAACCGTAGGCAGTTCCAGCTCTGGTGCGAATTCATTCGCCATCACCATCGGCGGCAGATTACGTTGTTCCTCTATGCTTGCATCAAACGGCAGCCTTGAACCCAGTAGCAACATGCCATCAATTTGTTTGGTGATGATCAAGTCGATAAAGGTCTTTTCCTGCTGGTTTTGGTGTGCACAGTCGCCAATCAGTACCAGATATCCATGACTTGCAGCCGTGACTTCGATACCGCGAATAATTTCGCTAAAGAAGGGGTCGCAGATATCCGGGACAATCACCAGAATCGTTCTGGATTCATTACGCTTAGCGTTGCGCCCCATTGGCTGCGGAAAATAACCCACTTCCCGGGCCGCTTTTTCAACCCGATTACGGGTGGCCTGGGAGACTTTATCTGGATTCATTAATGCTCGGGAGACGGTCGCTGTAGAGACTTTTGCCTTCAGGGCAACGTCTTTCATTGTTGCGGCAGTTTCCTGCTTCTTCGCTTTCACACACACTCCTCGCCTGGCTCGTCAGGCGTACTACATCCATGTTTACCTCATATCGGCAACATTTTTAGCAGATCGTGCATGAAAACGGTTACAGAATTTTCATGAAAAGTGTGATGAATGTTTAATTTTTCGATCCGCCTCGCATCGTGAGCGGTTTACCCCTCAATGGGATCCACATCCAGCACCCATTTCACTTTGCGTGAATCCGGTATGGTATTGATAAGTGCCAGTGTGCCATTGATGATGTGTTGTAAACGCACGCGGGAAGGGTGCTGCAACAAGATTTGCCAGCGCCAGCGGCCGCCGCGTTTAGGGGCCAGTGCCGGAACCGGGCCGAGCACCCAGAGTTTGTCGTCTGCCAGCGGGCTGGCGAGGATCAGATTACGCAACTGTTGCAGGAACAATGGCGCGTGCTGATTGTTATGATCTTCCGCACGCACAATCACATGGCTGGTCCACGGCGGCAGCTGCATCATTCGCCGCTCAGCCAGCGCCTGTTCTGCAAAAGCGTCGTAGCCTTTATAGAGCAAGGTTTGCAACAGCGGATGTTCAGGATGGTGCGTTTGCAGCACCACTTCGCCTTGTTTACCTGCGCGTCCGGCACGTCCGGCGACCTGGGTGTATAGCTGGGCAAAACGCTCTGCCGATCGAAAATCGGCAGAAAACAGCGCACCGTCCACGTCCAGTAATGCAACCAGCGTCACATCCGGGAAATGGTGACCTTTCGCCAGCATTTGTGTGCCAATCAAAATTCGTGCGCCACCGCGATGCACTTCCGCCAGTTGTTGTTCCAGCGCGCCTTTGCGGCTGGTGGTATCGCGGTCGATACGAGAAATGGGCACACCAGGGAACATTGGCGCGAGCGTCTGTTCAAGCTGTTCGGTACCCAGCCCCACGGGTACCAGGTGCGTGGAACCGCAGGAAGGACACTGGCGCGGCACCGGGCGTTGGCTGTCGCAATGGTGGCAGCGCAGATGTTGCTGCGCCTGATGCAGCGTGTAGTAGTGATCGCAGCGTGGACATTCGGCAATCCAGCCGCAGTCGTGGCACAGCAGCGCAGGCGCAAAACCCCGGCGGTTAAGAAAGAGGATAACCTGATTGTTGGCCTGCAAATGTTGACGCATACGGGTGATCAACGCCGGAGCCAACCCCGCCTGCACCTTCTGACCTTTTAAATCCAGAACGTGTTGAATTGCCGGACGCGCATTACCCGCCCGACGTGTCAGGCGCAGCAGGCGGTATTTTTTCTGCTGTACGTTACATAACGTTTCCAGCGCGGGCGTTGCGGAGCCAAGAATAATCGGGATTTGCTCGCTGTGCGCGCGATACACCGCCAGGTCTCGGGCATGATAGCGCCAGCCTTCCTGCTGTTTGTAGGAGCTATCGTGTTCTTCATCGATAACAATCACGCCGAGATTTTTAAACGGCGTAAACAGCGCGGAGCGAGTGCCGATCACAATCGCCGCCTCGCCATTTTTCGCTTTCAGCCACGCCGAAAGGCGCTCACTGTCGTTCAGGCCGGAATGCAGAACTTCCACGGGGGCATTAAAACGCTCACGAAAACGGGCGATAGTCTGTGGTGTCAGGCCGATTTCCGGCACCATCACCAGCGCCTGTTTGCCCTGAGCGAGCACGTTTTCCAGTACGCTCAAATAAACTTCTGTTTTACCGGAACCAGTAACGCCGGCCAGCAGCCAGGCAGAGAAGTTATCCGCTGCGCTATGGATGGCGCCAACGGCGGTGGCCTGTTCAGTATTCAATCGCAACCGCTCGCCAGAAACGGCATAGTTCGTTCGCCAGTCGCTAAACTCTGGTGTTTCACTCGCTAACTCACACAGACCTTTTTTGCGCAGTGCCTGCAATGCGGCATCATTAAATTCAAGTTCCGCGACCTGATCGCGCCAGATTTTGCCTTGCCGTAACGCTGCCAGCGCCTGTTGTTGTTTTGGCGAACGTTTCAGGCTGTTCAGATCCACCGCCTGACCTTGTTCAGTGGCAAACCAGTACCACATGGGCGCGTTAGCTGCAGGCCGCCCCTGGCGCAATAAAATCGGCAAGGCATGAAACAATACATCGCCAATTGGATGATGATAGTAATCTGCCGCCCATAGCAGCAATCGCCAGACGGAGTGAGTAAATACCGGCTCAACGTCCAGCACTTCTACTACCGCTTTCAGCTCGTTAAGCGGCAGCTCGCTGACATCGCTAACAGACACCACAACCCCGATGCGCTCCTGCTGTTTGCCAAACGGCACGCGCACGCGACACCCGGCTTTAACATTCATGCCTTCAGGCAGCAGATAGTCAAAGGTTCGGGGAAGCGGAACGGGCAAGGCAACGTGAGCAACGGACATAGCATCATCCTGACTTGAAATTCGGTGGAACAGTATACACATTGCCGTAGAGGAGTGCGGATCAGTTTGCATACGCTGGTTAATTTCTGTATGATTCGGCGCCTTTGATACGAAATGATCGTATTGAAACTATACTTTAAACATCGCGTGGTGTCTGGCGTTAGGGCTGGAAGAGCGACGCGGCCTTAAACCGAGGTTTTCCCATGAAAAAAGATATTCACCCGAAATACGAAGAAATTACTGCTAGCTGCTCTTGCGGTAACGTAATGAAAATCCGCTCCACCGTTGGTCATGACCTGAACCTCGACGTGTGCAGCAAGTGCCACCCGTTCTTCACTGGCAAACAGCGTGATGTTGCTACCGGTGGCCGTGTTGACCGCTTCAACAAGCGTTTCAGCATCCCGGGCAGCAAATAAGACCGGATTTCCGAAAAAAGCGCCGAACGGCGCTTTTTTTGTGTCTGAAAACTTTCATTAGCAGGATAACGTATTGGATTTTTATCTTTCCTTTACATCGCGAAAATCCATTTTATCAATGCCATATTTTTTCATGCGCAAATACAGCTTTTTTCTGGGGATCTGAAAGTAATCGGCGACGTCGTTGATACGTCCCTGGAAGAAGTTGAGTGCATCAATAATTATTTGTCTTTCATAACTCTCTACACGTTCATCAAGTGGTGTTGGATCAGCCTCCATCATCTGCAAACTTACTGAATCATCCAGCATTAAAACACCCACAGCCACCAATTCTGCTGCATTTATTAATTCAATGATATTACCGGGCCAGGTTCGCGCCATTAGTCGCTTATAAAACGTTTTCCCCAGCAGCGGTTGTTGGCGATTTAATCGTTTACAGGTGAGAGTCAGATAATGGTGAAAAATAGGTTCAATATCCCCCGGGCGTTGACTTAACGGAGGGCATTCGATGTGGGTGAGTGAAAAAAGAAAATACAATGCGGGAATAATTTTCTGTGTGGCGGCAAGTTCAGCCAGAGGGCTCTGATTAACAACAATCAGACGAAACGACCGATCCTGGGGGCGTTCCTGGAGTTGAATCAAGAGGCGCTGATTTTCTTGCGTTAAATATTCAGGTTCTTTTAATAACAGCGTGCCACCTTTTGCTTCTTCCACCCATTCTTCCAGCGGTTGCTGACTATTGGCGCTGAGTGTGCGTTCAATTAATGGCCTTTCCTTGCGAGAACTAAATTGGTGAAGATAATGGGCGGCTAATGTTCTGCCGGTTCCTGGCTCGCCGTAAAAGCAGACGGGAAGATCGGTTTCTGCCAAAGTTTCAAGCTGTTGGCGAGTCTGACGAACCCAGCCACTGTTACCGATTAAGTGCCGATTAAATTGCGCTCGTCGCCATTTTTTTTGTTCCAGATAATCTTCACGCTCTGCCAGCGCTTTTTCGATAAGTGATAAAAATTGTTCCGGATTGACCGGTTTTTGCAGGAAATCCCACGCGCCTTTTTTTACCGCTTCAACGGCCATTGGGACATCACCGTGGCCGGTGATCATCAGAATGGGAAGATTAGGATCAATCAGCATTATTTTTTCCAGCAACATAATGCCTGAAATATCCGGCATGCAAACGTCGCATACCACGATACCTTCCCAGGTATCTTGCAGCAATTGCAGACCTTCTGAAGGGTTGCTACAGGTACAAACTTCATAACCCTCTTGTTGTAAGAGAGAACTGTAGGCTTGCAGAACATCATTGTCGTCGTCAATGAGCAGTATTGTCGGGGTTGTATCTGTCATGCTTAAAGTTTCCTGAAACATAGAATAACCAGCGCATGGCGGTCGAGAGTAGACGCGATATATAGCTGTCCCTGGCACTGACGCATAATAGAATGACTAATCGAAAGACCAATACCCAAACCTACAGCTTTGTCAGTCGTAAATGGTGTTAATAGTCGATCAGCCAGGTGTACTGGCCAGCCTTTGCCATTATCAGCAATATAGAGCGTTAACGTGGTGTCTTCTTCTTCAAAGTTAATGGTTATTGTGGGCGGTTTTTCCTGACTGGCTTCGAGAGCATTCGTAAATAAATTAACTAAAACTTGTTGAATCAAAACATCGTCGCCATAAACGGCAGGAAAATTATCCGGGTAGTGAAGAGATGCCTTCAGTGGTCGATGTTTTAATGTCAGAAGCTCCCAGGATGAATAAATTACCTGCTGTAAATTAATTGCACCCCCCACGAGTTCACTATCGCGGCGGCGGGCGAAGTTTCGCAGTCGTTTAACGATATTATCCATGCGCTCAACCAGCGATCGCATCGTAACGATATAGTTTTTCGCCAAATCAGCGTCTTGTTGCTCTATAGCGCGATTGGCGCTGAATAGATACATAGATAATGCATTAAGCGGTTGATTAATTTCATGCGCCAGTGTTGTCATGGTCTGCCCAACTACGGCCAGTTTGGCGGTTTGGATCAATTCACTTTGTGCTGTTCGCAGATTTTTTTCTGTCGCGATTCGATCGCAGATTTCTTGCCCCAGTTGACGTTGCTGCTGATTAATTTGCTCTATCGTCTGGCGGAGCAGGTTGGCAATTCTCCCAAGCTCATCATTGCCGGAGACTGGAATATCTGCATCGAGTTCACCATTGCTTAATTTGACTACGGCATCATTCAGTAAGCGAAAACGGCGGATCATTTTTGGCCGAATGTAGAGGTAATTCACCAGAATAACGAAAAGTAAGGCCGTCACCATAGCTGCAAAAATAAGTAGGCCACTGATTTGCATTATTTTTTCTAATCGCAGATTGAAGGTTTGTAGCTGTTGATGGCTATTACCCAGTTGCGTTTCTAATTGGCCGCGTATTTGCGTAAATACACGCTCTTTATCCCTGATGGTATCCATAAGGGTCTGTTGAGCCTGCCCCCAGGCGGCCAGAGTTCCGGGGAGATAATTTTGCTGTGTACCCAGTTCCCACAGGGAATAAACTGTCTGATGTAATGTAATAGTGCTGGAATAAGAAGATAACGACCGCACATTTTCGTCAATGCTATGTTTCAAAAAATCCAGGTATTGAATATGCTGTCTTAACGACTCTATATCATTGTTATTCGTGTTAAGCATCTCCTTTAAGGTACTGACGATTTCAGCTTCTATATGTGAGAGTTCGAAAACGAGTTGTAATTCGTTTTGAATAGATTGCAGTGCATTTTGCACCCCCTGGTTTTCGTGGAGACCTTTCCGTTGGCTGAGTTGATTGAGTAATGATGATTGTTGCCAACTTAAATCCTGAGTCAGGGAGTTGAGTTCATTATTGAAATCATCATGCAACCAGTTAACTCTTGAAGATATAACGTCGAGTTTTCCTTTTTCCTTATTGTGGTCATTCAATGCCTTATCGAGATCACTAAGCAATTTGCGACTACTGGCGACCTGTTGGTTAAGTGCACTCTGATGTACTGAATCAAGATGGGGAGTAATTGATTGAATTTTTAGTAGCCGGTGTTCAATTTGCTCTCTTACCTGAAGGCGGCTATCGGTGTTGGTTGTCTGTTGTAGCTCATTGAATTCATTTACCAATGCCGTGAGATTTTCTTCAAATAGAAATGAAGCCTGAATTCGTGGGAAATAATCGTCAAGAGCGTAGCGAACCTGAGAATTTTGTTCATGCCAGGAATAAAGGCTAACGACACTTACGAATAGCGTAAGAACAGCACTAAAAACAAAGGCGAGCCGCAAGCTCGTTCCGATAGTATGTAGTTGTTTCACTTTAATGACTCAAGTTGCGTATTCACTAATTGCTGCTGCTGCAGGAAAAACTGCTGCCATGCCATAATCTGGGCTTCGCGAAAACCGGATTGCAGCTCGAATTGCTGTAGATATCTCGGATTAACAGATTGTTGCGGGGTAATGGGAACCGCTGTTAATAGTGCGCGCACCTCTGGTAATGTCCGCTTAAGCCGATGTTCTGCGGCATATAATGCTTTCCAACTTTTCTGAAGCTCGGTAAGGCGAAAAGTAATCGCATTATCAAATAGCAATTGCACGAGCTTTTGGCGTTGCATGATCAACGGGTAATCAAGAGAAGGAGATGCAAATAATCGCATTTGTTGGTCTGCGAGTGGAGTGCCGGAGGGCAGAGGATATACCGGATACTTCCCTGAATCTGAATCGCTCAGTGCTTGTTGACCTTCCGGACTCAACAAGAAATTAATAAAACGTCCCGCCTCTTGTGGATGATGACTGCCCTCTGTAATGGCAATAAACATAGGTGCAGCACGCGAGTTGGGAAAATAGCTGAATCGTAAAGTTGAATTATTAAGCAATACATTAGCGTAATTGTCGATTACCGGACCCGCATCTCCCAGTCCTGTATTGATCTTATTTGCTACGCCGAAGCTACGTGATGAAATAGTAGCGAGATTACCACCTATTTTAAGTAGTGTACTCCAACCGTTACTCCATCCTTGTTGTTGCAGGAGATCTTCAATCATCAGATGCGTGGTATCTGAACGAGAAGGACTGCTCATTAGTAGCGTTCCTTGATAACGCGACTTACTTAATTCCTTCCATGAAGTTGGCACAGGCTCTTTTTTGTCTTCCAGATGCGCCACATTGATAAGAATGCCGTAGCCCGATATGGCAACAGCAACGGTAGTTGAACGAATGGATTCTGGTACTAATTTTCTACTCGTTTCTATTTCATTATTAAATCGCTGCAGCAGATTTTTACTTTGTAACCGCTGTAGCAACATAGGGGATGAACTCAGTATCAGATCAATATTTTCACCCAATGGATTTTCCAGCAGGCGCTCAATAGATGCACTGGTTCGGTTAAGTGTACGGATTTGGGTTGCCTGTGGTTGCTTTTGCCATTGACTGATAATGTGCTCTGTCGCTTCCGAAGAAAGCGTTGTAGCAATCACTAATTCATGTGCTGAGGCGACGTTGATATATAAAACCCAACAGATTAGCGCTCTTTGTATAATGCGAATCATGTCAAAAATCCCATTAATGAGAGAGGAATTCTTATGCCGTAATCCATGTCGTTATCCGTTAGTTATCATAAGCAATGAACTTCAAGACACTTGTTTCTGTAAATTATCATTACTCCGGCCAGCACCAGCATTACTATATCCTGAAGTGACTATTACGGAAATGCATTAATTAATTTTCATCTTTTTGTTCTCAGATTCAGGTTCTGATTGTATGGCAGTAAAAAATGAAATTTGTTATTGGCGGCTTCAGCCCTTCTTTTTACCCGTAGAGGATGGTAATAACAAGCACTATCGTGAATAGGGTCATCAACGGTGGCCTGATGCAGACGTAGAACCTCAGTAATTCAGTCTTCAGAAACCCTATAAAAGACTTTAATTCAAACGCAAATCCGCGCGTTACGACGGATAGCGTGAAGGTGTTCAGACTTAGCCTTTTGTTGTGCGGTGATGAAGGTTTTCATGTTGTACAGCATGATTCTCTGGCATAACAAGAACAAGTATTTTCAATGATCCCGATTATAGAAGCAAAATATGTGATTGAATTCAAAGAATGAAAATTTTAAAAAAATTAATTTTTTTTAAATTGGGCCTGTTGTAACACGTTAAGGTTTAAATAATAGACGTGTTGAATTTTTCGAAATCAAATATGGGAAAGAAATGGAACATGTGATTTGTTTTTTTGAGTCAGTTTTGACTCATTTGCATGGTATTGCGACTTAAACTCTCTTGCTTCATTATCTTCAAAACTCACTAAGCAAAAGCTTTTTTAAATACTCATCGGAGAGTAGTAATGAGCATTGCTATGTAAATTATGATTTGTTTAAACAGCACTATAACAGGAAGGTGATATATGCTTTCTTTATTGAAACCTAAAATGGCAACACATAAGGTTCCTGAAAGTGAAGTAAAAAGTACTTATAATCGTTACCGTATGCAGGCGTTATTCAGCGTATTTATCGGTTATCTATCGTATTACATTGTCAGGAATAACTTTGTTCTCTCCACACCATATTTAAAACAAGAGCTTAATCTTTCTGCGACGCAAATAGGGCTGTTAAGCAGTTGTATGCTGATAGCCTACGGTATTAGTAAAGGGATAATGAGTAGTCTGGCAGATAAAGCTAATCCCAAAGTATATATGGCAGTGGGCTTAATACTTTGTGCTCTCGTTAACGTGGCGCTTGGTTTTAGTTTCGCGTTCTGGATGTTTGCGGGACTTGTTATTCTGAATGGTTTCTTTCAGGGAATGGGTGTTGGCCCGTCATTTATTACGCTCGCCAACTGGTTTCCTCGTAAAGAACGGGGCATCGTCGGTGCGGTCTGGAATATTTCGCACAACGTGGGTGGCGGTATTGTTGCTCCGATTGTCGGCGGCGCATTTGCTGTACTGGGCACTGAACACTGGAAAATAGCAACATATGTTGTTCCAGCGATTGTCGCAGTTGTCATTGCAGTAATTGTGTTGATGTCAGGGAAAGGTTCACCGGTAAGTGAAGGTTTGCCGCCATTAAACGAAATCGTTCCTGACGACGTTAGCATTAAAGCAAAAGATGATCGTGCACCGGAAGATATGACTGCCTGGCAAATTTTTTGTACCTATGTGCTTAAAAATAAGAATGCATGGTTTGTCTCTTTTGTTGATGTTTTTGTCTATATGGTGCGTTTCGGAATTATCAGCTGGTTACCTATTTACTTGTTAAGTGTGAAGCATTTTACGAAGACCGAAATGAGTACGGCATTTTTAATCTTCGAATGGGCGGCTATTCCAACGACATTATTTGCAGGCTGGCTGAGTGATAAATTATTTCATGGTCGCCGTATGCCGCCAGCTATTATCAGTATGGTATTGATTTTCTTCTGCCTGTTGGGCTACTGGAAAAGCGATTCTCTACTCTCCATCACTATTTTCGCTGCTTGCGTAGGCTGCCTTATCTATGTTCCGCAGTTCCTGGCCTCTGTTCAGACAATGGAAATTGTTCCCAGTTTTGCTGTGGGATCCGCTGTCGGTTTGCGTGGTTTCATGAGTTATATTCTTGGCGCGACGCTTGGTACAAGTCTGTTTGGTATTATGGTCGATGAGGTTGGTTGGGATGGTGGTTTTTACCTTCTGCTTGCTGGTGTTATCTGCTGCATCATTTTCTGTACGTTAACGCACTTTGGCGCGATCGCTATGGAAAGACAGCGTCAAAATAATGCTGTTGCGTTTTCACAAGAGCTTCAGACCAACGAAAGTTAGATTTTGGGGGGCCAGTCATGATGCGATTGGCCCATTACCACGAAAACAGCGGCCATTCTTTGGCGACGGTAGTGAGTTGTGGCGCGTCGAAAAGGGCTTGTGGTGAGACTACCGTTTCCTCAAGCTGGATATTCTTACCGTAGCGTTCTTTGAGCTTTGCCTGAACCAGCGAGTTACTAAGATCGAACTCTTTCATTTTTTGCTGTTCACCCACGCGCATTCCCAGTGCGTTCTGGTAAACCTTCCACACCACTTCCGAACAGTACTGGCGATCATCGCCCCACGAGAAGCTGAAATCGTACGGTTTGCCGAGATAACGTTTTGCCGTTTGCGCCAGTTTTTGCTGTTGTTCGGTACTGAGTCCGCCTTCAACGCGGCGAACAATGTATTTGCCATCCTCACCGTGGGCGATCCACTGTTTCAGTGGGGTGTATTTCACTGGGCCGACCGCTTCAAAGACGTAGGGCTTTTTGTTGCGTATCACCAGCATACCGGTGTGACTGTAATCGGTATGGGTCGCCAGTTGGATAGCTTTACTTTGTGATGAGCGAGAGACCTGAAAGATGATGTCGCCAGTTTGCGGTTGCCAGGCAAAGGCAGGCGCAGAAACCAGCAGGCCGGGGATCAGTAGCCTGATTTTCATAGTTAAACGTCCATGTATAAAAGCGGTGGGTTAGATAAAGGGCACTGACAACGTGCTCGTTGTTTATGCCGGATGCTGCGTGAACGCCTTATCCGGCCTACAAGTTCGTGCAAATTCAATAGATTGCAATATGAC
>NZ_JAATUR010000038.1 GCF_011881725.1 Escherichia coli | reverse complement strand
GACCGTTTAATTCAACAATTACAACAGCGATTACATGATTGCGATATTAAGCATCTGACCGATGTGCTGGAAATAGATAAAGATATGCGTGCTCTTATGCAGCGAATCGAAAATGGCGTCGCTTTCGAAAAATATTATCTGGGTGCCCAACCTATTTTTCATTGTCTGAAAAGTTTGAATGATTTGGTGCGGCTGGCGAAGGCGCTGGACGTCGATTTTCCTTTTTCTGCTTACGCCGCCATTGAGCATATTCCCGTGATTGAAGTGGAGTTTGTCCATCTGGCGGGGCAGGAGAGTTATCCCGGTCAGTTGACGTTACTGGATACCCCAGGGCCAAACGAAGCCGGGCAACCGCATCTGCAAAAAATGCTTAACCAGCAACTGGCACGCGCCTCGGCGGTGCTTGCGGTGCTGGATTATACGCAACTGAAATCGATTTCCGATGAAGAGGTACGTGAGGCGATTCTGGCCGTGGGGCAATCGGTGCCGCTGTATGTGCTGGTCAATAAATTCGATCAACAGGATCGTAACAGTGACGATGCCGAACAGGTGCGGGCATTGATTTCCGGGACGTTGATGAAAGGCAGTATTACGCCACAGCAGATATTTCCCGTGTCGTCGATGTGGGGTTACCTCGCGAATCGGGCGCGCCATGAGTTAGCCAACAACGGTAAGTTACCCTCGCCGGAGCAACAACGCTGGGTGGAAGATTTTGCCCATGCCGCGCTCGGCAGGCGCTGGCGTCATGCCGACCTGGCGGACATCGAGCATATTCGTCATGCTGCCGATCAGCTGTGGGAAGATTCGCTGTTCGCCCAGCCGATTCAAGCGTTGCTTCATGCCGCCTACGCTAACGCGTCGTTGTATGCTCTGCGATCTGCCGCGCATAAGCTGTTGAATTACGCGCAGCAGGCGCGGGAATATCTTGATTTTCGTGCGCACGGGTTAAACGTCGCCGGTGAGCAATTGCGGCAAAATATCAATCAGCTGGAAGAAAATTTACGGCTATTGCAATTCAATCAGGCGCAGGTGAGCGGCGAGATTAAACATGAAATCGAGCTGGCCCTGACCTCCGCCAACCACTTTCTGCGTCAGCAGCAAGAGGCGGTGAATGCCCAGTTAGCCGCGTTGTTTCAGGATGATTCGTGGTCGCTAAGCGAGATTCGCACTCGCTGCGAGACACTGTTACAGACTGCACAGAACACCATCAGTCGTGACTTTACGCTGCGTTTTGCTGAGCTGGAATCCACCCTTTGCCGGGTGTTAACCGATGTTATTCGCCCCATTGAGCAACACGTCAAAATGGAATTGAGCAAGTCAGGGTTTCGTCCTGGATTCCATTTTCCTGTTTTTCACGACGCAGTTCCCCACTTCAACACTCGCCAGTTGTTCAGTGAAGTTATCTCCCGCCAGGAAGCAATGGACGAGCAGAGCACCCGATTTGGCATTGTGCGTGAGACTTTTTCACGCTGGTTTAATCAGCCCGACTGGGGACGGGGAAATGAGAAATCCTTGACGGAGGCTGTTGATTACAGTGTGTTGCAACGAACATTACGCGAAGAAGTCGATCTTTATTGCCAACAAATGGCTAAAGTTCTGGCTGTAGAGGTCGATGAATCTGTCACGGCAGGCATGAACACTTTTTTTGCTGATTTCGCTTCATGTTTGACGGAATTACACACGCGTTTACACGAAAGTCTGGCTTTGCGACAGCAAAATGAATCCGTGGTGAAAATAATGCAGCAGCAATTGCAGCAGGCTGCAACAACGCACGGCTGGATTTATATGGACTCTCAGTTGTTACGCGATGATATTCAAACACTTTTCACGGCAGAACAGTATTGACAAAGACGTTACTGGACGGCCCCGGTCGCGTGCTGGAGTCGGTTCATCCCCGCTTTTTAGTGGATCTGGCGCTGGGCGATGATACCCGCCATCCACAAGCCCATCAGCAGCAGTTTCGTGAACGGCTGATGCAGGAGATCCTTGCCCGCACCCAGCTTCAGTCGTGGGCGAATGCCGGAATGTTAAATGCGCCGCTTAGTCTGCGCCTGGCATTGGTGGAAAAACTGGCGGCAATGCTTGACCCCGGTCATCTGGCATTGACACAGATCGCACAATATCTGGCGTTACTGCAAAAAAGGGATCTCCGCCCACAATCCGCTTTCCCGCAACTCCCGCAGCAAATTACTGCTTTATATGAGTGGTTTTCAGCCCGTTGTCACTGGAAGGAAAAAGCGTTAACGCAACGAGGATTACTGGTGCATGCGGGCGAACAGAGCGAGCAAATTTTTACTCGCTGGCGTGCCGGTGCGTATGACGGCTGGTCGCTGCCTGGGCGTTGTTTCATCGTTCTGGAAGAACTGCGCTGGGGGGCGTTTGGCGATGCCTGCCGTCTGGGAAATCCGCAAGCGGCAGCGTTGTTGCTTGATGATTTGCGCGTGAAAGCGACGCAATATCTGGCTGAAAGTATTAACGCAGCACCGACTACTCGTCATTATTACTACCAGTGGTTCACATCACCCACAGCTCTAAGCGGGGGGGATCATGCTGATTTTTTAAGTTGGCTGGGAAAGTGGTCCACGGCAGATAAACAACCCGTTTGCTGGTCAGTGACCCAACGCTGGCAAACTGTCGCACTGGGGATGCCACGACTCTGTTCGGCACAGCGTCTGGCGGGAGCAATGGTGGATGAAATCTTCTCTGTAAATACTGCGTAAATAATCAGTTACATCAATGGGTCATAAACGAAATGTATATGTGAAGTTGATCACAAATTTAAACGCTGGTAGGGTAAAAAGGTCATTAACTGCCCAATTCAGGCGTCAACTGGTTTGATTGTACATTCCTTAACCGGAGCGTGTAAGCAAACCCGCTACGCTTGTTACAGAGATTGCATCCTGCAATTCCCGCTCACCTTTTGCGGCCGTCGCGCTGATTTTTCTGGCGTTTGCGGAAATGGGCCAACTCTGCGAGGAAAGCTATGCTGAAAAGGAAAAAAGTAAAACCGATTACCCTTCGTGATGTCACCATTATTGATGACGGTAAACTGCGTAAAGCCATTACCGCTGCATCACTGGGTAATGCAATGGAATGGTTCGATTTTGGTGTTTATGGTTTTGTTGCCTACGCATTAGGTAAAGTTTTTTTCCCGGGGGCTGACCCCAGTGTGCAGATGGTTGCTGCACTTGCCACTTTCTCCGTTCCCTTTCTGATTCGACCGCTTGGTGGACTCTTCTTTGGTATGTTGGGCGATAAATATGGCCGCCAGAAGATACTCGCTATCACTATTGTGATTATGTCGATCAGTACGTTCTGTATTGGCTTAATACCGTCCTACGACACGATTGGGATTTGGGCACCGATTCTGTTGTTGATCTGTAAGATGGCGCAAGGTTTCTCGGTCGGTGGCGAGTATACCGGGGCGTCGATATTTGTTGCGGAATACTCTCCTGACCGTAAACGTGGCTTTATGGGCAGTTGGCTGGACTTTGGTTCTATTGTCGGGTTCGTGCTGGGTGCGGGCGTGGTGGTGTTAATTTCGACCATCGTCGGTGAAGAGAACTTCCTCGACTGGGGCTGGCGTATTCCGTTCTTTATCGCTCTGCCGTTAGGGATTATCGGGCTTTACCTGCGCCATGCGCTGGAAGAGACACCGGCGTTCCAGCAGCATGTCGATAAACTGGAACAGGGCGACCGTGAAGGTTTGCAGGATGGTCCGAAAGTCTCGTTTAAAGAGATTGCCACGAAATACTGGCGCAGTCTGTTGACCTGTATTGGTCTGGTGATTGCCACCAACGTGACTTACTACATGTTGCTGACCTATATGCCGAGTTATTTGTCGCATAACCTGCATTACTCCGAAGACCACGGGGTGCTGATTATTATCGCGATTATGATCGGTATGCTGTTTGTACAGCCGGTGATGGGCTTGCTGAGTGACCGTTTTGGCCGCCGTCCGTTTGTTCTACTTGGTAGTGTTGCACTGTTTGTATTGGCGATCCCGGCGTTTATTCTGATAAACAGTAATGTCATCGGCCTGATTTTTGCTGGGTTACTGATGCTGGCGGTGATCCTCAACTGCTTTACGGGCGTTATGGCCTCTACCTTGCCAGCGATGTTCCCGACCCATATCCGTTACAGCGCGCTGGCGGCAGCATTTAATATTTCGGTGCTGGTTGCCGGTCTGACGCCAACACTGGCGGCCTGGCTGGTAGAAAGCTCGCAGAATTTGATGATGCCAGCCTATTACCTGATGGTCGTGGCAGTGATTGGTTTGATTACCGGTGTGACCATGAAAGAGACGGCGAATCGTCCGCTGAAAGGCGCAACGCCAGCGGCGTCGGATTTGCAGGAAGCGAAGGAAATTCTCGGCGAGCATTACGATAATATCGAACATAAAATCGATAGTATCGATCACGAAATTGCTGATTTGCAGGCGAAACGTACCCGTTTGGTGCAGCAACATCCGCGAATTGATGAGTAAACTGAAACGGATGGTCTGATGCGACGCTATCTTATCAGGCCTATAAGCGAACTCTTAAGGTTCACTTAATCTCTGATGTGCATACTCTCCTCCAGGTTAACGGAGGAGAGTGCAATGAAATACCGTGTTTATGAACGTTTAACTACCGTGTTCAGCGTGCTGGTGGTCAGCAGCTTTCTTTATATCTGGTTTGCCACATACTGATCTTTCTTCAGCCGTATCCAGGCGCACGTGCCGGAAGTCTCTTGTCGGTTTTGCAGGAAAAACTGCCCGTGATGCAACTGTGTAATGCGGCTGACAATACTTAACCCCAGGCCAATTCCGCCATAGCGGCTATCCATTCGTACAAACGCTTTACTCAACTCCCCGCATTTACTCTCATCAATACCCGGCCCTTCATCTTCAACGGCCATTACCGCACCGCCATCTTCTTGCAGCTTAATCATTATGTTGCTGCCTTGCGGGCTGTAACGATGGGCGTTTTCTACCAGGTTTCGCAATAACATCCGCAGCAGGGTCGCGTCGCCCTGAACGGTGATGTCGGCGGCGCTTTCTGGCAACAGTAAGGTTTGCTGGCGCTGGTCGAGCATGGTACTGAGTTCGTCATACGAGGGTAGAATGACATCTTCCAGCAGTTTTACATGTTGATAATTACCGGAAGAAAATGACTGTCCGGCGCGCGCCAGTTGCAACAACTGGGAAACGCTCTCCATCATCTGATCAAGCCGCGCCACTAACGGTGCTACATCAATGTGGTGCGTTTTCGCCAGCAGTTCCAGATGCAAACGCACCCCCGCCAGTGGTGTTCGCAGTTCGTGCGCGACGTCCGCGGTAAACAACCGTTCGTTATCCAGCGTGCTGGTCAGGCGGCTGACCAGATCGTTCAACGCAGAAACCACCGCTTCGATTTCCAGTGTGGCGCTATGAATGGCAATGGGCGTTAAGTTGTCGGCGGTGCGCGCTTCCAGCTCTTTTTGCAGCTCCGCCAGCGGGCGGGTGATGCGATGCACCGCCTGATAGCAGATAAATAGCGTCAGGCTGACCATAAAGACGCCGGGGACAATCAGGCTGGCGACCGCCTCGCGGATCTCACGCATGATGTGGCGATCGTTGTTGCGATTATCGCGTAGCGCCTGCTCAAACAGCTGGATTTGTTCGGTACTTTCATGCCATAGCCAGAAGACGCTGATCAGCTCAAACACCAGCAAAATGGCCCCAATGGTCAATATCAGCCGTTGACGCAGCGACATTGGTCGGTGCAGAAAACGCATCAGATTCAATTAGTGCTCCTCATTAGCGACCAGCATATAGCCAAAGCCGCGCACGGTGCGGATACGGGCTTTACCCACTTTGTCGCGTAGGTTATGGATATGCACTTCCAGGGTGTTGGTCGAGGGTTCGTTGTCCCAGTTATAGATGTCGTTGTAGAGAATTTCCCGATGCACCGGACTGCCCGCTTTGAGCATTAACCGTGACAGCAGAGCATACTCTTTGGGGGTGAGAATCAACTCTTCACCGTCCATCCATACCTGACGACGCCCCATATTCATCGTCAGATTGCCAACAATCAGCTCACTTTCGCCCTGATTATTATGGCGTCTCAGTAGGGCACGGATGCGGGCGTGCAACTCTTCCAGCGCAAAAGGTTTCACCAGATAGTCGTCAGCCCCGACATCCAGCCCGGCGATTTTGTCGGTCAGCGTATCCCTGGCGGTGAGGATCAGGACTGGAAGTGTGTATTTTTTCTGCCGGATGCGGGCGAGGAAATGCAGCCCATCTTCATCGGGTAAACCTAAATCCAGTACGACCAGGCTGTAGTGCCCGGCTTCCAGGCTTTGTTCCGCCATCCGTGCGGTAGTAACACCATCGCACGCATAACCTTCGGTTTGCGCCGCCAGAATCAGCCCCTGCAATAACAGCGTATCGTCTTCAACAATCAGAATTTTCATTCAGTCACTCTCCTGCAAGTTTGCAGAATATCATCCGCGGCCTGGTAATACTTCGTCTCAACGCCAGTTAATCCCAATAGCGTGGAGAATAAATTGTCTTGTGAATAGTGTTGCGTTTGCGCTTGTTTCTGCAGACAGCTCTGATCAACCTGATACCGTTTTTGATAATCCTCCGACAGCCACAGCAGCATTGGCACCTGTTTTTGGCTATCCGGGGCGATGGCATAAGGCAAACCGTGCAGATAAATGCCATTTTCACCTAACGATTCACCGTGATCAGAAAGATAAACCAGGCTGGTGGTAAATTTATCCTGATGTTCTTTCAGCAGATTAATCGCTTTATCAACAATATAGTCAACATAGAGCAGCGTATTGTCGTAGGTATTGACCAGTTGCTCTTTGGTACAGGTCTGGATCTCGTTAGTGTCGCAGGTCGGGGTAAATTTCCTGAACTGCGGAGGGTAGCGGTTGTAATAGGTCGGACCGTGGCTACCGATGGTGTGTAAGACAATCACGCCATCACCTTGCAGGTTATTGATGTACTCTTCCAGCCCGTGGAACAGCACTTCGTCATAGCATTCGCCGTTGATACACTGACCAGGTAGGTTAAGTGCGGTGACGTTCTGGTGAGGTACGCGGTCGCAGACACCTTTGCAGCCGCCGTCGTTGTCATGCCACAACACATTTATGCCCGCGCGCTGAATGATATCCAGCACGCCTTCCTGATGCTGCGCCAGCTCTTCTTTGTAATGCTCGCGCGGCATATCCGAGAACATGCACGGCACGGAAACCGCCGTTGCCGTTCCGCAAGAGGCGGTGTTGGGGAAATAGACCACGTTATCTTTCGCCAGCCGCGGGTTAGTTTCACGCGGGTAGCCGTTGAGGGAGAAGTTCTCTGCCCGCGAGGTTTCGCCGACAATCAGGATGGTCAGATTTTTACGTTTCTCGTTTTGGATTAACGGGGCGCGGTGAGCATCCTCACCAATGCGCACCAGCGGCAGATTTGCCAGACGCTGGTGGGAGTACCATGACCAGCTGGCGACAATGCTGTTAGACGGGCTTAAGGATTTCACCAGTTCTTTGTTATTGCGAAACAGCGAGGCGTAGTCTTTATAAAATAGCGCGGCGACCAGCAAAATCAGCAGCACAGAAACCAGAATATTGGCTCCACGGAAAAGAACACTACGCAGGCGCGAGGTGGCCGGTTTGATTTTAATCCAGCAGGCAATGAACGCAGCAAGTACGCCGCTGACTCCCAGCGTTAATAGCATTTGCGGCGTCATCAAGGCGTAACTTTCTGCCGGTGTGGTGTCAATAATATTGGCAATCATCGAGCGGTCGATGACGATGCCGTAAGTCATTATGAAATATTGTGCTGCCGCGCCGACCAGGATAAACAGGCAGGCCAGCGGTCGATTAAGCCATAAGAAAGAGCTTAGTGTCAGGACAATATTAATCACGCTGAAGGCGACGACCGGCATCGACAAGAAAACCAGTACGTTATGCAGCGAATCCAGCGGCAACGCCTGCAATACCTGTTTAAAAAAGGCAATATTCAGGCAGATAGAGATATAAAAAGCGGCCAGTAATAGCCAGGCGAGAACATTCAAAGAGGGTCTTTTTAGAAGGCGCTTCAACATCACGGTGTTTCCATCGAACAAAGTGCCCATATGATCGCAAAGCAAAATTAAGCCAACCTTAAGTTCTTAAGGTTGGCTATTATGTTTGCCGTAATAAGGGGAATTAGTCTTTGCTTATGGGGGCATCTAAGGGATACGGATTTTTATGCAGTCGGTTGTAATTCAACGCATACATGGCGGTGATCACCATCAGGGTGACAAATGACCACATGACTTCTTTCGCGCCGGAACCTACCACCGCCCAGATGCAGTAAAGGAAGGCAATGGTGGTAACTGCCAGATATGCCGGGCGCGCTTTACCAAAGTGACCGTGACCGAGCAGCAGTAACGCCGCACAGGTGTAAAGATATGGCACCAGAGTAAATATGACCGATACGGAAGAAACCAGACCGAACTCTTTGGTCGCGTTTGGCGAAATGCTACTGAGCTGGAAGATGGTCATCAAAATACCGACGATAATCAGCCCCGCTACAGGTGTACCTGCTTTATTAACGCGGGCAAAAATGGGTGGGAACAGCCCGTCATCAGCAGCCGCTTTCGCCGTTTGACCTGCCAGCAACGTCCAGCCGCCCAGTGAACCTAAGCAACCCGCTGCCGCGCAGAAGGACACAATGGCACCGGCGGTGTCGCCCAGCGCCATCCGTGCGGCATCACCGAATGGGGAGGCGGAAACGCGCAGTGCGGCATTGGGGATCATCCCCATAATTGCGGTGGTAGAGAGCACATAGCAAACGGCAGCAATTAATACCCCACCAATGGTGGCGATAGGGACGTTGCGTTTCGGGTTTTTCACTACGCCCGCTGCAACGGACGCACTTTCCACACCGATAAACGACCACAGCGTAACGTTAAGGGTACTTTGAATCGCGCCGAAGGTACCCAGGCCGCTGACATTCCATGCCGCCATATAAGTTTCACCACGGAACCAGAACCAGCCAAATACGGCAATCCCGACGATGGGGATCAGCGCCAGCACAGTGGCAACGGCCTGCACGCGGGTGATCATTTTCGGACCGACAATGTTCAGCAGAACGAAGATCCACAGCACCACGACGCAGGTGATGGTTAATACCAAGGGATCTTTCAGAATCGGGAAGAAGTAACTTAAATACCCCACGCCAATGACCACCATGGCGATATTACCGATCCAGCAGGCCAGCCAGTAGAGAACGTTGGTTTGATAGCCGAGGAATGGCCCAAAGCAGCGACGGGCGTAGGCGTAAGAACCACCAGGACTGGGGTCGAGGAACGACATTTTGGCGTATACCATCGAGAGCCCCAGAGCACCGATAATCGTCACCAACCATCCATAAATGGCAATCCCGCCAGTTGAAGCCAGGTTTGCAGGTAACAGAAAGACACCTGACCCCATGATATTCCCCGATACCATTAAGGTGACGGGGATTAAGCCCACTTTGTGAGCATCAGCATCCGAAGACATAATTAGACTCCTGCGAAGGCGAACTTCGTGACAATAAATTACGTCATATCATACGCCTGCCTTAGCGAGTTGAATTATTCTCGGTCGGGTTATCGCTGATGCCGTTATTAATATGGCTCTTCGTTAAGGTTAAAAATCAGGCGAAAGAACGTTCTCTGTGCTGACTAACATAATGTAGCGGCGTCATACCATAAAAGTCTTTGAAGACAGAAATAAAGTAAGACGTGCTGTTATAACCGCATGATTGTGATACTTGTGAGATATTTTTACCGTTCATCATTAATTCATTTACGGCATAACGCATGCGGCAGGTGGTGATTATTTGGCTATAACTGGTGTTTTCACTTTTCAGTTTTTTCTTTAACAAACTGGGGCTAAGACATAAACAGCTGGCTACCATACTAAGATTCCAGTCTTTATGAATATCGCTTTCAATTATTTGATAAACACTATCACTTACACAATTGCGTAACATATGCATCATAAGCGAAAGGAATTTTTTACTGTCGAGAAAGCGTGATAGCACAGTGAATAATAATGCACGAGTGCGCTCTTTTTCTGACTCTGTTTCAGCGGGCATCCTGCTATGTTGCGCAGCGACGCGAAAGATGTCTTGTGTAAGGCATGGTAAGGTCAGAACTGGGGGTGCGCTACGTTGCCAGACGGGTATTTTTGAGAGATCTTTATTCAGAAAACGGAGGTAGTCTTTGATGATGTCGTGACTAATATGCGCAACCAAAGTGTTATTAAGTGAGGAGACATCAATAATATTATTTTCACAACTTAATAACGCCATGTGGTTAGCCTTCAGGCTTATAGGTTCTTTCCCATTCACCCTTATCCAGACATCTTTTTCAGTCAATAAAACAATACAAGGTTGGTCGCTGCAAATCCTCATACATGTACTCCTGAATGCAAATAAAAGTCCCATTTTCGCCAAGACAGTGCGATACCGGGAAATGGTTATATAATTGTATGACGAATCAAAACATGCATAAAAATAACGTGTTTTACTAATATTACAAATTTTTATAGTAATTTCTCATGTACAAAAATTTTTACATACTGAAAAAGTGTAAATAACAGGCAAAAAAAGCGCGGGGTGGGACCGCGCAAAAAGTATGACATTTTTGTTTGCAGCAATTTTTATGGAAACGTTGTCATACTCAAAAGGCCTCAAGCCAGGCGGCGTAATGTTATTTAAACAATTACGCCTTCAGCGGAATAGTGGTTACGCTTTCACACACATCACGTGGTAAATACCGTCAATAATTTCGGTACCTTCAGTTTCGTGTTCGAAACCAGGGAAATGATGATCCCAGGATTGTAGCGAACGTAAATAGCTTACCTGCGGACTGTTTTTATCGCCGAAGTTTTCGCCAGACAGCAGCATTGGGATTCCTGGCGGATATGGGATAACTGAGTTCGCCGCGATACGTCCTGGTAGATTATCAATTGATACCAACTCGACGTTGTTATCGACAATCGCGTTGTACGCTTCACGTGGGGTGATTTCCGCCACCGGCAGTCCGGAATAGGCTTCATTCAACCGTTCGCCTGGGTTGTTTTCTTTCAACCAGGCAAACATGGTGTCGCCCAGATCGTGAATCCCCATGTTCGCGTAAGTGTCAGGGTATTGTTCAACAAGTTCCGGCATCACCTGTGCCAGCGGTGTGTTGGCGTCGTAGTGGCGTTTGAAGGAACAAAGGGTGTTAACCAGCGTTCCCCATTTCCCACGGGTTACCCCCATTGAGAACAGGAACATAATCTGGAAGTCAGTGGTGCGGGTTGGCACAATGCCGTGACGACCAAGCCAAGCGGTGACCAATGCGGCAGGTACGCCAGTCTCTTCCAGCTCGCCGTCGTCTCCCATCCCAGGTGCGAGAATGCTGACTTTAATCGGGTCGAGCATGCTCCAGTTGTCTGGGATATCTTTAAAGCCGTGCCAGCTTTCGCCTGGATGCATCACCCAGCAGTCCTGAACGGTGGTCAGCAGTTTGCTCGGCGCATCGGCAAAGTCATAGGTTTTGCCAGTTTCCGGGTCGGTCACCACTTCTTTATTCCACGGTTTAAAGAACCAGCTTCCTTCGTCAGTAAATTCTTTATACAACCGCGCCATTGCCTGGCGGAAATCGACCGCCTCGTCGATCACTTCCTGAGTCAGCGACAGGCCGCTGTTGCCGTCCATCATCGATACAGCCACATCGTTTGATGCGCAGATGGCATAAAACGGGGAAGTGGTGGCATGCATCATGTATGCCTGATTAAAGCGGGAGAAGTTAATTGCGCCACGACCTTCACGTACATGAATATAAGACGCCTGTGACAGCGCATTCAGCAGTTTGTGGGTGGAGTGGGTAGCAAAAACGGTTGGGCCGTTGTGATCGCCAGGTTCGCCGCGCATGGCATAGTGATCGGCATAGATTGGGTTGAAACGCGCATAACCGTACCAGGCTTCGTCGAAGTGCAGACGATCGGAGGTTTTTTCCAGCAGTTCCTGTGCTTCTTTGGCGTTATAGCATACGCCGTCATAGGTGCAGTTGGTTACCACGCAGTAAGAGGGTTTTTGCCCGACTTTATCTTTGGTCAACGGGCTTTCGCTAATTTTCTTCTGTAAAGTTTCAGGCTGCATTTCCTGCGGGTAGATTGGCCCGATAATGCCGTAGCGGTTGCGGCTTGGCACCATGTAGACCGGTTTCGCGCCAGTCAGCATTAAGCCTTGCTCGATGGATTTGTGACAGTTACGGTCAACCACCACCACGTCGTTATCGGTCATGCAAGCCTGCATGATGGTACGGTTAGAGCCGGAAGTCCCGACCACGACAGACCAGGAGCGATCGGCACCAAATACGCGCGCGGCATATTTTTCGCTTTCGCCAAATGCGCCAGTATGGTCAAGCAAAGAACCGAGGGAAGTTCGTTCGATGCCCATGTCAGTGCGGAACAGGTTTTCACCATAATAATCATGGTAGAAACGTCCGGCAGGTGTTTTGGTAAAGCCAACACCGCCCTGGTGGCCCGGTGCGGCCCAGGAATATTCATGGATGTCGCTATATTTCATCAGCGCGCTGAACAGTGGCGGCAATAGCTGCTGACGGTAGCGGGTCATCGCGGCGATGGCGCGTCCGGCGATAAAGTCGGCGGTATCTTCCAGAATCCAGGCGAATTCATCGACAAGCTCCAGCAGGTCGCGGTCCATTGCGGCGAGGGTTTTTTCCCGATCGCCTAATAAGAAGACCGGCACGTTTTGTTGGCGCTCATGAAGCTTACCGATCAATTGTCTGACGTTTTGATGTTCGTCCGGATGTTCCATTTGATAGCTGAACATCAGGCAGTCAATGGCTTCATTTGAAGAGAGAATGGCAAAACCATCATCAAAGGAGGTGGATTTAATCACGGTAGCATTTTGCTGACTTAAAGCATCTGCCAGACGCTCTACGGCGCTACCGACCCAGGTGTCCTGATGGAGAAACTCACTTTCAACAATTAATACTTTCATCGTTGCTTACCCGGTTATGAAGGAATCTTCGTTGCGGGCAAGTATCTTCCGGCCTTTTCAGGCTGTAAAGCGCACGAAAAACAAGCATTTTTTAAATGTTTATATTTATAAACAATGTGTTATGTGAGCATTTTGATTTATTTCAACTGCTTATTATCGACAGCTAAACTATTTTTTTGGCTGATACTGATATCATCTTTAACCGGGAAGCATCTGGAGGCGTTGTTGGCTAAGTTTGCGGTATTTTTGCGGTGACATGCCGACATATTTGCCGAAAGTGCTGTAAAAACGACTACTCGAACGAAAGCCTGCCGTCAGGGCAATATCGAGAATACTTTTATCGGTATCGCTTAGTAATGCGCGAACGTGGTTGATGCGCATCGCCGTAATGTACTGTTTCATCGTCAATTGCATTACCCGCTGAAATATCCCCATCGCATAGTTGGCGTTAAGTTTGACGTGCTCAGCCACGTCGTTGATGGTTAGCGCTTGATCATAGTTTTCCGCAATAAACTCCAGCATCTGGCTGACATAAAACTGTGCATGGCGCGAGACACTGTTCTTGTGCGTACGTGAGGTTTTATTGACCAGAATCGGTTCCCAGCCGGAGAGGCTAAATCGCTTGAGCATCAGGCCAATTTCATCAATGGCGAGCTGTCGAATTTGCTCGTTCGGACTGTTTAATTCCTGCTGCCAGCGGCGCACTTCAAATGGGCTAAGTTGCTGTGTAGAAAGTGATTTTATCACCATTCCGTGGGTCACATGGTTTATAAGGTCTTTATCCAGCGGCCAGGAGAGAAACAGATGCATCGGCAGATTAAAAATTGCCATGCTCTGACAGGTTCCTGTGCCTGTGAGCTGATGTGGCGTACAGGCCCAAAACAGCGTGATATGGCCCTGTTTGATATTCACTTTTTCATTGTTGATGAGATATTCCACATCGCCATCGAAAGGCACATTCACTTCGACCTGACCATGCCAGTGGCTGGTGGGCATGACATGTGGTGCGCGAAACTCAATCTCCATCCGTTGGTATTCCGAGTACAGAGACAGCGGACTTCGGGTCTGTTTTTCGTCGCTGCTGCACATAAAGGTATCTGTATTCATGGATGGCTCTCTTTCCTGGAATATCAGAATTATGGCAGGAGTAGGGGAAGATGACTGCGAATGGGAGCACGGTTTTCGCCTTCTCCCCAAGAGGACGAGAGGACCGTCCGAACACCTGGGTGTCGATAACTCTGCTTTTCAGGCAATTTACTCCCGAAAACTCATATTTTCCGTTAAGTCTCGCAGAATCTGAGTTTATGGGAATGCTCAACGGGGAAGCCGGAAGTTTTCTGTGGTATCGCCTGCCATGATGAAGACATTCAAGCAAGCCTGGAGATCTGAATGATGTCTGCACCCAAAATTACATTTATCGGCGCTGGTTCGACAATTTTCGTTAAAAATATTCTTGGTGATGTGTTTCACCGTGAGGCGCTGAAAACGGCGCATATCGCCCTGATGGATATTGATCCTACTCGTCTGGAAGAGTCGCACATTGTGGTGCGCAAGCTGATGGATTCAGCAGGGGCCAGCGGTAAAATCACCTGTCATAGCGAACAGAAAGAAGCCTTACAGGGCGCCGATTTTGTGGTGGTGGCGTTTCAGATTGGCGGTTATGAACCCTGTACGGTGACTGATTTCGACGTCTGTAAGCGCCACGGTCTGGAACAAACCATTGCGGATACGCTGGGGCCGGGCGGCATTATGCGTGCGCTACGTACCATTCCACATTTGTGGCAGATTTGCGAGGACATGACAGAGGTCTGCCCCGATGCCACCATGCTTAACTATGTTAACCCGATGGCGATGAATACCTGGGCGATGTATGCCCGCTATCCTCATATCAAACAGGTGGGGCTGTGCCACTCGGTACAGGGAACGGCGGAAGAGTTGGCCCGAGACCTTAACATCGAACCGTCCACGCTGCGTTATCGTTGCGCAGGTATCAACCATATGGCGTTCTACCTGGAGCTGGAGCGTAAAACTGCAGACGGCAGTTACGTGAATCTCTACCCAGAATTGCTGGCGGCATATGACGCAGGACAGGCGCCGAAACCGAATATTCATGGTAATACTCGCTGCCAGAATATTGTGCGCTATGAAATGTTCAAAAAGCTGGGCTACTTCGTCACGGAATCGTCAGAACACTTTGCCGAATACACGCCGTGGTTTATTAAGCCTGGTCGTGAGGATTTGATTGAGCGTTATAAAGTGCCGTTAGATGAGTATCCTAAACGCTGTGTTGAACAGTTGGCGAACTGGCATAAAGAGCTGGAGGAGTATAAGAACGCCTCCCGGATTGATATAAAACCGTCGCGGGAATATGCCAGCACGATTATGAACGCTATCTGGACCGGCGAACCGAGTGTAATTTACGGCAACGTCCGTAACGATGGTTTGATTGATAACCTGCCGCAAGGATGCTGTGTGGAAGTAGCCTGTCTGGTTGACGCGAATGGTATTCAGCCAACCAAAGTCGGTACGCTACCTTCACATCTGGCAGCCCTGATGCAAACCAACATCAACGTACAGACGCTGCTGACAGAAGCCATTCTTACCGAAAATCGTGACCGTGTTTACCACGCCGCAATGATGGACCCGCACACCGCCGCCGTGCTCGGTATTGACGAAATTTATGCCCTTGTTGACGACCTCATTGCCGCCCACGGCGACTGGCTGCCTGGCTGGTTGCACCGTTAAGGTGTAATCGCTTCCGGCGCTCTGGTGATTAAGCCATAGCGCCGTAGCTGGCGGCAGTGAAGGCGAGCGAGGAATATCACCGTGGTTAATGCGCCAAGCAGTGCGCAGAACATATCGGATTGTGTATCCCACTGGTCGCCCTGGGTACCGAGAAAATCATCCGCGCCCTGGCCCATTGCCAGCGCCGCCCACCACTCGATTAACTCATACATCGCGCTTATCGCCAGTGCCACGCAGCAGACCAGAAACGCCACCATTTTACGTCCACGAACGTACATCCCTCGCACGAGGATTTCTCGTGCCACCAGTGCAGGTACCAGCCCCTGGAAAAAATGTCCCAGCTTGTCATATGGATTACGGCTCAACCCTAGCCATTCCTGCACGTCAAAACCGACGGGAACTTTCGCGTAGGTGTACTGCCCGCCGACCATCAGGATGATGGCGTGAAAGAAAATCAGCGTATAGAGCAGCGGCGTTAACGGGTAACGTTTAGCGGTGGCAAGCAGCAGTGGCACGACAATAACCACCGGTGCTACTTCCATCAGCCAGGTGAGTTTGTCATGGGCCGCAATGCCGGTGTAAATCAGGACTAACGTTAGCGCCAGCGCGCCGGTGTTAAGAATTAACGGCTTGAGTGTGCGGGTCATGGTGAGTTCGCAAGTCAGGGAAAATACTGACTATTCACCAGCAAGCGTGAAATTACAATCGCAAAAGAGGTGGCCCAGGGGGATCACCTGGCAGCGTGCTGCCAGGCGCTGGGCCGAAGAGGTTACTTAGTGCAGTTCGCGCACTGTTTGTTGACGATTTGCTGGAAGAAGTCGTTGCCTTTGTCATCGACCAGGATAAACGCCGGGAAATCTTCCACTTCGATTTTCCAGATAGCTTCCATACCCAGTTCCGGATAGGCGACGCATTCCAGATGTTTGATGCTCTGCTGCGCCAGTACCGCCGCCGGGCCGCCGATGCTGCCGAGGTAGAAGCCGCCGTGTTTATGACACGCGTCGGTGACCTGCTGACTGCGGTTACCTTTCGCCAGCATGATCATGCTGCCGCCGTGGGATTGCAGTAGATCCACATAGGAGTCCATACGTCCTGCAGTGGTTGGGCCAAGTGAACCAGAAGGATAACCTGCCGGAGTTTTCGCCGGACCCGCGTAGTAGATCGGGTGATCTTTGATGTACTGCGGCAGTTCTTTACCGGCGTCGATCAGTTCTTTCAGCCTGGCGTGCGCAATATCGCGACCAACGATAATGGTGCCGGTGAGCGACAAACGGGTGGAAACCGGATACTGCGAAAGTTGGGCGAGGATCTCTTTCATCGGACGGTTGAGATCGACTTTCACCGCTTCGCCTTCGCCAGCCTGACGCAGTTCCTCCGGTATGTACTGGCCTGGATTGTGTTCCAGTTTTTCGATCCAGATCCCTTCGCGGTTAATTTTCGCTTTGATGTTACGGTCTGCGGAGCAGGAAACGCCCATACCCACCGGGCAGGATGCGCCGTGACGCGGCAGGCGGATCACGCGGATGTCGTGCGCGAAGTATTTACCGCCAAACTGCGCACCGAGGCCGAGTTTCTGGGCCTCTTCCAGCAGTTCCTGTTCCAGCTCAATATCACGGAACGCCTGACCATGCTCGTTCCCTTCCGTCGGCAGTTCATCGTAATAGTGAGCACTTGCCAACTTGACAGTTTTCAGGTTGGTTTCAGCAGACGTACCGCCAATTACAAACGCGATATGGTATGGCGGGCAGGCAGCAGTGCCGAGGGTACGCATTTTCTCGACGAGGAAGTTTTTCAGTTTGCCCGGAGTCAGCAGGGCTTTAGTTTCCTGGTAGAGATATGTTTTGTTGGCAGAACCGCCGCCTTTAGCGACGCAGAGGAATTTGTACTCATCGCCATCTACCGCGTACAGGTCGATTTGCGCAGGCAGGTTAGTGCCGGTGTTGACCTCTTTGTACATGTCCAGCGGCGCGTTTTGCGAGTAACGCAGGTTATCTTCGATATAGGTGTTATAGACACCTTTCGACAGTGCTTCTTCATCGCCACCGCCGGTCCATACGCGCTGACCTTTTTTACCGACGATGATCGCGGTGCCGGTATCCTGGCAGGTCGGCAGCACGCCTTTGGCGGCAATTTCGGAGTTTCTCAAGAATTGCAGCGCCACATACTTGTCGTTTTCGCTGGCTTCTGGGTCATGAAGAATAGAGGCAACCTGTTTCTGGTGTGCCGGGCGGAGCATGAAAGAAGCGTCGTGGAAGGCTTGCTGTGCCAGCAGGGCCAGGGCTTCTGGTTCTACTTTCAGGATGGTTTCGCCGTCGAATTCGGCAACGCTAACGTAATCGGAAGTGAGCAGATAGTATTCGGTATTGTCTTTCCCCATCGGGAAAGGCGCCTGGTAGATAAATGGTTTGTTTGACATAGCTTCCAGCCTGTAACTCTTTATTTGTTATACGAAAATGGCGTGCCGCACAACGCCGGGCGGCACGCTGAGTGCATTTATAAGAACCCGTACATCGCGGCGAAGATCCAGCCAAAGACGCAAGATACGCTCACGCCAATCAACCCTGGCAGAATAAAACTGTGGTTGATGACGAAGCGACCGATGTGGGTGGTGCCGGAGCGGTCAAACTGAATCGCTGCCAGATCGCTCGGATAAGTCGGCAGAATATAATAACCGTAGCACGCCGGTGCTGAAGCCACGATGTAAGCCGGGTCAACGCCAATCGCCAGTGCGACAGGAACAATCGCTGCCAGCGCCGCGGCCTGGGAGTTTACAAACTTGGAAACCAGCAGCAGAACAATGGCATAGGCCCACGGATACTCTTTCACCATTTCGCCCAGTACGCCCTGAATTTCAGACATATGCGCACCGAACATGGTTTCCGCCATCCATGCAATACCGTACACCGCCACGATGGCGATCATACCGGAACGGAAGACTTCGTTTTTTGAGATAGACGCGGGATTGGTTTTGGTCAGGATAATAATCAGCGCACCGGTTAGCAGCATAAACATCTGAATAACCAGCACCATCGACAGCGGTTTGCCGCCGAAGGACGGACGCAGGTCCGAATCAGCACCAAGAAGTGCAACTACAGCGATTGCCCCGAGGAAGATCCACATTGCCAGCCAGTTGCTTTTCGGCAGTTTTTTATCCAGCAGCGTCGCGGTATCACCGTAAACGTACTCACGGTTTTCCGGTACGGAGATGAATTTCTGGAACTCTTCGTCTTTATCCAGATCTTTACCGCGGAACCAACTGAAGATACCGATCGCCAGAATACCGATTAACGTCGATGGAATGGTGATTGCCAGCAGGTCGAGGAACTCAAGATGACGACCATCAAAGGTGACATTACCCAGCATCGCAACCAGAGACACGACCGCAACCGACACCGGGCTGGCGATAATCCCCATCTGTGCACCGATAGAACTTGCCGCCATCGGACGTTCCGGACGGATGTTGTTCTTAATGGCGACGTCGTAGATGATCGGCAGAATGGTATAAACCACGTGGCCCGTACCGCAAAGAATGGTCAGCGTACAGGTCACAAACGGCGCGACAATGGAGACATATTTTGGATTGCGGCGCAGCAGCTTCTCGGCAATTTGCAGCATGACATCAAGACCGCCCGAGGCTTGCAAGGTCGCCGATGCCGCCACCACCGCAATGATAACCAGCATGACATCAACCGGTGGTTTGCCCGGCTGTAGGTGGAAGACGAAGACCAGAATAACCAGACCGATACCGCCTAATAAACCTAACGCGATACCGCCCTTTCTGGCACCATAAAACAGACATATCAGTATTATGATAAGTTGGATAGTAAATAACATGTGTGAACCCTCGCGATAATCCTATTTAAATTTTTGCTGAATAGATCACAGTCACGTTCTGTTTTGTATGAACTGTTTTCAGAGCCTGACTAAATATCCGTTTGGTCGTTACTGGCTTGAGCAATTACTTCACAGTGAATATTGGCTGATTCAGGCAGCGGTAAATTAATGCACTGTGATAAGCGACTTTTTCAGAGATAAAGACTCTCTGGCGATGGGTTAATAGTTTGTACTGCGCAGATGTTAATGTTTTGTTTGCTGTTATCTTATTGATATTTATCAGTCTGTTTCTTGTTCTCAGGGCGGATATCATTAGGTTTATAGATTATTCTGATCTACCCATTTGTGGGTAAAAATACACATAATACGAGTGACATAATAGTTAATTAACTTTTGTTAGCGTTTTGAAATTAAAAACATTGTTCATCTGAGGGGATATTAATTTTTAGCAGTTGGGGATGGATAATTATATTTGATCTGGCACAAGTTTTACTGATAAACGATGTAACTTGTGCCAGGGTTATTTTGCATTACGGTAATAATTATTACTTATAGATAACCAGCGAACCGTTATTGGCAATATTGTTTCAGTAGTGAGTAATGTTCCGCCTGAATACGGTAACGGTAAACAGGACGCCCCGTGACGCCATAATGGATGCTGGTAAATAAGATGTGGCAGTTGACCAACCAGATCAGGTATTTGCGGCAGGAAACACGAGAGATGTTCACTTCGTTGGCCAGTTCGTCGGTTGAAAACTCATGGTCCTGATGTGCGTCAATCCACTGACACAGGGTGCGTAACGTCTGCGGTGTTAATCCTTTTGGCAGGCGGCGGGGGTCCTGTTCGTTGGAACTACTGCCGTGGATCAGCTGATCCAGCTCGGCCTGGTCATAGTACTGATGTTTCTCCAGCGCCATTTTCTTTTGTCGCCAGCCGGTGAGCGCCTCTTCAAAGCGTGATGCCTGGAAGGGTTTGATCAGGTAATCAACAACGCCATAATGCAGCGAATCTTTAATCGTCGCGGCATCCGCGGCGGAAGAGATGACAATCACATCGCTTTTGCAGCGAGCATTATGCAGTACCGGAAGTAAATCGAGCCCGTTCTCTTTCTGCATATAGATATCGAGCAATATCAGGTCAATAGACGTGTCGCTGTTGAAAATAATCTGTTTGGCTTTTTCCAGTGTCGAGGCCGTTCCGCAGCATTGAAAGCCTGGGATCTGCGCCACGTATCGGCGATTCAGCTCCGTTACCATTGCGTCGTCATCGATGATTAATACATTGATCATTTGCTCGACTTCTCCCCGTCCCAGGGTATCTGGACAAAAAATTGAGTGAAAATCCCGGGTTCCGATTCCACGGCGATGCTGCCGCCGAGATTTTCTACCTGTTGTTTGACAAGTGCTAACCCGACGCCTCGTTCGCTTCCTTTTGTTGAGACACCTTTGTCAAAAATGTGAGCGATTTTTTCGGGGGCGATCCCCGGTCCATCATCGTTAACTTCACAGTGCAGCCAGCCGTGGCGGTAGTGCAATGTTACGCTAATTTCGCCACCGGGTTCCGGCCCTAATGCCTCCAGCGCATTTTCTGTCAGGTTTCCCAGCGTGGTAATCAGCGTCGCGACCTGGTCTTCACTGCCGCTGTCTGGCAACTGGCTTTCGCTGTTTAAAATCAGCGTATGGCCTAAATCGGTCGCGCGGTTAATCTTGCTGATTAAAAAACCAGCGATAACCGGCGATTTGATCTTGCCCAGCAGAGAGCCAATCTCTTCCTGATAGTTATTGGCTGTTTTGAGAATGTAATCTTCCAACTGCTTATAACTCTTCAGATGCAATAATCCGAGAATCACGTGCAATTTATTCATAAATTCGTGGGATCGTTCACGAAGTGCGTCAGCATAATTGACCAGACCATCGAGTCGCTGCATCAGTTTACGTACTTCAGTTTTGTCCCTGAAGGTTGAAATGGCACCGATGATAACGCCATTACTGCGCACCGGAACGGTGTTGATCAGTAATAGCCTGTCTTTAATGGTAATCTCTTCGTCGCGGCGCGGCGTACCGTCGCGTAACACTTCCGAGACATCTACCACCTGTGACCACGAGTGGCTTAACGTCGACAGTTTCTCGTCATCCTGCGACTTACGGTAATTCAGCAATTCTTGTGCGGCATCATTGATCAGCGTGACCTCGCCGCGATCGTCCACGGCAACAACGCCTTCTTTGATAGACTGCAACATAGCCTGGCGCTGCTCAAACAGAGTGGAGATTTCGTAGGGTTCCAGGCCGAAAAGGATTTTTTTCAGTACATTAACCAGAATGCAGGTGCCGATCAGTCCGACCAGCATGCCAAATAATACCGACCAGATAATGCTCCAGCGGCTGTCATTGATCTGTTGGGTCACGCGGCTTAACTCAAGCCCGATCGCCACCACGCCAATTTGTTTATGATTTTCATCATAGATGGGGGTAAATACGCGTAAAGCCTGTGCCAGAAAACCACGATTAATAGCGACATTTTCTTCGCCGTTCAGCGCCTTCAGGATGTCATCACCTTTAAATGGCTGACCAATCCGCTGGGCTTCAGGGTGCGAGTAGCGAAGACTTTGCATATCAGTCACGACAATAAACAGCAGATCGTTACGTTTGCGCACGGCTTCCGCGATGGCCTGGATATCGCTCTCCTGCGGTTTTTTCTGCAAGCCTTGGCGGATTTCCGGCGAGTCGGCAAGGGTGCGCGCTACCGCCAGCGCCTTGTTGGCAAGCCCGTCTCGCGTCATATCACTGATTTGCGAGAAGTAAATCAGATGCACCACCAGCAGCACCGAGAACAGCACCGCGCTGACCATTAAGATCACTGTGGTACTCAATTTCATCGGACGTTTGCATAACATGCGGTAGGGCAGTGAATGTCTCATTAGCTTCCTTGTATGACAAATTTCCTAAGCATTATCTCTGATGGAGTGGGTAATTCAAAGGGAGTAAGGATGATTGGTTATTGAGGGAGGATTAGCTGGTATCTGAAACTGCCAGTGTTACATGAAGATTCTGGGGCTATGCTTATAGCGAAAACCATACTGATGAGGGTGGGAAGGTCATGGATCAGGAACTATTGGACATTGGTTATCGCTGCTATACCGGCGAAAAGATCGATGTCTATTTTAATACTGCAATATGTCAGCATTCCGGCAATTGCGTACGTGGTAACGGTAAGTTATTTAATCTCAAACGTAAGCCGTGGATTATGCCGGATGCAGTAGACGTTGCCACCGTGGTGAAAGTGATTGATACGTGCCCAAGTGGCGCATTGAAATATCGTCATATATAAGCGAGGGAAAAATGGAAATACGCGAAGGCCACAATAAATTTTACATCAATGACGAACAGGGTAAGCAAATCGCTGAAATTGTCTTTGTGCCGACCGGAGAGAATTTAGCCATTATCGAACATACCGATGTTGATGAAAGCCTGAAAGGGCAGGGAATTGGTAAACAGCTGGTAGCGAAAGTCGTGGAAAAAATGCGCCGGGAGAAACAAAAAATTATCCCACTGTGCCCATTTGCGAAACACGAATTTGATAAAACGCGTGAGTATGATGATATTCGTAGTTGATAGGAAAGGGCGGGGTAACGATACTCTTCATGCTCTCCATAGTGTGATGTCGAGGAGTATCTGAAGAGTAGGGGATGCGCAAATAATGGTCAGAGAGAGTGTTTTTTTGTCCCAAATCATCCCCTCTACTGAGCAAAAAAAAAAGAATATCTCCTCTATGTGAAGGAGCAACCGAATTAATAAATTTTGCGTCCCCAGAGCGTTTAATATTGATAGGAGTCATATTATGGAAGGTAAAAACAAGTTCAATACTTATGTTGTTTCTTTTGATTATCCATCATCGTATTCCTCAGTTTTCCTAAGGTTGAGATCATTGATGCATGATATGAATTTCTCCTCTATAGTCGCTGATGAATATGGGATACCACGACAATTGAATGAAAATGCTTTCGCAATAACGACATCATTAGCCGCAAGTGAAATTGAAGATTTAATCAGGCTTAAATGCTTAGACTTGCCAGATATTGAATTTGACCTCAATATTATGATAGTTGATGACTATTTTCGGCAGTTCTACAAATAGATGGGAAAGATAAGAAGATATTCCAAATGGCAGTATTTTCCAGAATATTAATTTTTTATGTGATTGGTGTGAACATATCCTTTGTCATTATCTGGTTTATTTCACATGAGAAAACACATATTCGTTTACTTAGTGCATTCCTGGTAGGAATAACCTGGCCAATGAGTCTGCCTGTGGCATTACTTTTTTCTCTCTTTTAGGAGCTGTGGTTGAGTGGACCCGCTGGTTATCTTGAAACGAAGCGTCTCTCCTCAAAACTGGATTTGCGGAACGACGAACGAAGCAGTCGTCTGGCTGCTTCGTTCATTAGAGTGAAACTTATTTCTGTGGACGCATTGCCGGGAAGAGAATAACGTCGCGAATAGTATGACTGTTAGTAAACAGCATAATCATTCGGTCGATACCAATACCCAGACCTGCGGTCGGCGGCAGACCATATTCCAGCGCAGTGACGTAATCTTCGTCGTAGAACATGGCTTCATCATCGCCTGCTGCTTTGGCGTTAACCTGTTCCTGGAAACGTTCAGCCTGATCTTCTGCGTCGTTTAATTCGCTAAAACCATTACCGATTTCACGACCACCGATGAAGAATTCAAAACGGTCGGTGATTTCCGGGTTAACATCATTACGGCGCGCCAGCGGTGACACTTCAGCCGGATACTCCGTAATAAAGGTCGGCTGAATCAGATGTGCTTCTGCCACTTCATCAAAGATTTCGGTGATAATACGTCCCAGTCCCCAGCTTTTCTCTACCGTAATGCCAATAGATTCAGCTAATGCTTTCGCGGCATCAAAGTCATCCAGGTCTGCCATATCAGTTTCTGGACGATATTTTTTGATGGCTTCACGCATGGTCAGTTTTTCAAACGGTTTGCCGAAATCAAACACATGCTCGCCATAAGTGACTTTAGTGGTACCCAGGACATCTTGTGCCAGAGTACGGAATAGTGACTCCGTCAGTTCAATCAAATCGTGGTAATCCGCATACGCCATGTAGAGCTCCATCATCGTGAACTCAGGATTATGGCGAACAGAAATACCTTCATTACGGAAGTTACGGTTGATTTCGAATACCCGTTCAAAACCACCTACAACCAGACGTTTCAGATACAACTCCGGCGCAATACGCAGGTACATATCCAAATCAAGGGCATTGTGATGGGTAATAAACGGACGAGCAGATGCCCCACCAGGAATGACCTGCATCATCGGGGTCTCTACTTCCATAAACCCACGAGCGACCATGAACTGGCGAATAGCGGCCAGAATTTTTGAACGTACAACAAAAGTTTGGCGGGATTTATCGTTAGCGATGAGGTCCAGATAACGTTGACGATAACGTACTTCCTGATCTTGCAGACCATGGAATTTATCTGGCAACGGACGCAGTGCCTTAGTCAGTAGGCGTAACTCAGTGCAGTGAATGGAAAGCTCACCAGTTTGCGTCTTAAACAGCGTACCGCGGGCACCGATAATGTCACCGAGGTCCCATTTTTTAAACTGATCGTTATAAACACCTTCTGGCAGGCTATCTCGTGCAACGTACAGTTGAATACGGCCACCGACATCCTGCAACGTTACAAAAGAGGCTTTCCCCATGATACGACGGGTCATCATTCGGCCAGCAACCGAGACTTCAATGTTTAAGGATTCCAGCTCCTGGTTATCCTTCGCATCAAACTCTTCGTGCAACTGGTCTGAGGTATGGTCGCGGCGAAAATCATTGGGAAACGCCACACCTTGCTGACGCAGTACTGCCAGTTTTTCGCGACGATTTCTCAGTTCATCGTTAAAATCAATAGCCTCATTGGCTCCCCGTGTTTCTCGTTCAGACATTTTGGTTCCTCTAAATCCAGCTTTCAATTTAGCGTAGATAAAGAGACAGATCGGTACACTGTATTATCTGCCTCGACTATTAATAACTCAGTTTATCTTATCGAAACTAACGCTCACCTCAAGTCGATATCACTAATAAATAACCATTAAAATGGTTTAAATGACTTATTAATCTTGATTTTACGGTGTGATAAACTGAAAGTTAATTCGTTCATAAATTATTGTTTTTACGGGATTTAATCGTTGCTCTCCTGTATCATCTTAGTAGGCGTGCTAAACAGAAATCGGAAAGCAAAGGCCAATACCACGATGATCGCCACACAAGCCAACGTCCACTCTCCCATCTGAGAAAAGAATCGCTGATAAGCGGCAATTGCCATACCGCTGATTTGCGCCTCTGCCGTCTGCTGTGCCACTACGCCCGCCAGCCAGTTGGCGACCGCGCCTGTTGCCAGCATATAAATACCGGTTAATACGCCAGACATTTTCAGACGTGTGATTTGCGCAATCGCCACCGGATCAATAAAGAGTTCGGCAAAGCCCATAAGCGCCAGCCCGGCTATCATCACGCCCATTGACGCTTGACCGCCAGCCGCTGCGTGGCGAGCATCAAATGCCAACAACATAAAGCCACAAGCCATCAGCAGTAAGCCAAAGGCAAACTTCAGCCAGACGCGGAATGTTGAGTTTCCGTGGCTTTCTGGCGATGCCAACCAGGCAAGTACAACCCCAGCGAGCATCACCGCAATCGCATTCACTGACTGGAATAGTGCAGTAGGCACTTCAATATTGAATGCCTGACGATTCACAAAGCGATCGATAAACAAGCTGATGGTACTGCCGCCCTGTTGTGCCAGAACCCAAAACAACGTCCCGACAAGCATCAACAATACAATTTGCCAAAGAGCACGACGGTGTTCGGGGAATTTGATCATCATGCGGGCAATGATTTGCGCAGCAATAAGGCAAACAATCGCCAGTAAATATCCGGACCAGTCGTTCTCCAGCAAAAGGGTAAAAAATACCGGGGCTAAACAAAGCATCACCACCAACCAACCCCATACCGGCAGGGCAAACTTCATGGTAGTGAGCGCTTTTTTGTCCATACTACGCGTGGACTGGAAATGGCGATGACCACTTAAGAAAATCAACAAACCGATAAACATGCCGCAACCCGCAAGGGCAAAACCAACATGCCATCCATACCACTGTGCAGCCAGGCCACAGGCGATGGGAGCGGCGATAGAACCGATATTGCCCGCCGCATACAGCAGCGAAAAACCGCCATCACGTCGATGATCATCAGGTTCATAGATCTCGCCAAGCAAACAGCTGATGTTTGATTTGAATAAACCGTAACCACAAATAATGATTGCCAGCGCCAGATAAAGGCTAATGGTTGAATTTGTATCAATGCCCAGCACCACATGGCCAAGGGTCATTAACAGCGCGCCGGCAATTACTGCAGTGCGGTTGCCGAGCAGGCGGTCGGCAAGCCAGCCGCCGAGAATAGGGGTAACGTAAACCAGAGATGCATATGCGCTGAACAGGCTAATGGCATGGTTATCATCAAAACTAAGCTGATGGGTGAGATAGAGAATGAGCAAGGCACGCATGCCGTAAAAACTGAAGTACTCCCAGATTTGGATCGCCACGATATAGTATATCGCGCGCGGCTGTGAGGGTGTTTTCATGTGTTCTCCTTATGAGCAAAAAAGGGAAGTGGCAAGCCACTTCCCTTGTATGGACTAATTATTTTTTGTTTTCTTCTTTCAATACCTTAACGGTATAGCGGCCATCAGCCTGACGGTATGCACCGTGAATATCGGTTTCAAAGCCCGGATAGTGAGCGCCGATTTCACACAGCATTTGCAGGAACTCCAGAACCGGACGGCTTTCTTCGGTGATCATTTCACCTGGCATTACCAGAGGAACTCCTGGCGGATACGGAAGGATCATATTGGCGTTAATACGACCTACCATTTCGTCGATGTAAACTTCTTCGGTCATGCCGTGCAGTTCTTTCTGGAACGCAGCATACGGAGTCATTACCATCGTCGGCAGAACTTCAAATGCGCGATACATCAGATCCGGCAGATTGTGGTGAACAATCAGTTTGTGGATATTCTGCGCCAGTTCCTGAATACGCATGTTTTCATAGAACTCAGGATCTTCACGATACAGAGACGGCAGCATGTTTTTCACACGCAGGTTCAGGTCGAACGCACGTTTGAAGTCAGTCAGAGCACGCAACAGGCTCAGTGCTTTAGTTTTATCGATACCGATGCTGAACAGGAACAGCAGGTTATACGGACCGGTTTTCTCAACAATGATGCCATGTTCGTCGAGGTATTTCGCCACGATGCTGGCCGGAATACCGAAGTCGCTCATGGTGCCGTCTTTTTCCATCCCCGGAGTCAGCAGAGTGACTTTGATCGGGTCAAGATACATATGCTCGTTATCGATGTTTTTGAAGCCGTGCCAGGTGCTGTCAGAGCGCAGCGGCCAGCATTCAGTGGTATCGATATTATCCGGCTGCCATACATCAAAGAACCAGCCATCAGATTCGGTTCTCAGACGTTTGATCTCTTTACGGAACCTGATCGCACGTTCAATGGAACCGTTGATCAGACGTTTACCGGAATTACCTTTCATCATCGCCGCAGCGGTTTCAGTGGAAGCTACGATACCGTAGTGCGGAGACGTGGTGGTGTGCATCATGTAGGCTTCGTTAAAGGTTTCTTCGTTTACATCACCTTTAACGTGGATCATGGAAGCCTGAGAGAACGCCGCCAGCAGTTTGTGAGTGGACTGGGTTTCGTAAATCACTTTCCCTTCTACACGGCCACCGCTCATACCGCATTTACCTTCGTAAATCGGTGAGAAGTTGGTGTAAGGCACCCACGCGGAGTCAAAGTGAATGGATTTCACATCCAGTGTTTTCTTGATGAAGTCGGTGTTGTACAGCAGACCATCATAGGTAGAGTTGGTAATTACGGCATGCACCGGCCAGGTTGCATTTGGCGTTTCTTCCACGCGCTTAGCAATGGTAGCGTGCTGGAATTCACTCTGTGGGATACCACCAAGAATACCGTAAGCGTTACGGGTCGGGCGGAAATAGATTGGCGTAACATCGCTCATCATCATCAGATGGGTCAGTGATTTGTGACAGTTACGGTCAATCAGAATGGTGCTGCCTGCCGGAGCAGAGTACATACCAACAATTTTGTTGGCAGTGGAAGTACCGTTGGTCACCATGTAGCTGCGGTCTGCGTTAAAGACGCGAGCGATATACTGTTCTGCTTCTTTATGTGGACCGCTGTGATCCAGCAGAGAACCCAGTTCAGATACTGAAATGGAAATATCAGATTTCATGGTGTTCGGACCAAAGAAATCATAGAACAGGCTACCTACCGGGCTTTTCTGGAATGCAGTACCACCCATGTGGCCAGGAGTACAGAAAGTATATTTACCTTCGCGAACATATTTAAACAATGCTTTAGTCAGCGGAGGCAGAATAGTGTTGATATATTCGTCAGTGGTCTGCTTGATCTTGTTGGCAATATCATCGGCAGCACCCAGCGCATATTCAAAGAAGCTAATCTGTAAACGCAGATCGTTCAGGCTTACATCGAGTGTGGAATGTGTATTAGCGAACGCGTACAACGGTAAGTTTTCGTTCATTTTGCTAATTTCTTCGCACAACTCGAGATTATATTTATCCCAGTCAAAAATAACGCCGCACAGACGCGCATTGTTTTCGATCAATTTTAATAAGTCGTCACGGTCGTTCGGGTAAACAATCTGGAAGTTCAGACGTTCAAGCGCGCGATGAAGTTCATGGATAGGTTCGTCTTTAAAATAAACCCCCATGTGATTCAATATTGCAATAACGTTCATAGTCATATCTCCAGGTAAAGAAGGCCCCTCCCAACACATGGGACAAAATGAAAGGAGGAGCCTCGGAAAATACTTTTAATTAATGTGCGTTAGATGCTGTGTGGTTATCCATTGAGTGGCTCTGGCGCTCGTGCATTTTGCGAGCGTAGAACATCAGGATAATCAGGCTGACGATGAAGGTGCCTGCCAGCTCGAAGGAGCTTGCGCCCATCAGAGCGATGAAGCAGAACACGCAACCCAGTACAGAGCAGATCAGGCTGGCAAGGTTACGGATGTTAACGCCTTCAAAACGAATCAGGTCAACGCAAGAGTAGAAGTACGGCAGCATAGTCAGCAGTACTGCGATACCCGTCAGTTCACCGAACAGGTCAGAAGCTTTACCACCGGCAGAGTTCATCAGAGTAATCAGGATCATCAGGGCAGTCATTTTCACTGCCGCCAGCAGCAGACCTTTTTTCGGAATACCGTTGCTGTCGAGTTCACCATAAATTTTCGGGAAGTTACCGTCGTTAGCGGCACGCACACCTGCCTGGCCTACCAGCATCATCCAGGAGCCCAGAGAAGTCAGGCACGCAAAGGCGGTGAACGCAGAAACCATCGGTGCAGCCCAGTTACCCAGGATAGTAGAAGCACTGATTGCAAACGGTGCACCGGAAGCCGCCATTACCGAAGACGGATACATACCGGAAAGTACCTGAGTTGCTGCAATGTAAACAATACCTGCTAAACCAGTACCCAGCATGGTTGCCAGCGGAACAGTACGTTTCGGGTTTTTAACCATACCAGTACTTACAGCTGCGGATTCCACACCTACGAAGGCCCACAGGCAGAGCAGAATACTTTTAATGATCGCATGACCATCAGTGGTATGAGCAGTATTCCAGTTAGCTGCGTAAGTTGCAGAATCAAACCAATGCCAACCAACAATAGCAGTCATAACCACAGGAATAAGAACCAGCACCAGACCAATAGTGGTTAAACGACTTACCCAAGTACCGCCGAGCATATTTACAAAGGTAAATATCCAGACGATAGCAATACAGGCGATACCAGCCGGAACAGGATCATTTAATACCGGGAAGAAAGTGGAAAGATAAGATACAGCGGTAATACCAATCGCCAGGTTACCAATCCAGTTAGCATGGTAATAAAGAACACCTGTCTGGAAACCAAATGCAGGAGAAATTTCTCCGGCATACGCAATTGGGCCACCTTGCTGCGGGTTTTTGGTTGCCAGTCGGGCATATACATAAGCCAGCGACATTGCACCAATAATAGAGATAATCCATCCCCAGATAGCAATACCACCGATACTTGCAAGGTTCGCGGGTAATAATGCAATACCGCTCCCCATCATATTACCGGCGACTACACCGGTACAGGCAAATAGCCCGATCTTCTTGGCAGAACTCATGCTCTTCTCCTAATTTCATTTTAGATTTTGGAGTCCGGGTCATGATGTATAACTATTTACTGACCAGACCAATCTGGCGATAAGACTACTCAAAAAAAAAGATTAATCCTAAAGATTAGGTGAAATAAGACAAAAGTTTATATCAGTGAGAATTTTAGCTCACCATCAACAGATCAAAATGGCAAGTTGATATCATGAAAAGATAAACATTCAACATTTACAATGTGTTATGTGATTTTTCTTGGTTAAACATATGTAATAAAAATATGCGGCAAATAACTTGCCGCAACATATCTGATTAATAAATTATACAAAAATTTAATGCAAAGTATTTCCGTGTATGAATCAATGTGAAGTTCCCTTATTCTGAAGCGAGAAATTTGTTGAGATAAGGAACAACATAAGGAACAGAGGTCTGGAAAATGCCATTTTCAATCCAGTAAAGAGTATCTGTACCTGGGCGTAAATTAAAGGCGGTTATATATGCATCAGCAGCTTCGCGGTTCATCCCCTTCATTTCATAAACCTTACCAAGCAATACATAATTTAGCCAGGACATTTCAAGATCAATGCTAGTATTTACTGCTTGATAAGATTCATCAGTTTTTCCTTTTCCCAGAGCACTGATAGCCTTTATTTGATAAAAAATGGCCAGACTGTTCATCTCCGGCATTGTGCCAATATTATCAATTTCTGTGTTCAGTGCTGCTAATTGTTTTTCATCTAAAGGATGTTGAGAATGACGTACAATATCAACTAATGCTTTCTCTGCTCTTGCATAGGTAAACTCGGGGGATGATTCAATAATCTTACCTAATAATTCACTGGCACTGTTCAATGATTTTTCATCGCCATGCATTAAATAATCATGTGCCTGATAAAAATCAGTTAATAAAGCACCGCGATGAGGCAAAATTTGTTGGAGCATCTCCTGCATTCGTTGTGGCCACGGTTGATTCAATGCTTTTGACAAACTCTCAAGTAAATCATTTTGAATCGCCAACTGATTACCGTTAGTGATCACATAACGTTTATCCAGCATGGTTGAACCATCGGCATTGTCTACCAATTTCACCGACATAAAGCACTGCTGAGCGCGGTATTGGCGCTGATTAACAAACGCAATAGATAACGTTTTACCGGAACTGCTCGGTTCATCAATGTTGTAGTTAATTTTGTCATGCACCATAAAGGTGGAGAAGGTATTAAGCGACGTCGCCACCAAATCGCCTACCCCTATCGCGTAAGAGCGCTGATTTGGAGAAGTCCAATTGTTACAACTCTTATTCACCATATAAATGTCAATATCGCGTGGATTGAGCAAAATACGCGATTTACTCATAGGAAGGCGCGTTTCAAGACTGGAAAATGTTACGAGTGCTACACAGATACCTAACGACACCAGGAAAAGAAACCATACACAAAAGGTAGTTAATCGTTTGCTTCTAACTGGGGATTGTTCAGGTGGCGTTGGAGTGTTTTGGATGTCAAGACTGTGAGTGGGGGGATATGTGTCAGGAATCGCTTCTGGTATAGGGGGGGGCGAAGATAACATTATTTCTTCCCCCTCCTCTTCGCTGTACCAGATAACCGGTACCATTAATTTATAGCCGCGCTTTGGTACAGTAGCGATATAGACAGGACTATCTTCATCATTATCTTTTAATGACTTACGTAGTTCTGAGATACTCTGAGTCACAACGTGATTGGTGACAATACTTCTCTTCCAGACATTATCGATAAGTTCATCCCTGCTAAGTACTTCGCCACTGTGTTGAGCGAAGAAAACCAGAAGATCGATTAATCTCGGCTCAAGGGTAAGTTGACGCCCATTGCGGATAATTTGGTTTATGGACGGAGTAACAAGCCATTCGCCAACGCGAACTACAGGTTGTTGCATAATAGAAACTCATTCGAAAAGGGAATGGTGCAATGATAATTGCCATAACCTATTTTTACCATCTATATATTGATGTATTTACATCCCATCAGTGAATATAAGACGTTATTTTTACCAGCCATAAACCTCTTGATTACATAGTATTACAAAAGCACTTTAATGAGAGTCAGTGATAATTTGCCTCACCATCAATATTTATCATCTTCCCCAAAGAAAAACGTTCAGAAAATAATCCCCAGGAAAATTGCCAGAATTGTTTACTATTTGAATGGATTGTTATTTTTGCATAATCAAACGAACTGATACATTACTCTCTGTTCACATCCAGATATTCTGCTTTATGGATGTAAGCCACATCTACATGTTTACTCTGCTGATGGAATCATCTGACGTTTAACAGGATCACGGGACCACAACCCTGAACACGACATTTTGTTGTCGGTCAGTACCATAGTTCGGCCTGCTGAATGCGTTTAAAGAGGGGACAAATTCCGTCGAACTGGGGTATGCCCGCACAATGCTATTGATGTGGGGAGGATCTGGTTGAGTTCGGTAGAATTGATTTGGAGGTAGAACGCTTAAAACCAGACGTTCTGAAACGAAAAACGGACCTCCGTAGAGGTCCGTTGATATGAATTTGGTGCCCGGACTCGGAATCGAACCAAGGACACGGGGATTTTCAATCCCCTGCTCTACCGACTGAGCTATCCGGGCAACGGGGCGCATTAAACCGTAATCCGCACATCTCGTCAACCTAATTTCAGTAAAAGCGATTCAACTGCTTAAGATTGCGGCAAATCGCTTCTTTTCTGTGTTTCTGTCAGGTCAGTGCCCCGCCCTGGCGGCAGCGGGCGAAGCGCAGGATATCTTCCGCCAGCCGATGTGCGGTGTCGACATCTGCCTGGCTACGATTCACCAGCATTCGGCTTAAACACCCTTCCAGAACCAGTTCCATCTGTTTTGCCACCATCGCTGGATCGTCAACTTCCAGCATGGTTAACAGTTCGTGGGTAAAATCGTAGGCCGCGCTTTTTTGCTGATCTGCCAGTTGATGAATAGGGTGGCCGGGATCGGGATAAAACGTACAGGCGGCGATAAACAGACAGCCCGGATAGCGGTTGTTTTTAACGCACTCCGATAGCGCCTGATAACGCGCCAGTAGCTTTTGCTCGGTGGATTGTGTTTCGTCCAGCATTAGCTGACGACGCCAGACATCTATCTGTTGGCTGAGATAGCGCAGGGCATCGTAGAGGATCGCCTCTTTGTCTGGCCAGAAGCGTCGCAGCTCGTCCAGTGGATAATCCACACGTTCAGCAACCATCTCCAGCGTGGTGTTGGCAATCCCTTGTAACTCTAATAATTTCAGGGCTTCTCCCAGAACATCTTCACGTTGCACGCTATTTTCCTCCGTCTTTCCCACTGAAGTGTCGTTCACGGTTGGCGATCGCGCAAATGTGCGCTGAATGTTTCTGCATCCATAAAGCCCGTGACGCGCGCTTTTGGATGCTCCTGGCCTTGTCCGTCAAAAAAGAGAATTGTCGGTAGGCCAAGGACATTCAGATGCTTTAACAGCGCCACATCTTGTGCGTCGTTGGCAGTGACGTTGGCCTGAAGTAAGACCGTGTCTGCTAACGCTTTTTGCACCTGCGGGTCGCTGAAGGTGTATTTCTCGAACTCTTTACAGGCGACGCACCAGTCGGCATAGAGATCTAACATCACCGGCTTGTCTTTGGCTTCAATTAACGCCTGATTTAATTCATCCACCGTTTTGATTTGTTTAAAGTTGAGATGCGCCTGCATTTGCGCGGTGTTGGTCACGCCAAATGCCCAATCCTGGAGTGGACGTACGCTAACCAGCGCCGATGCCAGCAGGATTATTTGCACAACGCGCATCCAGCCGCGTTTGGCCTGTAAGCTGGTGATAAAGGCCCAGCCAAAGAACGCAACACCAAGCGCCGACCACAAGCGTAATCCCCAGATATCACCAACTACTCGCTCCAGCAAGAACACCGGCAGCGCGAGGATCACAAAACCAAACGCGGTTTTGACCTGTTCCATCCACGGACCGCTTTTCGGCAGCAGACGGTTGCCAAAGACGGTAATTAGCATCAACGGCAGGCCCATGCCCAGTGCATAGAGATAAAGCGTGCCGCCGCCCAGCCACATGTTCCCGCTTTGGGCGATATACAGCAGAATCGCGCTAAGCGGTGCGGTGGTGCATGGTGAACAGATCAACCCGGCGATGGCCCCCATAACAAATACACCGCCGGGCGAACCGCCTTGTTGGCGATTGCTCATTAGCGTGAGGCGTGTTTGCAGTGATGAGGGAAGTTGCAGGGTGAATAGACCAAACATCGACATCGCCAGCAAGGTAAAGACGATAGCAAGGCCGATAAGCACGTAAGGATGCTGTAGCGCCGCCTGGAACTGTAATCCTGCAGCGGCAACCACCAGACCCAGGGCCGTGTAGGTGAGCGCCATCCCCTGAACATAAATAAAGGTCAGCAACAATGCTCTGGCGGTGGAGAGTCGCTGTTTACCGCCCAGCACGATACCGGAAATTAGTGGGTACATGGGCAGCACGCATGGCGTAAAGGCGATACCAATACCGATCAACAACGCCCAAAGTGCGGAAAAGGGCAATTGTGCGGCGGGCTGCTCTTGCTGCGGAACTGGTGTAGGCTGTGGCGTCGCGTTGTTGGTAATAACTTCGCTTAACGGAACGGTTTTGGTTTCTGGCGGATAACAGAAACCGGCGTCGGCACAGCCCTGGTAAGTGACAGTCAATGTCGCACCAGCACTTGCCTGGTTGATGGCCACAGGCAGCGTCAGCCTATCACGGTAAATCTCGCTTTTGCCGTAAAACTCATCTTCATGCCAGACGCCTGGCGGCAACTGCACGTCAGCAATTTTAGCTTGTTCCGGCGTAATGCGGATCTGTTTACGGTAGAGGTAATAACCGTCTTTGATCTGCCAGGTCAGATTAAGGTCATGTTGGTTTTGCTGAAAATCAAAAGCAAAGGCTTGATCCGCGGGGACAAATTGTGAGCGTCCCGGCGCGTCGAATAATCCGGCAAAAACGGAAGTGCTGCAAAGTAGCAGGATCAGCGTAAAGATGCGTTGAGCCATGAGAGGTAATCTGTGTCTCCGTGTGTAACAGGTAAAACCAGAAGCTCCGGGGTTTGATACGGATGATGAGACTTCAGGCATTCCAGCAGTGCTTGCTGGTGAGATACGGTGGTTTTTAAAATCATCTGCACTTCGTATTCTTGTTCCAGTTTACCTTCCCAGTAATAGAGGGAGGTAGCGCCAGGGACCAAGGTCGCACAAGCCGCCAGTTTCTCCGCCAACACTTTGGCGGCTAAATCCTGGGCTGTCGCTTCATCCGGTGCGGTACACAGCACCACGACAGATGTGGTATTCGAACTTTTTTCATCAAGCATAAACACCTCGCAAGAACAGATGGAACCGCAAGAGAGAAGTCACTATACAACGGACGGGGGAAGGATGTTAGTCGGCGGGAAAGAAAGCGGGGCGTGAACGCCCCGCGATTTGTCATTACAGCATGAAGCTGCCCAGCAAGAAGCCGAAGCAAACGGCCAGGGCAACACCCAGAGTACCTGGGATGAAGAACGGATGGTTGAAGACGAATTTACCGATACGGGTAGTACCTGTGTCATCCATCTGTACCGCAGCAACCAGCGTCGGGTAGGTCGGCAGAATGAACAGACCAGACACCGCAGCAAAAGACGCTACAGCGGTCAGCGGAGAAACGTTCAGCGCCAGAGCCATCGGCATCAGTGCTTTTGCGGTTGCTGCCTGAGAATACAGCAGAGCAGAAGCAAAGAAGAAGATAACAGCCAGCAGCCATGGATGGCCCTGAATCACTTCACCAGCGGTATCTTTGATCCATACAATGTTGTTGGAAACGAAAGTATCGCCCAGCCACGCAACACCCAGGATACAAATACAGGCGCTCATACCTGCTTTGAAGGTGCTGGAGTTGAGGATGTTGTCGGTGTCCACTTTGCAAAGAACAGTGGTCAGGGTTGCAACGCTTAACATGATAATCAGGATAGCGTTAGTGGTGTTCATCAGCGGTTTTTCAACCAGGCCCATGCTTGGGCTGTTGATAATCGCATAGATAACCACGCCAACTACGCCCAGCAGGAACAGCCAGACGGATGCTTTCGCGCCTTGTTTGATTTCAATCTGCTTTTCACCGCGCAGTTCAACCAGACCTTCTTCCAGACGCTTGCGATAAATCGGATCGTCAGACAGTTTGGAGTTGAACAGCATGGTGACCAGGAAAGACATCACCAGAACTGCCAGCAGGGTAGACGGGATGACCACAGAGAGTAGATGGAGGTAGCTGATGCCATGACCTTCCATTACGGAAGACATGTAAACCACTGCCGCTGAGATTGGCGATGCGGTGATCGCAATCTGCGCGGAAACTACCGCCGTTGATAGTGGACGGCAAGGTTTAACGCCTTGTTCCTTCGCAACTTCAGCGATAACTGGCAGTGTTGCCAGAGAGATGTTGCCGGTACCAGCAAAGATTGTCAGGAAATAGGTCACGATCGGAGCGAGGATCGTGATGTATTTCGGATTACGGCGCAGCAGCTTTTCTGTCTGATGAACCAGATAGTCCAGACCGCCAGCAACCTGCATCGCAGAAATAGCAGCGATAACCGCCATGATAATGGATATTACATCGAATGGGATGTTACCAGGCTTGACGCCGATAGCGGCAAGAACCAGCACCCCCAATCCACCTGCAAACCCAATACCGATTCCCCCCAATCTGGCGCCCAAGAAGATCGCCAGCAAAACTATGATGAGTTCTACAACTAGCATATTAGCCTTCCTTGTTTTTTAACAAGTTGATATAAAGTTGTTATTTTTAAGTTACTACTCACAAGAAAAAAGGCACGTCATCTGACGTGCCTTTTTCATTTGTACTACCCTGTACGATTACTGTTCGCTTTCATCAGTATAGCGTTTTGCTTTGTAAGCCGGGTGCATCAGATTCTGTACGGAGAAAATATCGTCTAGTTCCGCTTCAGTCAACAGACCGCGTTCCAGGACGACTTCACGTACACTCTTACCGGTTTCGGCACAGATTTTACCCACGATGTCACCGTTGTGGTGACCAATGAACGGGTTCAGGTAAGTAACGATACCGATAGAGTTGTAAACGTAACCTTCGCACACTTCTTTGTTAGCAGTGATGCCGTTAACGCATTTTTCCAGCAGGTTGTAGCAAGCGTTGGTCAGAATATGAACGGATTCAAACATCGCCTGGCCAATGACCGGCTCCATAACGTTCAGCTGCAGCTGACCTGCTTCTGCTGCCATGGTAACAGTGGTGTCGTTACCGATGACTTTGAAGCATACCTGGTTAACCACTTCCGGAACAACCGGGTTTACTTTGGCTGGCATGATGGAAGAGCCCGCCTGCAGTTCCGGCAGGTTGATCTCGTTCAGGCCGGCACGTGGGCCAGAAGAGAGCAAGCGCAGGTCGTTACAGATTTTGGACATCTTCACAGCCAGGCGTTTCAGCGCGCCGTGAACCATAACGTAAGCGCCACAGTCAGAGGTCGCTTCGATCAGGTCTTCAGCAGGTACACATGGGAAGCCAGTAACTTCGGCCAGTTTTTTCACTGCCAGCGGAGAGTACTCTTTCGGCGTGTTCAGGCCAGTACCGATTGCAGTTGCGCCGAGGTTAACTTCCAGCAGCAGTTCAGCGGTACGTTGGATGTTTTTCACTTCTTCTTTCAGCAGGATGCTGAAAGCGCGGAATTCCTGACCAAGGGTCATCGGTACTGCGTCCTGCAGCTGGGTACGACCCATTTTCAGGATGTCCTGGAATTCGACAGCTTTACGTTCAAAGCCTTCGCGCAGTTGGTTAATAGCATCTACCAGTTTAATCAGCGAAGAGTAAACCGCGATGCGGAAACCGGTCGGGTAGGCGTCGTTAGTGGACTGACATTTGTTAACGTGGTCGTTAGGGTTCAGGTACTGATATTCACCTTTCTGGTGACCCATCAGTTCCAGACCGATATTGGCCAGCACTTCGTTGGTGTTCATGTTTACGGAAGTACCTGCGCCGCCCTGGTAGACGTCTACAGGGAACTGATCCATGCATTTTCCGTTGTTCAGGACTTCATCACATGCGGCAATGATTGCATTCGCTACACTTTTAGGAATGGTTTGCAGCTCTTTGTTTGCCATAGCTGCGGCTTTTTTAACCATTACCATACCGCGAACAAATTCAGGAATATCGCTGATTTTGCTGTTGCTGATATAGAAGTTTTCAATCGCTCTCAGAGTGTGAACACCATAGTAGGCATCAGCTGGAACTTCCCTGGTACCCAACAGATCTTCTTCGATACGAATGTTGTTTGACATGTGAACCTTCTTTTTCAAGCTGCCAATGATTTGCTTTAAACACACAGAATATATGTGGTTTCGAATGTTTTCCGACCGACGATTATCCCCTGCATCGGTCGAATACTCGGGATCATATGCTGCTTGAGGATTTCTACCGTAATCTGGATCACTTTAAGTGTCGGTTTTTACCCCTTAATTATTAATTTGTGAAATAGATCACCGCTTTGGGATTACTACCAAAAATAGTTGCGCAAACATCTTGAAATTTTGCTAACGACCGCAATATAAGCTAGACGCGATTCGCAACCCATTCAGGCGGCCGGATTTAACCGGTTGCTATTACAGGAGAAACCTTTGCGCTGGTTACCTTTTATTGCCATTTTCCTTTATGTCTATATTGAGATTTCAATCTTTATTCAGGTTGCTCATGTACTAGGTGTATTACTAACTCTTGTATTAGTAATATTCACGTCAGTTATCGGTATGTCGCTGGTCCGTAATCAGGGCTTAAAGAATTTTGTGCTGATGCAACAAAAAATGGCAGCGGGTGAAAACCCGGCGGCGGAAATGATTAAAAGTGTTTCGTTGATCATTGCCGGTTTGCTGCTTTTATTACCGGGCTTTTTCACCGATTTCCTCGGTCTTCTTCTTTTATTACCGCCAGTGCAAAAGCACCTGACTGTGAAGCTGATGCCGTATTTGCGCTTTTCCCGTATGCCGGGCGGCGGTTTTAGCGCCGGAACCGGTGGCGGCAATACTTTTGATGGTGAATATCAACGTAAGGATGATGATCGCGACCGCCTTGATCATAAAGACGATCGCCAGGATTAATGACGAAACGCCGGATTATGTGGTTATGCCATTTTCCGGCGTGTTTCGTTTTGGCAGAAACAGCCATAACCCCGTCAGCATGATGAGCGCATATAAACTTTTCCAGCCGACCATTGCCAGTAACAGAACGCATAACAGCCCGCCAATTATCGCCAGTAGCCGATAACGTCCTTGCAATAATTTACAGCCCGCCAGCATGCACAGCAGATAGATCATAATAAAGATGCCGTTGGCATAGATGATGAGTGCGTCCAGATTGATCTCTAATATATGGATCACCAATGTGCTCACCACGCAACAGCCGAGCACGGCATTAAGGGCATTAGTCGGTATATGGCGAGAAGAGAGGCGTGCCAGATAGTGGTCAGGATTATGTTGTGCCTGCGACCAGACCAGTCGGGCGAAGCTCTGTATATAAATGTTGAGACTGGCAAAGCAGGCCAGATAGCCAATCACGCAGGCAATCCATAACGCCCCTACACCGAACAGCTGCACCACAATTTTTGGAAGCGATGCCGCCGCTGCCATTTTTTCACCGTAGGCGTCGAAGCGTAAGACGACTACCGTACAGCCCCAGTAGACTAATCCAGCCAGCAGCAGACCAATCATCAAAGCACGCGGAAAATCACGCTCCGGATTTTTAAATTCCGAGGCGAGATGGGCAAATGCCTCCAGGCCGACAAAGCACCAGAACATCACCGATAACGCAGCAAATAAGCCGGAAAGTTCGATATTACCTGGCGCAGGGAAGGGAATATTCGCAGGTTTGATATCGCCCGCCCACCAGATAGCGACAATCAGCGCGACGATAAGCCCGGCAATAACCGTTTGCAGATTGGCACTGGAGCTGGCACCTCTGGTGCCGATGTACCACACCAGCGCCAGCGTACCGAGTTCTGCCAACAACAGTTGCCAGCCATGCCAGCCAAACATCGCCTGGCCGAATCCGGCAGCAATTTGTAGCGCAGCGGGCAGGCCCACGGGAATGACCGATAAAAATAGCCAGCCGGTGACTCGCTCAAGCCGCGAGCCAAACGCCATGCCAACGAAGTGTGCGACGCCCCCCGCACTGGGATAGTGGCGACCCAGAATCGCAAACACAATCGCAATCGGGAACACTAAGATAATCAAAACGGGCCACGCCCACAGGCTGGTGTTGCCCGCCAGAAGGGCTGCTAATGCGGGAACGGCAAACACGCCCGTGCCTAATAATGAGGTTGATAACAGGCCGATCCCCTGGGCCAGTCCCAGTTCTTGCTTGAGTCCACTCATGGGTAAATGTCCAATTGTGCCCAAATTTTGGGCAACTACGCAGGATTTCGATGGTAGCACAATCGGATTCGCGTATGGCTGCGATGGAGAAATTGCGATGAAATGTGATGTGAATCAGGATTTTTACCCGATTTTGTACTGATCAGAATTTTTTTTCATTTGCCCCCTTGAAGGGGGATAAGCCCATCCCCATTTCACTGGTCACCAGCCGGGAAACCACGTAAGGTCCGGCGTCACCCATAACAGATACGGACTTTCTCAAAGGAGAGTTATCAATGAATATTCGTCCATTGCATGATCGCGTGATCGTCAAGCGTAAAGAAGTTGAAACTAAATCTGCTGGCGGCATCGTTCTGACCGGCTCTGCAGCGGCTAAATCTACCCGTGGCGAAGTGCTGGCTGTTGGCAATGGCCGTATCCTTGAAAATGGCGAAGTGAAGCCGCTGGACGTGAAAGTTGGCGATATCGTTATTTTCAATGATGGCTACGGTGTGAAGTCTGAGAAGATCGACAATGAAGAAGTGTTGATCATGTCCGAAAGCGACATTCTGGCAATTGTTGAAGCGTAATCCGCGCACGACACTGAACATACGAATTTAAGGAATAAAGATAATGGCAGCTAAAGACGTAAAATTCGGTAACGACGCTCGTGTGAAAATGCTGCGCGGCGTAAACGTACTGGCAGATGCAGTGAAAGTTACCCTCGGTCCGAAAGGCCGTAACGTAGTTCTGGATAAATCTTTCGGTGCACCGACCATCACCAAAGATGGTGTTTCCGTTGCTCGTGAAATCGAACTGGAAGACAAGTTCGAAAACATGGGGGCGCAGATGGTGAAAGAAGTTGCCTCTAAAGCGAACGACGCTGCAGGCGACGGTACCACCACTGCAACCGTACTGGCTCAGGCTATCATCACTGAAGGTCTGAAAGCTGTTGCTGCGGGCATGAACCCGATGGACCTGAAACGTGGTATCGATAAAGCCGTTACCGCTGCAGTTGAAGAACTGAAAGCGCTGTCCGTACCGTGCTCTGACTCTAAAGCGATTGCTCAGGTTGGTACCATCTCCGCTAACTCCGACGAAACCGTAGGTAAACTGATCGCTGAAGCGATGGACAAAGTCGGTAAAGAAGGCGTTATCACCGTTGAAGACGGTACTGGTCTGCAGGACGAACTGGACGTCGTTGAAGGTATGCAGTTCGACCGTGGCTACCTGTCTCCTTACTTCATCAACAAGCCGGAAACTGGCGCAGTAGAACTGGAAAGCCCGTTCATCCTGCTGGCTGACAAGAAAATCTCCAACATTCGCGAAATGCTGCCGGTTCTGGAAGCCGTTGCAAAAGCAGGAAAACCGCTGCTGATCATCGCTGAAGATGTTGAAGGCGAAGCGCTGGCAACTCTGGTTGTTAACACCATGCGTGGCATCGTGAAAGTCGCTGCGGTTAAAGCACCGGGCTTCGGCGATCGTCGTAAAGCTATGCTGCAGGATATCGCAACCCTGACTGGCGGTACCGTAATCTCTGAAGAGATCGGTATGGAGCTGGAAAAAGCAACCCTGGAAGACCTGGGTCAGGCTAAACGCGTTGTGATCAACAAAGACACCACCACCATCATCGATGGCGTGGGTGAAGAAGCTGCAATCCAGGGCCGTGTTGCTCAGATCCGTCAGCAGATTGAAGAAGCAACTTCTGACTACGACCGTGAAAAACTGCAGGAGCGCGTAGCGAAACTGGCAGGCGGCGTTGCAGTTATCAAAGTAGGTGCTGCTACCGAAGTTGAAATGAAAGAGAAAAAAGCACGCGTTGAAGACGCCCTGCACGCGACCCGTGCTGCGGTAGAAGAAGGCGTGGTTGCTGGTGGTGGTGTTGCGCTGATCCGCGTAGCGTCTAAACTGGCTGACCTGCGTGGTCAGAACGAAGAGCAGAACGTGGGTATCAAAGTTGCACTGCGTGCAATGGAAGCTCCGCTGCGTCAGATCGTTCTGAACTGCGGCGAAGAACCGTCTGTTGTTGCTAACACCGTTAAAGGTGGCGACGGCAACTACGGTTACAACGCAGCAACCGAAGAATATGGCAACATGATCGATATGGGTATCCTGGATCCAACCAAAGTAACGCGTTCTGCTCTGCAGTACGCAGCTTCTGTGGCTGGCCTGATGATCACCACCGAGTGCATGGTTACCGACCTGCCGAAAAACGATGCAGCTGACTTAGGCGCTGCTGGCGGTATGGGCGGCATGGGTGGCATGGGCGGCATGATGTAATTGCCCTGCACCTCGCAGAAATAAAGAAACCCCCGGGCAGAAATGTCTGGGGGTTTTTCTTTTGGTCATCTTTCTAGTATAAGATTCAGACACGGACGACGCGAGTGGCGTCCAGCTCATTGATTATGGGGAATAACATGCACGTAAAATACTTAGCAGGGATTGTCGGTGCCGCGCTACTGATGGCGGGTTGTAGCTCCAGTAACGAATTGAGCGCTGCTGGACAGAGCGTTCGCATCGTGGAAGAGCAACCAGGTGCAGAGTGCCAGCTGATTGGTACGGCTACAGGTAAGCAAAGTAACTGGCTCTCCGGGCAACACGGAGAGGAAGGCGGTTCTATGCGTGGTGCAGCAAACGATCTACGCAACCAGGCGGCAGCAATGGGCGGTAACGTGATTTATGGTATCAGCAGCCCAACACAAGGTATGCTGTCCAGCTTTGTTCCGACTGACAGCGAAATCAGCGGTCAGGTTTATAAGTGCCCGAACTGATTCGTGCCAGAAATTGGATGGCAAACGTGTAATTGCCTGATGCGCTTCGCTTATCAGGCCTACATGGTTCATCACAACTGATTGAATATTATAGAATTGTAGGCTGAGTAGGGCGTTTGTGCCGCATCCGGCATGATCGACGATCACACTATCAGCAATCCGAGGCTGGATACTGCCAGCCTCGTAGTAAAACAGATGAGATTATTTCGCCTGTGGCGCGCTAAGGGATTGAACGCGTAGATGATGCAGTGCGCGTAGGCATTGATCCTGAGTCAGTGGTTGGGCGTTATTGGCTGCCATGGTTCGAACGTAGACCTGACACGGCACTCCAGCGAGCTTTTTCAGTCGTGGGCTGAAATCAAGCATCCGGCGAGTGATAGCCTCCACTTCTTTACCCGGTGTTGCTTCACGCGTTTTCACGACTGCGCCACTAAATTGCTCTTTGCCACTTTCATCTTTAAAGCGATAAAGCACCGCCAGATAATGGGTAAACAAGTTATTTTTCCATTCTGGTTGGGAATAGGTGTCATATTCCAGATTTTTATCATCCTGGCAGTCGACATCATATAACGGCAGAAAATCTAACAATGATGTGATACGTAACGCCAGTTCACGCATTTCTGCATTATTAATTGCATGAATGATTGCCCGCGCCAGCATTTCAATCTGTAACTCATTGACGACTAATTCACATTTACTACCGTCATGTAGTTTTAATATGAAGGTAAGATTTTCGCCCTGGTTATCGGTAAGTTCCAGCGTATTAACCCGGCGATTAATATCGGCGTTTTTAAGCTCTTCAATCTGTATTTCTGGGATATTTTCTGCCATCTTTTTCATGGCTTTATCACGCGCTTGCTCATACTGAAGACGAGCCTCTGCGTCGAGTTTATGCTTGTGATACAGACGGCTTTCCAGGGCTATCAAAAGGTCGCGAAGTTCCATCACCGACATGAAGAACAACGATTCTTTATTGCGAGGCTCTTTTATTTTTAGCGCCAGCGCAATGAAATTATTACTCTTGCGAATAACACCAGTATTAACACCCTTGATGCTTATGGCCATGTAGGTTCTCCCTAACCATTTTTCAAAAAAATAATTAAATTTAATTTATAAGCTAGATAAATGCGCTTCGTAGTAATGGTTGTTAAAATAACACAAATTGGTGAGTTCACTC
>NZ_JAATUR010000037.1 GCF_011881725.1 Escherichia coli | reverse complement strand
ATATAAATATTATCTTATCTTTTAATAAATTTACGGCTATTCAATTTCTGATGTTTTCATAAATGGAATAATATCATATTGAATTGCTGTATCATCAGATAAATTATAAATGTTAATATCTTTTACGTTTTCTCGCATGAAACAGAAGAATGGTAAAATTTTAACTAAATCTCGACTCAACTCGGAAGGCATAGGATTCTTATCTTCACTATAGAAACGAGAACAGCTACCCGTCAAATCAAGACCAGAACAGATAATACGGGCATACTTCAGTGAATAAGCTATTTGGATTGCAGCAAAAGCAACGGTATGGCATGAACAATAACCAAGACTAATATCCTTGCAAAAGCCAACCAAACGACCTCTTTTAGAAAAAGGTACAGAGATTAGGAACTCTTTATGAATTCGGCTCAGTATATTAAATTTAATCTTCTTTATAAAACCACCTTTTTCTCGGCGGTAAAATGATCTTAATACAAGGCAATTATTAAGGATATACTGTTTATCTTCTTCGGAGGCATATTCATAAACGTCAACGTTTACTATGGTATAACGACTTCTCTGGCTAAATTTATAAAAATCATCACGACGCTGATGTAAAAAGCGGACATCTGTAAGTACATATATAAAAGGAACTATATTATGACTTAACAGATATTGCGCAGAACCATTGACAGCAATAACATCCTTTTTTCGTAATACTGACAAAGGTGTTTTCTGCGATGTGGGGCCAGAAAGAAAAATGACAACATCATTAGATGTTTTATTTTCAATCAGGTTTTCAACATCTCTTTTGTCAATGTATCTAATATTCTTCATGATAAACCTGTGAAATAAATAACTCCGCTTAAAACTGTTCTGGTGAAGAACGTAATTGTGGATATTTATGTTTTAGCGCGCTGGTTTTCCTTTCAAACGCCGCATAAGATTACGCATTTTTTTACGATAAACTAAAAGATAGTAACCAAGATCTTTAATCTCATTCTTAATTCCATAATGTCGCTCTAAATCAATACGATCTTTCGCTTTACGTTGTGCGGATGCCCGTTTACCTGAGAGATCAATAATTCGTACTTCACCATTTTCAATAATAAAATTACCACGGTGAGGATCACCAGATACCATACCATGTTGGTGCAATGAACGGATTGATTGTTGAATTTTGTTTTTTAATGTTTCATCAATATCGAGGACATCACACAACTCTACACCATCGATATACTCGATAAGCATGATATAAGTATGAACAAAACGTAATGTTTTACGTTCTGCTAATAAATAAAAATCATTGAGAGAATGTAGCCCCTCGTTGCGCACTTTTTGGGTTTGCTCAAAAAGACGTTCGTAATAATCACCTTTTAACAGAGACTTAAAGAAACGTTCGTTACGCTTAAGTTTCGGTGAAAAAACCTTAAGAATCAATTTACCGTATTCGGTATCAATAAGCATAACTTTCGTATCATCAATCGAACGAAAAACTTTGATGATCTTTATATTATAAGACAAGAAGTCATTTAATACATTGAGATACTTTGAATTTTTTTCATCGGTAAAAACAACCAGGTCTTTGATCTTGTTCTTCTGAATCATGATAAACCAGTTAAATGTTATTTAAGATAATATTTTCGGCAAAGATAACAGACTCCCGCTATGATTCCTGAGATATAATGATGTTGCACTAAAAGATGTTTATATCTTTTTTTGAATTCAATAGTTGATTTTGCATCTCGTGGAGAGTCATCTTTCCAGGGAGAATTTTCTAAAGCTATTTTATAGTATTTTACCGATGGATAAATTGCCCATTTGTGCCACGGTTTAGTAGCACCTGTATAATGAATAAGAAGAGTACTTTCTGTTATCAATTTTTTATAGTTTTGATGTGTTTTGTCTTTTAATTCACTTTTAATTGTATAAATTGTATTGTACTCACGAGGCAAAAATTGTGTCATCCCTTTCAGTAAGACATTCAAAACATCCTGGTCAGGGTATTTATAAACATTATCTTTACTCATAAGAATAGACAATGCTTTTTCTGTTAGTTTTGCTTCAGCCCATTTTTTTAAGTCTAAATAAACGACACCAGAATTAAAGTAATGTCCAAGCAATTCAGGATCAGACAACCTGGATACCGCCTTTTCCTGCATTGGCTCAACATCTTTAACAACAGCAGCCACCGCTCCGTTTAAATTCAGATGTAATAGTTGACTAATATCTCCTTTACATACAACATCCGCATCAAGATAAAGCAAACGATCAAGCGTTAAACCCAATAATTGAAATGCAAATAAACGGAAGTACATTGCTCTTGACCAGACCTGTGTACAAGGCAAGCACTGAAGCTTATCAGTGTTAATTTTATATAACGTGATTCTTAATTGGTATTGTTCTGCAAGTTTTGCGACTTTTTGAAAAAAACTGTCATTATAAACGTCAGCAATAATATAAAAATCAAGATTAATATGTCGATTGTTTAGGACAATTGATGTGATGGACACACCTACACCATCAAGATAATTAGCATCAACACCATAGGCAACATTTAAACATTCAGAAGTATCTATACAAGCTAGCCGAAAATCCCAGGCTTTAACTTTATCTATCTCTATGGTAGGAAATGAGTCCACAATGCTACCCTTATATCATTACTTTATAGTTTCCCAATTTTAATGCTTTATCTTTTTAAGAAAATACAAAAGATAATTACTAAATCCTTTTAGATACCTATGCTTTTTAAGCATATGTTTTGCGCTATACCTTAATTGATTACTATTGTTCGGTTTCAGCAACGCCGTATTCTTCCATGGCGAAGCATTTTTTGCCTCCATAAAGGCTTGTGATACTGGATAATCCCAGGCCCAATCATGCCAGGGCTTGGTTGGACCAATATAATGGATAAAAATAGTATTGTTCGTTACTGGGTTTGTAAAACTATCTTTGAGTTGGTAATTTAAACTAAACTGGGTGTTATATTTAATATCAGCAAAAATAAGTTTGTTTGCCAGCAACATATTTAATACATCCTGATCAGGATGTGTTATTTTTTTGATTATTTGTGGATCATTTAACATAGCAATGGCTCGTGCAGAAACCTGCTGAGCCGCCCATTGGTCAGTATTAATCAATAAAAAACCGGAATTAAAGTAACCTTTAGTAATCCCCGAGACACCTAACGAATGTGCGCGTTTTTCCCACCAGTCTGCTTGCCCTTCTGTTACAACCATTGCGACTTTATCGTCAGAAAACGAGAAATTGATAAGTGGCTCAACACTCCCTTGACAAATAATATCTGCATCCAGATAAAGGACTTTAGACGCCTTATTAATGAAGTAATCTGCAATAACAAAGCGAAAATATATTGCATGAGTCCAGTTCTTAGTGCTAGGCAATGAGCGGAGTCGATCACCATTAATCAGATATATTTTAATTCTGGTTTTATACTGCAACGCCAGGGCATCAAAATACTTACAATCATCATCACCAAAATAATCAGTAAATATATGGAAGCATAATCGGTTTCCTTCATTGTATTTTAATATTGAAGCAATCGAAATTCCGCAGCCAAAAAGAAAATTTTTGTCAGTCCCATAAGCAATGTCAAGACAAAGATTTTCTGTTTCTACTTTATGATTATAATCAATTACTGAATTGAGGAACTCAGTTTCCTGGAAAAATATCTGCTGCATTATTTCCTCCGGGAAATAGCAGAAATAATTATCTTATGTAATCTATCGTAATACTTTGATTGGTAGAAATTATCGATCGACGCAGGTATTTTGTCATGCCCGATATGAATTTCACCAGCTATATATCTATTCAGAAGAGTTACAAAACCTGCAATATCTCCCGGTTGATAAAGATGGCCATTAACATCAGGTTGAATAATGTCAGCGGGCCCGGATACACAATCAGCACTGATGCAAGGAATCCCCCACGACAAGGCTTCCAGCAGGGTCATTGGGAAACCTTCAAAGGATGACGTGAGCAATAACGCACTCACTTTTTTAATATCTTGCTGGACCAATTCCCAGGGATGTTGTTGCCAACCATACCAGATAATTCGATCATCAATTTTTAGCTCTCTACTATAAGCCTGGCATTTTTCGAAATCGGAACCATCACCCAATACATGGAGTTTCCAGTTACCTTGTGCTTGTGATAAGCCATCAAGCAGGTCTTTAACCCGCTTCTGGCCTTCGAATTTCATACGCCCAACATAAATGAATGTTGCCGTTTCGCCTTCCTCGGGTGCGGGAATGACTGCGTTTTTAGCTTCGACGGGATTAAAAATAACATTTATCGTCGATTCTGGTACACCCCGATTGATCATTTGTTGTTTAATGCCAGAACTGATTGCTAAATGATAGTCGGCACAGGTGATATATTCAGCATGTTTTTTGTGATCTAAAGAAAAATGCGGCCATGAAAACACTGGCACATCAATCCCTGATTTTTTACGAGCTTTTGCCGCATACAAACACGAGATAACGTCAATACAAATAACAATATCTGGTTGATAATTCTGAAGCCATTTGCTTAAAGCATGAATATGTTTCGCCCGACGCAAAAAACCTAAGCGAATATTGGAAAATGAACATGAGTACTTAATACCTTCCAGCCACCCCTTATCCATTTTGTCATTACGACAAAAGAAAAACACTTCACTATGGATGTGTTGTTGCCTGAAGGTAGTAATAACATCACGAATGACTGTTTCCATGCCGCCAAATCCAGAAACAGCTTCGCCGATAAATGCTATTTTCATAGTAACTCTCATTAGTTGAGTAAAACTCATTGTTTTAATAGTTTTCTTTATCTATAAAATCAGAAACAACTATTGATATCATTTTATCAGGACTGAATTTATACAAGCTATCATAATCCATTGGTTTAACAGAGGAGTTAATAAAATACTCTAACTTATCCCAATCATCATGACCTATTATAAAGAAGCGAGACTCACTATAGATTTCTGAACCAAGTATATTTATATTATTTGTAATTAGTTTTTTATTGAAAAATAGTGCCTCAAGTATACGAAGAGTCCAGCCAGATTGGTTTTCTTTAGTTATATCAACGATTATATCAGCATTTAATGTTCTTCTAATATTCTCTTCATAAGGTATTTGTTTTTCAATCAAATACTTTGAAGTCGGAGATGATGTCTTATCTTTGACAACATTAAAATCTAGCTTACATCCTAGTACTGTTAATCTATCGGCTAATTCATTAATTATTTGAAGACGTCCTTTATCACGACCAAGAAAAAAACATATTGGCTGACTGTTATTCTTGTCAGATAAACTATAATTTCTAACTTCATCCATTCCTATAGGAAAAAATTGTTCTATTGCCTTGGTCTTTTCATTCCCTATAAATCTATGTTCAAAATCATAGATAATATCAAAATAATTAGTGTTATCAAAAATAAAATCTTCGCTGACAGTATTTCTTAGGAGTAATACCTTATGACAATTAATATTCCTTAATATTTGCTTGTTAATACCTTTATTAATGACACTGTCATTAAAGATAATTATATCATCATTTTTTACAGCATTTAGGTGATGTTTGATAAATAATCGCCCTAACCATGCATTATCTATCCCTAATTTCGAAATTTTCTTATTAACCCAGTTGTATTTTTTTGGTGTTGTTATATTTTTTATCTTATGCTTTTTTTTCAGGTACTGGATCATCTTTAATTCATAATCTGCAACCCAGTTTATAAAATAAATAGTCATAATAAAGTTAGTTCCAGTACATACTGATAAGTATTTTTATAATCCTTTGCGTTGTGTTCGCTCTTTAATACGCTCGGCCTTAATGCTTGCCATATTCAATAAATTTCGCTCAAGAGATAATATTTTACGTAAAGGCATCCCAAAATAAACCTTCATAAATCGCCAGATATCTCTTTGCGTCAGGCCAATATTCATTGATGAAAAATATAGACCAATCAAATCCTTATCGCGCCAACGACGCGGTACTTTTGCACGTATCTGTGCCCGATGCAGATCGATAACTGAAATTTTTAATTCATCTTCCTGGCCAGTAAACGGAAAATGAAGTAAAAAGTGGCAAATGTAACAGTCGCGGTGATTTATCCCTGCTGCGTGCATTTTACGCACCATGGTTGCCACACGCGTTATCATCATACGCTTAATATGTACATCAGGCGGGCTGACTACCCAATCGGCACAATAATCTTCAAGGCTAATTGTGGGAGTGAGGTCTTCGGTAATAATAAATGATGTGCGGGTTAATGGATTTAAACCTTTTTCACCAAACCCAATGCCCTTCATTGTATCAACGCCAACATCACTCAGGCGATGAATAGCGTGCCATTCTCTGTCTGCGCCCAAAACGGGCATCCGCAATGAGAGTAGATTTTTTATAATCTCTTTTAATGTCGTCCCCTTGTGCCATTTAAGAAAATAGCTGTTCCCGGACAGTTCAAAGCGTAATGTACGACGTGTCTCCAGTTCACGAAAGACCTCGCCGTTCAGTTTTTTGACTTCTTCAAAAGCATCTTTACCACGCCAAAGTGTGGCAAGCGGTTCTTTTAATTCAACCATCTAAACCACCTGTAATGATATCCGCGGCTTTCTCTGGCAAGCTATACAAATCCTGAGTATCGGCATAATGGCGAGCATTCTCCGCCCATGCCATTCGCAATGGAGCCTGAGTTAACGCTTTACGTAAAACTTCATTTAATTGTTCCTGGGAGAAAGGTTCAGCGATGACCGTTCCACAATTGGCATCTGCAATATAATGCGCGTACCCACATACCGCTGTTGTTAAAACAGGTAATCCAGCAGTAATCGCTTCAAGAAGGACGATACCCGCAGCTTCCTGATATGCTGGATGCAGTAATAAATCAGCAGCAGCCATTAATTCTGACACATCATTACGACCGGAGAAGAAATGCACATTGCTCCGCACGCCGAGTTTTTCTGCCAGTGCTTCAAATTTTCGCGGTTTATCCTGACCAACAACAAATAAAAGCGTATTGTGACGTAATGATTTCGGTAACGATGCCAAAGCTTCAATTGAGCGATCCACACCTTTACGACCAAAATCTGATCCAACCTGCAGTAATAAGTTTTGTTGATCTTTTATGCCATTTTTCTGGCGAAAAATTTCACGACTGTTTGGGATTTGTTCGCTGTATTTTCTGTCCGGATAAATACCAGGGGGAAGAATTTGAAAACGTTCAGGTTCAGTCTGATAATGCTTCTGGAAATCGGCGATTTGCTTATCGGTAAGCATCATAAGTTTCGTCGATTTACCCTGCTCGAAAGTCGCTCGCTCAAATGCAGCATAATGGCGATATCGTGATGTTAAACGATATAAAAAACCTTTTTCTTGCGCAACTTTCTCGGCGTAACAAACATCAGCGGCAAAATAAACATCCAACCCCGGCATCTTATTAAAGCCAACAACGCGATCAGCGGGATGCGCTTTGAGATGATTTTGTACCCAGGCATAATATTCTGCATTACGTCCATGGTTAGTATGGGATTTAACCGGTACGCGAATAAGCTCAAATGCTTCCGGGCAATCGCCTTCCCACGACTGTGTATATACCCGAACATGGTGACCCCGTGCAGCAACTGTTGACGCAATACGCATAAAGTCACGCTGTAGCCCACCAAAAGGAAAGTATTTATATAAACAAAACGCCACGATCATAATTGTGCATTCCTGTCAGCTGAAGGTGCATCTTCTGGCAACAGCTTTTCCGTAGCGGCAATGACATCTTCCGCAGGGATAACAGAAAGATATTTTTTGTTGCGGTCAAGTTCATGCCGGGTCGGCATTTGTTGATAATTCCCCGCCCAGAACTGAATAATATTATCGGTCCATGGACGCCAGAATACATGATCAGTGGCCCCAAACAGGCTAATAACTGGCGTCTTCACAGCCGCCGCAATATGCCCCGGCGCAGAATCCACACCAATAAAGAGCACTGCATGATCAATTAATGCGCCCAGTTCAGGAAAACGTGTTTTACCGGCAAGGCCGGTAATAGGTTTTGTTTGGCAGCCTCGTGCAATTTCATCTACGCAAGCGAGATCATCTGCCGAAGGGCCACAAGTCAGCACAACCTGATAACCACGATGTTGCAACGCATCGATAACCTTAGAAAATTTATCGTTATCCCAGCACTTGAATATTTGACGCGCTGTCGGCTGGATGACAACATAATGATCTTTCACGCCCAGGGCATCTAATTCCTGGCGCATTTTCTTCCAGCAATCTTCGGCGTAACTCATTGTTGTATCGGTGTAGAAATCGGTAATACCTAATGGCTCAAGGACCGATAAATTACGCTCAACAATATGTGTACCGTGTATTGGCGCTAAGTGTGTGAAGCTTTTTTTCCAAATGCCATGCTGCCGATGACCATAAAGTTGCGATATTTTCACCCGTGCGGGCAAACAACGTACCAGCAGTGCCACCATCCACTGATCCGTAAGATTAATGACCAGGTCATAATTGTTCGCACGCAGAGTTTTTATCAACGAAAGCACATTTTTAATTTTATCGAATGTTCCCGCACCTTTATTGCTTATCCCGTAGAGCGCATTAATTTCCGGGTTTTCAGACAAAATAGGGATGGTGTCCTGATAAAGCAGCATATCGATTTTTGCATCAGGATAATTCTGCTTGAGCGTACTGATGACAGGAGTAGTTAATAACATATCTCCATGATATCGCATCTTTATGACCAGGATTTTTCGAAATGGCTTTTCCACTAGCGACTCTTTTGTGTGATTGTCTGGTTAAGTTAAGCAGAAAAAAGCACGCTACCGCCCCAGGCTCAACAGCTACCTGAATACTGATAACGCACTTACTTTGACGTGCTAGTGTATCATTTCTTTCGCAGCAATCCGACCCGAATGATTTTTATACACAAAATATACTTTAATCATAAAAATCAAATAGATAAAAAACAGCATGTAGATAATGTCGGTACGACCTATGTCGCGTTGAAAATGGAGCCGAGTTTCAATGAATCGCATAAAAATACAAAAAAACTGAAGATGTAGCGGTAGTTCAGACCAAACAGAAGCTATTTAAGTCAAAAACAGGAAAAGTAATGGTAAAGCCACCGCTAAATACATAGAATCCCCAGCACATCCATAAGTCAGCTATTTATTATGCTCGAATTGCTTTACACCGCCCTTCTCTACCTTATTCAGCCACTGATCTGGATACGGCTCTGGGTGCGCGGACGTAAGGCTCCGGCCTATCGAAAACGCTGGGGTGAACGTTACGGTTTTTACCGCCATCCGCTAAAACCAGGCGGCATTATGCTGCACTCCGTCTCCGTCGGTGAAACTCTGGCGGCGATCCCATTGGTGCGCGCGCTGCGTCATCGCTATCCCGATTTACCAATTACCGTTACAACCATGACGCCAACCGGTTCGGAGCGCGTGCAATCGGCGTTTGGGAAGGATGTTCAGCACGTTTATCTGCCGTACGACCTGCCCGATGCGCTCAATCGTTTCCTGAATAAAGTCGACCCTAAACTGGTGTTGATTATGGAAACCGAGCTATGGCCTAACCTGATTGCGGCGCTACATAAACGTAAAATTCCGCTGGTTATCGCCAATGCGCGTCTTTCTGCGCGCTCTGCCGCAGGTTACGCCAAACTGGGTAAATTCGTCCGCCGCTTACTGCGCCGTATTACGCTAATTGCTGCGCAAAATGAAGAAGATGCCGCACGCTTTGTGACGCTGGGTGCAAAAAATAATCAGGTGACCGTCACCGGTAGTCTGAAATTCGATATCTCTGTAACACCGCAGTTGGCCGCTAAAGCAGTAACACTGCGCCGCCAGTGGGCGCCGCATCGTCCGGTATGGATTGCCACCAGCACTCACGATGGCGAAGAGAGTGTCGTCATTGCCGCACATCAGGCACTGTTGCAACAATTCCCCAATTTATTGCTCATACTTGTTCCTCGTCATCCTGAACGCTTCCCGGATGCGATTAACCTTGCCCGCCAGGCTGGGCTAAGCTATATCACACGCTCTTCCGGAGAGGTCCCCTCCGCCAGCACGCAGGTTGTAGTTGGCGATACGATGGGCGAACTGATGTTGCTGTATGGCATTGCCGATCTCGCGTTTGTTGGCGGTTCACTGGTTGAACGCGGTGGGCATAATCCGCTGGAGGCCGCTGCACACGCTATTCCAGTATTGATGGGGCCGCATACCTTTAACTTTAAAGATATTTGCGCGCGGCTGGAACAGGCAAGCGGGCTGATAACCGTCACTGATGCCACGTCGCTGGCAAAAGAGGTTTCCTCTTTACTCACTGACGCTGATTACCGTAGTTTCTATGGCCGTCATGCCGTTGAAGTGCTGTATCAAAACCAGGGCGCGCTGCAGCGTCTGCTTCAACTGCTGGAACCTTACCTGCCACCGAAAACGCATTGAGGTTGTTATGCAAAAACGGGCGATTTATCCGGGTACTTTCGATCCCATTACCAATGGTCATATCGATATCGTGACGCGTGCCACGCAGATGTTCGATCACGTTATTCTGGCGATTGCCGCCAGCCCCAGTAAAAAACCGATGTTTACCCTGGAAGAACGCGTGGCGCTGGCACAGCAGGCAACCGCGCATCTGGGGAACGTGGAAGTGGTCGGGTTTAGTGATTTGATGGCAAACTTCGCCCGTAATCAACACGCTACGGTGCTGATTCGAGGCCTGCGCGCGGTGGCGGATTTTGAATATGAAATGCAGCTGGCGCATATGAATCGCCACTTAATGCCGGAACTGGAAAGTGTGTTTCTGATGCCTTCGAAAGAGTGGTCGTTTATCTCTTCATCGTTGGTGAAAGAGGTGGCACGCCATCAGGGCGATGTCACCCATTTCCTGCCAGAGAATGTCCATCAGGCGCTGATGGCGAAGTTAGCGTAGCGTTTATGCCGGATGGTATGCCATCCGGCTCACATGAACTACTTCTGGCAGTGCCGACAATAAAACGTAGCCCGCTGCGCATGTTTAGTCGCCACAATCGGCGTACCACACACCCGACACGGCTCGCCTTTTCGCCCGTAAACCTGCAATTCCTGAGCGAAATAGCCCGGTTTACCGTCGCTCTGTAGAAAATCTTTCAGCGTCGTGCCACCCTGTTCAATCGAACGTAGTAACACCGCTTTAATCACCCGCGCCAGCAGTTCACACTCTGCCAACGACAGTGATGACGCCAGCCGATCCGGATGGATCCCCGCGGCAAACAGTGATTCGCTGGCGTAGATATTCCCCACGCCTACCACCAGCTTGTTATCCATCAGCCAGGGCTTAATCGCCGTCTTTTTCTTCGCGCACTTCTGATGTAAGTATTCGCCATTGAAATCATCGCTAAGCGGCTCCGGCCCAAGATGTGCCAGCACATTGTGGCCTTCCAGCTCTTTGGCCCACAACCAGGCACCAAAGCGGCGCGGGTCGGTGTAGCGCAGCACTTTGCCGTTGCTCATAACCAAATCAACATGGTCATGCTTTTCGGGGGGAAGCTCTTCTGGAAGGATGCGCAAACTACCAGACATCCCCAGATGAATGATAATCCAGCCCTCAGGCAGCTCCAGCAGCAGATATTTAGCACGGCGCTGCACACTAAGCACCGGTTGATCGCTTAAACGGTAGATTTCTTCTGAAACCGGCCAGCGCAAGCGTCCGTTGCGCACCACCGCATGAAGAATGGTTGCACCGACAAGATGCGGTTCGATGCCGCGACGGCTGGTTTCAACTTCGGGCAATTCAGGCATAGCATCTCCAGGAAAGAACAGATGCAGTCAATATGGGGGCAGGCAGATAACAAAAAACCCCGCCGTAGCGAGGTTTTTTGTTACATCAAAGCAAAAATTATTTGATTTTCGCTTCTTTGTAGATCACGTGCTGGCGAACAACTGGATCGAATTTTTTCAGTTCCAGTTTTTCCGGCTTAGTACGTTTGTTCTTCGTAGTGGTATAGAAGTGACCAGTACCAGCAGAAGAAACCAGCTTGATTTTCTCACGAATACCTTTAGCCATGATTTATTTCCTCTAAGTACTTAGTACTTTTCGCCACGGGCACGCAGTTCAGCCAGAACTGTATCGATGCCTTTTTTATCGATTACACGCATACCTTTAGCAGATACGCGCAGGGTGACAAAACGCTTCTCGCTCTCAACCCAGAAACGGTGAGAGTGCAGGTTAGGCAGGAAACGGCGTTTAGTCGCGTTCAGTGCGTGGGAACGGTTGTTACCGGTCACCGGACGCTTGCCAGTAACTTGGCAGACTCGGGACATGTCTATTCTCCAAAAATCAAATTAGCTCGAGCTTCGTATGGGGTATTGGCGCCTCGTCAGGCTTTACAGCCCGGTCATCGCAGTTCTATGTGAACTCTCGATTGCCAGGCCCAAATGCCAAACCCGAGATTCTCAAAGGTGGCGTAGTATACGCTGACTCGGCGATGTGCTCAAGTCCCGAACAGACAAAGATCCCGAAGGATCGCGCATAGCGGATTAAATCCAGCCGCGTTCGGCAAAAGAAACATATTCTCCACGCCCAATCACGATATGGTCGAGCACGCGTAAATCCATGAACTGACAACTCTTTATTATCCGTTCGGTGATGAGTTTATCCGCTTTACTGGGTTCAGCACAACCCGAAGGGTGATTATGGGCAAGGATCAGCGCCGAGGCGTTTATTTTTATCGCTTCACGAATAATTTCCCGTGGATGGACTTCCACATGATTTAACGTGCCGGAAAAGAGTCGGCTATGGGTAAGCACCCGATGTTGAGTGTCGAGAAAGATCACCATAAAGATCTCTCGTTCCTCTCCCGTCAGTTGGCTTTGTAAAAACTCCCTCGTCATCTCCGGACTGAGCAACGGGCTTTCTTCGCGCATTCGCACGTTGTAGTAACGTCGCGCCAATTCAGCAATTCCCTTTAACTGGGCGAATTTCGCCACACCAATTCCATGAACGCCGCTAAATTGTTCATATTCAGAGGTTAACAAGCCATAAAGAGAGCCGAAATTCTCCAGCATCTCTTTTGCCAGAGTTAATACATCTTTACCGCGCGTTCCTGTACGCAGAAATAGCGCCAGCAGCTCGACATCCGTTAAGGCGCTAATACCGAACTTCAGCATTTTTTCGCGCGGCATCAACAGCTGTGCATTATTTTTCACCTTCACCTCCTTTGTGGAGGGCGCATCCTGTCATAGTCGTTTAGTTAAATCGACGGCCAGTTTTCAATCCTGGAAAGCGCCTCGCAAAGTGATTCTCAGGTGAAAGCACGACAACAAAAGTATTGTGATAAAATCGCCAACTTCTGGTGTCCCCCTACAGGAAAAATCATCATGAGCCTGGCCGGTAAAAAAATCGTTCTCGGCGTCAGCGGCGGTATTGCTGCCTATAAAACCCCTGAGCTGGTGCGTCGTTTGCGCGATCGCGGAGCAGACGTCCGCGTAGCCATGACCGAAGCGGCAAAAGCCTTTATCACCCCACTTAGCTTGCAGGCGGTTTCTGGTTATCCCGTTTCCGATAGTCTGCTGGATCCAGCAGCCGAGGCGGCTATGGGTCATATTGAGCTGGGTAAATGGGCTGACTTAGTGATTCTTGCCCCTGCCACCGCTGATTTGATTGCCCGCGTAGCTGCCGGGATGGCGAATGATCTGGTGTCAACGATTTGCCTGGCTACACCTGCGCCTGTTGCCGTACTGCCCGCAATGAATCAGCAGATGTACCGTGCCGTAGCCACGCAGCATAATTTAGAAGTGCTTGCCTCGCGTGGTTTGCATATCTGGGGACCAGATAGCGGCAGTCAGGCCTGTGGTGATATCGGTCCGGGGCGAATGCTCGACCCGTTAACCATTGTTGATATGGCTGTCGCTCATTTTTCGCCCGTCAACGACCTGAAACATCTGAACATTATGATTACCGCCGGTCCGACGCGTGAACCGCTCGATCCGGTGCGTTATATCTCTAATCACAGCTCCGGCAAGATGGGTTTTGCTATCGCCGCTGCCGCTGCCCGTCGTGGCGCGAACGTCACGCTGGTATCAGGTCCGGTTTCGCTACCGACGCCGCCGTTTGTTAAACGTGTTGATGTGATGACTGCGCTGGAGATGGAAGCCGCTGTGAAGGCCTCTGTACAACAGCAAAATATTTTTATCGGTTGCGCCGCCGTGGCCGATTATCGCGCAGCCGCTGTCGCCAGTGAAAAAATTAAAAAGCAGGCGACTCAGGGGGATGAATTAACAATAAAAATGGTCAAAAACCCTGATATCGTCGCCGGAGTTGCCGCACTAAAAGACCAAAGGCCTTATGTTGTTGGATTTGCGGCCGAAACAAATAATGTGGAAGAATACGCGCGGCAAAAACGTATTCGTAAAAACCTTGATCTGATCTGCGCGAACGATGTTTCCCGGCCAACTCAAGGATTTAACAGCGACAGCAATGCATTACACCTTTTCTGGCAAGACGGAGATAAAGTCTTACCGCTTGAGCGCAAAGAGCTCCTTGGCCAATTATTACTCGACGAGATCGTGACCCGTTATGATGAAAAAAATCGACGTTAAGATTCTGGACCCGCGCGTTGGGAAGGAATTTCCGCTCCCGACTTATGCCACCTCTGGCTCTGCCGGACTTGACCTGCGTGCCTGTCTCGACGACGCCGTAGAACTGGCGCCGGGTGCCACTACGCTGGTTCCGACCGGGCTGGCGATTCATATTGCCGACCCTTCACTGGCGGCGATGATGCTGCCGCGCTCCGGATTGGGACATAAGCACGGTATCGTGCTCGGTAACCTGGTAGGATTGATCGATTCCGACTATCAGGGCCAGTTGATGATCTCCGTGTGGAACCGTGGTCAGGACAGCTTCACTATTCAACCAGGCGAACGTATCGCTCAGATGATTTTTGTTCCGGTGGTACAGGCCGAATTTAATCTGGTGGAAGATTTCGACGCCACCGACCGCGGTGAAGGCGGCTTTGGTCACTCTGGTCGTCAGTAACATATACGCATCCGAATAACGTCATAACATTGCCGCAAACATTTCGTTTGCGGTCATAGCGTGGGTGCCGCCTGGCAAGTGCTTATTTTCAGGGGTATTTTGTAACATGGCAGAAAAACAAACTGCGAAAAGGAACCGTCGCGAAGAAATACTTCAGTCTCTGGCGCTGATGCTGGAATCCAGCGATGGAAGCCAACGTATCACGACGGCAAAACTGGCCGCCTCTGTCGGCGTTTCCGAAGCGGCTCTGTATCGCCACTTCCCCAGTAAGACCCGCATGTTCGATAGCCTGATTGAGTTTATCGAAGATAGCCTGATTACTCGCATCAATCTGATTCTGAAAGATGAGAAGGACACCACAGCGCGCCTGCGTCTGATTGTGTTGCTGCTCCTCGGTTTTGGTGAGCGTAATCCTGGCCTGACCCGCATCCTCACCGGTCATGCGCTGATGTTCGAACAAGACCGCCTGCAAGGGCGCATCAACCAACTGTTCGAGCGTATTGAAGCGCAACTGCGTCAGGTATTGCGTGAAAAGAGAATGCGTGAGGGTGAAGGTTACACCACCAATGAAACGCTGCTGGCAAGTCAGTTGCTGGCATTTTGTGAAGGTATGCTGTCACGCTTTGTCCGCAGCGAGTTTAAATACCGCCCGACGGATGATTTTGACGCCCGCTGGCCATTGATTGCCGCACAATTGCAATAAGGTGATGCCGGATGACTTACCATCCGGCATTTTTATCAAACCCCGAACTCTTCGCGATAGGCCTTAACCGCCGCCAGATGTTCCGCCATTTCCGGCTTCTCTTCCAGGTAAGCAATCAGGTCTTTCAGGGTGATGATAGAGATCACTTTGCAGTTGTAATCACGCTCAACTTCCTGAATTGCCGAAATCTCGCCGCGACCACGTTCCTGACGATCGAGTGAAATCAGCACACCAGCAAGCGTTGCGCCATTGGCCTGAATAATTTCCATCGACTCGCGAATCGCCGTTCCGGCGGTGATCACATCATCCACCAGCATTACGCGCCCTTGTAACGCGCTACCGACCAGATTACCGCCTTCCCCGTGGTCTTTTGCTTCTTTGCGGTTAAAGCAATATGGCAGGTCAAGGTCATGATGCTCCGCCAGCGCCACAGCGGTTGTAGTCGCAATCGGGATCCCTTTGTAAGCGGGACCAAACAGGAGATCGAACTCAATGCCGGAATCCACTAACGCTTCAGCGTAAAAACGGCCTAACAGTGCCAGATCGCGCCCGGTATTAAACAGCCCGGCGTTGAAGAAATAGGGGCTTTTGCGCCCGGACTTCAGCGTAAACTCGCCAAACTTTAATACCTGCTTGCCAAGCGCAAATTCAATAAACTGGCGCTGATATGGTTTCATGCCTTCGCTCCTCATCTTACTTTTCTACAGACAAAAAAAAGGCGACTCATTAGTCGCCTTAAAAATCAGTTTGCCAGCGCCGCCTTCTGCGTCGCTACAATGGATTCGATTCCTCCTCGGGCCAACGCCAACAAGGTGAGTAGCTCTTCATGGGTGAACGGTTCGCCTTCTGCCGTCCCCTGTACTTCAATAATGCGCCCGTCTTCGGTCATCACCACGTTCATGTCCGTTTCAGCAGCAGAGTCTTCGACGTATTCCAGATCGCAAATCGCTTCGCCATTCACAATGCCGACAGAAACCGCAGCCACCATCCCTTTCATCGGGTTGGTTTTCAGCTTGCCATTCTCAACCAGTTTATTCAGCGCATCGGCCAGTGCAACACAAGCACCGGTGATAGAAGCAGTGCGGGTGCCGCCATCGGCCTGAAGCACGTCGCAGTCCAGCGTAATGGTGAACTCACCGAGGGCTTTCAAATCTACCGCGGCGCGCAATGCACGAGCGATCAGTCGCTGGATTTCCATCGTACGGCCGCCCTGCTTACCCTTCGCCGCTTCACGGGCGTTACGGGTATGAGTGGAACGCGGCAGCATACCGTATTCTGCGGTGATCCAGCCCTGCCCCTGGCCTTTCAGGAAGCGTGGCACACCTTCTTCAATAGAGGCGGTACATAACACTTTGGTATCGCCAAATTCGACCAGCACCGAGCCTTCTGCATGTTTTGTATAGTTACGAGTCAGGGTAACGGGACGCACCTGATTATTGCTACGGCCTGCTGGACGCATATTGAAATCTCCGGCTTGAAACAAATGTGGCTGCGCATTATACGGACTTCCGGTGGTTATTCCTATCCTGACAAGGCATCGATGGCTATAATCCTTCCACCTCTCCTTCTATAAACAGGAACATCTATGATCCGCAGTATGACCGCCTACGCCCGGCGTGAAATCAAGGGTGAATGGGGGAGCGCAACCTGGGAAATGCGCTCGGTAAACCAGCGTTATCTGGAAACTTACTTTCGTCTGCCGGAGCAGTTCCGTAGCCTTGAACCTGTCGTTCGCGAGCGTATTCGTTCTCGCCTGACGCGCGGTAAAGTGGAATGTACCCTGCGCTATGAGCCAGATGTAAGCGCGCAAGGTGAGCTGATCCTCAACGAAAAACTGGCTAAACAGCTGGTAACCGCCGCGAACTGGGTAAAAATGCAGAGCGACGAAGGGGAAATCAACCCGGTTGATATTCTCCGCTGGCCTGGCGTGATGGCAGCCCAGGAGCAGGATCTCGACGCCATTGCTGCTGAAATTCTCGCTGCTCTCGATGGCACGCTGGACGACTTTATCGTCGCGCGCGAAACCGAAGGCCAGGCGCTGAAAGCATTGATTGAACAGCGTCTGGAAGGCGTCACCGCCGAAGTGATCAAAGTACGCGCCCATATGCCGGAAATCCTGCAATGGCAGCGTGAGCGTCTGGTCGCGAAGCTGGAAGATGCTCAGGTTCAGTTAGAAAACAACCGTCTGGAGCAGGAGTTGGTGCTGCTTGCGCAACGAATTGACGTTGCCGAAGAGCTGGACCGCCTCGAAGCGCATGTCAAAGAGACCTACAACATTCTGAAGAAAAAAGAAGCGGTTGGTCGTCGTCTGGACTTTATGATGCAGGAATTTAACCGCGAGTCGAACACTCTGGCATCGAAGTCTATCAATGCCGAAGTAACTAACTCCGCTATTGAGCTGAAAGTGTTGATCGAGCAGATGCGCGAGCAGATTCAGAATATTGAGTAAGCGTCATAGTATTGTAGGCCGTTGGTAATTTCAGCGGCTCTACGAACACCTATTCCAAAAACGTCAAAAAACACCGTACTTTTTCTAATGCATTTTTCTTAACACAACATCAGAAAAATGCATTAGATCTACAGATAATACCAATTTCACATAATTATAAGTTATCAATCAAAACTCACCTTAAAAAATCTCAATCGTGACAATGCGTACAAATCGCTACCCTGCCAGGCAGATTTTTAGGGAGAGAACCATGCTTTTACACATTTTGTATTTGGTTGGCATTACTGCCGAAGCCATGACAGGAGCACTGGCGGCCGGACGGCGGCGCATGGATACATTTGGCGTAATTATCATTGCTACCGCTACCGCTATCGGTGGTGGTTCAGTACGCGATATTCTGCTGGGCCATTATCCGCTCGGCTGGGTCAAGCACCCGGAATATGTGATTATCGTCGCCACCGCCGCAGTACTCACCACGATCGTTGCCCCCGTAATGCCTTACCTGCGCAAAGTTTTTCTGGTGTTGGATGCGCTCGGACTGGTGGTCTTTTCTATCATTGGGGCACAGGTTGCGCTGGATATGGGGCACGGCCCAATCATTGCCGTTGTCGCGGCAGTGACGACCGGCGTGTTTGGCGGCGTTTTGCGCGATATGTTCTGTAAACGCATCCCGCTGGTATTCCAGAAAGAGTTGTACGCCGGGGTTTCTTTTGCTTCCGCCGTGCTGTACATCGCGCTGCAACACTATGTTTCCAACCATGATGTGGTGATTATCTCCACCCTGGTATTCGGCTTTTTCGCCCGTTTACTGGCGCTGCGTCTTAAACTGGGATTACCGGTCTTTTACTACAGCCACGAAGGTCACTAAGGTTCAAAACCTGTGATCTGCTGGGCAGCCAGCCAACTGCCCAGCGTCTTGATTTGCGCATTTTCCTTCCATTCAATAACCTGACTAGCGCGCCCCGCTCCGGTCCCCGGAAGACGCTGCCAGTGTTGTTCACTTCTCTGCAAAAGTTGCGACCAGGACCGTTCATCACTGGCATTAAGCGCTGCCCGGGTTAACGGTATTCCCATAGCCATCACCCAGCGGGTAAAAGGCTGCTTACGCGCCAGATTAAACTGATGCCATAACTGCTCACTTTTACTTTTCGCGATCCCCGGCGTGTGCTGCAATTGCTCTGGCGTTAATGAAAGCCAGGAAAAAATATGCTCAAAGCGATGCGTCTGATGTAACGTGCGCCAGCCAGCTTCACCGATGCCCTCCAGCCCCAAAACCTGTTTTGATCCCAACCAGACTAATCGCGATATGAATTGTTCCTGACAAACATCAGAAGCAAAGTAGCAGGTCAACGCGTTAAAACGGTTTTCTGGCGGCGTCGGTTTTGTGCGTTTCGCGCCGCGCCAGACCACTTCATCAATGCGTGGAATACCCTGACCAGCAAGACTCACAAGGATTTGATCACCTGGTGCAATGTCCCACTCCTGCCAACGTCTGACGGAACCAATGTTCACCCGCTGGACTTTTTTATCATCCAGCATGACAGGCGCGAGTGAGGCCACCACCGAGATTTTTCCGCTCTTTCCGACAGCAAACTGTATCGCGTTCACGTCAGTAACCTGAGCCACTGGCTGATATTTCCACGCTATCAGCCAGTCAGCCTGACCCGGTTGCCAATGACGGGATTCGGGTTCCTTAGCCGCTCGCACAACCACGCCATCGGTGACGAAGGGTAATTTCGCTTTCCACCACTCATTACGTGCTCGCTCAACTTCATCTGCGCTTTTCACCGCAAGAGTATACTTCTGCGTCAACGTAAAGCCCGCAGTAGCAAGCTGCTGTAATCGCTCGGCCATTAACTGTGGTCCATCCGGCCACGCCCAGATAAACACACCCAGTGAATGCAGCGCGTCGCTATTGTCCTGGCGCATCAAAATACCAGCGACCTTTGAACGGGCATTCATTCCTCCCATGTGTTGTTGGATATGCCCCTCACGCTGGAGAAATATTTCCCCCTGAAGAGTGGTATTAGATAAAAGTCCGCTAACGGTTTGCGGCACAGAGGGAATTAAGCGCACTTTCTGCGTCCAGTCTTCACCTTTCAGCCCATTGCCACGGCTGATCGCTTTGTTCAGTTTCCCGTCCTGATAAACCAGAGTTACCGCAACGCCATCGACTTTGGGCTGCACCCACAGATCGTTGTGTTCACGCATCCAAAGACGTAGCGCATTTTTATCCGCTAATTTACGCACGCCAGTATGCGCAACCGGATGCATCACAGAGCCAGCCAAAGGTGGCATCATGGCGTCGCGGGTCTCTTCGCCAAAACAGCGTTGCCACTGCGTAAGACGGGCGTTTAACTGATCGTAAACACCATCTTCCACGTCACTTTTCCCTTTTTTCCAGTAATCATCGTCCCACTGTTTTACTTGCTGTTGCAGACGGGAGATTTCTTCATGCGCCCTGGCTGGCGACCAGGCCGGACAGACCGCCTTCGCTGATGATTGCCAGCACAAAATACTCATTAACACTGCAATCCATATTTTCATCGTTACCTCCGCTGTCGTCAGGCGGGCAGATATACAACGTGATGAATGCAAAACCGAGAGGCAAAAATAAAGCGTGAGATGAGGCTTCCAGAGAATCGTCTTTGTTGCAGCAAATGACCGGGAACTGCGGAAACAGGTTCGCAAAACGCAACAACTTTGCGCAAAAAATATGAGCAAGGGCTACGTCACATGGCCGCGCCGTGTATAATAAGCCCGTATGTAGGTTTTATTTCGCTAATCACATACGAAAGATACTCATGGCTCAAGGCACGCTTTATATTGTTTCTGCCCCCAGTGGCGCGGGTAAATCCAGCCTGATTCAGGCTTTATTAAAAACCCAACCGTTGTACGATACTCAGGTTTCTGTTTCACACACCACGCGCGCGCCGCGTCCGGGTGAAGTACATGGCGAACACTACTTCTTTGTTAATCACGATGAATTTAAAGAGATGATTAGCAGAGACGCGTTCCTTGAGCACGCGGAAGTGTTCGGTAATTACTATGGCACTTCACGCGAAGCCATTGAGCAAGTGCTGGCTACCGGCGTGGATGTTTTTCTGGATATTGACTGGCAGGGCGCACAGCAAATTCGCCAGAAGATGCCACATGCGCGAAGTATCTTTATTTTACCGCCGTCCAAAATTGAGTTAGACCGCCGTTTACGGGGTCGAGGTCAGGACAGCGAAGAGGTCATTGCAAAGCGTATGGCGCAAGCAGTTGCAGAAATGAGCCATTACGCCGAATATGATTATTTGATAGTGAATGATGATTTCAACACCGCGCTGGGTGATCTCAAGACAATCATTCGCGCCGAACGCTTGCGCATGAGTCGCCAAAAGCAACGTCATGACGCTTTAATCAGCAAATTGTTGGCAGACTGAACCTTCTTTCAGTATCATGCCCAGTCATTTCTTCACCTGTGGAGCTTTTTAAGTATGGCACGCGTAACTGTTCAGGACGCTGTAGAGAAAATTGGTAACCGTTTTGACCTGGTACTGGTCGCCGCGCGTCGCGCTCGTCAGATGCAGGTAGGCGGAAAGGATCCGCTGGTACCGGAAGAAAACGATAAAACCACAGTAATCGCGCTGCGCGAAATCGAAGAAGGTCTGATCAACAACCAGATCCTCGACGTTCGCGAGCGCCAGGAACAGCAAGAGCAGGAAGCCGCTGAATTACAAGCCGTTACCGCTATTGCTGAAGGTCGTCGTTAATCACAAAGCGGGTCGCCCTTGTATCTGTTTGAAAGCCTGAATCAACTGATTCAAAACTACCTGCCGGAAGACCAAATCAAGCGTCTGCGGCAGGCGTATCTCGTTGCACGTGATGCTCACGAGGGGCAAACACGTTCAAGCGGTGAACCCTATATCACGCATCCGGTAGCGGTTGCCTGCATTCTGGCCGAGATGAAACTCGACTATGAAACGCTTATGGCGGCACTGCTGCATGACGTGATTGAAGATACTCCCGCTACCTACCAGGATATGGAACAGCTTTTTGGTAAAAGCGTCGCCGAACTGGTAGAGGGGGTGTCGAAACTTGATAAACTCAAGTTCCGCGATAAGAAAGAGGCTCAGGCCGAAAACTTTCGCAAGATGATTATGGCGATGGTGCAGGATATCCGCGTCATTCTCATCAAACTTGCCGACCGTACCCACAACATGCGCACGCTGGGCTCACTTCGCCCGGATAAACGTCGCCGCATCGCCCGTGAAACTCTCGAAATCTACAGCCCGCTGGCACACCGTTTAGGTATCCACCACATTAAAACCGAACTCGAAGAGCTGGGTTTTGAGGCGCTGTATCCCAACCGTTACCGCGTAATCAAAGAAGTGGTGAAAGCCGCGCGCGGCAACCGTAAAGAGATGATCCAAAAAATCCTCTCGGAAATCGAAGGGCGTTTGCAGGAAGCGGGAATACCGTGCCGCGTCAGTGGTCGCGAGAAACATCTTTATTCGATTTACTGCAAAATGGTGCTCAAAGAGCAGCGTTTTCACTCGATCATGGACATCTACGCTTTCCGCGTGATCGTCAATGACTCCGACACCTGTTACCGCGTGCTCGGCCAGATGCACAGCCTGTATAAGCCGCGTCCGGGTCGCGTTAAAGACTACATCGCCATTCCCAAAGCGAACGGCTATCAATCTTTGCACACATCGATGATTGGTCCGCACGGCGTGCCGGTTGAAGTCCAGATCCGTACTGAAGATATGGATCAGATGGCGGAAATGGGTGTTGCCGCGCACTGGGCTTATAAAGAACACGGCGAAACCAGCACTACCGCGCAAATCCGCGCTCAGCGCTGGATGCAGAGCCTGCTGGAGCTGCAACAGAGTGCCGGTAGTTCGTTCGAGTTTATCGAGAGCGTTAAATCCGATCTCTTCCCGGATGAGATTTACGTTTTCACACCGGAAGGGCGCATTGTTGAGTTGCCTGCCGGTGCAACGCCTGTCGACTTCGCTTATGCGGTGCATACCGATATCGGTCATGCCTGCGTGGGCGCGCGCGTCGACCGCCAGCCTTACCCGCTGTCTCAGCCGCTTACCAGTGGTCAAACAGTAGAAATCATTACTGCACCGGGCGCTCGCCCGAATGCCGCATGGCTAAACTTTGTCGTCAGCTCGAAAGCGCGCGCCAAGATTCGTCAGCTACTGAAAAACCTCAAGCGTGATGATTCTGTAAGCCTGGGGCGTCGCCTGCTTAACCATGCATTAGGTGGCAGCCGTAAACTCAATGACATCCCGCAGGAAAATATTCAGCGCGAACTTGACCGCATGAAGCTGGCTACGCTTGACGATCTGCTGGCGGAAATTGGTCTTGGCAATGCAATGAGCGTAGTGGTCGCGAAGAATCTCCAGCAGGGAGACGGGTCCATTCCACCAGCAACCCAAAGCCACGGACATCTGCCAATTAAAGGCGCCGATGGCGTGTTGATCACTTTTGCGAAATGCTGTCGTCCCATTCCTGGCGACCCGATTATCGCCCACGTCAGCCCTGGCAAAGGTCTGGTGATTCACCATGAATCCTGCCGTAACATCCGTGGCTACCAGAAAGAGCCAGAGAAATTTATGGCTGTGGAATGGGATAAAGAGACGGCGCAGGAGTTCATCACCGAAATTAAGGTGGAAATGTTTAACCACCAGGGCGCACTGGCAAACCTGACGGCGGCAATTAACACTGCGACCTCCAATATTCAAAGTTTGAATACGGAAGAGAAAGATGGTCGCGTCTACAGCGCCTTTATTCGTCTGACCGCCCGTGACCGCGTGCATCTGGCGAATATCATGCGCAAAATCCGCGTGATGCCAGACGTGATAAAAGTCACCCGAAACCGAAATTAATGCGTTACACAAAATCATTCGAATGGCATCAAGGTGGCAAGCGAATGAGTCCCCAGGAGCGTACAGAAGTACGTGACTGGGGTGAGTGAGTACAGCCACCGCTGAGGCAATTTGAAGGATGAAGTGTAAATGAATGCACAGCGTTATGCGCGAATCTGCGAAATGCTCGCCAGGCGGCAGCCTGACCTGACCGTCTGCATGGAGCAGGTCCACAAACCCCATAACGTTTCTGCGATCATTCGTACCGCAGACGCCGTTGGCGTACACGAAGTTCACGCCGTCTGGCCAGGTAGCCGGATGCGTACCATGGCCTCCGCAGCGGCGGGTAGCAACAGTTGGGTACAGGTGAAAACACACCGTACCATTGGCGATGCCGTCGCTCACCTGAAAGGCCAGGGTATGCAGATTCTGGCAACCCATCTTTCTGATAACGCTGTCGATTTCCGCGAAATTGATTACACCCGCCCAACCTGTATTTTAATGGGTCAGGAGAAAACAGGCATCACGCAGGAAGCGTTAGCACTGGCGGATCAGGACATCATCATTCCGATGATTGGCATGGTGCAATCGCTGAACGTCTCTGTAGCTTCCGCTCTCATTCTCTACGAGGCCCAGCGCCAACGGCAAAACGCAGGTATGTATCTGCGTGAAAACAGCATGTTGCCGGAAGCAGAACAACAACGCCTGTTGTTCGAAGGCGGCTACCCTGTGCTGGCGAAAGTCGCAAAGCGTAAAGGTCTGCCCTATCCCCACGTTAATCAGCAAGGCGAAATTGAAGCCAATGCCGACTGGTGGGCCACCATGCAGGCGGCAGGGTAAGCGCCATGAAAGGTCGCCTGTTAGATGCTGTTCCGCTCAGTTCCCTAACGGGCGTTGGCGCGGCGCAAAGTAACAAACTGGCGAAAATCAACCTGCATACCGTGCAGGACTTGCTGTTGCACCTTCCCCTGCGCTATGAAGATCGTACCCATCTCTACCCTATCGGTGAGCTACTGCCTGGCATTTATGCCACGGTGGAAGGCGAAGTGCTGAACTGTAATATCTCTTTTGGTGGTCGCCGCATGATGACCTGCCAGATTAGTGACGGCTCAGGCATTCTCACCATGCGCTTTTTCAACTTTAGCGCGGCGATGAAGAATAGCCTGGCAACCGGCCGACGCGTACTGGCCTATGGCGAAGCAAAGCGCGGTAAATATGGCGCGGAGATGATCCACCCGGAATACCGCGTACAGGGCGATCTCAGCACGCCGGAGTTGCAGGAAACGCTCACGCCGGTTTACCCGACAACGGAAGGCGTAAAGCAGGCAACGCTGCGTAAATTAACCGATCAGGCGCTGGATCTGCTCGACACCTGCGCCATTGAAGAACTGCTGCCGCCAGAACTGTCACAAGGAATGATGACGTTACCGGAAGCCTTGCGCACTCTGCATCGCCCACCGCCGACGCTGCAACTTAGCGATCTGGAAACCGGGCAACATCCGGCGCAACGTCGTCTGATTCTGGAAGAACTGCTGGCGCACAACCTCAGCATGTTAGCGTTACGCGCCGGAGCGCAACGTTTTCATGCTCAACCGCTTAGCGCCAATGACGCATTGAAAAATAAACTCCTCGCTGCCTTACCGTTCAAGCCAACGGGCGCACAGGCACGCGTGGTGGCGGAGATCGAGCGCGATATGGCGCTGGATGTGCCGATGATGCGCCTGGTACAAGGTGATGTAGGTTCCGGTAAAACACTGGTTGCCGCCCTTGCCGCGTTGCGTGCTATTGCTCACGGTAAACAAGTGGCCCTGATGGCACCAACCGAATTGCTTGCCGAACAGCACGCCAATAACTTTCGTAACTGGTTTGCTCCGCTCGGTATCGAAGTGGGCTGGCTCGCCGGTAAACAGAAAGGTAAAGCACGACTGGCTCAGCAAGAAGCCATCGCCAGCGGTCAGGTGCAGATGATTGTTGGTACGCACGCCATCTTCCAGGAACAGGTGCAGTTTAACGGTCTGGCGCTAGTGATTATCGACGAACAGCATCGTTTTGGCGTGCATCAGCGTCTGGCGTTATGGGAGAAAGGCCAGCAGCAGGGCTTCCATCCGCATCAGTTGATCATGACCGCCACGCCGATCCCCCGCACGCTGGCAATGACTGCGTATGCCGATCTCGATACCTCGGTCATTGATGAACTGCCGCCAGGCCGTACCCCAGTGACGACAGTGGCAATCCCGGATACGCGTCGTAACGACATTATTGACCGCGTGCGCCACGCCTGTATGACTGAAGGCCGTCAGGCGTACTGGGTTTGTACGTTGATTGAAGAGTCAGAATTACTGGAAGCGCAGGCAGCAGAAGCCACGTGGGAAGAATTGAAACTGGCGTTGCCGGAACTGAACGTCGGCCTGGTGCATGGGCGGATGAAACCTGCCGAGAAGCAGGCTGTGATGGCGTCGTTTAAACAAGGTGAGCTACACCTGCTGGTTGCCACTACCGTTATTGAAGTGGGCGTCGATGTGCCCAATGCCAGCCTGATGATAATCGAAAACCCGGAACGTCTGGGTCTGGCGCAATTACACCAGCTACGCGGACGTGTAGGTCGTGGTGCGGTGGCTTCTCACTGCGTGCTGCTCTACAAAACGCCGCTCTCTAAAACGGCGCAAATCCGCCTGCAAGTACTGCGCGACAGCAACGATGGTTTTGTCATTGCTCAGAAGGATTTGGAGATACGCGGACCGGGTGAACTATTAGGCACGCGTCAGACAGGTAATGCCGAATTTAAAGTGGCAGATTTACTACGCGATCAGGCAATGATTCCAGAAGTTCAGCGCCTGGCACGCCATATTCACGAACGTTATCCACAGCAGGCAAAAGCCCTGATAGAACGCTGGATGCCGGAAACAGAACGCTACTCGAATGCGTAAAAGACGGCGGTGAGAAGACCGCCGTTTCAGGTTGATCTACCTTCCTGCTGTATGCGGCGTGAACGCCTTATCCGGCCAACAAAAGCTTACGAATTCAATAAATTGTGAGTTAATACGTAGGCTCAGGCATCTATCTTTGTTGCGGCGGCACTTATACCGCCGCTTCATTGGTTAACCCGCAAAAATCGGCAACATCAAATACAGCTTAATCACCAGCGCATTGACGATATCGATAAAGAACGCACCGACCATCGGCACTACCAGGAACGCCATGTGCGACGGGCCAAAGCGTTCGGTGATCGCCTGCATGTTGGCAATTGCGGTTGGTGTCGCGCCAAGACCAAAACCACAGTGACCAGCAGCCAGCACTGCCGCATCGTAGTTTTTCCCCATCATGCGCCAGGTGACAAAGATGGCGTACAATGCCATGAAGATGGTCTGAACCACCAGAATCGCCAGCATCGGCAGCGCCAGCGAAGCCAGTTCCCACAGCTTCAGGCCCATCAGCGCCATCGCCAGGAACAACGACAGACTCACGTTACCCAGCACAGATACCGCGCGTTCAAAGACGCGGTAAAAGCCCATCATTGACAGACCGTTGCTCAGGATCACACCCACAAACAGTACGCAAACGAAGGTTGGCAGTTCAAAAGTTGTACCAGCTAAAAGTTGTGCAACAATTTTCCCCACCGTCAGACAGATAGCAATCAGCGCGATAGTTTCAATCAGCACCAGCGAAGTGATCATGCGGCCCACATCCGGCTTTTCAAACGCCGTCGGAACTTCCTGGTCATCAGGAATACCGTTTGGTGTGGTGGAGTGTTTCACCAGATATCGCGCCACCGGGCCGCCAATCAAACCGCCCAGCACCAGACCGAATGTCGCACAGGCCATTGCGACTTCCGTCGCGTTAGTAAAGCCGTAACGTTCAATGAACAACTTACTCCACGCCGCGCCAGTCCCATGACCGCCAGAAAGCGTAATGGACCCTGCTAACAGTCCCATCAGCGGATCAAGCCCTAACAGACTGGCCATACCAATACCGATGGCGTTTTGCATCACCAGTAAGCCAACAACCACAATCAGAAAGATACCTACTACACGCCCACCGGCACGTAAGCTGGCAAGGTTGGCGTTCAGGCCGATAGTGGCAAAGAAAGCCAGCATCAACGGATCGCGTAGCGACATATCAAAGTTGACTTCCCAGCCCATACTTTTTTTCAGCACCAGCAGCGCCAGCGCTACCAGTAATCCTCCCGCAACAGGTTCCGGTATGGTGTATTTCTTCAAAAAGGAGACGGAATGGACCAACTTGCGCCCGAGCAGCAACGTCAGCGTTGCGGCAACAAGCGTTGCTAAAGTGTCGAGATGTAACATAGATAGCTCCTTTGTATCCGCACCACTCTTTCATACTCGTCATACTTCATCGCATATTTTCAGTAAGGCGAAATATGACGAGTATTGAGTCATGCATTCCTGGTTCGATTCTCAGCTGTGAACAGAAAAATGGAATGGATTTTAAGCAGAAAAATACCAAAAGTTATATAAAAAAGTGCATTTATCTCATTTAAATATTTAGATGAAAGCATGGCAAACGTTTGCTTTTGCCTTCTGGTCAGCTAAAATGCCCGCTTTGCTACCACGGGATTGTTTTCGATGTCTGTTTCTACCCTCGAGTCCGAAAGTGCGCAACCGGTTGCGCAGACTCAAAACAGCGAACTGATTTACCGTCTTGAAGATCGACCGCCGCTTCCTCAAACCTTGTTTGCCGCCTGCCAGCACCTACTGGCGATGTTTGTCGCGGTAATCACGCCAGCACTACTAATCTGCCAGGCATTAGGTTTACCGGCACAGGACACGCAACACATTATTAGTATGTCGCTGTTTGCCTCCGGTGTGGCATCGATTATTCAGATTAAAGCCTGGGGGCCAGTTGGTTCCGGGCTATTGTCTATTCAGGGCACCAGTTTTAACTTCGTTGCCCCGCTGATTATGGGCGGTACTGCACTGAAGACCGGTGGTGCCGATGTCCCGACCATGATGGCGGCGCTGTTTGGTACGCTGATGTTGGCAAGCTGCACGGAGATGGTTATCTCCCGCGTTCTGCATCTGGCGCGCCGCATTATTACACCGTTGGTTTCTGGCGTTGTGGTGATGATTATCGGCCTGTCGCTGATTCAGGTTGGGTTAACGTCCATTGGCGGCGGCTATGCGGCCATGAGCGACAACACCTTTGGCGCACCGAAAAACCTGTTACTGGCGGGCGTAGTCTTAGCCTTAATCATTCTGCTTAACCGCCAACGTAACCCCTACTTACGCGTGGCCTCGCTGGTGATTGCGATGGCGGCCGGATATGCGCTGGCGTGGTTTATGGGCATGTTGCCTGAAAGCAACGAGCCGATGACGCAAGAATTGATCATGGTACCAACGCCGCTCTATTACGGTCTTGGTATTGAATGGAGCCTGTTGCTACCGCTGATGCTGGTCTTTATGATCACTTCGCTGGAAACCATTGGCGATATCACCGCCACCTCCGACGTTTCCGAACAGCCTGTTTCCGGTCCGCTGTACATGAAACGTCTGAAAGGCGGCGTGCTGGCGAATGGCCTGAACTCATTTGTGTCGGCGGTGTTTAACACCTTCCCGAACTCCTGTTTTGGACAAAATAATGGTGTGATTCAGTTAACAGGTGTTGCCAGCCGTTATGTTGGTTTTGTGGTGGCGCTGATGCTGATTTTGCTCGGCCTGTTCCCTGCAGTGAGCGGTTTTGTGCAGCACATTCCAGAGCCTGTTCTGGGCGGCGCTACGCTTGTGATGTTTGGTACCATCGCCGCATCCGGTGTGCGCATCGTTTCCCGCGAGCCGCTGAACCGTCGGGCAATTCTGATTATTGCGCTGTCGCTGGCCGTCGGTCTGGGTGTTTCTCAGCAGCCGCTGATTTTGCAATTTGCCCCTGACTGGCTGAAAAACCTGCTCTCTTCAGGTATTGCCGCTGGCGGTATTACTGCCATTGTGCTGAACCTGATTTTCCCACCAGAAAAACAGTAATTCACTTATCGGCGGTAAGTTTCTTTACCGCCGCAGCAACTCTCTTTCACCATTCCCGCCTTGAGGAATGCACGTAAATCGTGCATAACTCCCTTATGTGTATTTCGCGGGATGGAAGACTATGAAATTTATTGGGAAGCTGCTTCTCTACATTTTCGTCGCGCTACTCGTGGTGATAACTGGCCTCTATTTTCTTCTGCAAACCCGTTGGGGTGCGGAGCATATCAGCGCATGGATTTCCGAAAATAGCGGCTACCATCTGACCTTCGGGGCGATGGTTCACCGCTTTTCTGCGCCGTCTCATATCATGCTGGAGAACGTCACGTTTGGTCGTGATGGTCAGCCCGCTACCCTGGTGGCAAAAAGTGTTGATATCGCCTTGAGTAGTCGGCAACTCACCGAACCGCGCCATGTCGATACTATTCTGCTGGAAAACGGGACGCTGAATCTCACCGACCAGACCGCGCCGTTACCGTTCAAAGCCGGTCGCCTGCAACTGCGCGATATGGCATTTAATAGCCCAAATAGCGAGTGGAAACTGAGTGCGCAGCGGGTAAATGGCGGCGTCGTTCCGTGGTCGCCAGAAGCCGGTAAAGTGTTGGGAACGAAAGCACAGATTCAGTTCAGTGCTGGCTCACTTTCGCTCAATGATGTTCCTGCCACCAATGTGTTGGTTGAAGGCAGTATTGATGACGATCGCGTTACACTGACCAACCTGGGTGCCGACATCGCGCGCGGCACACTAACCGGAAATGCGCAGCGTAACGCCGACGGTAGCTGGCAGGTAGAAAATCTGCGCCTGGCGGATATCCGTCTACAAAGCGAAAAATCGCTGACTGATTTCTTTGCGCCATTGCGCTCTGTGCCTTCGTTGCAAATTGGTCGCCTGGAAGTGATCGATGCCCGTCTACAAGGCCCGGACTGGGCGGTGACCGATCTCGATCTCAGCTTGCGCAACATGACCTTCAGTAAAGATGACTGGCAGACACAGGAAGGCAAGTTGTCGATGAACGCCAGCGAGTTTATTTATGGTTCGCTGCATTTGTTTGACCCGATTATGAACGCGGAATTTTCTCCGCAGGGCGTGGTGCTGCGTCAGTTCACCAGTCGTTGGGAAGGTGGCATGGTGAGGACGTCAGGTAACTGGCAACGCGACGGGAAAACGCTGGTTCTCGATGATGCGGCAATTGTCGGGCTGGAATATACCCTGCCAAAAAACTGGCAACATTTATGGATGGAAGCGACACCCGGCTGGTTAAACAGCCTGCAACTGAAGAGATTTAGCGCCAGCCGCAACCTGATCATTGATATCGCCCCTGACTTTCCGTGGCAACTCACCGCCCTGGATGGCTATGGTACGAATCTGACACTGGTTGCCAATCACCAATGGGGCGTCTGGAGTGGCGCGGCGAATCTGAATGCCGCCGCCGCGACGTTCAATCGGGTGGATGTTCGTCGTCCATCGCTGTCGCTGGCCGCCAACAGCAGCACGGTGAATATCAGCGAACTTAGCGCGTTTACTGAGAAAGGTATTCTGGAAGCCACGGCCAGCGTTTCACAAACGCCACAGCGCCGGACCCAGATCAGCCTCAATGGACGTGGTGTGCCGGTGAATATTCTGCAACAGTGGGGATGGCCAGAACTACCGATTACTGGCGATGGCAATATTCAGCTCACCGCCAGTGGCGATATTCAGGCCGATGTACCGCTAAAACCCACGGTTAATGGGCAACTCCATGCCGTGAACGCCGAAAAACAGCAAGTGACCCAGACCATGAATGCTGGCGTCGTTTCCAGCGGCGAAATCATGTCAACAGAGCCGGTGCAGTAAATACGCAGACGCTAACGGAGACCAACGTTAGCGTCCCCATTATTACCGCAGAACAACAATAACAATTTTACCAATTCATAGTTGGCGTCGCCGTCGCCCCACACACGGAAGTGAAACGAGCAAACTGACCGTGTCTTGCTCACCGATAGTATCTTTAAGTACGTTCCACAACTGTTACTGTTATCGTTATCAACACACATTTCTTTTTTCTCTAATCACGGCAGAACAAAAATATAACATGTTGATTTTCTGATTGTTTATATGAAATAAATCAAGGCAAGGCGAAACGAAACGGAAAAAAGTGTGATGGGGGATGTGATAAGCCGTGGAACTAGCTATAATGCGCCCCGCCTCCATGTAGCAATCGAGGCGCGGAAGATCGTCGTCTCCGGTGAGGCGGCTGGACTTCAAATCCAGTTGGGGCCGCCAGCGGTCCCGGGCAGGTTCGACTCCTGTGATCTTCCGCCAAAATTCCTCTTCTGACGTTTAGCCATCCCTTGTAATACCGTTTAAGCCAGATTATTTCTTCAGCTCATGATTCAATTGGCGTTAACGGGTTTGTTCTTAACATTTATTGCAATGGAAGCGACATGTCAGACAAATGCTTAACCCAGTCCCCGACAGACAAATTTATTATGTTGTGCATCCGCGTTAAATCCACCAGTCCTTTAACGAATCAACAGCAGGCAGGAGAGATCGTCACCAGCATTGATCATGTCGATCGCTTTATTCATCCGCTTATCGATAGTTGACGAATGCAAGGTTTTCTCCGCAAGGCTCGCCACAATCTTCAGTACCGTTGCCTCATCCGGAGTTACCTCCAGCGATATCAGACTCAACAAATGCTTAATGTAGAAATAGTCGAGGATCAAACGGTAAATCTGACGCATAGCCGTTGAGAAGTCAGTCCCCGGAAAATAGCTGTGGTAAATTTTGTAGGTCAACAAATTGCGCAATACATGCGGAGCACTGAGGATAGAATCCTGGCAAAGCTGCTGCCACTGCTTGTTCAGGACTGCAAACTTGTCAGCCAGAACCTGCTTATCCGGGCTGTTTGCCACGTCTAAATACACCGCCATCTTTCGATGCGCCTCAGCGATAATACTATCCCTGCTGCCCTTATTCGCGACAAGTGAACCCAATACCGTCAGCGCACGCACCTTCAATCCAACCGACTCCATAGGCGTTGAGTGGCTAATCAGGCTCATACCTGCCGCCAGCTTGCTTAATAGCTCCTGATGGTACTGTTCAGCCTGCGCAAAATGGTGGTGCAGATCGAAATCAATGCGCTGTAGATAAACCATAAACTGTGCCAGCGCCATCAGATTATCTTCAACATTCAACGATGGCGCCTGTAAGAGGTGCCAGGCAAAGAGATGCACAATCTGGTGGATCTGATTAACCGAATGTTGGGCAGTGAACGTGTTTTTCGCCTTCGCCAAAAGCTCATCCTGTTCGTGCACTAACATGCTGTCGGCATCAAACAATACCAGTCGGGCTACTTCTGGACATGAGAGCACCATCGAATGGCGAGTTGTATCCGCATAGTGCTTTTTGCAACGTGGATACCTGGAACAGGTTTCTGACAGTGCTTTTTCTCCCAGCTCGCGATGGACCAGGCAGAGTTTATTTTCATCGAGAAACGGACACTGATTCTGCGCGTCCAGTTTAATTATCGAATAGCGGCTTTTACCATTTCGCACCCGTAATAGATTCTCTTTCGCCAACTGGGCAATTTCCGGGTGCTGTTCGTTGAGGTAAGTATGATGGGTTTTCTTGTCGATGTGTATCTGCCATCCCTGACAGCAGGAAATCAGGCAGTCGGGGCCGACGCAGGCAAACTTCTTCACAAACTCGGGGGTTATCACTTTATGGATTTGCATAACATTTTTCGCGTTTAAAAAGCGAACAGTAGCACGCTGTCAGAACAAAATGATAACGTCATAACCTGACGGTTTAACAAGTACTTCACCCATTTCATAAATGCTCGCCCCCATCAAATGGCTGGTTTACCGGAAGGAGTCATTCTCGCTATTTTTGCTATCATGCCTGCATACATAAACGACAAAACAGTATGCAGAGGGAAAAATGGGTTCCACCAGAAAGGGGATGATGAACGTTCTGATTGCCGCCGTATTATGGGGAAGTTCAGGCGTTTGCGCGCAATACATCATGGAGCAAAGTCAGATGTCATCGCAGTTTCTGACGATGACGCGACTGATATTTGCCGGACTTATTCTACTGACGCTCTCTTTTGTCCACGGCGATAAAGTCTTCTCGATCATTAAGAATCATAAAGATGCCATCAGCCTGCTTATTTTTTCCATTGTCGGCGCTCTGACCGTCCAGCTGACTTTCTTACTGACCATTGAAAAATCCAATGCTGCTACAGCAACGGTGCTGCAATTTTTATCACCTACGATTATTGTGGCCTGGTTCTCACTGGTACGAAAATCGCGCCCTGGAATTCTGGTTTTTACCGCGATTTTGACCTCACTGCTCGGCACTTTTTTATTGGTCACTCATGGTGATCCAACATCGTTGTCGATCTCTCCTGCTGCGCTGTTCTGGGGAATAGCCTCAGCGTTTGCCGCCGCATTTTATACCACTTACCCTTCCGCGCTTATCTCGCGTTACGGAACGTTACCTATTGTCGGCTGGAGTATGTTATTAGGTGGCCTGATCCTTCTGCCTTTTTACGCCAGACAAGACACTCACTTTATGGTGAATACCAGTTTGATACTGGCCTTTTTCTATCTGGTGGTGATTGGTACAGCGGTAACATTTAGCCTTTATTTGAAAGGTGCACAGTTAATTGGCGGACCGAAAGCCAGTATATTGAGTTGTGCTGAACCGTTAAGCAGCGCGTTTTTGTCACTACTGCTGTTGGGTATTACCTTCACCGTGCCGGACTGGTTAGGTACATTGCTGATTCTCTCGTCAGTGATCTTGATTTCAATGGACTCACGTCGTCGTATCAGAAAAGCCTGACAACCTGGCACTTCTTACTGATTGCGGCATACATATTTCGTACAGGCAGATGAGGGAAATAAAATCTGTCTACACTTACTCTTTATAAAATGTGGTGCTAAAAGGGTGAGTCCATGAAACCAACGATACTGTTTCTTATTACTGCCTTTTTCATCTTGCCAGGCCTCGCACTGGCCGATTCGCCATTCAGTTCGTTGCAATCGGCAAATGAAAAAAAGACCGTATTAGCTGATTTACGGAAAATATGTACTCCACAAGCGTCAATATCAGACGAGGCCTGGGAAAAGATGATGTTGTCTGATGAAAGTAATCAGCAGCACATCCGTGAGGCTATTGTGGCGATGGAACGCAATAACCAGAACAATTACTGGGAAGCATTAGGTAAGGTTGAATGCCCGGATATGTAGACGTGAAGCCGTCGCTTCACGTCACACATTTCGCACTTAACGTGAACGTACATCGGGAATAATCAAATCACCACGCAGAACATATGAACCCAGCATCGTCTGCGTTTTCTCGTTAAGCCAACTGACTATGCGGGCGGCCATTTCGTCCAGCGAATATTCTATCGCCGGAATGGTCGGTATCCCCGGAAGATGTACAGTACCCGCCAGACTAAATACCATAATGTCCTCAGGAACAGATTTGTTAAATGCCTGCAATTGCGGTATCACCCGCTGTGCTTGCTGTTCATCAGCAACTAATAACGCATTAAAGTTCAGTGTTGATGCGTTATTTAGCAACTCCTGCAAAGCCACAGAGGAAGATATTGCTTCCATAAAAACCAGATTACGGTTAAAGGGAAGAAAGTTTTTCTCCAGGGCATGTTTATAGCCCAGTAAGACCTGGTCAGAAAATCCCATACCGTGTGGGTGGATGAGAGCAATTTGTCGTCTGTTCTGACTTATCAGATAGTTACAAGCTGTTTCAGTCGCGAATGTGTGGTCGAACTGAATGCTGTTAACCTCATTACCCGTCTCAAGGCAGTCCACCAGTATCACGTTTTCCTGATGAATATTCAGTGGGAAACGCGCACCAATAATCAGCACGTCATCGCACAAACCACAGCTCAGCTCATCAAGGGCGTTCTTCACCTCGGTTTTATTGCTGGCGAAGCGAAGAAGCAGATGTTTTTGATGCTGGCTGAGATGTTTTTCCAGAGCGTATAGATAACCGGTGGTCTGATTAATGTTTTCCTGAGCACAAATTACACCAATACATCCTGTAGATTGCGTCAGCAGTGACTGCGCAATGACATTGGGACGATAGTTTAGCTCTTCAACGGCTTTCAATACCGCGAGACGGCTAGCTTCTTTAACACCACGCGATCCGCTCAATACCCGAGATACTGTCGCTTTTGATACGCCAGCCAAACGCGATACATCATTGATAGTAGACATCATTCTCCCCTGACAGAGCAGCCCCGGCTCCCACAATCCTGAATTCCTGTTGGCTTAAATATTAGCCGCTCGCAGTATAACTGTTTCCGTTTTTTAATGGAAACCGATTTTCCATGACACCTCAAAACTGAGCTAATAATGATAAAAATGTGAACAGAATCGAAATAATAACGTGACTTTATAGCGAAATCTGATAGCCGTCACAGTTTGTGTTTCCGTGAATGGAAACCGGTTTCCAAATGATATCAAATCAATTGCGAAATAGATTTTTACATTCAGAGGATGTGTCAGATGGTCAGGATTATGTTGTGTTGTTCTGCGGGGATGTCAACCAGTCTGCTGGTGAAAAAAATGGTCGAAGCCGCAGAAAGCAGAAAGCTACCGGTAGAGATAGATGCCTACGGAGTTTCCGAATTTGATATTCAGTTTCCAAAATATCAAGTGGTGCTACTCGGACCGCAGGTAAAGTATATGTTAAACATGCTCGCAGAAAAGGCCGCCCCCCAGGGAATACCCGTAAAAACCATCGATATGGCGGACTACGGAATGCAACGGGGTGACAAAGTGCTGGATTACGCTCTGTCGCTCATTGCAGCGACACATTAGAAAGGTGTCATTATGAGTTCGTTATATCAATCAATGGTTGCCGTTATTGAACAATCCATCACACCGCTTGCCGGGAAGCTGGGGCAGCAAAAATATGTGATTGCCATCCGCGACGGTTTTACTGCCGCTCTACCGTTTATGATCATCGGCTCGTTTATGCTGGTGTTTATTTTCCCTCCGTTTTCGGCTGAAACAACCAACAGCTTTGCCCGAGGCTGGCTGGATTTCTCTGCCACCTACCGTGAACAACTGATGTTGCCATTTAACCTCAGCATGGGTGTGATGACTTTCTTCATCTCAGTAGGGATCGGTGCCAGCCTTGGGCGACAGTTCAATCTCGATCCAATTATGTCTGGCTTGCTGGCATTTATGGCATTTTTACTGGTCGCAGCACCTTACGCTGACGGCAAAATATCGACTCAATATCTTTCCGGACAAGGGATTTTTACTTCGCTGATTACCGCGATTTATGCCACTCGTGTGTACGCCTGGTTAAAACAACACAACGTGACAATCCGCTTACCCAAAGAAGTCCCTACTGGGGTTGCGCGTTCCTTTGAGATCCTTATCCCGGTTCTGGTGGTAATTGCTACGCTACACCCACTGAATCTGTTTATTGAAGCCCAGACTGGAATGATTATTCCTGAGGCGATCATGCATCTTTTAGCGCCACTGGTCTCTGCCTCTGATTCTCTGCCTGCAATTCTGCTGTCTGTTCTGATGTGTCAGATTTTCTGGTTCGCAGGTATTCATGGTTCACTGATTGTAACTGGCATCATGAATCCCTTCTGGATGGCAAATCTGTCGGCAAATCAGGCAGCTCTTGCAGCAGGCGCGGCACTTCCTCACGTTTATCTGCAAGGGTTTTGGGATCACTATCTGCTGATTGGCGGTGTCGGCTCAACGCTACCGCTGGCGTTCTTGCTGTTACGCAGCCGCGTTGCTCACTTACGTACCATCGGAAAAATGGGCATTGTCCCCAGTTTTTTCAATATCAATGAGCCTATTCTGTTCGGTGCGCCGATCATCATGAATCCGATGTTGTTTATTCCGTTCGTTTTCGTGCCAATTATTAACGCCATCCTGGCCTACACCGCGACCAGGCTGGGCTGGCTGGCACAGGTTGTCTCATTAACGCCATGGACTACGCCTGCTCCAATTGGTGCCTCCTGGGCTGCCAACTGGGCACTTAGCCCGGTAGTGATGTGCATTATCTGTATGGTGATGTCGGCGCTGATGTACCTCCCATTTTTGCGCGCCTATGAACGTTCTTTACTGAAAAGCGAAGAACAAAAAGCGCAGGATACCGTCTCCGTGGCCAATGCAGCCCGTAGCAACTCATAATGAATCAAGGAGTCAGAACAATGAGATACCGTTTTCCCGACAACTTCTGGTGGGGTAGTGCCTGCTCTGCGCTGCAAACCGAAGGGGATAGTCTGAACGGCGGCAAAAGCCAAACCACCTGGGATGTATGGTTCGAACGCCAGTCAGGGCGCTTCCATCAAGGTATTGGCCCGGCGAACACATCAACCTTTTATCAACACTGGCAACAAGATATTGCCCTGCTGAAACAGTTAAAACATAACAGTTTTCGCACCTCGTTAAGCTGGTCTCGCTTGATACCAGATGGTACTGGCAACGTAAATCCTGAAGCGGTGGCGTTCTATAACAATGTCATCGATGAGCTGCTGGCACAGGGCATCACGCCGTTTATCACCTTGTTCCACTTTGATATGCCGATGATAATGCAGGAAAAAGGTGGCTGGGAGAGTCGGGAAGTCGTAGAAGCTTTTGGTGAATATGCCCGTACCTGCTTTGAACTGTTCGGTAACAGAGTGAAGCACTGGTTTACCTTTAATGAACCGATTGTGCCGGTAGAGGGGGGTTATTTATATGACTTCCACTATCCGAACGTTGTTGATTTTAAACGTGCTGCGACAGTGGCTTACCATACTGTTCTTGCGCACGCCACGGCAGTTCGGGCATTTCGTCGGGGTAATTTCGAAGGAGAAATTGGCGTGGTGCTCAACCTGACGCCTTCTTATCCACGCTCGCAAAATCCGGCTGATGTTAAAGCCGCACACTGTGCTGACCTTCTGTTTAATCGTAGTTTCCTCGATCCAGTGCTAAAAGGGGAATACCCGGCAGACCTTGTAGCATTACTGAAAGAGTACGATCAGTTACCGCAATGCGAGCCTGACGATAGTCAGTTAATCGCCGACGGAAAAATCGACCTGTTGGGGATAAATTATTATCAACCCCGACGAGTTAAATGTCGGGATAGCGCCGTAAACCCCAATGCCCCTTTTATGCCGGAGTGGTTATTTGACTATTACGAGATGCCTGGGCGAAAAATGAATCCTTATCGGGGATGGGAAATTTATGAACCCGGTATTTACGATATCATCACCAATCTTCGCGATAATTATGGTAATCCTCGTTGTTTTATTTCTGAAAATGGAATGGGGGTAGAAAACGAGCAGCGTTTTATTCAGGAAGGGCAAGTCAACGATAGCTATCGCATTGAATTTGTCGCTGAACATTTAAAATGGCTACATAAAGGAATTAGCGAAGAATGTAATTGTCTTGGCTATCATATGTGGACATTTATCGATAACTGGTCATGGCTTAATGCTTATAAAAATCGCTATGGATTTGTTCAGCTTGATCTGGAAACGCAAACACGCACGATTAAAAAAAGTGGTGAGTGGTTTGCGACAGTTGCAGAAAATAACGGTTTTGATTGCGAGAAACAAAAATGATCGAATTAGAAGATGCGGTTATGGAAATAATCGTCAATGCTGGTCAGTCACGCAGCCTCTGTTTTGAAGCATTACATGCCGCACGTGCCGGAAACTTTGATGAAGCCAAACAGCTGCTGCGTGAAGCTGACAGTTATTCCCGTCAGGCTCACCATATGCAAACCAAATTGATCGAACAAGATGCTGGTGAAGCCCGACAGCCAATGACATTAATTATGGTACATGCACAGGATCATTTAATGACATCAATGCTGGCACGAGAATTAGCAGAAGAAATAATTCATCTTTATCAAAGATAATTAATTAACCTTTAGTGAGGTATATCCATTTGATAAAATAAAACCTCTGCTTTACCCAAAAATAAAATAGATAAATCACCCTGTTTCGGTAGTTAAACACAAGCCGAAACAGGCTGCTTATTATCATAAAATAAATTAATACACATCTTATATTTATTATGCCCAACGCATATTAAATTATAACGTGTGCGTGAGATAATCATGAAAAAGATAAAAACATTTACCGTTACCCTGGCGGTTATTGCCGCTTTGTACTCAATATCTGCCCAGGCTCAGGAATTTACGCAGGAACAAATAGACGCCATTGTGGCAAAAGCCGTCGATAAAGCATTAGCCGAAAGGCAAGAAAAAATGGATGCCGCGGCAGCAAAAAAAGCGGATGTTATTAACGAACCGGAAAGTGCTGCGCAGTCTCCGGATATGGCAATTCCCTTTGGCGTAAAATTTAGTGGTTATGCCCGCTATGGGGCTCATTTTCAGAGTGGCGACCAAAAATATGTTGCTGTAGACGGCTCCTATAATGGTGCATCAGCCATTGGTCGTCTGGGGAACGAAGGTAACGGCGGAGAATTCCAGTTATCAAAAGCGTTCAAGAGCGATAACGGCGCAATCTGGGATGTCAATGTCATGATTGATCACTGGGGCGACGAAGTTAACCTGAAAAAAGCATACGCGGGTGTCACTAATGTTCTGGCGTCCAATCCTGATGCCTATATCTGGGCTGGCCGCGACTTCCACCAGCGCCCACAACAGGGCATTAATGACTACTTCTGGATGACTCACGATGGTCAGGGCGCCGGGGTGAAAAATTTCGACATTGGTGGCATCAAGTTTGACCTTGCTACTGTCGCAGCTGTTGAATCCTGTAATCCTGAAGTGATGGAGGATGAGACCAATCCGTCACGCATAACCTGTACTGGCGGGTCTGGAACAGGCGACAGAGGCAATTATGCGGTAACGTCCAAAATTCATGGTATGGAACTGGGGCCACTGGATCTTGAGTTGTACGCTAACTACGGCTTCGACTCAAAAGCGGTCGAAGGTGAAGACAAACTTAAAGCCTGGCAGGGGGCATTTGTTGTAAGCCATAGCAATGACAGCGGAGTGAATAAAGTCATTGCCCGCTACTCTGATAATTCCGATAACAGTGTTTACAATAAAACTGATGATCTCACGACAATTTACGCCAGTTTTGAAGGTAGCCATAAATTTACTCAGCAGGCGCAAATCGAGTATTTACTGGCCTTCCATGATTACGACAACAGCTCTATTAAGAGTGATAACCGCAAAAACTATGGCGTAATTGTCCGTCCTATGTATTTCTGGAATGACGTTCACTCCACCTGGCTTGAGGCGGGTTATCAACGGGTTGATTATGATAAAGGCGGAGATAATTCAGGCTGGAAGCTGACGCTGTCACAGAACATTTCTATTGCGATGGGCCCGGAATTCCGACCAATGCTACGTTTCTACATGACTGGCGGGCAAGTTGATAACGACCGGACTGCACGCGTCAACGGCACAAAAGAGGAAACGCTTGACGACTTTAACCTTGGCGCGATGTGGGAAGCCTGGTTCTGACAGGCCACTCACATTGAGTTAATGCAACCAAAACACGCCTTCTTCTGGCTGGAAGAGGGCGTTATAGCGCATCTGGAAAGCATTAATTTCCTGCATTTCAGGTTCTGCTTCGCGCAGAAAACCCAGCGCCAGTCTGACCTGAGCATCGGTAATGGGTGTGGCAAGGCGGGCTTTTTGTAAAATCCGATGCCATTGCAGCAGGTTCTGTTCGCTACCATCGACAATGACAATTTGCCAGATGAGCAACACCTGCGCGGCGTTTTGCAGATGCGACTCATCCGGGCGATGCAAATAACGTAAAAATTCGTCACCGGCTGACTTTCCCATTTGATCAACCATCGACTCAACGGGTATGACATCGATATTCAGCCGATCGCTGAGGCGGCGAATCGCTTTTCTGGCCCCGGATGTCAGCACCCGAAATCCAACCACAAACACCACCACTAGCGTGGCGAGCATTATCCAGATCATGAGTTCTCCTGCGTAATCAGAACTCATGATATCTGGAAACCCTCGCCAGTTACTAATCCACCAGAATAATCTTCAGTGCAAACAGGGCGGCGACCACCACCACACACAGATTCAGATCGCGCCAGCGACCAGTACACACTTTCATGATGCAGTACGACATAAAGCCGAGCGCAATCCCTTCGGTGATCGAGAATGTAAAGGGCATCATCACCGTGGTGATAAATGCAGGTACCGATTCGGTAAAATCATCCCAGTTAACGCGCGCCAGGCTCGATGTCATCAACACACCAACAAAGATTAACGCCCCGGCGGTTGCGTAAGGAGGAACCATCGCGACCAACGGAGAGAAGAACATAACCAGCAGGAACATAACGCCGACCACGACCGCAGTCAGCCCCGTGCGACCACCGACCGCCACACCAGAAGTACTTTCAATATAGGCGGTAACAGAGGATGTGCCGATAAACGCGCCCGCCACCGAACTAACGCTATCAACATATAGCGCCTTATTCATGTTAGGGAATTTACCGTTACTATCTATTAAGCCAGCTTTATCAGTTACACCAATTAATGTTCCTGATGAATCAAATAGGTTGATCAGCATAAAGGAGAAAATGATACCGGCAAGTTCTAGCGATAACGCCCCGCTCAAATCAACTTCACCAATAACACCGCTAATATCAGGTGGAATAGAATAGACCCCGCTGAAATGAACATCTCCGAAAAATAATCCACAGCAGGAAGTGACGACGATGGAAACCAACACCGCCGCATGAAAATTACGTGATGACAACACGGTTATAATAAAAAACCCTAAAATACCTAACAACACGCCGTGGGCACTTAAATCACCAATCATTACCAGGGTGTCTTTATTGGCGACAATAACACCCGTATTTTTTAATCCCATTAAAGCGATAAATAGCCCGATACCACTGGTGATACCAATACGTAAACTTAACGGAATGTTGGAGATCATCCAGTAACGAATACGAAACAGCGTGAGCAAAAATAGCCCAATGGCGCCCCAGAATATCACGCCCATCCCGGTCTGCCAGGAGATACCCATCGCCCCAACAACCACAAACGCAAAGAAGGCGTTCAGCCCCATCGCAGGCGCCAGCGCGACGGGAAGATTAGCAAAAACACCCATCGCTATACTACCAATGCCCGCAATCAAACAGGTGGTAACAAACACCACTTTCGGGTCCATTTGTGCCGCACCGAGAATTTGCGGATTCACAAAAACAATGTAGACCATTGTTAAAAAGGTAGTCATACCCGCAATCAATTCTGTACGTACAGTTGTTCCATGCTGAGGAAGTTTAAATAATCGCGAAAGCGTCCCTGATTCATTACTCACGTAATCGGTATTGTCATTATTCATTTTTTTGTCCATTGGAGGAGAATTAATCCCTTGCTTTTGTAAAACAAATGACAACAACGGTTCAGTGATAATTATCACATTTCAATTGCACATTAATGGATATTCTTTAATAATCTCGCGACGTTTCTTTATGATAAATAATAATCAAATTGATAAAATCAAAATGAGAAAAATATGAATAATACTATTAACCATAAATTTCATCACATTAGTCGGTCTGAATACCAGGAATTGTTAGCCGTTTCCCGTGGCGAAGCCGTTGCCGATTATATTATTGATAATGTCTCTATTCTGGATCTGATCAATGGCAGAGAAATTTCCGGCCCTATTGTGATTAAAGGGCGTTACATTGCCGGTATTGGCGCAGAATATGCCGACGCTCCGTCTTTGCGACGGATTGATGCCCACGGTGCAACGGCAGTACCGGGGTTTATTGATGCTCACCTGCATATTGAATCCAGCATGATGACCCCAGTCACCTTTGAAACCGCTACCCTGCCGCGCGGCCTGACGACTGTTATTTGCGACCCTCATGAAATTGTCAACGTGATGGGCGAAGCGGGATTCGCCTGGTTTGCCCGCTGTGCCGAACAGGCAAGGCAAAACCAGTATTTGCAGGTCAGCTCTTGCGTACCTGCCCTGGAAGGCTGCGATGTTAACGGTGCCAGCTTTACCCTCGAACAGATGCTCGCCTGGCGCGACCATCCGCAGGTTACTGGTCTGGCAGAAATGATGGATTATCCTGGCGTCATTAACGGGCAGCATGCGCTACTCGATAAACTGGACGCATTTCGCCACCTGACGCTGGACGGTCACTGTCCTGGTTTAGGTGGTAAAGAACTTAACGCCTACATTGCCGCGGGTATTGAAAACTGCCACGAAAGTTATCTGCTGGAAGAAGGTCGCCGTAAATTACAACTCGGCATGTCGTTGATGATCCGCGAAGGGTCCGCCGCCCGCAATCTCAACGCGCTGGCACCGTTGATCAACGAATTTAACAGTCCGCAATGCATGCTTTGTACTGATGACCGTAACCCGTGGGAAATCGCTCACGAAGGGCATATCGACGCCTTAATTCGCCGCCTGATTGAACAACATAATGTGCCGCTACATGTGGCATATCGCGTCGCCAGCTGGTCGACGGCGCGCCATTTTGGTCTGAATCATCTCGGTTTACTGGCCCCCGGCAAGCAGGCCGATATCGTCCTGTTAAGTGATGCACATAAGGTCACAGTGCAGCAGGTACTGGTGAAAGGCGAACCGATTGACGAACAAACCTTGCAAGCAGAAGAGTCGGCGAGACTTGCGCAATCCGCCCCGCCTTATAGCAATACCATTGATCGCCAGCCCGTTTCCGCCAGCGACTTTGCTCTGCAATTTACCCCCGGAAAACGCTATCGCGTGATTGACGTTATCCATAACGAATTGATTACGCACTCCCGCTCCAGCGTCTACAGCGAAAATGGTTTTGATCGCGATGATGTGTGCTTTATTGCCGTGCTTGAGCGTTACGGACAACGATTGGCTCCGGCCTGTGGTCTGCTCGGCGGCTTTGGTCTGAATGAAGGCGCGCTGGCGGCGACAGTCAGTCATGACAGCCATAATATTGTGGTGATCGGTCGCAATGCTGAAGAGATGGCGCTGGCGGTGAATCAAGTGATTCAGGACGGCGGCGGGCTGTGCGTGGTGCGTAATGGTCAGGTACAGAGCCATCTGCCGTTGCCCATCGCCGGGCTAATGAGCACCGACACGGCGCAGTCGCTGGCGGAACAAATTGACGAGTTGAAAGCCGCCGCCCGTGAATGCGGTCCGCTACCGGATGAACCGTTTATTCAGATGGCATTTCTTTCTTTACCAGTGATCCCCGCGCTGAAACTGACCAGCCAGGGGCTGTTTGATGGTGAGAAATTTGCCTTCACAGCACTGGAATTCACGGAATAATAAAAAAAAGCCCGGCGTCATGCCGGGCAAAAGTCACCAGTTACGTTTATGCCACTGTCAACTGCTGAATTTTTTTCTCGCGGCGGATTTTGCGTTCTTCCATCACCGCGACTATCGCCATCAGGCAGATACAACCAATCGCGGCGATATCCAGCGCGGCAAAGGTGCCTGCCCAGCCGGTAAGGCCAAATACCGGCGTCCCATCGGCAATCATCCCCAGACCTAACTTGGCAAAGCTGTCGCCAATCAGGTAAGCGAAGGTGCCTTTAATACCATCGGCAGCGCCAATTGCTTTTTTCGGTACGAAGCCAACAGCCGCTACGCCAATCAACAGTTGCGGGCCAAAGACCAGGAAACCCAACGCAAAGAGAGAAGCCAGGTAAACATATTGATTGCTGGCATGTTGATACACACCGAGCGTGGCGATAATCAGCGCCAGCGCGATGCAGGCCACCAGGCCACGGCGACCGTTCGCCAGATCAGAGAGCCAGCCCCACATTAGCGTGCCGACCAGAGCACCGGCTTCAAACAGCGTAAAGCCCTGAATTGCCACCGCTTTAGAGAGTTTCAGTTCCTGAAAAGCGTACACGGTTGACCACTGGTCGATACCAATGCGCACCACGTACAGGAAGATGTTGGCGAAGCACAGCAGCCAGATCACTTTGTTTTTCAAAACATATTCGACAAAGATCTGCCACTTGGTCATATCGCTGGATTCTGTCTCTTTATCCTCTTCGCTGATATCTTCGCCGAACAGTTCTTCAGCTTTGCCGAGGCCATAAGATTCCGGGGAGTCGCTGCCATAACGCAGGCCGATAAAACCGACAATCAACGCGATAATCGACGGGAAGACAAACATGCCGATGACATGGCCGTCGAACAGGTAATTGGCGCCGAACAGCGCCACACCTGCCGCGCCCGCGCCACCGAGGTTGTGGGAAATGTTCCATAAACCCAGGAAGGTCCCACGCTTACGACGTGGCGTCCATTTGGTGATGGTGGAGTAACTGCATGAACCGCCAGTACTCTGGAAAAATCCGCTTAAAGCGTAAAAGGCAATCATCAGGAACAGGCTAACCGAGCCGCTGCCCATGCTGGCGCTGAAGCCCAGCATACAAATAGCAGACAGGATCAGCATGAACGGCAGGAATTGTTTGGTGTTTTTGCCGTCGGCGTAGTAGGAAACCAGCGTTTTACCCACGCCATAAGTGATGGAGAACCCCAGGCCGATCATCCCCAGCTGCGTCATGCTCAACCCATAGGTCGAGATCATGTCGTTCTGCGCGATGTTAAAGTTCTTGCGAATCAGGTACATCGTCAGGTAGCCAATAAAAACCACCAGGTAGGATTGCATGAACGGTTTGAACCACATTTTGCGCCGCACTTCGAGCGGTAGATCCAGGGTCGGCTTGCGAACCTGGTTTAAGAAAGCCAGCATGGGTTACTCCTGAAATGAATACCTGTGTGAGGTGTTCATTGTAAAAACCAGCAGTAAATCAGGCTTGAGATAGCGTCCAGGCAAAACCTGGAAAATTTCTTAGTTTTGCCAGATATGGGGTGAAAAAGTGAGATACATCACGCTTCGCGGGGGGCCTGTGCGTTCAAAAAGGGCAGTAACAGCAGCGCAGAAATTCCGGCGGCAACGGCGATAACCACGAAAAAGCCGCTCCAGTGCCAGGTATCGAGTACTTTCGCCAGCGGCCAACCAGCAAGCGATGCCCCAAGATAAGCAAACAAGCCGACAAACCCCGTCGCCG
>NZ_JAATUR010000036.1 GCF_011881725.1 Escherichia coli | reverse complement strand
GGGAACCGTGCTAAAGAGGGCCTGGTGGTCGATTTTATTCAGCAAACGAACCTGGATGATTTACCGGACAAAGCCAGCATCATTGACGCATTCTTTACGTTTGCTCAACGCGAACAGCAACGTGAAGCAGAAGCATTGATAAAAGAAGAAAATCTCAATGAAGATGCAGCAAAACGCTATATTCGCACGTCTTTAAAACGCGAATATGCCACCGAAAATGGCACAGAATTAAACGAAACATTACCAAAACTTAGTCCGTTAAATCCGCAATATAAAACGAAAAAACAGGCAGTTTTCCAGAAAATCGTCTCGTTTATTGAGAAGTTTAAAGGCGTAGGCGGAAAAATATAGCCCAATTCGTGTTTTTCTTGCGGGTTCTTAATTAAACCCGCAAGAGACCGTGGGGTTCCAAATGGCTAATATACTCCCCTTACCCATGCGCGACGATGCCGCCAAAAGTGATAGAGAACAGCCAGAAATAGATCGCGGCCATAATGATTTTGAATGCCGTGTTCATATCTTCAGCTCCTGTGATTGATTGGATACATGCCGCGCCCCTTGCGGCATGTTTTTATTTTTACCTTCTCTGTTTTAAAGGTCAAGATTTATTAGAGCAATTATTGCTGATGAAGAAGCGCGTTTTCATACTCCCTGACCATTAACGTAAGCACGCTGTGACGCCTGAAAACACGCGCCACTTCAATCTTATCTTCCAGCGCGAACGCAATTTTGCTTAGACCAATTTTCTTAAGGAGATCAATCTTTGCTGGACCGTCATTTCTGTCATCGGTGGCAGGACGCATAGATAGCAAAGGCTCTGCCCCGTTTGTTACGTACTTCCGCAGCCAGGCTCGTGTTTTATCCCTTGCGATCTCACAGCGCCCGGTTACAAACCAGACCGTGTAAACGTTAAATAACTGGCGCACAATATCAATAACTGGAGTTATGGGAGTATCAGTGTCACAGGCGAGATTAAACTCGTTCCAGTCCTTTGTTAATGCACCTTTGCCTGGTGGCGGAAGCAAATGCAGTCTGTCTTCAGTTGCCTCTGATATTGTTCCATCAATATCAACTATGACGATATACGGACGTTCCTGGTGTGCGTGTTTATTGAAAATACTCAAATGCCCTCCTCATTGGACGAAAAAAATGCTGGTGGGCGCACTCCACCAGCATTAAAAGTGACACTGTAACTATCAGCGAACGTAAATAGTGCCGCCGTTCTCTTTTTCCCATGCATCGCTACGTGCATAGCAAACATCGAGAAGTCTTCTTGCCGCAGTTTCCTCTAAACCCAATTCGACAACCAACTGCTCATGACGGCGGGTAACCACATCAAACAGGGTATGCAGCCCTTTAGTTGCCAGATCATCAATGAATTCCGGTTCGAACGGCAGCTCTGCCTCTGCCAACATAACCTCTTGCGCCCACTCAACTCGACGGACCAGTTCCGGGCGGCGGCTTTCCATCTCTTTACAGATCAATTCATGGAAGAACTCTACCCAACCTTCCGGCTGGAACTCGCGGAAAATGGCCAACGGCTGGAAGTTTGGCATCAACCATTCGTTGATCCGGATATCAATGGCATAGCCCATGTCGCAGCAGAACTGATAAGCAAAGTCCAGCTTAGAAACGATATAAGGACGCTCGTTATTGAACTCTTTAGGCGATGAGATCCCATAAGCCAGGAGGCGCGGGAAGAAGGAGATTTGCCCTAACGTCGGATGAAGTTTTCTTGCAGGGAAACGGCGCTCAGTAATGCCATACATTTCCTTCTTGAGCGTCGCAAATTTGGCATTCTCATTAACCAGCGCGGTAACCTCTGCTTTTTTATTAGCAAATGCCACGCGCGCTTCGCTTGCATCTTTAATAGTTTTTTTGAGCTGTTGGTTAAGGTCGGCGACCTGCTTACGCAGTTCCTGTCGCTCGCTTTTAGCTTTGTTATAGCGTTTCTCAAGGTTAAAAGGATCAAGTTTCATGATCTCTTTATATTGAGATTTTAGCGTTGAAATCTGTGAGTTCCGCAGTTCAACCATCGCGGTCATTTCATTGAGTTTTGTTTCCAGCTCAATGCTTATACGTTCGGCATTATCAGCACGCTGGTTGGCGTCATGCGTCGCATCGTCGATCGCGTCCTGTTGCTGGCGTTTCAAATGTTCAATTTGCAGCTGAAGCTCTTCAATTTCTTTACCCTTCAGACCGAGATCCAACTGCATATTTTCAGCTGCATCTACCAGGGAGTTATGGCTATCAGCTTCTGCGTTATAAACATCAATAAGCTGTGCGTGAAGCATCTCCGCTGACTGAACCGCATTATCAAAAAAACGTGCTGTGAGGTCATCACAACTAACGCGGCGTTGCGCGGCCCGGATGTTCTGGATAATGGCCGGGATACCGGCATTCAGGACATCAGGGATAGATACATTTTCGATTGATTGGTTTTGTGCTGAAGTGCTCATTTCAAAGTTCCGTATTAGCTTGTGCTTCGGTCATTTTTCCTAAGTATGAAGGTGGAAGGACTACGCAATTTGTATCCAGTCCCTCACCTATGGCAGCCTGTAAAATTCTGGCTAAGGTGAGTCTCTTGTTGCGATACCTGGTGATGACATGCCTGATACCGCCGGTCGGCGTAACAAAGGCGATCAGCCAGTAGTGATATTTCCGTCGGAATGGCCACATAGTGCACCTTTTGGATTGCTCTAATAAAAAACGTGATGAGTGTACATCACGTTTTAAAAATATGGAATTATTAGAGCAATATTATTCTGACTATCGCTCAAAAAACGAGCTAGTAAGGGGAAGCCAATCCTCTGACACTTCGCGAGGTCGCGGTTTGCCGTGGAAAAAGATTATTCGGCAGTCCTTTGGTAATGCCCCATTCCCCCTGGAGTAACGCGCGCTCGCATATTTTGAACCAGGTTCCACAACATCGGCCTTGTAACTTACAAACCATCCTGGATACAGATCCTGAAATGCTGGTGTATCATCGCCCATAACCTTCCGTAAGAACCCCTGATCACCCCAGCACTCAGTAGTGACACAACGAGCAATCCAACCTTCCGGATCTTGCCAGAATGAACTCCAGATATGCGCTTTTACACTATTTGGTATCCACAGGGCACCGCTACCACGATATTGTGGATGGTAAAAATCCCTAAGCATGGTGAAGCTGGTTGGTGGATTCTCTAGGATTGGGCGTATATCACCGGCAATAACCGTGTCCAAATCCAGATAGAACAGATCATCGGTTATATCCGGTCGGAACAACTCGATTTTCGCCCACCAGCCACGGCACTTTTGCCACTGGTTGATCAATGGGATAACTTTGACGCCAGGTACATGTAAACACTTCAGGTCTGTCAGGCAAATAATTTCATAGTCTTTTGGCAGTTGATTAACCAGCCACTGCACATCGGAAGCGTTATAGTCACCACCAGAGCGAAGAACTAAAGCAATCTTCATGCTGCACCATCACCTTTCACTTTCATCAATGTCAGGTTTCCGCAAAATACGGCACCTGTGTCGATATAATGCTGATTCCAGAATGTCTTCGGGCTTTTCACCGGAGTGTGACCAAAGATAAAACGATCTGCGCCCGAAATTTCGCCACCAATATCATCCATCGAATCACTGATACGCTCGCGCGCCCAGACAACGTTGAAAAGCGGCACCTCCTTACCGAATTGATATTCATTATCCGGATAGTCGGCATGGGCTATAACGATAGTTTCTTGCCCGGTGTTCAACTCAATGATATAGGGCAGTCGTCTTACCAACTCCACCAGCGCCCTGACTAATATTTCCTGATCAGCGTCCAGCATGAAGAACCATTGACCGCCATTCATTAGCCAATTATTCACGTTGCCATCAGGACTTAACGCATCAATCATCAGCCGCTCATGGTTGCCCATAACCGCTCTGAACCATGGCATCTGCAATAGCTCCAGGCATTTAACATTTTCGGTGCCGCGATCGATAAGGTCGCCGACCGATATCAGTAAATCCTGCGCAGGGTCAAAATCCACACGATGGAGTTCGGACATCAGTCTGGTGTAGCAACCATGCAGATCACCAACAACCCAGATATTCCTGTATTTGGTACCGTCGATACGGTGATAAATTGTTGGTGCCATCATGTATTCTTCAGCCATTCTTTAAGAGTCATCTGCGGAATACCTCCCATTTTCCCGCATGAAACAACGTCAATCTGTTCACGCGCAGACTGGAATAACAAAGGCAGGTGACTTAGATTTTTTGGCGTGCCGCCGGAGTGAACGCGTGGTTCTTGTGTAGCGTCAACGCCCACCAGGGCGACATGTTTGAATCCGATATGGAAAGCCAGGTTCAGAGCGCCATATGCACTATTGCCGCTGGCAATTTCATTCTCATCTTCGCAAAGTCCGAAATGTGCGGACCAGCGCCACGCCCACCACTCGGGAGAATTCGTATTTTTTGGCTCCATGCCACGTTCAGCCACACGACGGAAGCACAGAACGCCGTCTCTGACTTCACGTTCTTTAACATCGGGTAGTGCCATGCAATAACAAACACCACGGCGACGGCGGCCACGACCAACGCGCCGCATATTGTCTGGCGATGGATCAAGTGTGAAAAAATAAGAAGCGCGGTTCAGCCAGTCGATGGCCCCATTGACCGCTATAATCGGCACTCCGCGCGGCGCAACAAAGTTTGCGGCGCTTGGGCCACTGCCGACGATAATAACGCGATCACTGCCTCTAAATTTATTCTTGGGAAACATTGAATTGCACTGCTCCTACTTGCATTCAAAATATGTAAATCTGCGTGTTTTTTGCGGGTATCCAGGAACTGCTGTTGCCATTTTGAAATAGACACCTGCGTTGGATTCCGTAGGGCTTGAGGGTGCGCGCCATGCCAATGAAGGCCGTTTTGCAGAGAACAGTCATAGCCAACTAATACCACTACTTCAGCCCCTGATTCAGCAGCCAGACTGATAGCCTGCGCGCCGCTATTTACCCCTTCCGCCGGTCCACAATATCGCCTGTACTCCAACGAAAATGATTTCGCCGCCGCCAGGTTGGCTGTCACTTTGCGGAATCTCCCTCCCGGTATGGTGGATCCGTATTGCTTCCACCATGACAAATCACCGGCGTATAAGGCATAAATGTCATCGAACATCTGCCAGGAATTGTTAACCGCGATGATAGAACAGCCAGTTTTTTCTATAGCAGCACAGTCCTCACGAGTGAGTGACGGACCGCTACCGACACAAAAAACAGTCCTAGTCGCCCTGGGTGGTATGTTCATTCTCAGCTGCAAATTCAGCCTCCAGGCGAGCATTCATTTCAGCGATTACCGGGTCAACTACAGCATCTGCTTCCTGTTCATTACGCGGCATGATCGATGCCAGCGATTCATAATTAGCCTTGGATGACACGATTATTCTCCCGATGTTAATGTGCGCTGTATCAAAGAACACATATGCACTAATTAATTTATTATTTCACGTAGTGTACAACCACTTGTCACCGTTCAATACATGCTCAATAGCCTCACCCTTTTTAAGGCTCATGTATTCCAGGATGGCGGTTATCGCTTGTTCTGCACCATACGCAAGAACGACGTAGTAACCTTCCTCTCTAAGCCTGCGCATCCAGGCGATCTGCTCTTTCGTCGGGGCTTTACCATTTGGTTCTTTAAGCTCAATTCGCATGCCGTGATAAATACCGCATGCTTTATCGAGACTCATGTCCGGATAACCTTTTTTCTGCCCTTCAGCCTTCATTTTCCCGGCGGTTGCTTTTGAACGTTTCCCTCCGTTAGGCGTTGCATGCAACAGCTCATAGATGTCAGGGTGCTTGCGTTCGAAGTAATCAAAAATGAAAACCTGCTCGAAGTGCTCGCAATTTCCGTCGCGCAGGTCTGGGTTCTTTGCCAGTGCTGCAAGTGCCTTCGCATGTGGAGAAACTTCTTTTACCGGCGCAAGCGATAAGAATGGATCCTTTTTGGTTTTTGGCCTGGACCGCCCCTTATTTCGACGCTCACTAAAAGCCTGAAACTCTTCCTCAGTAAAGCGCAACATAATCAGTCAAATCCTGCCGGTCGCATGCCATATTTACGCTGTTTTGCGGCCTGCTCTTCCCTGTGCCATTGCGCACATTCAGCGTCACAATAAATGCCTGATTCAATCGATTCATTGCAGTAACGACACTTCCCTGTAAATACCTGGCTCACGACCTGTGCCTGCTTTCTGATGTTATCGATGGCCATGTCTTTGAGAGCTTCTAACTGATTCATGCTCAGCTCTGCATCATCAACACGTTCTGCCAATTTTGTTTCCTCGTGAAGAACCTACTTAAGGGCAGAATGATACATTTCACAATCAAAATTGCACTAATAATTTTCTTTTATTAAGTTAAATATTCAACAAATGACTAGCAGTAGAATCACCATCATATATTTCTGGCAGGCTGACTATGGCTACATCAATCACTACAACCCAAAGCACCCGGCAATATCCTCTGTCGCGGTATGACGACCGCAACATAGCCGATCCAATACTCAGGGCAGAGCTGCGCAAAGAGGTGATGCTTATGTGTGAATCGAACGACAAGAATCTGACGATTTATTACGTTCTTCCCGATGAGCAATATCGCCCGGATTTGCTGGCTTACCGTATGTGGGGCATAGCAGAGCTACGCTGGGTTGTGACGCTCGCCGCCGGGCTTGAGGATGAGTCTCAGGGTATGACGGTTGGCAAAAAATTAAAACTCCCACCTGCCACATGGATCCGCGAAATGATTCGCCATTTCCAATATGACGGCCAGGTGATAGGGACATTATCCATTGCGTAAGGGAAATGAATGCCAACTGAATATGCTCGCGACAACCTTGGTCGCTATCAGACTGATGGATTAAGTGCAAAAGACTTTAACAAGGTCTTCGATCTTATCCGTAAACAGCAGCGTCAGAATCGGCGAAACGCGCGACGTACACTCACCCCAAGGATTATGGGGATGCGTAACCGCGAACTTGAGGCATTCCTCAGCCTTGGGAAAAAGAAAGATGGCACCTACTTTACGCCCGAAGATATACGCAGCTTCAACACCTCAAGGCAGGCTCATAAAACAAAATTCAAGAGCACGGTACCCGGCATTACCTATGCTCAGCTGGTGGCGCAGTCCACCAGCATTGATATAAAACGCGCTAACAACAAAGTTTCTGATGGCACAGGGATCAAAGCCGCGACATTTCTCGGGCTAAAACACAACCTTGCATTGATATCTGTTAATGCTTCGGATGAGTCTGTCCACCAGCATCACCGTGTCAGAATTCGATTTGAGGAATGGGATAAAGCCGTTGAGGATATTGCTGAAGACGGTGCGAAAAAAGCCCGAATCGCTGCCGATCTCTGCAAGGGCCGGGTATCTTTCGACTGTGATTGTGGACGCCATCAATACTGGTATCGTTATATGGCCACGGCTGGTAACTATGCTGTCGCGCCGCCAAAAGAGTATGCATTCCCCAAAATCCGCAACCCTGATCTGACTGGTGTGGCTTGCAAACATGTTTTGCACGCTATGACGCGTTTTCAGTCTCCCACATGGCACAAGGCCATCATTATTGCCCTGGAAAAAGCAGCTGAACAGGTAGCCTTCGGCGATGACAAGCGGAAGACAACAACCTATTTCAAAGGCGAACTGGCTAAATCGCTCGCGCGCAACCGGACAACAACGACGGATCAGGCTAAAGCTGCGCGTGAGTATGAGCTGTATCTGAAATCTCAGGATGCATTAGGCAAAAAACTACGCGCAAAAGATAGCGCCACGGACAACGTTCGCCGGTTGTTAAAAAAAGCTCGCACCACGGCAAACAGGAAGAATGCCGAACTAAAAGCATCGCGGGTGAGAGAAGCCCAGGCTCGCGCTGAAGCCGACGCTCTCAAAAAAGCCCTGCAAACGCAGGCGAACAACCTCATAAAGTTTTTCATGAGTCAGGGAATGGACAAGGCCGCTGCCACCGCGCAGGCGCGAAGCATTCTTGAGACACAAATTAACGAAGCCCGTAAACGGAAAGGATAATCGATGGCTGGTTTCTTTGATGACATGTTTGAGGACACAGAACCATCACAACAAGTGACTGGTGATAACCTCCCGGACACCGAATCGGATCCGGATATTCCAGGCGAAGGTTCTGAACTGATTGAAGAGGAAGATATTGATGCTGAAATCGAAACCGATGGTGTTAACGTTGGTAATATTGTTGATCCTGTGGAGGACAATCACCTTCCCAATCTGGATCACGGCCTGCTTAGTGATTCTGGTGTGCGCCACCGTTATCAAGGTCATGCAGTTTTTAATAACCTTGTGCGGATGGACTGGCTCAAAGCAATCAAGCTAGACCCTGACTCATTCGATGCAGTTCTGTATCGCGCAATACCTTACAGATACAAAAATGCACCTGAAACGGCATCTGAAATAATAGAACCGAACCAACGCATATATGACTATCAGGATCCAGAACTGATAACGGCTCTCGATTGCCCGGATGAGATGGACGCCTTCTACGCGCTATACGACGGCAGTGATAATACGGGAATTAGCGACAGTGCTTTAATCCTTCGGTTAGCCGCCGTTAATGTGCCTGTGGGTTCTATGCTCGAATGGCTGGAACAGCTGTCAGACGGCACAACCATTCGCCGCTTCTGGTACATCCATAAAATATTCAATTACGGCACTGCCAGGGTAGGCAGTTTGTTTTATTGCGTGCCTTCACGCGCCTTTGAAGGGAATTTCATCGGTGATTCTGAATAATCAGGAATGGCTACTGGCCATCTTTAAGAAAAAAGGTCTTACTCCAACCGGTAAGCTGGAATTTGCCACTATTGATGGCATTGATTCGTCGCTCGCACAGGATTTAAACGAAGCGTTCGATTCACAAGTTGTCAGCTTTAATGATCGCATTAACCAGTCATTCCGGGAGTTCCTGAAACGCACACCAAGAGATCGCATAACGCTCGGCACTTTTAGTGATGTGAAGGAGTGGTTGTCGTCATTTGAAGCCGATCGCGCCGGGCGCAAAGATACAGCCTCTGCTGGCCCGGTAAATAAGCTGGCAATGCCGCTTGTGAATCTGTCTCGTTCTCCCGCGTTTTCAATTTATGAAGGTGAACTGTGCCGGGATAATTACGATGAAGGGCATGTCACCAATGAAAATGATGAGATTGAAGCCCTGGTATCGACCATCCCTTTCTCACTGGAATATTCGCTATGGATAGCCAGTGACGAGAAGGAATCTCTTGGGATGGTTACAACTGCATTAGCATTCTGGCTACGAATGTATGCCAGCCTCGGGCAGGCATCTTTCACTCACATTGCCAATGTCGGCGGTTATGAGATACCGGTTACATGCTACATAGAAGGGCAAAAATCAATCGCATTTCAGGATCTGACCACCGGCACCGCCGATAACAGGCTGTTCGCGGTTGGATTGAACCTCACCGTTGTGGCGGAGCTTCCTATCCTGTCTTATATGCAGCAAACCACCGGCACCATAACGGTAAAAGCGAAAATTCTGGAGGAATGAGATGGCCACAAAGACCACCACAGCCCCGGAAACTGATTCAAAACGCACTCAGCTATTCCTGCAATCTGTTTCAATTGGGCAGAACGAAATCCCTCGCGAAATGATCGTAGGATGTACCTATGTCGAACCCGGGGAGCTATCTGGTCCCCAGCTTATGCTCATGGTCAGGGATTCAACGGCTTACGTGGTCAATAAGCTGGGGGTGAAATTTGGAACAATACTGACTGTTTCACTTGGTGATCCGGAAGGTCATGGCGGCATCCTGTTCTCGGAAGAGTTCTTCGTTCTTAAAGCGCCGCGCAAGGACGATACCGTACTGATTTACGCGTTTAGTAACCCGGTGCGGTTATTGAAAGTTCCGTCCACCAGCGCACAGTATTTTGTTAATAAGCCCCCATCAGCCGTAGTTTCCACTCTTGCCCCTGGTCTGAAGGTAAATGCTGATTCATTCAGAAAAACATCCACATACCACCTAAATGTTGGAGAAAAACCGACCAAGGTATTGCAGGAGATAGCCCGGGATACCGGTTCTATGTGCTGGGCATCCAGGGGGATGATCAATTTTAAAAGTATGGAAAAAATGGCAAACGCCGCTCCATCGCTTACTTATGAGTCCGCCAATCCCAACACATCCGGATTTACAATTAGTCAGTTCAACATCCTGAATGCCGATTATGAATACCAGCGCCGCCACAATTACAGAATGGCCAGTTATGACATGACCAAAGGTGTGGTTTACTCAGGTAACCAGGAAGACCCCATTAAATTTACGAGCAATCCCGATCCTACCGCGCTGGCGAACTACAACAAATTCATTCTCCCCCGCCTCGATATGCTGGTGGAAGGAAATGCCGCGCTAACTCCGGGTACGACGCTGAAAATTGTCGTGCATAACACGGCAGGTGACGGAGAACTCGATGAATCTATCCCCGACAAAATGATAGTGATGTCCGTGACTCATTTCGAAGACCGCTTCCGTTTTGTCAGTCGTGCACAGCTAGGAGTGGTGAATGGGTAGTTTGACAGGGAAGTATCGGGCTGTAGTGGTAAGCGTCGATGACCCTAAAGGTCTGATGCGTACGCAAATACGCGTTGTCGGCATGATGGATGGGCTACCAGATGCCTCATTGCCGTGGGCAGAAGCCATATTGTCCAATGCAAACACGTTTTCACCATTTCTGCCCGGCGATAAAGTATGGGTAGAATTTCCCTACAATGGAGATTCGCGGTGGCCATTGATAATCGGTTATGCACAGGATGCATCCGGTGGTGCGCCTAACGTCCCTCCGGAGGCCTCCGGGCAGGGTAGCGGCTACACGCCTCCAGATGTTGACGGTGCCCCACCCATGCCCTCCACCAGCGCCAAAAAAGACTACGTTTACTCGCGTAACGGTCTTATGGAGATCCGCAACGCTGGCGGCGGCTGGTCTGTCACACACCTGGGCAGCGGCACGACGATCGGTTTCAATGAGGCTGGTGAGCTGTTCGCTATCTCGCAGGGCGGCGCGTTTATCTCGGCTGCCGATGATATAAACATTAAGGCTGGTGGCGATATGGGGATTGAGGCTGCCGGAACGCTGTCCATTAAGGCGGCACAGGTTACAGTGGATAAAGGTTGATTCGATAATGATTTTTGGCCCTGAAAGCGCCTCCCACAATCCCATATAAAGCGCGCTAAAAAATATACAAATATTTTCGCAAATGTTAGACTGAGGAGAAGTAAAGAGGAGCGAAAAATGACCACAGTTCGTCGTATGCCAGCCCTCAGCCCGGAAGAAATTCGTAAAATTTCGAAGAATGCCGTGGCGACGGTCGCTGCGGAAAAAATTGTTACTAACAAAACGGCCTTTGTAAAGGCTGCCGTTGCAGGCGTGATTGCAGGCAAAAAAAATGAAGTTAGTCGTAAAGGCGATAGCCAAACTGTCCGTAAAGTAGCAGCTGCATCAGCACGGGATGCAAAGGCTTCCAGCCTGTCTCGTCAATTAGCAATGTCCGTCCTATCACAGAGCAGCGGGCGGGAATATATTCAAGAATCGTTTAATCAGGTTCGTAAAAATAAAAAAGCGTAACCAACGTGATATTTACAAGCTCCTTTGAAGTGGCTTTTTTATTGTGGTGAAACATGACTCAGCAAACAAAGAAATGGATTTTTACTGAGCTGGTAAAAGATCCAAATAATATTGAGCAGCTTCTTTCGTATGCGGTTTATAAAGGTTTTAAGGACGAAATAGCTCGTAACGCTCGCGCGGCCGGTAAAAAAGAATACGAGATTGAGGCTGAGCTTGCGGCCTACCACGATCAATGCCTCAAGTCACCGAGGCAGCTTCAAGTATTTAAAAGAAGCGCACAGGAAATTTTAGATGGATACGTTTCTGGCGTCAACAACGAGTTGCAGACAAGGTTAGAAACAATTTTTGAGCAGCAAGAGAATATTTATCAAAACCAAATCAAAGCCCTCCAGAAAGAGAAAGATGAGGCAAACAAAAATGCTATAAAGCAGCTGGTTAAAGGTGCAGAAAAATACAGCAAGCAAATAAAGAAACCCGTGGGGTTTTGGGAATGTGCCCAAGTCTATGGGATTGCCATATTAAAATTTCTTTTTTCTGGTGTACCAAAACTTTTTGCCACAGCCTTCTCAATAGGCCTTTTGTTTGCAATATGGGGACTCTTTAACGGTGATGCCGTAACAGGTCTGAGAAAAGGACTTTATAAAATGGTAGATATAACCGTGCCAGGAGAAAAGGTTAACACTACGCAAAATGATGTTGGCTCAATTAGCCCTAACCAGAAGAGTGTTACGGCAAATAAACAGCCCCACGATGGAGGGGCATAACCATCAGTGGCGGCTGTAGCTCGGACGGATATAACGCATCGGAGGCGACGTAACGGTTGAGCGGCGCGCGAACGAGCTGGAGCCATAATAGCGTTTGGTCGCTGGTGGCGTTGTAGCGCGGCGCCGGATGGTAGTTTTTAATGACGGTCGTATGATGCGTGATGTTGATATTGCTGCTGTGTCCATAGCCACCACCGCTCATCAGGTGTCCCATCAGCAAGTCGCTGAAGACCCCGCTGTTATCGTAATAGTGGCCCCCTCCCGGCGCGGATGGCTGAGCGACGATTACCGGTGCCGGGCCGTCACGGTCACACAAGCTGAGCGCAACCAGGGCAAACAGCACGTCACCAGCAATCAACAGATGTTTCTTTTTCATCTCCCGCGTGCGCTCAGCCGCATTCGCCACAACGGAAAGAGCATCTATGGCGCACATCGCGGGAAAAAGCCCACGGTAGAGAGTCGAACTCTACAAATGCTCTTATCTGTTGTGCACTCCGTTTCGAGGAATAGATGTCAGAGTCGTACCGGCAGAATCATCACATTGGTATATGGTGATGGTTGATGGAATTGAACCGCCGTAGCTATTTCTTTATATCCAATAAACCTGCGTGGACTTTTCTGTGGCAATTCGCACAGAGGACAATGCACTTCCTTACTTCTTCCTTAAGTCGCTTTCGAGATCGACTACATAGGTTAGAAGGATCGCCTTCTTTGCCGCCAGGGTTATCATGGTGGAGGTCCAGAACTATAGGTTCTTTTTCTCCACAATTTTGGCACCCGATGAAGCGTTTATAACGAGATAAAAACTGACGGTTTGAACTTGTTTTTCTCGTTCTTGTTAACTTTATAAGCCGGCGCCTTGATTCATTGCTTGCATAACTCAGAGCATCTCTTTCCTTGGCGCACACCTTGCAAATATTTTGCAGGCCATCGCTCTTTCCTTTGTTTTTATGGAAATCGGAAGCAGGTTTTAGTGCTTTGCATTTGCTACAAATTTTCATCGGTATCCCACTGCTTACAAGGCAGACGCTCTAACCACTGAGCTACACCATCACTTGCCGGGTACGTCTCCGGCGAGGGCTTCCACCTCCGTATGCTTTTCGGCGCACCGCGCCCTAGCTGCAATTCGGTAACAGGGGATGCATAACCCTGGCTTCCAGCGTGATTAGCGCTTTCAGCATGACGGGATATACCCGTAAATTAGTGGAACTGTACCCAAAGTGCTGTTAAGCACCGGCTGTTACGCTGAAAAGAAGACGCAACAGGAAAGGACGCTGACCAACAGATGGCCCCTTCTCGTTCATCTGGTTAATCACACCAGCGCCCTTACCTGTTGTGCCTCCCCGTTCCCTAATACACAGACGGGGACACTCTGCGGTCGATTTTTTGACGGGGGACGACTCATACCCCGTGGCGTCTGGCTTCTTAGGCCGCTACCATCATCAGATCATCGTTTGCATTTACTTTAATGGTCAGTTTATAAACCGCCGCAAAGTCGCTAACCATGACGAAAACCCTGAAAAAACGCCCACCCGAAGATGGGCAAACTGGAAGCTCGTAACGCACTTCGGTGTTGCCACTTAGGCGTATGGTCAACCTGGCAACTCGGCGTCATGATGGGGAAGGAGTCACTACCCCGCCATACTTGCCGCCGCGCCTGTCGCGGCTAACAGCTAAATCGCTCTATAAATCACGATTCATTGAGGCGATATTACACTAATAAATTTATTAGAGCAATATACCTAAAACGTCATGAGCAACACCACGAGTGTCTCCCTTACAAGACACAGAACGTCTGGCAAAGAGAGGTTCCACTCTGAAGCCACTGTCCTGATAAAGTTCTCTGATGTTTGGCGCGCCACTGTTAGTAATGAGTACCTTTGCACCTCGGCGATGAGCATCCGTCAACAGAGACACCAGGCGTTTTTGCTCTTCAAACTTAAAGTCATGACCGGAATAGTTCGTGAATCCCTCTGTATTTGGAAGCGGTTCATATGGCGGATCGCAAAAAATGACATCTCCTTCTCCGGCAGCTTCAATCACCGCAGCAAAATCACCACATACAAACTCAGAACGCCCTTCCGCACCAAGGAAGGCTTCCATCTCCTGCAATGGGAAATACGGAGTTTTATACTTCCCATAACCGACATTGAACTCACCGGCTTGGTTGTAACGCGTCAATCCATTAAAACAATGTCGGTTCAGGAACAAAAACGCCGCTGCGAGATGTAAATCATCATAGACTTGTTTGTTAAACGCATTCCGTACTGCCAGGAATCCCTCCTGGGTGTTGTAGTCCAAGAAGAAACGATGTGCCAGAGTGATAAGTGAATGCGCCTCGCGTTGCAGAGTCTTGTAAAAGTTAATCAGGTCAGCATTCACATCATTTAGCAGATTTTCCTGGTATCCGGCATTCATGAAGACAGCTCCGCCACCAACGAAAGGTTCAATCAGGCGCTTCCCTTCTGGCAAATAGCGAAAGATTTGTTCCAGAACACCAAATTTTCCACCAGCCCATTTGAATATGGACCGTTCGAATTCTGCCGCTGGTTTAACTTTTCGCTCTTTTGTTTCACTTCCTTCTTTCTGCCGACATACGGCCTTAGTAATCCGATCGCCAATCCAGCGCATTACTGGTATTGCCATACTATTGCCGATCGCTTTGTAACGCGGTCCGTCAGCTGCAAGCATCGCGGCCTCTTCTTCGCTTAAATCTGGATAGTGATTGCGAAGATATGCCAGTTCATCTGAATTAACTTTTTTACGCTTTTCCGTCGGGATCAACGTATGCCCATCAGGAAAACCTTGCAGCCTTTCACATTCGACAGGGGTAAGACGGCGGACAGCTACTTCTGCGTTTCTTACTTCATAGCAAACAGCTGTTGGATTTTTAGCCATTAGAGATGGTGAAGTATTCTTAGTTGCAGCATGTTGTGTACCGCTCATACGCTCAGGAAAAGCCAATGTAACAAGATGCTCATGGCTTTCTTGCTCACGTGCCCGCAATGTACCATGCCCTTCTGACCAAAAACCTGCTCCTGTGCTGCTAAAAACGGCAAGGTCAGTGGCATCTTTAAAATCTCTTGCCTTTACTGTCGATGCGGTTTCATCGTCAATATATTCCCCAAATGCTGCCATCCTGAAAGCGTTTACGGCTTTCGTCGATTTCATACCGGGTGGCATGTCAGCGTGTAGGCATGGATTTAGGCTTTCGCCACTGATTGCAGCGCCATTTGCAATAATGGCGGAAGCGATTTCCTTCTTTTTTCGGCTCGGCGCAATATCCCGGCGCACGCCTTCGAACTCAAAAAGTACCGTTGCGGGATCGAGGTCTGTTCGAGCACTTGCGACAACAAACACGCGTCGGCGTCGTTGTGCCACTCCGAAGTATTGGGCATCAAGGATTCTCCAGGCCACCTTTCGCTGCGGTCCATAAATACAACCACACTGCGGCCACTTTGGAGCATGGCAACCGGTTTTGCCATCCCACCGCCAGAACGCGTTACTTTTTCCTGATTCAGGTCGATCACCTGGTTCAAATGGCGCATCTTCTCCAGCCAATCCGGCAAGGAAACATCCGAAGGCGTTATCTGCCAATGACAAGACTCCTGGGACATTTTCCCAGACGATAACGGCTGGTTTGAGAAATGACTCAGCCCGTTTGTCGTCAATTGCATTTGCAAGCTCCACATACTTTAAAGTTAGCGCGCCACGCTCATCATCAAGCCCGCCACGTAATCCAGCGATACTGAATGCCTGACAGTTATGGACCACCGCACCATTGAGGATATAGGAATGATCACCTTCGACTTCTATGTTGTATACAGTATCTAGGCCTACCGATTTAAACTCTTTGACTGTTCGTAAAAGCATTCCATGAGCCAATCTTGATTTACGTGACAATTTCTGCGGGCAGATTGTTACCTGATAATAATTCCGTTGATTTACCACGCGCTCCTCGATCACTTTTTTGGGCTCAACTTCAATAAAGCTGACCGAAGAAACATAACCACAAGTCTGTGACAACTCCGCAACGCCCCAGGCAAGCGCAGGACTAACACTATTAATTCTAAATCCCGCTTTACCACTTGGTGTCCCATCAGTATCAAGATAGCCTTGTAAAAACACATGACGCAATGGATGCGACATCACCCATGCAGGGATACGCTTAGCATGGCTTAACTCGCCAAAATGTTCATTAAGCCAATTGGCATAACACGTATCATTCAAGGTTACTTTGATGCTCCCTCGGATTTCGCTTGCCACGGAAAATATGTTTTCTGGTATGCGGCAATGAAACTTTCTCAATTTCTGGCAATTTATGCCAAAAACAACCGCCTTCTTAGATTTACCTCTCCATCTCCTAATATATCCATCGCCAACATAAGCGCCCGCAAGATACATAGCCTGTTCTTCAGACAAGAACCGAGAACAAATATCTGGAGATGCAATATTGAAATTAGTTAGAGCACACCATTGATATCCCGGCATATCACATGCTGCTCGCCATTCCGGTTCAGACAACAACTCTCTCTTAAAATATGTGCCATTTTTCCGGGTGTTTTGGGCTTTCCACCGAACCGCCAGGAAGGGATGGTCATTGGTTGTTCTTATACCTAAAGGCTGCCCAACGGCATTAAGTAACCCCGTATTAGCTATTTTTGAACCAACTCTTTTTACTTGTTGTAACCGCCCGAGATGACTGACTACGTAATCGCCAGGGCAAACATCTTCTATTGGTTTATAACCATTTTTACAAAGAACCATATGGCCCGCGGTAAAACATGGTGTCCCTCCCACCAGCACATCAGGGGATTCGATTTCCCCTGCAAGGACTTTTTTGGCAAGTTTTGTCATGTCGCCAAGATTGGCGACATGAGGCCAACGGTGCGCAAGAACGGCAGATGGAAAAGGCTCAGTTTCAGCAAACCAGGCCGGACGAATACCCAAAGGTTCCCAGGCAATACTCGCAGCTTCAATTCCACTGCAAACAGATCCATAGCACAGCTCTCTCACTGCTTAGCCTCTCCGCCCATGGCATTTACCAGAGCATCAACCAGGCACGAAATTTCACTGGTTAACAGGAAGAAATCTGCGTCCAGTCGCTGCGCAACATCTTCACTATCAATATCAGAGTTCTGCTCAAGCAATTCATCCGCAAATTTGACGCTGGTAAGGCTGAAGTTATGGTCCAGTGTAAATTTAATGCGGTTCTGCCAGTCGAGAGCCAACTTTGTGACGAGCTTGCCAGCTTCCAGGTGTGTGGAAATTTCATCGCTTCCCAAATCCTGCTTTTTCACTCGGGCGATACCGCCATCCTCAAGCACAGCCTTAAGTTCTGCCGCATCCCCCATTTGAAATCCCTGTGGAGCACTAGCATCACGTACCCAGTCGGTCAGCGTTAACTCAATTGGATTTTCAACACTTAGGGGCACAACAGGAAGAGAACCCAGAGACTTACGCATAAGCGCGAGCATATCCTCTGCCTGCCGCGCACTGGCATTGATATAGATGCGTTTAGTTGAACCGTCGTAGATCGCCTGGATAACAGAAAACTTTGAAAAAGCCCGTGGCAGAAGAGAATGCAGAACTTCGTCTTTCAGGGAGTCCTTCTCTGTTTTCTTCAGTTTACGCGCTTGTTCTTGCTCAAGTTTTTCAATTTTTTCTTGAATAGCTCGCTGGATAACCGGCGGGGGAAGAATTTTTGTTTCGCGCTTTGCTTCAACAAGGATAAAACCATTTCCATGCATAGCGATAACTTCGGAATTATCACCAAATGGAGATACAAAACCGAACTTGGCCATATCCTGGCTACCGCATGGCGTGAAAAGGATCATTTTCTTTTTATCTTCTAAGTCGGTCAGATCCGCCTCACGAGAAAGTTTATAAATAGTAATGTTTTTCCAGTGCTTAAACATGTTGTAACCCTTGAATATCAACCACAGAAAGCTCGTCTTTGTAGAAAAATGCCAGGTTGTGGCACCCCCTCGTTTGAGCGTATGAGCTGGGACCAATTTCGTTCTTCCAGACAAATGGCTTCAAATCCGTACGGCGAAGCATAAAAACGCGATTTGTTCCGCTCTGATTCCCAATGAGGCAAAAGCCTTCTTTCACCTTAATAGCCTGCAAGTTGTCGAGTTCACCGCTGGTTACACGGCTATCGAACTCTTTGCGGCTTATTAGCTCCATCTGCATCTGACGACTCCAAACAAATGCCCATTGAAGGGCGATGGCTGAATGGTACCGAAAACACGACACAAAAAACAATATTTATTAGAGCAATTTTGTAATAAGTAAACGCCATGTAGACCACAAACAACCTAAGTTAAAATAACGAAAATCAGAGCAAATAATTGGTGATGACGTGGCAAGTATTGCAACAAAAGACAGCATTTGTTCGGGGCACGGAGGATTCCCATCCAGGCCTCCCGTAGAGAGCGAACCACTACTTAAAGTCAACGGAGTCGAAGTGTTAGTTGATGGTAAGCAATATGCACAGCATACCGATGGGAACAGCACGCACGGCGGGCAAGCTATATCAACCAGGGCATGGTTTACCGTCAACGGGAAAGGGATCGTATGCGTTGGTGATCCTGTTTCATGCGGCTCTACCGTTGCAGCCGGAGACGGCCTGGTTCAGGTAAGTTAGGAGATATCATGCTGGAAAAAGACTACCAGTTATCCGCATATAAAAAATTGGCCGCCGCCGGTGGGATGAAAACACCTGGTGCCATAACATCGGCACGAAACAGTGCTAACACAGCAAAACTGCTTGCAGAAGAATTGACCGGATTAATTCTGGATACAATTGTCTATCCCAACACTATTACCAGCTATGTTTCAACGATCAGAACAACCGCAACCGGTTTAACGAATATTGGAGGGCTGGCAACTCAGCACGCGGACCTGTTGGCTGGTTATGCTGATCTGTCAATGCTCCTTCAACTCGATATTGGTTGGGATGTTTACTGTCGTGCTAATGAGCGAGAAGTTTCAGAACTGCCGATCTCTATTGCCATTGGCGACGCGACTACAACGAAATCGCTTGAGGACGCTGTAAATGCGCTTAATACGTCGAGTTTAGTCGCTGCTATGGGGGACATTAACCAGACCCTTAACACAGGCTCAGGAAGCTCGTCAGGCTCTGATTCCGGTGGTGGCGCAGTCACTCCCCCACCATCACTGACAGAACAACAAGTTGAAGCACTGAAGGAAGCAACTGAACAATTTGGTGCTTTTTTCGACCAGACAACAGTACCGGTAGCAGCATTGCAACAGCAGTATGAACGAGCGAAGGAAAGCGCCAGCGTAGCCATAACTGCTTATAACCATGCTATCGGAACCGCGCTGGCGGAAGCATCAGCAAATAAGGCCAGCACCGCCAGCGCAGTCGCAGCTTTGGTTCCTGATTCTGTTCTTGATGAATTAAACAAGGCGACACTTTAACAAAGGACTTCACAGATAATTTTTCTTCAGGAGGAAGAAATGTCGTTTTTTTCAACGTTAAAAACAGCTTTGTCTTTGAAGGAGAAACTTGCTGTTACTGGTGTTCTTGTCCTGATTTGCGCACTTGTTGGTGCTGGGTTTGCATGGGAACGTTATCAGTTAAAGCAAGCCTTGGAGAAAATTGGCAGCCTTGATCAGGCTGTTAAGGAGCGCGATAAGTCAATCATTGATCTTAACCAGACCATTGAGACGATGAATAGAGCGGATCAACATTTTCACAGCCAGGAAGTGAAAAATGAATCAGAACAAGCGAAGTATGCAGACAGACAAATGGAACGAAAAGCTGAAGTTCAGAAACAACTGGTTGCGGCGGGTAATGTTCGCCAGCGTATTCCTGCTGACACTCAGCGGTTGCTCCGGGAGTCGATCAGCGAATTTAACGCCGACGCCGACAAAGGTTAACCACCCTGCCTCCAAAAGTGCATTTATGTGCAGGATGCCAGAGTTTAGCAGTGAATATTTTGATGATCTGCCAGCCTATATCCTTGATACAGAAACGATGCTGATGGGGATTAACAGGAAGAATCGCAACGTTAATGATTACAACCGCGCTATCAGCAGTAACTAAAAGGGATTTTTATGTCTGATAAAGTAACAGTAAAGCAAACTATCAACAAAGCGACTTCAATCTACAAAATTGAGCAAATCACTGTTGGCAAGCCAGGATCTGAACAATACCGTCATGCTTTCGAGCTTGCCGATCAGCTTGGTTTAAAACATCCAGATTGTATCGAGCATGTATTTCCAACTTATGCTGATGAGCAATGTAATCAAGTGCTTATTGAAGAGGATTTTTTCAGCACTGAAGAACGAGAAGGTGTTGATCGCTGCATTGGTGTAATTTGTTCTTCGGTAAGTGATGATTTATTCCCTAATGTGCCGGAAGGTGGTGGTGTTGGATACCAATTCCTGTATGAAGGCGATGAGCTTAAATGCTATGAGCATGGTCTTCTTATCGAAAGCGTAGAATAATCCCCTTCCTTCCAACCGGCTATGTTGGCCGGTTTTTCACTTATCCACATTATCCACTGGATAGATCCAATAATTAGGCCCATACAGATCCTAATTAGATCCATATAGATCCCTGATCGTTGTAGGCCGCGCCACGTCTGGCTTAGAAGTGTATCGCGATGTGTGCTGGAGGGAAAATGATGTGTGCTGGAGGGATAAAAATGTGTGCTAACGGGTTGCTAATGTGTGCTGGAGGGATATAGGATGTGTGCTGACGGGAAAGCCTGGGTAGTTATCACCACTTATAAAAACTATCCACATAATTCGGAAAAAGTAATATGAATCAATCTTTTATATCCGATATTCTTTACGCAGACATTGAAAGTAAGGCAAAAGAACTAACAGTTAATTCAAACAACACTGTGCAGCCTGTAGCGTTGATGCGCTTGGGGGTATTCGTGCCGAAGCCATCAAAGAGCAAAGGAGAAAGTAAAGAGATTGATGCCACCAAAGCGTTTTCCCAGCTGGAGATAGCTAAAGCCGAGGGTTACGATGATATTAAAATCACCGGTCCTCGACTCGATATGGATACTGATTTCAAAACGTGGATCGGTGTCATCTACGCGTTCAGCAAATACGGCTTGTCCTCAAACACCATCCAGTTATCGTTTCAGGAATTCGCTAAAGCCTGTGGTTTCCCCTCAAAACGTCTGGATGCGAAACTGCGTTTAACCATTCATGAATCACTTGGACGCTTACGTAACAAGGGTATCGCTTTTAAGCGCGGAAAAGATGCTAAAGGCGGCTATCAGACTGGTCTGCTAAAGGTCGGTCGTTTTGATGCTGACCTTGATCTGATAGAGCTGGAGGCTGATTCGAAGCTGTGGGAGCTGTTCCAGCTTGATTATCGCGTTCTGTTGCAACACCACGCCTTGCGTGCCCTTCCGAAGAAAGAAGCTGCACAAGCCATTTACACTTTCATCGAAAGCCTTCCGCAGAATCCGTTGCCGCTATCTTTCGCCCGAATCCGTGAGCGCCTGGCTTTGCAGTCAGCTGTTGGCGAGCAAAACCGTATCATTAAGAAAGCGATAGAACAGCTTAAAACAATCGGCTATCTCGACTGTTCAATTGAGAAGAAAGGCCGGGAAAGTTTTGTAATCGTCCATTCTCGCAATCCAAAGCTGAAACTTCCCGAATAAGTGTGTGCTGGAGGGCAGCTGCATTTGAAAAATGTGCGCTGCCGGGAATGCCTACCCATTTTCCTGTTTTTGGTGTGCGCTGGAGGGATGCGCTCCGCAGTTTGCCCACACTTCCCCTCCAGCACACATCTAACCATCCAAGTTTCCCTCCAGCGCACATCTAATCTTCTGTCTTTCCCTTCAGCGCACATATTTGATACCTGCGATCCCTCCACAACACATAATTCAATACGACTTCCCTCTATCGCACATTCTGGGCCTTCATCATCCCTCCAGCACACATCGAATAGACCCTTCGCTATTGCATAACGTGCAATAAATAACGCACATATCAAAAAAAGTTGCACGTAACAGAATCACACGTACAATTCACTTATACGAAACGATAAGGAGATGATGATGAAACGCGATTACGGTGGTGTCGGCACCATAGCTCTTCGTGCAAGCGCATTGCTGAAGGCCATGAGCCAGGATATCGAAGATCAGCGCAAAGAGTTCAATCAGACCGAGTATTATCAGACGTTTACTCGTAACGCGGTGGCAAAGTTGCCGAAGCTGAGCCGCCGCATTGTGGAGCAGGCCATCAAAGAGATGGAAGATGATGGATACCAGTTCAACAAGAAACAGGTCGGTAACGTTGAACAGTACGCGCTCACCATCCAGAACGTCATTGATATCTATGCCCACCGCAAGATTCCCAAATATCGCGACATTCACAAATCGCCTTACGTTATTTTTGTCGTAAACCTGAAAGGTGGTGTATCCAAAACGGTTTCCACAGTCACGTTGGCGCACGCGCTGCGTGTGCATCAGGATTTACTGCGTCACGACCTGCGCATTCTGGTTATTGACCTTGACCCGCAGGCATCCAGCACAATGTTCCTCGACCATACACACAGTATTGGATCCATTCTGGAAACCGCCGCGCAGGCGATGCTGAACGACCTGGACGCGGAGACGCTACGCAAAGAGGTGATTCGTCCGACCATCGTTCCTGGCGTAGACGTGATTCCAGCCTCTATCGACGATGGTTTTGTTGCCAGCCAATGGAAAGAGCTGGTTGAAGAGCATCTTCCTGGACAAAATCAGTACGAAATCCTTCGACGCAATATCATTGATCGTGTTGCTGACGATTATGACTTTATCTTTATCGATACCGGTCCGCACCTGGATCCGTTCCTGCTTAACGGTCTGGCGGCAAGCGATCTGTTGCTTACCCCTACCCCACCAGCCCAGGTTGACTTCCACTCAACTCTGAAATATCTCACCCGTCTGCCAGAAATGCTGGAGCAACTGGAGGAGGAAGGCGTAGAGCCGCGTTTAAGCGCCAGCATTGGTTTTATGTCGAAGATGACCGGCAAGCGTGATCACGAGACATCACACAGCCTTGCGCGCGAGGTTTACGCCAGCAACATTCTGGACTCTTCTCTGCCTCGTCTGGATGGCTTCGAGCGATGCGGCGAGTCTTTCGACACCGTAATCAGTGCCAACCCGCAATCGTATCCAGGCAGTGCTGAGGCGCTGAAGAAGGCACGAACCGAGGCCGAGCGTTTCACTAAGGCTGTGTTTGATCGGATTGAGTTTGTCAGGGGTGAGTCGGCATGAAGAAAATAGTTTCCCGTGGACGAGTGCTGGGTAAGAATAGCTCCGAGTTTGCTCGCATGCTTGAAGGCAGTGAAGGCACCAAAACCTTTACCCTAAAATCTGGCCGCCAGGCTAAATTTTTGCTTACCGTTGTGCTGAGTGGTGAGATTGAGTCGCGCACGTTCGTTGACCCGGCAGTTAACGGCCGCGATCAGTCTCTGCTCACCCCTGAGTCGGTAAGCGATATTTCCCGCACCATTAAATTGCAACAGTTCTTCCCGGCTATCGGTCGTATGGTTGGGGAGCGCATTGAGGTATTGGACGGATCACGTCGCCGCGCTGCGTGTATCTTCAATGAAACGAAATTTGAGATTCTGGTGACGAAAGATGAGATCAGCCTGGCAGATGCCCGCCAGCTGGCCATTGATATCCAGACAGCCCGCGAACACACTCTGCGCGAGCTGGGTAAACGCTTCGAGGTTATGTACGGTAAGAATATGACCAAAGAAGAGATCGCCCGAGCTGAGAACATCTCAAAGGCTAAAGTGACGCGAGCTTTCCAGGCTGCGGCGGTGCCGGATGAGATGATTGCTGTCTTCCCTGTTGCCAGCGATCTCGCCCTGCCTGATTACCAGTTGCTGCTCCAGATCTCCGAAGATGCTAACGCTAAAAACGTACCGATTGGAGAACTGGTTGATACGGTGCGCGAGCGAATTGCAGAGACTGAGGGCGCGAAAGAGGATAAAGCGAAGATACTGGCTATCTTCAAAGCGGAAAGCAAAAGCCTGAAACCTGCGCCGGTTAAATCTGTAGTGGTAGAGAAGCTGCGAGATTTCTCTGACCGACGCCAGTACGCACGAAAGAAGACCGATCCGAAAAAACGGGTAGTCGCCTACGAGTTCTCCAGACTCCCATCTGAAGTGCAAACTGAAATTGACGAAGCAATAAAAAAAATCATTGAGAAAATGTCCGCAGGAAAATAAACCTGCTGGTGGGAGGTGGCGTTAGCCCCTCCCCTGCCTAAAATGTCCCGCACCGATTTCATCATTAACATTATGATTTATATATATTTTTTAGAAAAATTTCAGGCTGAAATTCCCACGGTTTAACGCCTGTATTACTCGTCCCCACTCCCCGCACAAAAAAATTAAAAAATTACTTTTCGCGAGAAAGTCAACAAGTGACTTTCAATAAAATCTCTTCCGAAAAGGGATTCACACAAGTGCCTTGTGTTTAAGGAAGAGTAACTTGAGTAACTTACGCGAATACCAGAATCGTATTGCAGATATCGCAAAACGCTCTAAAGCCGTTCTTGGCTGGGCAAGTACAGCACAGTTCGGTACTGATAACCAATTCATCAAAGATGATGCCGCGCGTGCCGCATCTATCCTTGAAGCTGCACGCAAAGACCCGATTTTTGCAGGTATCTCTGATAATGCCACTGCTCAAATCGCTACAGCGTGGGCAAGTGCACTGGCTGACTACGCCGCAGCACATAAATCTATGCCGCGTCCGGAAATTCTGGCCTCCTGCCACCAGACGCTGGAAAACTGCCTGATTGAGTCCACCCGCAATCGCATGGATGCCACCAATAAAGCGATGCTGGAATCCGTCGCAGCAGAGATGATGAGCGTTTCTGACGGTGTTATGCGTCTGCCTTTATTCCTCGCTATGATCCTGCCTGTTCAGTTGGGGGCAGCTACCGCTGATGCGTGTACCTTCATTCCGGTTACGCGTGACAAGTCCGAAATCTATGAAATCTTTAACGTAGCGGGTTCCTCTTTTGGTTCTTATGCTTCGGGTGATGTTCTGGATATGCAATCTGTTGGTGTGTACAGCCAGTTACGCCGCCGCTATGTGCTGGTGGCAAGTTCCGATGGCACCAGCAAAACCGCAACCTTCAAGATGGAAGACTTTGAAGGTCAGAATGTCCCGATCCGCAAAGGCCGTACAAATATCTACGTTAACCGTATTAAGTCTGTTGTTGATAACGGCTCCGGTACTCTGCTTCACACATTCAATAACAAAGCTGGCGAACAAATCACTGTTACCTGCTCTCTGAACTACAACATTGGTCAGATTGCCCTGTCGTTCTCCAAAGCGCCTGATAAAGGTACAGAGATCGCCATTGAGGCGGAGATCAATATTGAAGCAGCTCCTGAGCTGATCCCACTTATCAACCACGAAATGAAGAGTTACACCCTGTTCCCAAGCCAGTTCGTCATCGCGGCTGAGCACACGGTACAGGCGGCGTATGAAGCACAGCGTGAATTTGGTCTTGACCTCGGCTCCCTACAGTTCCGCACCCTGAAGGAATACCTGTCCCATGAACAGGATATGCTTCGTCTTCGTATCATGATCTGGCGAACTCTGGCTACCGACTCCTTTGACATTGCGCTGCCGGTTAACCAGTCCTTTGATGTGTGGGCAACCATCATTCGCGGCAAATTCCAGACGGTATATCGCGGCATTATTGAGCGCGTTCGATCTTCTGGTGCGATGGGTATGTATGCCGGTGCCGATGCGGCATCTTTCTTCAAACAGTTGCCGAAGGATTTCTTCCAGCCAGCAGAAGATTATATTCAGACACCATACGTTCACTACATTGGCACTCTGTTCGGTAACGTCAAAGTGTTCGAAGTACCAGAAGGTATTTGCACGAACCTGACCGCCGAAGGTATTCAGTTCAGCCCGATGGATGTGCTGTGCTACGTCCGTGATGAAAATCCGGGCAAAGCGGGCTTTGTGACTGGTGATGCAGTTCCAGCTATCCCATTCCAGCATCCAACCACCCCGGCACTGGTCAACCGAACCACTCTGTGGGGTTCTGCTATCAACGATATGCATCCACGCAACGGTGCTGACTACTTCACCCGTGTAACTCTGACTATGGCCAAAAATGGCGGAATTAACTTCCTGACCGGTAACACGATTGATGCTGGTGACTCTGAGTAATCAGGGGAAGCTCTCCGTTTAACATAGCGCCCCCGCGCGGGGCGCATAACAGGGAAAGTTATGTCTCAATATTCAATTCAACAGTCATTAGGTAATGCATCCGGCGTAGCGGTTAGCCCGATCAATGCCGATGCGACGTTATCTACCGGTGTTGCATTAAATAGCAGCTTATGGGCTGGTATTGGCGTATTTGCGCGTGGCAAGCCGTTTACTGTTCTCGCTGTTACTGAGTCCAATTACGAAGATGTTCTCGGCGAACCGCTGAAGCCGTCTTCTGGCTCACAGTTCGAATCAATTCGTCATGTGTACGAAGCTATTCAGCAAACGTCTGGTTATGTTGTTCGTGCTGTTCCGGATGATGCGAAGTTCCCGATTATTATGTTCGATGAATCAGGCGAACCGGCTTACAGCGCGTTGCCATACGGTTCTGAAATTGAACTTGATAGCGGCGAAGCCTTTGCGATCTACGTTGATGACGGCGACCCGTGCGTTTCACCTACGCGTGAGTTAACCATCGAAACGGCAGCTGCGGACAGCGCAGGTAATGAACGCTTCCTCCTGAAACTGACCCAGACGACTTCGCTCGGTGTGGTTACGACCCTGGAGACACATATTGTATCTTTGGCGGAAGAAGCGAAAGATGACATGGGCCGCTTGTGTTATCTGCCTACGGCTCTGGAAGCCCGTTCTAAATATCTGCGCGCGGTTGTTAATGAAGAGCTGATTTCGACCGCGAAAGTAACAAATAAAAAATCACTGGCGTTCACTGGCGGTACCAACGGCGATCAGTCGAAAATCTCCACCGAAGCCTACCTGCGTGCGGTTAAGGTGCTGAACAATGCGCCGTACATGTACACCGCTGTTCTCGGCCTGGGTTGCTATGACAATGCGGCGATCACCGCGTTAGGTAATATCTGTTCTGATCGCCTGATTGATGGCTTCTTTGATGTCAAACCGACATTGACGTATACGGAAGCGCTCTCTGCTGTTGAAGATACCGGTTTACTTGGTACCGATTATGTAAGCTGTGCTTTCTATCACTACCCGTTCTCCTGCAAAGACAAATGGACCCAATCCCGTGTTGTCTTCGGTTTGTCTGGCACGGCGTATGCGGCAAAAGCCCGTGGCGTTAAGAAAAATTCCGATGTCGGCGGTTGGCATTACTCACCGGCTGGTGAAGAACGTGCCGTCATTGCTCGTGCATCAATTCAACCGCTGTATCCGGAAGATACCCCGGACGAAGAAGCAATGGTTAAGGGCCGTCTGAATAAAGTATCTGTGGGCACCTCTGGCCAGATGATCATCGACGACGCTCTAACTTGCTGCACGCAGGATAACTATCTGCACTTCCAGCACGTCCCATCCCTGATGAACGCAATCAGCCGTTTCTTTGTCCAGTTAGCCAGACAGATGAAGCATAGCCCGGACGGCATTACTGCGGCTGGCCTGACTAAAGGGATGACGAAACTTTTAGATCGCTTTGTCGCCTCCGGCGCTCTGGTGGCTCCTCGTGATCCGGATGCTGACGGTACAGAACCGTATGTGCTGAAAGTTACGCAGGCGGAATTCGATAAATGGGAAGTGGTCTGGGCCTGCTGCCCGACAGGTGTAGCCCGTCGTATCCAGGGCGTACCGCTGCTTATTAAGTAAGGGAATACAATGAGCAAAAACTTTTTTCAATCCGGGGCTTTTTTGGGGAATGAACTGTCCCGTTTCGCTTTGAACGCTGATCCGGTGCAGTTGATGGAGTCTGCCCGAGCAAGCGCCGAACCGCCAACAGATCCGGTGATTAATAATAATCCGGAACCGGCGGCACAGACTAACGATAACGTTCCATCTGACCCGGCTCCTGAGCAAATTCTGGAAGGGAAAGACGGTAAAGAATGGACCGTTGAACAGGCGCACAAGATGATTCTGGAAGCTGCAAATCGAAGTGCTATGCAGAATGCGTTGAGTAATGCGGCCGATGCCGTTTTCGCCTGGGCTGATAGCGGTGATCTGACTTTCGACTCCCTTGATGGTTTCGTTCAGGCTATCGCTGGTATCTCTGACGACGACGATACCGAAGTTACAGAAGAACAGGACGATGCCTATAACGAAGCATGGGCAAATGTTGCTGACTTCCTCGCAGCATGCGGTGTAGATGATGACCTGATCGAAGCATTGGCCGACGATGAAGACGACGACGCAGCTGCTGATGTTGGTTCCGCTATCGCTGGTTTGGATAGCGACGACCGCGACGAACTGGAAGCGGCGTTTGTTGTTGCTGGCACTTCTGATGAAATGCTGACTGAAGCATTTAAGAAGGTTGTTCGTAACGGTGAGATCAAACTCATCCGTAAACGCCTGCGTAAAAAACGTCTGACTGCGGCTCAAAAATCGGCGCTGAAAAAAGCGCGTCGAAAAGCCCAGACCGGCGCGGCAAAACTTGCCCGCAAAAAGTCAATGAAACTGCGCCGTAAGCGCCTTGGCTAAAGGAGGAGGCCGGAGAACTCCGGCCTTTAACTTGAATGGCACCTATACCTTATGGGGTTTACAGCCAGGCTGACGGTGTATCGCCATTTCTGAAAGTTACTTTAACGAACTCTCAGTACCAGGTTACCGGATATATCAGCCAGGGGGCGGCAATGAACATGGCCCAGAATTGGGAAGCACCGTTTACTGGTATGTCCATGGGGTCTGTTGCTGGTGCTTTCAGTGGTTTTGCGCAGGTTGGTACTGAAACAACGTCGGTGGCCCGTTGGAACAGCTTAATGGTTTGGGAGGGGGGAACACCGCCGACTTTCACGCTGCCAGTAACTTTCATCGCTTTGTTTGACCCATTCACGGAGGTTTCAGGAGCTATCGCCGCATTGTCAGCGATGATTAGCCCGGAACTTAAAGACGCCAGTATTGGTGGTCGAATCCCGGAGCGTGTGACGCTAAACATTGGTCGCCGGATCAACATCATTGATGTCGCTATCCAGGACATAAGTTTCGATCTCGATGCACCCAGGGACAGCAATGGGCATTTCCTGAAAAACACCGTCAACCTCCAGTTGACCGGTTCTTCGATATATAACAGCTCCGATATTGTTCGGGCGTTCCAGTAAAAGGATTTTATATGGGGCACAATAACACTAAGGGAAACCGTAAATTTATTAAGGGCCGCTATACTGCCAACGCGGCCAAAGGCGAACGACTGGTATCTTCTGAATTCCAGCTCACTTTTGCAGGCTATGAAGATATCAGTGTACTTGTTCGTACGTCGCAAATTCCTGAAATGACCCGCGAGGATGTGGAGGACTATGGTCCGAATGGTGTGAAGTTCAACCAGCACGGTCCAATTCGAAACTCTGGGGAAATCCAGGTCCAGTGCGTGGAGACTATCGAAGGCGATATTCTTCAGTTCATTAAAGATCGCATTGCGGCGAAGGACTATGTTGATATCACGATGGCTGCGACCCCTGAATCCAAATCTTCTGGGGTTAACGCTGTGACAAAAGCTGCTACAACAATTGAAATGTTGGACTGCAAAATCTACAGTGATGCAATCGACTTTAGTACTGAAGATGTGACTGCCGCTGTGCGCCCGTCACTTCGTATCGTCTACAACTGGATTGATTGGGATTAAGAATCATCCCTTGTATTTTAAAGCTCCTTCGGGAGCTTTTTTATTTGGAGAGGAAAGGGTGCATTGAGGATACCTGACACACGAAGAGTGGCGGGGATCTCTCCCCGCCAGGTCTCTTACCTTTCAGATTCGTAGGCTGTGAAGACAGTGACCTCCGTCTGGCCGGTTCGGATTCGTACCTCGCAGAGGTCTTTCCTCGTTACCAGTACCGTCACAATGACGGTTAAACAGATGACGATCAGAGCGATTAACATCGCTTTTTGCTGCTTCATAGCCTGCTTCTCCTTGACCTTTTGGTCGGTAAGAGGCTAATCTACGTATGCTAAGCATAGATATGGCCTCAGATTAATGTTAAGCGTCTTGCAGGACGCGTAATGTTATCTGGGGCTTTCTTCTGTCTGCTTTTCGGGTAATGCCTGAAGCAGATAGCCTCAAGCACCCGCAGCGATTGTATCAATGTCTGGCTTTTTTTCTATATAAATCACCTGGAATGGTGAATATCCACATCAGAAGAAACGTTGCAGCAAACATGATCCCTAATGGCCAGACCGCGCCAAAGAAAATCCATACTAAGATTTCCTCTGCTCGTTCTTTGCGGTCGATATCGACAAGCATTTTTCGGCTGATCATGTATACACAGAAGCCAATGCAAACATATCCTGTAAAAGCGATCGCTAACTGTAAAAAATCAGATTGCATCTCCGACCTCAAACTGAAAACGCCAGGTGACTCCAGATTAGAGCAATCTATCACCCTCTGAATCCTGCCGGTATACCCCATTGTTCGTTATCTTTATTTTTGGCTAAAACCGCATTAAGAGCTTCGTTTACTGTCATGCAATGCGGCAGATTATCGAAGTTTGATATCCCGCCAATATCAGGCGAACGCTTGTTCTTCAGGTAAGCATATTTCCGCGCAGCAGCCTCTACTTTCTGCTTGAACTCATGTTTTTGAGCGCGTTTTTTGGATAACCGCAGATTGTCAGCCTTTGCTTTTGCCTCAGCGATCCATGAAGTCAATTTTTTGAGTCTGGTCGTTCCGGCACCGCCGGAAACTGATCTTTTTGTTTTTTTAACTTGTGACTTCTTATTCTTTATTGCCACGTCATCCTGACAGGGGGAGGGGGTATCATTTTGACATGGGGGTGTGGATAAAAAATCAAATAAAGCCAATGTCTTAGCGAGAACAGCTTTAACCTTGGTTGCGGCTGAAGAGATCTTTAATTTGCTTTCAGTCAGCGCGTTTTTAGCTTGTTGTGCGAAGGCCAAAAAGGATGGTGTAAACCGGTACAGGTTAGCGCGGCGTTCACGGTGATCGCCGATAACAATCTCTACAGACAGGATTCCTTTGTTTACAGCTTCACGGAATACACGAACGACGGTTGATTGACTATAACCAGTTTCTGCCGCGATCAGGCGGTGAGGCTTGTGAATGAAGTATTCACTGGTTGTAGCCGCGAGATTTGCACATTGCGACAGGATATACCCGGCGCTACGGGATAGACCGGAGTGTGTTACAAAGCAGGCCAATTCATAGCCAGAAAAAGTAAAATCGCTCATCGTTATACAGCTCAGGAAAGTGACTTTAGCCAGCATTACAATGCTGGTGGTTCTTACTACGTCTGTTAGCGCGTTGCCGCGACAGGTACCAGCACACCAGCATCAAGCAATCGCTTCATCAGCCACTGCTGACCTTTGCCGGTTATACGAGTCGTGAAAGAAATCCTGCTTCCATTGCTTGTATCGATCACGGTTTCTTTGAGGGTGAAATACCCACGGGATATGTATTCTTGTTTTGGGACGTTCCTGCGCTCACCGGTTGCGATCAGAATTCCGTTATCACGCAACCAGGTGAAGAGATAGTTTTGGCCCAGGCCGAGCACTTTGGCATAGTTGCCGATTAGAACCCCGCTGGCGGTAGCAACGCGTTCGGCAAATTCGACTTTAGGGGCATCCAGAAGCATTTTTTGCTCCAGCCGTTGCTTTTGCTCTGCCAGGTCGGCAGCCAAACGGAGAGCTTCAGGGAGACTCTGCGGAATAGCAGGTTGTAATCTTCCGGCTCGATAGTCGATAAATGTCTGGTTTACCTTCAGCCGAAACGCGGGAGAAATCCAGCCTGCGTACTCCACAGCGAGCAATTCATGGGCAAAAGTGCCGCCGCCACGGCCTTCGAACGAAACTATGCAATTCTGCATAGTTTCTTTTTCCAGCTCTTCGATGAGCTGTTTGGCTGACAGCGTTCTTAGCCATTGAGCTGGCGCTTTATGGGCACCGAGTCCGCTCGCTCTGTGTAGAGCATTAAGGTTGTAACGGCCAGCGCGGTCGGTCGTAATTTCAACACCACAAATAACAGGCAGAGTGGTTGAAGGATCGACATTTTGATGAAGGTTTGATATATTCATATCCGCATTGAATGTTTGTTGCATTTTTTCTCCAAATTTGCATCAACCTTCAATCACCAGCTCGAAATGGTGATTCTTTGCACTTAGAAAACGAAATTTATTAGAGCAAATTTTTCCAGTCCGATCCAGATCGGGTTGGTCGATCTGCTCAGAAACCTGCCAGTTTGCTGGCAGGTTTTTTCTTTTGTTAACCTATTGCTACTGGTTTTAACAAACCAGCATCAAGTAGCTTGCGAGTTAACCACTGCTGGCCTTTACCCGTTAATTGGGGCGTCAGCCGTATCTGGTAGCCATTTTCATCATCCAGCACCACTTCTTTCACCGTGAAATACCCGGCGTTAATGTACTGCTGGCGCGGTACGTTTTTGCGCGCACCAAAAGCCATGAGAATGCCGTTCTGGCGCAACCATGAGAAAAGGGCGTTTTGCTTAAGCCCAACGACCTTTGCAAAGTTCCCGATCAGGATTCCATTAGCCACTGATACCCGGTCGGCAAAATCGACTTTAGGGGCAGCGGCCACCAGCTGTTGTTCCAACTGCATTTTCTGTTCTGCCAACTCGGCGGCCAGGCGTAGAGCTTCTGGTAATGTTTGGGGGATCGATGGAGTAGGGGAGTTTGCCTGCTGCAATTCTTCTAGTTTGTCGATCAGCGAACGGCGGACAGCTTTTGATTCGCGCGCGGCGACTCGCAGGGCTTGTTTATAGGTCATGGTTATGACCTCAAAAGAGCGCCCGGCCCTTGTGCCATGGGATTTTGCACTTTTTGTGTAAAATTCACCTTCAAGTTCATCGAGTATTTTTTCGATGAATTTATTGTTTCTAACCTCTGGTTCTCCACATAACTTACGTGCCTCATTGACCATCTTCAACAATGTTTGGCTGTCGATTGTGTCTCCGGTGTTGGGGATGACATTCACGGCTGGAGATGGCGTAGCTGAAGCAACAGATGCTGGTTTTTTAACATTCAAATTATTACTGGTCATTCTATGTGCCTCCTTTCTCATTTCTGCTGCCACTGTTGCGTAACGTAGACGTCCTTGTTCAATCAAATAATCCCTGATCTCGGTTATCAGTAGCCTGTTGATCACAGCCTTATCTGTTCGGGTATAAAAACGCCTGGTTATCATGAAATAGTTGGCAATTGCGCCGGGGATCTCCCGTGTCGGCATACAGGTTGTATGCAAAGCGATCGCTTCGGCTATTTCATTCCGGGTGATGAGAGTTTTTTTCATAAAACCCCCTGAACGTCGGCAGAGAAGGGGAGGTTCCAGTAACTAAGTGAATTGCGCGAGTTAGTTGAAAAACGGGCAGTAAAAATGCAGGGGCCATCAGGCAATTGAGAGCGTGCTTCGTCTTCAGTTGCTGCGATAACGAAGTGATAGTGGTGTTTTTTACAGGAATAGAAACGCCAGATGAATTCTTGGCGTGCGCAAGGATTGGCATTAACCATAGTTACGGCCTCACTAACAGGTTTAACAACCTGCTACCCGCTGCTAAACAGGTGGCAGGACGTGACGGGGTTAGCAGACTGGCGTTAGTGAAACCAGCAGGCCGAAGCCTCCCCATCACGCCCCACCATAATTTGGGCGTAACGCGGTTTTACGGACACAAAAATACCGCAATATCGGATATCTGCGGTTGTCCGCACTAACATTCAGGCTGCTAAACCCGGTCGCAGAATTTGCTACGACGGCGGAACTATAAGCCTGAACGATTAAAAGGTCAATATGATGCGAAAAGATAGCATTCGCGACTTAAAAATACAAATTTATTAGAGCATTATTTGTGTAACAAATGCACAAATGGATCTAATAACCTCTTTTTTTAAAGGCGAAAATATGTACCCTAAATGGGTTATAAGGCAGGTGAGGTTATAATGAGAAAACTATTACTACCGTTATTATTTATGGCTGGGACTGTTAATGCAGCATCAAGCGTAAAGGAGATTTGTACCGATTATACGAAATACCTTGGGCAAGTTTACGCCTTTGCGATCAATGACTATTAATCCATGCGTAGGAGTGGATTTATGCTGATTCGTTTGTTTTTAGTGCTTTCCTTTTTAACATTTAATGTTTTTGCTGATGAAGTTGACTTTTCGAAGGTAGATTGCAATTCAGTGGAAACAAGAAAAGCTCTTATTGAAGAATATAACGAAATATTATCGTCATATGGAATAACAGTGGTTGATTCTTATAATCAAAAAACTATTCAGAAAGGAATAAGTAAACTGGTCTGTTATGGGGTTTACAAATATTCAGATGGCTCTTCGGAGTATGTTATTTATAAAGCATACCCAAATAGTCTTGGTGAATTAATTAGTGAGTTTAAACCGATTAATGAGTGAATGGAAAATGAAATTATTTAATGTAATAACATTTTGTTGTGCTATTTTTGCTGGAAGCGCGATAGCTGATAATAAATTGCCAGATTGGCTTTCTACCTCAAAGAAAGATTATGATTTAGTAAGGGCATTCTATTTGTCTGGATTTGCTTCGAAAGCAATGAACAATCAATTTGGTTATCATTTGCCATCTGAGTTGGTTAATGATTTTAAAGATAATGAATTTGCTGCTCAGGAAAAATGGAACACAATTCCAATTGTGTATGGTGAAATAAAATCCATAAGAATGGTGAATAATAAACCAATTGTAGAGTTATTTACTCCAGGGGAAAATGCAACGCCACTAAATTATATCAAATTGAAAATATTGGATTCAAAGCAAGACTCTCTGTTAAAACTAAAAAAAGGGGATGATATATATGCAGTGTGCTCCGGTGCTAATTTTAGCTTAGTGCCAATTCTGAGCAACTGCACTCCAGCAACAGACGTCATTGATGCTGCACTCTCTTTTTCTGGTGAATATATGTTCCCTGCTTTTGATTCTTTTTCACCTACTAAGCAAAACGTCAAATATATATTCACAAATCAAGATCCTGTTCAGATGATGAATTTTATAGGGTACCTATCCTTAGTCGATACAACGAAGGATAAGAATAAAATGGATATGGTTCGTAAGTGTACGCCTTGGAAGCCGGAATGTTCACAACAATTCGTTGATGTAATGGAAGGATTTGATAGCATCATGTATAAATATGAGGGAGAATTTAAAAATTACATAGAATTAAAATAGTATTTGAAAGGATAGTTAATTTAAGTTTTAAAAAAACGCCCATTAAAGGGCGTTTTATTGTTTTACTCAAAACAACCTGATTATGTGATAACCATATCATATCCCTCATTCCACCTACACTGATTACCCCCCAGACAACAATATTCCTACTCAATGAACAAATGACTACTCGTAGAATCGGTTAACACACCAGATTCTACGAGGTTTCAATGACACCACGACAATTACTCGAAGACGTCAAAACCCGCTTCACACCTTTGATTGCGGATGAACCTGCCTTACTGGAATCCCTGCTAAGAAAAGCATTGGGAACCTACCAGGATAGGGCGGGACACATCAAGCGGATACGCTTCACTGATCAGACCTGTAAATCACTTGCTTGCCCTGCTGATTTTCTTGCGCTCGTATCGGTTACGGATCATACCGGCGATCTTGTCTACTCCGACGTTTACGATGGGAATATCGAGCTTGAAGATACCCATCGAGCGGTATACCCGCTGAATGTGTCATATCTGGCTAATTTACGTGATATGGATCTGGATAATGGGGAAGTGCCACCTGAAATCATTGGGTTACTTTCTGACTATCTGGAAGTGTTAATCGCGATACCTAACACAGATCGCCTGCGAAGAATATCTATCGCGGGGAAACTCGATGCCAGCAATTTATCCGACGAGAACACGCTGTATCAGCGAAAGCTGGATCTGGAAGAGAAAATGAGCGCAACAAGGGCAATTATCCCGGGAATTGTTCTTTTCTCATCCATGTTGAAGTGAGAGGGCTGATATGGGGTTTAATGTTGCTTCAGTAAAGTCTTATGTATCTTCGGCATTAACGACGACATTATTTGGCTCCGGCGTTGGTGAGCGGGAAGTCGGTAAGCTGACGTCAATCATCATGAACAAAATGTTGTTCGCGCAAGGATGGCAGTTCTCTGTCGAAGTTGATGGACTGGAGGGGGCAGACTTCTTTGCCAAAGATATTACCTACCACGATTACAGCATCGAATATGAAACGATTAAAATCGGCGGAGGGAATATCCTTCAACCAACGGAGCGTTCGCCTGGGCAGATAACAATGATGGTCAGGGATACCGTTGATGGCCTCGTTTTGGACTGGTTTAAGACGGCAAAAAGTCGGGTGATCAATCCGGACGGTACCGGGAATATACCGTCTAAATATTTGCTCAATGTGCGTATTTATCGGTTGCTGTCTTCCGGCTTAACCAAACTGGAAAATGAGATGACGGTATTCCCGGTCACTACCGGCGATGTCACCTATGCGCGAGATCAGGTTACTGAATTTAAGTCATTCCCAATGACCTTCGCATTGCACAGCACGTTTAACCAATCCTCAAGTTCTTTGGCTTCCCTTCTGGGCTTTAGCTTTTCTCTTTGAATTAAGGAGCAAGGATGCTTTTACCTCTTTTCCCGCTACCATCGCGGCCAACTGAATTGATCCAGTTCCGTCAGCCAAATATTGCTGATGCGATGCGTTTCAACTCGATAACACCGGAGGAACAAGAACAACAGACAACGGCGTATTTAAAAGCCTTGCTGGCTGAACCCGCGAAACATGATCCCCTGACATGGACGGCGCAGGACCGGATTACCGCGTTATGGTGGATATTTACCGGCTCCCGTGAAACACCGGTCGAGACATTCACCTACACCTGTAAACATTGCGGTAAAGAGCATTATTACGATTGCGATATGAATGCTCTGGCTGAAGATATCCATGTCCTGGAAGTGGAACCGTTCATTGACGATATTGAGGTGTCTGTAGAGGGAGTGCCCTATCAATGGCGTATCGTGCCGCTTGATGGTTGGGCAATGGAAATGCTGGAGATGCGCCGTGCTGCATTGCCACCTGAAGACGACGCGGAATTCAAAGAAGCGATCGTTGATTTGCGTTTTTGGGAATTCGCTTATCAGTGTGAGCTTTATAACGATGTTAGCGGTACTCGTGAAGATCAGGCTGAGCGTCGTTATGAAACGATTAAACGGATGGCCATTGATACTGAATTTATGAAGCTGGCGGCACACATCCGACTGGCTCATGAAAAGCTCGAACATGGTTTACCGTGCTACATCGATAAAGGTGAAATGCGTCTTCGTCTCCCGCCGCATAAATGCCCAAACCAGGATAAAAAGGAGTCCACAGAGGGTGCGTATACCCGTCTGTGGGTGCCCTTTCGGGCTACCGACTTCATTCCACAGGTGGGGATTGAAAAGCTATCAGACCTTAGTGTCCAACCTGGTTTTGTATGGGGGTATACCGATTCAGGACGCTGAAAGGCTCACTGAATCCTATGCGTTTTTCCTGTTGGAGAAGCTGGAAGAAAAACTTAAACCGAAACGGTAGGCGATAAGATCATGGAAAGAAAAAACGCCAACATTGACGATGTTATAAGGACAGTTGAAACCGCCAGCGCAAAAGAGCTGGAAGAGCTTGCAGGTATCCGGGAAGCTGTTGAAGATTTGAAAAGGGGACGCGTTGCAACTGTTGATCCTGTCTCTCGCAGTGTGTCGGCATTAAATCGCACAATCGAAAATTCCCGGCCTGACTTTGTGGCTAAAGCGCCATCAGTAGACCCTATTGTTGACGCAATGAAACGGCTTAATTTAGGGGATGTTTCTCGTGTAGTTCAGGAGGATGTTGCTCAACAGGAACAGCAGGCCAAATTAACTACACCAAAGAGTAAAAAACGACGCAGGAAGGCTATACCTGAGAATGTAAAGGCACAACGGACCGAAGCAGCCGAACACGCTCGCGAAATGTTCGGTCAAAAAGGCGGTGCGCAAAAAAGCCAAAACCAACGCGATGCGCGTGGTCGTTTTATTGGAAAGTCAGGGAGTAAGGCCGCAGCGGAAGATGCCCGTGCTGAACGAGCAGAAAAGGCCAGGCGAAAAGAGGATGATGAGCGTCTAAATGCTGAATCAGGTTTATTAAAAAAACTGTCAAAAGTAGCTGAAGGCATAGGAAACCCTTCAGAGACTCGTGCCGTCGATGCGTTAGGTTATGCCGTGGCTGGCCCATTGTGGGCTGCAGGGAAGGAGCTTGGCGGGATATCAAAAGAAGTTGGTGGATCGCTTAATGGTGCCAGAAAGTCTATTGCCGATGTGATTCGTGGCAATGACGATAACAGCCGTAGAAAAGGTTTTTTTAGGCGTAAATCGCAAAATAGTGCCGATGTCGTTCAGGTTAACACCCAAAAACGGACGGTTCAGGAACTTCAGGAGCAGACCAGCGAAATTAAAGAGGGCAATGACAAGATTCTCAGCGCCCTTGATCAGATAGCCAAAAACACCGGGAAAAAGAAGGGCGGCTTGCTGTCCAAACTATTTAGCCTGTTAGGGAAGGGGGCCGGTGGCGTCGCGTCATTGTTAATGGGGCGTGGCATGCTGAAAAAAGCGGGAGCACTCGCTTTTGGCGCTATGGGGGCAAAGAAACTCGTAGGAATGCTACGCGGTGGTGGCAAGAAGGCTCTCGCCCATGAAGGCGGAGATTTGGCTGCCCGTGCAGCAGGTAAACTTGGATTAAAGGCAGTTGGTAAAGGGGCGTTACGCGCAATTCCCCTAGTCGGCACAGTGGCTGGAGGTATTTATGATGCGGTAACCGGTTGGAATGATACAGAAGCGCAACGTCGAGCGTTTGGGCTTAAATCAGGACAAGATCCATCATTCCAGCAAAAAGCCGCTTATACGTTAGCCAATGTTCTTTATATGGGGGGACTGGTATCTGGTATTAGCAGTGCTATTGGTGATGTTCTCAAATCACTTGGATTTGAGGATATCGGTAATATGTTGCAATCATTTTCGACGGAAAGTATTGCCCAGGCCATTGATAGCGGGGTTACCAACTTAGAAACATATATTTCTAACCTTGGCGACACCATTTCTACCAAGTTCGATGATTACACAGCAAAGATTGGTGATGCTGTTTCAGCATGGTTTAGCGATACATCTAATAAGCTGCTTGAAAAGTTGGATGCCATCAAAGACTTCTTTACTGTCGATAACCTGAAACAGGTTTTCAGTGATGCAATTGATAGTGCAATTGATTTCATTAAGAACCCAGGGAAACACATTAAAGAGGCGGCTGGTAATATTTGGGATGGGGTTAAAAATTTACCAGGTAAAGCATTAGATGCAGCGGTTGATGCCGTTAAAAATACCCCTGCGGCAATGATTGTATCAAAAATACCCAATCCGATCGGCGAGGCTAATGCGAAAGAAATCACTCCAGAGTTAAAAGCTCCGGTTAATAGCCACCAGGGGACATCTGATTCTAAAACTGAATCCGATGCCAAACAGACGAATATTGCTGCCCGCGTGATAAATGCGGCCCTGGATATGGCGAAAGATAGCAATAAAACAGTTAAAGAAACTGCTAATCAGATTATCAATGCAAATGCCGTAGAAACGGGCAATAGCACGTTGCAGAAAATTGATAATGCTATTGGACAAAATAGCTCGTCATCATCGTCGCTTAATACCACTGGCACCAGGAATGACATTCAGAAAGCTGCGGATACCTACAACAATGGCAACTTGGATGTAAAAGTCGGAGGTCTTGGCGCTGAAGGTAAGGCAAATCTCGATAAGTTGGCTCCATATTTTGCTGAACTAGAGAATAAATATGGCCTTCCTGAAGGTACTCTTTACTCGATTGCTGCAACTGAATCAGGAGGGGATCCTAACGCAAAGTCTCCGCTGACAAGATCACCAGATGGAAAGTTAAGTGGTGGCGCACTCGGGATGTTCCAGTTCACGAGTATTGCTCGTAAAGAGACAGGGATATCGGAACAGGATGCATTTGATCCTGTGAAATCGGCAGAAGCTGCGGCTCTTCTCATGAGCAAGTATCTGAAGCAAGCCAATGGAGACTTAAACGAGGCCATCACTGCATATAACGCTGGGGTTGGCACTATCAATAAGTGGAAAAAAGGCACTGGTGACTTATCGAAAGAAAACCGTGAGTACGCGATCAAGGTCAATACTCATCGTGCTCGCTATTTAGGTGGTGAAATCTATACACCTGGAGCAGGAGCACAGGGTGGGGCGCAATATGGAGTGAGGGGACCACTGCCTGATAACGCTGTTATCGATCAGTCTACTGGCTTGGCGTTTACCCCTGGTGATAGCCCGTTTGAGAAAGGCGGTCTGGTAGACAAAATCGGCAATGCTGTTGGCGTTAACGATCTGGTCAACAAATTCATGAATGGCCGGGGTATGCGTCGGGAAGTCGTTCAGGGAACGCTCGAAGAACGTGCACGAGGGAAGGGGACCGCAACAGCAGCTGGCAATGTGTATGTTGATACCCCGATGCCAGTTGAAGAGGCGCGTCCGGTGGCCAACAACTCAAGTTACTTTGACCAGCTCGGCGCACAAATGGGGATTGATGGACTATTCGATAAACTCCGCAACTCGCCGGGGATGCGGAAAAATAATGAGCCTGAACCAGCCTCCACGTCCCAGGTGACGACTGCCGCCAACGATTTGCAGCAACCAACCGGTCGTATGCAGATAGACGGACAGGTTATTAGTGACCTTGGCGGCTCCGGTGCCAAGCCGACAATGCAGTTGGCTGATAATACCGTTTCACTTGATGGTGAAACGAAGCGGCTGTTTGCGCAGATGACCTCATTGCTTGCCAGGATTGAAGAGCACACCAAAGACTCGGCGAAAGGCCAGGGAACTGTCGTAAAGGTCAGCACGCCTCAGCCGGGCGTTATGCGCACGGTACCACTGTCAATTGATGATCCGTTGATGAATGACTACGCGAGAGTTGATTGATGGCCAATAATAACGAAATTGATCCTTTGCTGACGCTGGAGTTATCCGGCGTAAAAACGTATGAGTCCCAGGAGGAGGCCTGGGGCGCTCGTTTATATGAGTGGCTAAACACTTATCAGGGTGAGGTATACGGGGATCCGTCATGGGGCAATGTTTTACCGCAGTTTAAACACGAACCGACCAATTTGTCGCATGTTCAAATTGCGGTTGAGGCAATGCTGTTGCAAAAACTGACGGTAGATTTACCTGACATACCGATTTCTGGCTTGTCAGTAGCCGAGGGAGATGCTTTTGATAAGTTGAAAATATCCATTCGTATCAGGGATATAACTATCACACAGGACGTGGTGCTATGAGTAAAACAACACCGACTAAAGACAGTATTCGTGCAGAGTTTGAAGAGCTTGTCGAGAAAGATTCATTCTGGTCGAAGTTTGTCGGCTCTCAATTTGTCTCGATGCTGACATTGTTTATTACCCAGATTGTCTACAGGTGCTTTCAGTATGCCGATGCGGCGCTGGCTGAAGGCTTTATATCGACCGCGACGCGGCGTTCCTCTATCCTGGCAGCGGCAGAAACGAATAGTTACGTTGGTACCAAGCCAACACCGTCATCGGGGATGATTGAGATCACCGCCACAAGTGAAGATGCCCCAGCGGTAATCCCCAAAAACATGCCTTTAATATCTGACGACCAGTACCCTTACATGACTATGGATGTATGCAGGTTGGTTGACGGCACCGGTACGGTAGAAGTGGCACAGTTGGAAATCCAGGAGGTGACATATACCGTTACGGCAGCCAAAGAATTTCTGGAAGTCGTGTTATCAAAGGCTCTCACTGCTGTCTGCTATAAGCTGGAAGTATTCGTGACGACCGATGGTAAGACCACACAGTGGTCTTCCAGCACTATGTTCCGGTTAGCCGGTAGTAAAAGCCAGGTCTACGTTGAGTTTTATAAACCATCCGAGCAGTTGGGGGTTCGATTCGGTGATGGGCTAATTGGGCAAATACCGCCAGAAGGCTCGACCATTACACTTAAGGTATGGTGCACCAACGGAGATATAACCTTGGTTGCTGGCCAAAATCTGACGCCTGTCGATTCTGCGGCTAATTTAGCTAATTTGATTTCAGTTAAGACAACGACACCTATAACCGCAGGTACCGATGCTGAAACAACGGAGATCACACGTAACCGTGCACAATATTACCTTGCCTATGATGATCAGGTCGTATGGGGCGGGGACTATACGTATTTTCTGGTTCGTAACATCCCGGGGCTGTCCTGGGTAAAGGCATGGGGCGAAGGCCAGCAAGAGAAATTAGATGGTGCTTATAATGTTCAGAATATCAATAAGATATTTATTTCAGGATGGCATCCAAATAAAAGCCAGTCAGAGCTTGAAGAAATGATCCTGGCTGCCTTTAAGAAGGTGCCGAATGAGTTGAACAAGAAATTCTCGTATAAAGAGGTCAGAAAACTACCCTTTAAGATCACCATCACCGGGCGGATATCGGCAAGCCTGACCATTGAGAACGTGACCGATGAGCTGAAGTCGGCACTGGAAACAAAATTTGGGCGCGACTCAACTTTCTTTGATCCGAACCGCGTCGGAAAGTACATCCTGATTAAGAAAAAAGATGTTTGGGCGTTTATCGAAACGCTGGGTTATTTCCGCGACTTTTATCTGGAATTTGTCGAGTGGAATGAGTCCAACGGCTTTTACGATTTCGTTTATCTGGATACAGAAAACTCCACCTTTAATATTTCGTATGAGGAGGAGTGATGCAACGTTCCTGGTTTAATAACCGGCTTACATCAGCTAAGCAAAAGTCATTGCTCTATAAATCATTGGCTGATTTGGTTCAGTCAATGATGGATACCTTTGTTGACCCATGGTTGGAGCGAATTACCAACCGGAAGTCTATTTTTTCCATGAGCAAGGAGGATCTGGAGACCAGGACAAATGAACTTGGCCAGTTCTTTACTATCAGAACGTCGAACTCATCTTCCGTTCCGATGTTGTTGCAACAGCGGCTTGATGAGATCCACTTTAAGGGAACTGAACGTCCTATAAACCAGACAATTTACCGCGAATTTAACGGTATTTCTGTTTTATGGGATCCGATATATGCACCGGTGGACCTTGAGCGTCATCCCTATGGCACAGTTCTAATACCAGAAAGCACACTGGAGACTACCGGCGGCACATTCGGCGAGATGTTTCTGACTTCCAGAGGGATGATCAGTATTCCCATAAACGACCTGGCCCGGACAATGGGGATTACTGGCACGATAGATCAGTCCGCAATTACAGAAGAAATTCTCAGAAAGTTTAATCAGTTCGTAAAGCCTCTACTGCCACTGCATATAGTGTTTGATGGGCTTACGCTCTATTTGTCGGTTGTTGTAAATGAACAGGCCGACATGATCACTTTGAACGAGATTTCTGATACCGAAAAAGCATTCTGCTGGTTTGAAACTTCGGATACAACTTCGCTTACTGGAGTTACGTCGATTAGCGCCCCGATCACTGCAACGCCGGGCGGCACTATTGTGAAAGCAACGCCTACGTTTGATCGCACCCGCGCAGATGATTTGCTGCTGGATAGCGATGCCTGACAATCACCCCGTCCGCAGGGCGGGGTGACAAGTTACTTATCTTACAATGAGGCTTCACAACATTGATTAGGGAAAATCATGTCTGACGTCTCAACAAACCTCTATAAGAGTCAGTTGTTGGACTATTACTATCAGCGGCGCGCTGAATCGTCCATTAACAAAGGCTCTCGATTTTTAATCAGCAAGGCCGTTTTCGGTACTAGTTCACTGGTTACTAAGAAAGGAGATGGCACTTATGAGATTGGAGAACTGCCAAAGGCTTTCGATCTGGCAGAACTGACCAGTCAATTTTGCACCATCAACCTCGTGCCAACCTACTCAGGTGGGATAATTACTGTCCGAATGGACCTTGATCAAAGCCAGTTGCAGGAAGGGAAAAACTACCCATTCAACACTCTGGTTGTTCTGGATAACGAGAACAAGCCAATCGCCATTATTTGTGTCCAGGAAGACTCGCTGTATGTGGGCAAAACATATACCGCAGTTATGGCCATAAACACGACTACAGCATAAGGATATGCTTGATGAATGACGTTACAGTTGTCACATCGGTTACTTACCCATCACCCGAGTCGTTGGCTCTGGTGGCTGATGTGCAATACCACGAACCATATCTGTCAGCCGCGCTAAACCGAAAATTCAGGGGAATTGTTGATCCTGGATTTTATGCCGGTTTCTTACCTAAGCCTGGTGGTGGGATGAACCTGTTAATCACCTCAGTGGATGGTGATAAAACTGCTGGCGCAGCGTCAGTGGATATTGGTGAATTCTACCAGGTAACTATTCAGCATCGTAAGGATATTTCTCTTGCACTTAGCGCAGGTAAGAAATATGCAATTGTGCTAAAGGGAAGATACCTCCTTGGAGAAGATACCTATCAGGTTAATACAGCGTCACATATTTATGCGGCTGAATTTATTGCCAGAACCTATACCGATTCATATCAGTTAGGAGATGGAGAGCTGCTTGTTTGTACGGTGAATATCCCTGCTGGTGTATCTGCCATTACCCAGGAGATGATTGATACATCCGAGCGTATCAACCGCACGATCGGCATTGATATTTCAGACTCTGTAACCAGTACCAGAAGTGATGTTGCTGCAAGTTCGCTGGCGGTTAAAAAAGCCTACGATCTGGCGAAAAGCAAGTATACGGCGCAGGATGCAAGCACAACGCAAAAGGGATTAGTTCAGCTCAGTAGCGAAACTAACAGCGACAGCGAAACAATGGCGGCGACCCCTAAAGCCGTTAAGTCTGTAAAAGATCTTGCTGATACCAAAGCGCCAATAGAAAGCCCGAGTCTGACAGGAACGCCAACCGCGCCTACGGCTGCACAGGGCACAAACAATACGCAGATCGCTACGACTGCTTACGTACGGGCTGCTATCTCTGCATTGGTTGGCTCATCACCTGAAGCTCTTGATACCCTGAATGAGCTTGCAGAAGCACTGGGCAATGATCCGAACTTTGCTACCACGATGACAAATGCCTTGGCAGGTAAACAGCCTCTGGATGCAACTTTAACCGCGCTCGCTGCCCTTGCGACTGGTGCAAACAAACTGCCTTATTTCACTGGTAAGGATACGGTAGCGCAGACTGATTTAACGTCAGTCGGTCGCGATATTCTGGCTAAAACAAGCACACTGGCCGTTATCCAATACCTTGGTTTAAGAGAACTCGGTACCAGCGGTGAAAAGATCCCCCTGTTGAGCACGGCTAACACATGGAGTGCGCGCCAGACTTTCAACGGCGGAATCACCGGGGCGCTGACAGGGAACGCCGACACCGCGACGAAATTGAAAACAGCCATAAACATTAATGGCGTCAGATTCGATGGTTCTACGAACATTTCGATACCAACAATTACGTCTAGAGGACGCGTTACTGCGCTTACCGGTACAACGCAAGGTGCTGCTACTGGATTGCAGATGTATGAGGCATACAACAATGGCTACCCAACAGCTTATGGTAATGTGCTTCATCTCACTGGTGCAGCCGCAGTAGGAGAGGGTGAATTACTTATTGGCTGGAGTGGAACCAGCGGCGCTCATGCTCCTGCGTATATTCGTTCGCGGCGGGATACGACCGACGCAAACTGGTCGCCGTGGGCGCAGCTTTACACGTCGGCCCATCCTCCGGCAGAGTTTTATCCAGTCGGCGCCCCAATCCCGTGGCCTTCTGATGTAGTACCTACAGGTTATGCTATTATGCAGGGGCAAACTTTTGATAAGTCTGCATACCCAAAACTTGCAGTAGCGTATCCATCTGGTGTGATCCCTGATATGCGTGGCTGGACAATCAAGGGCAAACCCGCCAGTGGTCGTGCTGTATTGTCTCAGGAACAGGACGGTATTAAATCGCACACCCACAGCGCAAGTGCATCAAGTACTGATTTGGGAACGAAAACAACCAGTTCGTTTGATTACGGGACAAAAACAGTCAGCACGTTTAACCACGGCACAAAAACAACAAACAATACAGGAGCGCATACGCACACTGTCGGTGGTCGCTATGGTGGTGACTCCATCGGGGGTAAACAACGCGTACAGGTATCAGGAACCAACCAGGTGTCAAGCTCTGCCGGAGCACATGCCCATACTGTCGATATTGGTCAGCATAACCACACCGTAGGTATTGGTGCCCATGCACACACTTTGGCATTGGGTGCGCACGGACATACCATCACGGTTAACGCTACTGGTAATGCGGAAAACACCGTAAAAAACATTGCATATAACTATATTGTGAGACTTGCATGATTAATTTAATTCTTTCAGCACCAGTACCTGAAATGGCTGAGGCATTTAAGCGGGTATTTGCAAATGCAGATAATGTGAATATTGTCGGTCAACCATTTGAAACAATCAGAGAATTTGACTGCATGGTCAGTGCAGCAAACAGTTTCGGGCTAATGGATGGCGGCGTTGACGCTGCCATTACTGCATTCTTTGGTACTCAGTTACAGACACGTGTTCAGAATCATATTCTTCGTGAATATCTTGGTGAGCAGCCTGTAGGCACTGCATTTGTTATTGAAACGGGGGATAACAACCATCCCTGGCTGGTACATGCGCCAACAATGCGCGTTCCGCTGACCATTGACGGAACAGACGCTGTATATAACGCCACGTGGGCCGCTCTGCTTGCCATCTTTCAGCACAATAAAAATGCAACGACAGACAGGAAAATAAAAACGGTGGTATTACCTGCAATGGGGGCCGGATGTGGTCAGGTGCCGTTTGAAAGTGTTACCCGGCAGATGAAGCTGGCATGGGATAATTTTAATAAAAAAACAGAATCAATTAACTGGGAATATGCATATTCCCGCCAGTGGGCGGTATTTAACACATGTGCATACTGCCCCGGTAAATCTGGTTGTCGTTATGCTGATATTAAATATATTGGATGTGGCGATTACCGTACGTATTGCTTACGGTCAGGGCAGGTATGTATTAACCCTGAACATCAGGTTGATGACGTGCTGACTAATAATCGCTCTCGCCCGGGAGCACATATACACCAGATTAATCCGGTAAAACCCGTAGGTAACGTTACCATTGGCGCACACAGCCACGGAAGGAATATCACCATTGGTGCTCATTCCCATACAACCAATAAACAATAATTCTGTCTCTGACATTAAGTAGAGGTGAACATGACTTTCAGAATGAGTGCTGAAGCACAAACCATTCGCGTATTTAATTATCTCGATGGTTCAAATGAATTTATTGGAGAAAGTGATGCCTATATTCCACCACATACAGGGCTTCCGGCAAACAGCACAGATATTGCTCCTCCTGAGATTCCAGCTGGTTTTGCCGCTATATTCGACACAACCAGAAACTTATGGAATTTAATAGAGGACCATAGAGGAAAAACTGTTTATCACACTGAAACAGGTGACGCCAAAACTATATCTAAATTAGGCGCTTTGCCTGAGGATGTTACGTGCATTCCCCCTGATGATGAGTATCAGAAGTGGAGTGGAAATCAATGGGTTACGGACGATGAAGCGAAGCGTCAAGCACAGATAAGCTATGCAAACTCAAAGAAAGATGAGTTGTTAAAATACGCAAGCGTAAAGATAGCGATCTTACAAGATGCTGTTGATTTATGTATTGCAACAGATGAAGAGAAAGTTTTATTAAATGAATGGAAAAAATACAGAGTTCTTGTAAATAGGTTAAATGAAGATGATATCATTCAAATGAAAGTCCCTGAAACACCAGTTTGATTTATATTAATAAGCCACTGTTGACAGGACTGTTTTACAGTGGCTTGTTTTATTATCTAAACCAATTTTCTAGAACATTTTCAAATTTATGGGTAACTTGCCACCATAAATAGTTCTCTAATACATATTTTTTTCCGTTATTTGCAATTTGTTCTAATTTTTCGGAATGTAATGTTTCATATATATCACTAGCTAAACTTTCTGGCAACATTGGTTCATTTATATGAAATCCTGTATGGTTATTTTTTACAAATTCAACCATTCCACCTCGAGTGCTAACTAAAACGGGTCTTCCTGCCCCCATAGCTTCTATAGCAACCATGCAGAACGGTTCTTGAAACTGAGATGGGATTACAACTAGATCGGCTATAGGATAGTAACGGTACATATCATCTGGTTTTACCCCGCCAACAAGATGACAGCGCGAACCAATAGTTCCAGCAAGTTCCCTTACTTGTTTTTGATATGCAGCTTTTTCTCCTTTATCTTTATTATTGTAGTCACCAACAACTACAAGTTCTATATTGTCACATGATTTTATCAATTTTTTAAACGCTTGTAATAGTAAAACAGTCCCTTTTTCAGGGGAGATCCTTCCCGCATAAAAGATAACTTTTTTCTCAGAGGGAATACCTAAATCTTGTTTTGTTAGCGGGGGTAGTTCTTTATCTAGATTGTGTAGTTCTGTACCATTAGGAACTATACAAATTTCAGCGTCAGGAAGATGTTTTTCATAAAAATCCTTTAAATACTGACTTGGAACAAGCATTTTCACATTGCTATCTAGCCCTTTCGGTGTAAAGGCATTATGCATATGCATTATCATTTTTGCGTCAGGAGCTTTCTCTCTAATTTGACGATAAAGTTTCATGCTGTTATGAACAATAATAATGCTATCGTTTGTGATATTGAAATCTTTAGCAATGTTTAACACTCTTTGTGAATATGGAATAGGATCTATTCTGCTCCATTTTTGAAATATCCGTTTATAAAGACGGCTAAACCCTATTCTATGGATAGAACATCGCTCATTAACAATATCTTTTTCTGAGAAACCATCCTCTCGAATGCATGCTATACGATTTGGTATTCTTGTTCTCTTTGCGACTTGATATATCCAAGTTTCAACAGCTGCTGCGCCACGAGGTGGTATTGAAAATATTGGTGTAACTGTAAATATTAATTTGTCAATCATGAGCAACTATCCTCTTATAATCTTTTCCCTTTAAATATTTTTTTAGGGTTGCAGGAGAGCCTGCATACATTGTATTAGCAGGAACATCAGTATTTACAACGCTATTTGCAGCTATAACACTATTGTCTCCTATTTTTACACCTGGTAGCACAGTTGTATTTGCCCCAATCCAAACATTACGGCCTATTTTTATTGGAGCGCAAATTGTTTCTTTGGGACGTTTGCTTGGTGTTAGTGGATGCGTGACAGTTGTTAATACAACGTTGGGACCAATGGCAGAGTTACATCCAATATCTATTGTTTTTGCATCGAGAAAAACACAATTTGCGTTAATGAAGACATTTTTATCAATAATTATATTGCCATTCTCAAAATAAAATGGAGCTGTTATTGTTGAGTCTTCACTTACTTTAACTCCTGTTTTTTTTAATGTGATTAATTTTTTTCTTTTTGAGATTAGGGTATAATTAAATATATGTCTTGCTTTCTTTGCTTTCTTTTTTTGAAAAATTATATAGAAATAATATGTTAACAAATCAAACATTGTTGTTTTACTTCCATTTAAAATTTAACTATCAAATGTGGCGCCTATTTCTCGCATTTTGTTAAGTATGGTGTTTATTTCATTGCTACCGAGAGAAGTTTGGGCAGCCATGAAAAAAAGTATGTGCAATGACATAGATCTGTTATTTTCTTTGTTTATATATTTTCTCCACTGGCTATCGCTGCTGATCCCGGCTAGTTCTGCCATTTGATTCCCTGTATACCCAAGCATTTCTTTGAATTGATGCAAATCTTGTGATTTGGGGGGGGTGTAGTTGTTTATTAACCTCATATTAAACCCATTATTGGTAAGCTTTCGTTGGTGGAATGGTAGCACCAATGGAGCTACTGTCAAGCGTCTTTTCTTTATAAATATAGGGAACCATCAAAATCTGACATCAATTATCT